>CANNVE010000014.1 GCA_947525975.1 uncultured Muribaculaceae bacterium | reverse complement strand
GCATTTCAAACCGCTTTTCGTAAGCGGCGAGTTTCTCTTTGAGAGATTTGACTTCGTTCTGGGCCTTTGAGATTGACAGCACCTTTGTCACGAGCAGGCGTCGCACGTCGGGGCGGCCCATTTCGTTGCGGGTGGCCACTGCTTCGGCGAATGCGTCGACGGCATCGCGATATTGGCCTTTGCCCATCAGCGCCGAGGCTTTGGCGTAAAGATCGTCGGCCTTGGCGAGCTCCAGGGCGCGCTGTATCAGGCTGTTGTTGTTGAATCTGCGGCTGAATTCCACCACTTTCGGATTCACGAATACGTCGCGCGGATTGACCGTGGAGCGCAGGCGTATGCCCTGCAGAGAGCGGCATCGGCTCAGAGCCACGTAGGTCTGTCCGCAAGAGAAGGCTCCCTGCCCGACGTCGACGATCACGCGGTCAAACGTCAGGCCCTGGCTCTTGTGTATGGTGAGGGCCCATGCGAGCTTCAGAGGATATTGCATATAAGATCCGATGGCTTTCTCGGTGACGCTGTGCTTCTTTTCGTCGTATTCGTATTTGACATTGTCCCAGGTCTCGATCTTCACGGCATGCTTCTTGCCGTCTTCAAGCTGCACTATTATGTCTTCGTCGCCGAAATCTGTGATGCGGCCTATAGTGCCGTTGACCCAGCGGCGGTCGGGATCGTTTTTCACGAATACCACCTGTGCGCCCTCCTTCAGCACGAGCTCTTTCTCCGTGGGCAGCGAGCTTTCGGGGAAATCTCCCATGATCTTGCCTGTGAATTTGCGCTCGGGCGTGTTGAGGCGGTCGAGGTGCGATTGGTTTATGTTGTCCACGATGTCGCGCCGTGTGGCTATCGTCATGGTGAAATCCTGCGAATCGAAAAGGGATGCCTGGGTGGCGACTTTGGCGTTGAGGCAGTTGATGTCATCCGGCAGGGGCGAGCCAATGCGTATGCGGTCGAGCATGCCGATGAATTCGGGGTCGTTCTGGCGGTATACCTTCTTGAGCTCTATGGGCACGATGCCAAGCGATTCGAAGGCGCGGGCATTGAAGAAGAATGCGCCGTCGGCGTAGAAATAGCTGAGCACGTCGCGCACGTCGCCCGTGATCACCGGCTCAAGCTGGAATACGTCGCCCACCAGCAGCAGCTGCTTGCCGCCGAATGGCAGATGCTGCTTGCCGCTGTATACGCGGAGTATCCTGTCGATCAGGTCAACGATGTCGGCTCTCATCATCGACACCTCGTCGATGATGATCAGCTGCAGCTCTTTGAGCAGCTTTATGTGCTGCTTGGAGTATTTCATGCGATCGCGGAGCATGCTGTTGCTGTGCATGATGGGATCGTTGGGCAAGATAGGCTTGAACGGAAGCTTGAAGAACGAATGCAGGGTCTGTCCGCCGGCGTTGACTGAGGCGATGCCTGTAGGGGCGAGCACCACGAATTTCTTTTTGGTGGTGGCCATCAGGTATTTCAGAAAAGTTGATTTTCCCGTGCCCGCCTTTCCGGTGAGGAAAACGCTTTGCTGTGTGTGGGTTATGAGTTTCAGGGCGTCCTGAAACTCCACGCTGTCGGTGTCTATTGTAGAAATGTCGATGTCGCTTGCCTTCTTCATGCTCATAACAAGTGCAAATATAGCGAATTCTCGGCAAACACGAAAAAATCACGCCGACAAATCAGCGGCCTCCCCGGAAGATGCTTTGTAAACCGATGGCGGTTATTTCAATAATCTGCGGTCGCCGGCATTGCTCTCCAGCACGCTCATCTGCCGGATCGCGATTTGATTTAGTCTGATGAGCCTGTCGGATTGAGGCAACCCTTGATCGATGAATACTGCATTCAAACTTTCCATGTTGGAGAGGCAGATGAGTTCGTTGACCGAGGCGTAGTCGCGGATATTACCCTTCAATTCAGGGTTGGCCTCGCGCCATTGTTTTGCGGTCATGCCGAACATGGCCACGTTCAGCACATCGGCCTCGTTGGCATAGATGATGCTTGCCTGTGCCTTAGTCACTTCTTGCGGGATGAGGTTGTGCTTGATGGCGTCGGTGTGGATGCGATAATTGATTTTAGACAGCTCGCGCTTGGCCGACCAACCTATCTGCCGTTGTTCCTCCTCTTTCATCCGCTGAAATTCCTTGACAAGATACAGCTCAAACTCAACAGAAACCCAACTCGCAAACTTGAAAGCAATATCCTTGTGGGCGTATGTGCCGCCATATCGTCCTGATTTGGATATCAGCCCGATGGCATCGGTTGTTTCAATCCATTTTTTAGGAGATAACGTAAATGCATTCAATCCGGCTTCTTTTTTAAACTCCTCGAATTCGAGGGGTTTAAAATTAGGATTATACAGGTTTTCCCAAATGCCAAGAAACTCAATCGTATTTCGGTTGCGCATCCAATTGCCGATTACGGCAGTCGGATCGTCGCTCTTATGGCGAGCCAAGTCGGTTAAAGACACATAATCATTGCCATCCACATTGATTATGGTTATGTTTGTGTTTTGAACTACGATTTTTCCCATTTTTGATGATATTAGAGTTTTACATACAAAGATAATAAAAATCATTGAGATACACAATTTTTTACAGGCGAATAATAGCATAAAATAGACCTGGCCTCTTAGTCTTTTGCCGAGCAAGCGGTGGATGTGTGTAGGTTCGCGGTGAGCGGGCTTCATATACAGAGGCGGCGCCCAATCCGCTTTTGTGCCGGGATTGGGCGCCGCTTGTGGTGTGTGTGGATGCCTTAGCGCAGAGTCACTTTGTGTGCCTTGCGATTGACATAGACCACTACTATGCCGGAAGCTTGATCCACCGTGAATCGGCTATCGGTGGTCGATAGCAGCTGTCGGCCCGTAAGGTCGTAGACAGTGACCTGATCAGACTCGCCTTTGCCAGTGATCGTAATGGTCGATCCGCTGACAGTCACTATCGTCTCGTTATCGGATTCTATTTCATCGATTCCGCTCGTGTCGCCCTCTATTTTCACTTTCAGGAATTTGCTCCAAGTAGGATGCGCCTTGTAAGTGTCGAGAGTTCCTGCCGGAACATAAAGCGTGGCATTTTCGTAGGCCATGTTGCTGAATGATGTGACGTGGGCGTCTGACGGCACGATCGATTCAGCGTGCACCTCATTGAGCCAATGCACGCCCATGAAGGCGTATTCCCCGATGTGATTCACCGACTCAGGCACCGTGATTTCGCTCAAGCCCGTGCAGCCAAAGAATCCGTAATCGCCTATGCTCTCCACGCTTTCGCCAATCTTGGCCGAGCTCAGCGCGCTGCAACCCGTGAATGCCTCGTCGCCGATTGCCTTCACGCTGTTGGGTATTTCGATAGTGCGGAGAGATGTGCAGTATCCAAACGCGGCATTGTCGATGCTCGTTATCGTTTTCGGCAGTGTGATGGATTTCAGCCCCCAGCAATAATTAAACGCCTCAGCACCGATTCCCACCACGGTGTAAGTCACGCCATTATACATCACAGTCTCAGGAATCGTCACATCAATCAGATCAGAGTAGTTGTCCATATTGTGCTGCTGTTGGTAGGTTGCTTTCGCGGTCTTTGATTCTTGGTCGAGCACATATCGGAGTCCATCAATTTCAAACGATTCGGGATTAAAACCGGTTATAGAATAGAAATTTCGCCATATAGCCGCTTTAGAATATTTTTTTGTTGATTCACAAGGAACAAACAATTCTCCGAATTGATATGTATCAACATGAAAATCACCAGTTGCTGGGGGAGTAACGGCTTTGCAATATATTTTCGATAGTTTTTCTTGTGACGTAAAATAAGGTAGACTTGTTACATTCGCACCAATAGTTATTGAGGATAGAACATTATTAGGTAAGCCGTGAGATGACACATTTCGTCCAAGATAATACTCGGTGATATTTTGATCATTGGCAAACGCACTTGAACTACACTTAATGGCCTCTATGGATTTAGACTCGGCATCCACGAAGGTGATGGATCCAAGCTCATTGCATGAAGAAAAAGCATTGTCTTCGATTATGGTTACAGAATTAGGAATAACTATCGTAGAAATGCCTATGCCTTTAAACGCTTCAGCAGAAATCGTTGTAACTGAATTTGGTATTGTCAACTCCTTTATTCCAGAGCATCCTGAAAATGCGTACTTCCCGATTGTGGTAACTTTATCACCGATTGTTAATGATTCTAATTCTTTCTTTCCATAGAATGGTGAATGGCCATTAGTAACAGATGGATAGGAAGCGGACCCCGGAGTAACGGTTTTATAAGATATATCTCTGCCTAAATATACAGTTGTTAGTGGTGAACTGGAGAAGGTATTAGCCGTATAAGAATTAATACCAAGTGTTAATTTTTGATCACTGTCTTCAATTATTATTGATATAATGCCGGTGCAACCCGCAAATGCATAATCTTTTATTTCTGTTACTTTTGGGGGAATGGTGAGACTGGAAATGCGTTCGCAGCCAGAGAATAGAGAATACCCCAAAATAGTGACATTTTTACCTATAACAATTGATGAAAGATTTTTTAAGTCTCTGAATGGAGAACGAATGTACGGATTTGAACTATTATATTTAGGATTATAATCAAGATTGCGCCCAAGATATAAGTTTTCTAATGAGCAATGACTGAATAGCCCTAAATTATAATCACCATTTATGCCCAAAGACAAAACTTCATCACTATCCTCTATTGTGAGATTTTTTAATGATGAGCATCTGTAGAAAGCATAGTTTCCTACCTTGGAGACTGAAGCGGGGATATTGATAGACTCCAACTTTGAACATTCACTGAAGGCATATTCTCCAAGATTAGTGACGGTGCCGGGAATTGTGATGGAGGTTAAGGAAGGGCATTTTGTAAATGCTTTAGAAGAGATGGTTATTACCTCGTAGGTGGTGCCGTCGACTTCAATGGTTTCGGGGATTATGACCTCGATGAGGTCTTTGTTTCCGCCTTGGGAGGTCACAGAGGCGGTTGTGCCGGATATCGAGTAGATTAATCCGTCGACGGTCACAGTGGCGGCCCTTGCCATGCCTAAGCTCCATAGCGCAAGCATGATGGATAGAATTAGTTTTGGTCTCATAAAAAGGTTTTTGTTTATAGGTTGTGGATAGGTCTATTTCGGTGTGTCGTGATTATTTCCGTGGCGGTTTTGACAGGAGTGAATCAAGTTTCCCAAGATTGGTCTTGTTGAAGGTGTTTGATGGTACAGCACCGGAATCCCTGAGGTCGGGATGCGCATCAAGCGGGAATACAATGTCCTCGGCGGCAAGTCGACTCAGGATCGCCCTGCGGAAAATATCGAGGATATCGATTTGGCGGTCGGTTTCATCTAAAGGAAATAAATCCACCTCTTTTGATGCGGGCTGCGAGAGCGCTTCGCAAACCATTTGCTCAAGGCCGCTGCGCTTTTCTTGCGGATGATAAGAAGCGGTGTTTGTTACATTGAATACGAAGCCGTAGTCAGGCAAGTACAGGTTGAACATCACCGCAGTGTTAGCCAGGCGGATAAATTCTTCGTTTGCGGTTAAGTCATTGAAGGCTTCGGCAGGGATGAATCGGTCAGCATCCAGTGTGCCAAGGGGGATGATGAGCGGGTGATAATTGATGTTGTGTTGTTCCAGGACGTTGAACAAATCCTGAAGTTCACGTTTGCTTTCAGGGTCGTTCAGGCGGTTGAGCAGCAGTCGTTTTTGGTAGAGTTGCATGCGCGCATAGGCAAATGTCATTTTGTGCCTACCGCCTTTCAAGCGCCTCGGCTTTTTCTTCGCGGCGCCTGATGAGTGGAAACAAAAAAAGCGTGGAGCCGCACTTGCTGTCCGTTCCCACGTCTTGAGGCCTTCGCATTGCCCGTCTTTGTAAGAACGAAACAACGCAGAGGCCCACGCAAATATGTAAGTATGCCACAGTGCGCCTAACCTCACATATGAGGCTACGGCCCACGGCGGATAGATTTACATATCCGGCATGGCGTCTACCGTTGCTCCGGCTCTGACAAAGACTGTAGAAGTTGCGAAGTTCCAAGGCATCAGAACAGAAGCGTCAATATACGCTTTCAGTATGTATGTGGGGCGCACTCGGCGCCTCACATCGCAAATTTAAACATTATTTTATTATCGACAAAGGTTTAAGGCAAAAAATTTGATTGTTTTTTTTGGCAGTAGAGCCCGCGGTGAGCGGGCAAAGGATAGTAGCCTCGGGTGAAACTCGAGGGAAAATGTGTCAACGCCAATGTCGCACCCCGGTGAGGGAGGCGCGGAATATATGCGTTTGTCTCCGAGGGCTTTTCCATTATAGGTTTCAGCAAAGGCCATGCAAAGGATTGTGTAGGCAGTGGCATCCGGCAGGATGCCGAACATGATACCTTCGGCTTTCTGCCGAATGCCGCCACCACTATGCCAACAACCCCGCATGACTTCGCTTCGCTGCGTCATACGGGGATACTATAATTCGGCATCCTGCAGGATGACCCGCCGCCGAGTCCCCGCATGCCAATGCGACGCGGGGCCCACTGTAGGGTCAGTAGATGAGGTGGGCTTGGCGCAGGAGGGCCGTGGCTGTGTCGGTGTATACGATGGCGGCGGCGGTGTCGCCGGCGCTGAGGATGGCTTCTTGCGTAGCGCGGATGTGGAGGATGGCGCCTTCGCGGGCCATAGAGCCTTCGGGGGCTTCGATAGCGCGCTGTGCATCCTGGCGCGCGTGGGAGGCGGCGAGTATGTCGTTGGGGTGGGGGGCGTCGGCGCTGTCGTGGTCAGAGCAGGCGCCAAGTGTCAGAGCCGCCGCCAAAATGGCGGGCAGCAGCGTCATATTGTCGGAGCTGCGTGTCTTCATATCATCTGCATCACTTTTGCCTTGACCTTCTCCATAAGCCATCGAGGGGTGGACGTGGCGCCGCAGATGCCTATGGTGGCGGCGCCGGCTATCCATTGCGCTTGCAGGTGGTCGGGGTTTGACACCAGATGGGTGCGCGGGTTGGCATCAAGGCAGTGGTTGTATAGGATCTTGCCGTTGCTGCTCTTTGCTCCGGCCACGAAAAGGATGCAATCGTGCTTGCGCGAGAAGTCTTTAAGATGCTCCACTCGGTTTGATACCTGGCGGCAGATCGTATCGAAATATTCAAAATTGGCGTCGGGCGCCTTGCGGGCTTCGATGGCTGTGATCATGCTGCGGAATCCTTCGAGCGATTTTGTGGTCTGGGAGTATAGGGCTATGTCGCGGCTGAAGTCGATGCGGCGCAGTTGGCTCTCGTCCTCCACCACTATGGCTGTGCCCTGGGTCTGGCCCACAAGGCCGTTGACCTCGGCGTGCCCCGTCTTTCCGTAGATCACGATCTGGGGCGATTGCGGGCGGGCGAATGTGGCCTTGATGCGCTGTTGCAGCCTGAGCACCACGGGGCACGTGGCGTCGATGATCTCGATGTTGTTGCGGCGTGCGAGTTCGTAGGTCGACGGCGGCTCGCCGTGAGCGCGCAGCAGCACCTTCACGTCGCGCAGCTCGGCCATTTCCTCATGGGTGATGGTGACGAGGCCTATCGATCGCAGGCGCTCCACCTCATCGCTGTTGTGCACGATGTCGCCAAGGCAGTATAGCCTGCCCGATTTCGCGAGTTCGTCCTCTGCCTTGCTTATGGCGGTGGTCACGCCGAAGCAGAAGCCCGAGCTCTCGTCGATTTCGCAAACGGGCTTACCCATTGATGGCTGAGATGGCGCGTGTGTACTGATTGAGCAGCCATACGTCCTGCTCTGACGGAGTCATCAGCGAATTGTCGAGCGTGACGGCGTCGTCGGCCTTTCGCAGCGGGCTTTCCTCGCGGGTCTCGTCGATGTGGTCGCGGTGCACTACATTGGCCAGCACTTCCTCAAATGAGGGATTGCCGCCCTTTTCGAGCATCTCGGCAAATCGGCGCTGGGCGCGGGTCTGCGCCGATGCGGTGACGAAAATCTTGAACTCGGCTTCGGGGAAGACGGTGGTGCCGATGTCGCGCCCGTCCATCACTATTCCTTTCTCGCCTCCCATAGCTTTCTGCGCTTTCACCAGCGCGTGGCGCACGAATGGGATTGCGGCTATCGTAGACACATGGCTTGAGACCTGGATGCGGCGTATTTCGTCCTCCACGTCCTCGCCGTTGAGCAGTGTGCGCTGCGAGCCGTCGGGCTGCGGGGCGAAGTCGATCTTGATTCCGGGCAGGGCTTGCTGCAGGAGGTCGGCATCGACATTGCCGTCAGCGTCGATCATGGATTGGCGCATGGCGAAAAGGGTGACGGCGCGGTACATGGCGCCTGTGTCGATGTATCTGTATCCGATGCGCGATGCCAGGCGCTTTGCCATGGTGCTTTTGCCCGAGGAAGAGTATCCGTCGATGGCTATGATGATTTTTGGATTATTGTTTTCCATTTTTGGCTGTATGTGGATAGTTGATTCGTTCAGATTATTTCGCTCAGTGAGCATGATAGATTCAGCATGAATGTCGACGCTCCGGTGGTGCGCTGCGCGAATGCCAGCCCCACGCCGAAGGCCTTCACGCGTATGCCGCCCGAGAGGGAGAAGCCTGATAGCATGGAGCGCTGGTCGGCGAGCATATCGGTGCGCACCTTGTAGTTGTATCCGAGGCCTATGTACCAGTTGGGCGAGGCTATCAGGTCAACGCCAAAGACAAGGTGGCGCATGAGATTGCTCATGAATTTGTCCTTCACCTGCCCCTCCGACGATGTGGTGCCGTCGGTGTATTCCAGATAGGGCAGTTTCCATTTGGTGAGGTTCCAGGCTGTCACCGAAAACCTCAGCGGCAGGGTGCCGAATGATTGCGACCAGCCCAGGCGCACGTCGATGGGCATGCGGTCATATCGCTCGTTGAATTTCTTCACCTGTCCGCCCAGATTCGACACCACAGCCGAGAGCGACATGTCGCGGTCGGGGTCGTAATAGTTGATGCCGAGGTCAACGCCTATGGCCAGGGCCGAATATTCGGCATAGCTGCTGTAGGCCATTTTCAGGTTGATGCCTCCGCGCAGGCGGTCGGTGATGTCGTGGGAATATGCCCCCATGAAGACAGCGTCCTTCGGCGAGAAATCGCCTATGATGCTGCCGGTCTCGTCTGTCTCCTTCATCGATCCGTAGCCGAAATATTGCACAGCGGCTGACCAGGCGGCGCGCTCACCGGCGCTGTGGGCGTAGCGCAAGCCGGCGAAATTGCTGCCTGCCACGTATTTCATGTAGCTGAGCGACATCATTCCGCTCATTTCCGGGCCAAGGAGCGCCGGATTCTGGTCGATGGTGGAGATGTCGTCGTCGATCAGCGATATGTTGATGCCGCCGAGGCCGTAGATGCGCGTCGACATCGGGATGTCGAGGAATGAATAGGCCGATGACCCGCTCTGGGCCGGGGCCTGCATGCATCCGAGCGCTGCGGAGAGCAATATGATTATGTAGAGGCGAAGATTCATGCTTAGAAAAGTCATCAGATAAGATAACGCTGAAAACCGCGTATTATTATGCGCCCGCCCACAAAAAGCGGCAGCCGAGCCACGTGGGTGTGTGACGCTCGGCTGCCGGCAATGCAGTCAGTTATCTATCAGCTGAAGTTGGCGTTGCGCATGTCGCCGGTCTCGTTGAATGCGTTGTGGAAGGCGAATGCCTTGTCGAGCGATACCGGAGTCTGGCCTCCCTTGCCCATCTTGAGGTAGTCCCAGAGGAGTTCCTTGTAGAGGGGGTTGGCACAGTTGGTGATAATTTCCTCGGCACGCTGCACGGGGTCTTTTCCGCGCAGGTCGGCGATGCCCTGGTCGGTGACGAGGATGTCGACCGAGTGCTCCGAGTGGTCGGGGTGGGCCGTCATGGGCACGATGTTGCTTATGAGGCCGCCCTTGGTGATCGAGGGGCACGAGAAGATGGAGATATATGCGTTGCGGGTGAAGTCGCCAGATCCGCCGATGCCGTTCATCATCTTTGTGCCGAGCACGTGGGTGGAGTTGACGCATCCCCAGATATCGGCCTCGAGGGCAGTGTTCATGGCGATGACGCCGAGGCGGCGTATCACTTCAGGATTGTTTGAGAGCTCGGCGGGGCGCATGAGTATCTTGTCGCGGTAGAAGTCCATGTCCTTGAAGAGCTTGAGCTCGGTGGAGTCGGCGAATGTCATGGAGCATGTGCTGGCGAATGTGCACTTGCCCTTCTGCATCAGCTGCAGCACGGCGTCCTGTATCACCTCGGTGTACATCATGAACGGCGGGATCTCTGTGCTTTCGCCCAGGTCGTAGAGCACGGCGTTGGCCACATTGCCCACGCCCGACTGCAAGGGCAGGAACTCCTTGGGAATGCCTCCGCGCTTGTATTCGCGCAGCAGGAATGCCACCACGTTTGATCCGATCTGCTTAGACACCTCATCGGGGGCGGTGAATTCCTTCACGCCGTCAAGGAAGTTGGTCTTGACGATGCCCACCACCTTGCTCGGGTCGATCTTGAGCACGGGGCTGCCGATGCGGTCTTTGGGCGAGAATATGGGGATTTCGCGGCGGTAAGGCGGATCCTGGAGCAGGCACACGTCGTGCATGCCGTGGAGCTGGGCTGGAAGGGCCTCGTTGAGCTCTATGAATATTTTCTTGGCCAGCTTGGCGTAGGTGGGTATGTTGCCCACGCCGGTGCCGAGCACGATCTCACCGTCAGGAGTGATGTCGGCGGCCTCGATGATGGCGAAGTCGATGTCTCCGTAGAATCCGTAGCGCATTTCCTGTGCCATCTCCGAGAGGTGGCGGTCAAAATAGTGCACGTCATGGCAATTGATGCGCTTGCGCAGGTCGGGGACATTCTGGTATGGCGCGCGGCGGTCGATGGCGTTGGCGCGGGAGAGAACCCCGTCTACGTGGTCGCTGGTCGATGCTCCGGTGAAGATGTTGACCTTGAAGGGACGACCTTCCGCATGCTCGGCCTCAGCCTTTTTGGCGAGAGCCTCGGTGATAGCTTTAGGAGTGCCCGGGGCAGTGAAGCCGGAAAGACCAAGGGTATCTCCGTTTTTGATCATGCTGGCGGCTTCTTCCGCCGTAATGAAGTTGAAAGCCATAAAAATACGATTAGTTTTTTATAGTTGGTATGGTATTGGGTCGGTAGTGTGCGGTCTATCAGAATTTAGGGGCGAGCACTTCGCCGAGAATGATGGCACGGCGCAATTCGTCCTTGCTCTTGAAGGCCGCGTTTGTTTTTTTCACCGGGTTGGGGGCCATGCGCGCCGAGGTGACTCTCACGCCCTCCTCGGGCAGAGCTGCGCGGCGGGGCGCCTTCACCGGTGTGTAGGTCTTGGCCTTTGCGGTCTGTGGCCCGGCGTTGTTCCGGGCCTCGGGCCGGATATGCGGCTGCCTGTGGCCTACGGGCTGATTGCCTTGCATGGATCCTTGCCCGGGGGCAGGCGGCATTGTGCCGTTGCCTTTCTTGCGCTTTTGGCTCACGCTCGAGAAGACCGACAGTGCTATGAAGCCGATAGCCACGAGGATCTTGAAAATTTCTGAGTCCATACAGAGCGATTCTAATTTTTCCACAAAATTAATCAATGTTGGGCAAATACACAAATAAAATACGTAAATTTGCGGTGAAATAAATTAAGCGATGAAAACCATAGACAAGAAACTATATATAGAGACTTACGGCTGCCAGATGAATGTGGCCGACAGCGAGGTAGTGGCCTCGATAGCCGGCATGGCCGGGTACGCGCTCACAGAGGAGATCGAGGATGCCGACGCGATATTGCTCAACACGTGCTCGATTCGCGACAACGCCGAGCAGAAGATAGTGGGGCGCCTGCAGTTCCTGGCCTCTATGCGCCGCAAAAAGAAGGGCCGGCTGATCATCGGAGTCATCGGCTGCATGGCCGAGCGCGTGCGCGAATCGCTCATCAACGACCATGGTGTCGACCTCGTGGCAGGCCCTGATTCTTATCTCGATCTGCCCGCTCTGTTCGCGGCGGCTGAGGCCGGTCAAAAGGCTATAAATGTGGAACTCAGCACCACGGAGACCTACCGCGACATCATACCCCGCCGCATAGGGCAAGGAAAGATCAGCGGATTCATCAGCATCATGCGCGGATGCAACAATTTCTGCAGCTACTGCATCGTGCCCTACACTCGCGGGCGCGAGCGAAGCCGTCCGGCAGAGAGCATACTCAATGAGCTCGCCGACCTGCGCGCCAAGGGCTATAAGGAGGTGACGCTCCTGGGCCAGAACGTGAATTCATATCGCGATGGCGACACCACATTCGCCCGGCTGCTGCTGATGGTGGCCGATGCCGCTCCCGATATGCGCATTCGTTACACCACATCGCACCCAAAGGACATGAGCGACGACACCATCGCTGCGATGGCCTCACGCCCCAATATCTGCAAGCACGTGCATCTGCCGGTGCAGGCCGGCAGCGACAAGGTGCTCGCCGACATGAACCGAAAATACACCCGCGAGTGGTATCTTGGCCGCATAGCCGCCATACGCGCCGCCATGCCTGACTGCGCCATCAGCACCGACCTATTCACCGGATTTCACGATGAGACAGAGGAGGACTTCCAGCAGACGCTCGATCTGATGCGCGCCGTTGGATTCGACTCGGCCTTTATGTTCAAATATTCGGAGAGGCCCGGCACTTTGGCGTCGCGCCAAATGCCCGACAATGTGCCTGAAGACGTGAAGATCGATCGCCTCAACCGCATGATAGCCTTGCAGAACGAATTGTCGCTCGCGAGCAACCGCCGCGACATCGGCAAGGAATTTGACGTGCTCGTGGAGAGCGTGTCGAAGCGCAGTACAGATCAATGGGTAGGCCGCACTGAGCAGAACAAGACCTGCGTGTTCCCACGCGGCGAATTCCGCCCGGGCGACATCGTCAGGGTGCGTGTCGCCGACGCCACTTCCGCCACGCTAATCTGCGAGCTGGCCTGAGTTCATATCGCAAGGCATAAATCAAGGGGCGCGAATTTCGCGCCCCTTGATTTATGCCTTGCTTAAAGTTTGTTTTTTGGGGTTGTGGCCTGGAATTCTTTGAGGTAGGAGGGTGTGGAGTAGGCGAGGTCGATGAATTCGCGGCGCGAATAGGCCAGGTCGGCCAAAGCGAGCATGTTCACGGCCAGCGGCTCGATGTCGGGCACGAAACGTGCGTTGGGCGCTGTCACCAGCGGCCTGAATTTCTCGCTGCCGTTACCGAAGAACAGCACCTGACGGCCCGTACCGATGAGGTCGGCGTAGCTGTCGGCATCGAGCACCAAGGCTCCGGGTGTCATCAGCTCGGATAGTGACATGTCGTAGGCGCAGGTGTACACCTCCATGCGGCGGGCGTCGACCATCGGCACGAATATTGCGTCATCGTCGATGTCAATGCCTGAAAACATCACTGTGGTGGCCATCAGTTTCAGCGTGCTCACGCCGATGAGGGGCACGTCGAGGGCATAGGCAAGGCCTTTGGCCTCGCTCAGCCCGATGCGAAGACCTGTGTAGCTGCCGGGGCCCATCGACACGGCTATGGCCTGTAGGTCAAGCTCTTTCTCCCGCAAAAAATCGAGGCATCCCTTGATCTGGCCGGAAAGAGCCGATGCGTGGTTGCGCCCTTCGAATTCTTCATAATGCCTTAGGGTGAGCCCTTCGGCTGAAAGTGCGGTGGAGCAGGCTGTGCCTGTGGTGTCAATGCTTAATATTACGGCCATCCTTCATTGGATTTTGAGTGGATAATCTATGTTTGGTTGTTTCGGATACAAAGTTAGTCATCTTTTCGCAAATCCACAAATTTAAAGCTCGCATGGTGGCTCGGAGGGCGATGGCCGGCGGGAGCTCACCGGTCATCCCTCATATTTAGTGTTGGGAAAATCAGAGGCGTACATGTACGGCTTGTCGCGCTCGCGGTCGTATACCTTTCGGCCGGCCACGTATGTGGCTATGTTCATGTCGTTGAGGCCGAGGGTCATGAGCACGAAAAGTTTCTCGAAAATGTCGTCAGCGAATTTCATGCGCCATTTGGCGAATTCAGTCGGCTGCAGCGTGAGCACGGCTATGTCGGCCTCATATCCGGGCGCGAGGCTTCCCACCGTGTCTTCGAGGTGCAGGGCTTCGGCGCCGCCTCGTGTGGCCAGGTAAAAGGCTTTCAGGGCGTCAATGCTGTGATGCTGCAGCATCGATACCTTGTAGGCCTCGCTCAGGTTTCGCGGTATTGAGAAATTGGTGCCCCCTCCAACGTCGGTGCCCATTCCCACCCTCACCGGACGGTCATGCCGCTTTGCTTCCCACATCTTGAATTGGCCGTCGCCAAGGAAGAGGTTTGAGCATGGGCAGTGGGCCACTCCGCATCCGCTGTCATGCAGAGTCTGCCATTCTTCCTCTCTCACTATGCAGCAGTGGGCCATCACCGAGCGGCGGTCGACCAGGCCAAAGTGTTTGTAGACATCGGTGTAGTCGCGTTGGTCGGGAAAGAGTTTCTTCACCCATTCGATTTCGTTCTCAGCCTCGTCGAGGTGGGTGTGCATGTATACGCCCTGGTCTATGTATCTTTGGTAGAGTTTGCCGGCGAGTTCTAACTGCTTTGGCGTAGACGTAGGGGCGAATCTCGGGATCACGGCGTAGAGCTGGCGTCCGCGATGGTGCCATTTTTTCAATAGGCGCTCGCTTACCGCTACGGATTCCTCCGCGCTTCGATCCTTTAGATTGTCGGGCACATTGCGGTCCATCAGCACTTTGCCCGAGATCATGCGGGTGTCGTAGCGCTCTGATTCCTCGAAAAATGCGTCGACCGATTCGGCTGATGAGGTCGAAAACACATTGGCAGTGGTGGTGCCTTGTTCGAGCAACTGTCTGAAGAACACTTTCGCCACATCATCGGCGAATCCCCTGTCGGCAAATTTCGCTTCAGTGGGGAAGGTGTATTTGTTGAGCCAGTCGAGCAGCGTATCGCCGAAGGATGCGATCATCGGCGCTTGCACATAGTGCACGTGGCAGTCGATGAATCCTGGCATTATCACTGCGTCGGCGTATGTGTCGATATCTTGCAGCCGTGGATATTGCCTGACGATCTCTTCGCCGGGGCCGACGTTGATGATGCGTCCGTCTTGAATCACCACGATGCCATCTTCGTAATAATCATAGCAATCACGCGCGTCTACAAGGAAAGGGTCGGCTTTGTATGTCAGCACCCTGCCTCTCACGCCTTTCAGGGCAGAGCCGCGGGGATTGATGGGTAGAGGTGTATATGCCATTTTGCTTAAGTTGAATGCGTTGTATAAGGATTATAATTGAATAACAATGATGCGCTTAAGATGGTTGAATACCAACACAAATCCGCCGGCCATCTTGTGACCGGCGGATTGTGTCAGTTATCGGGCTTTGCATCGGTTATCATAGTTACCGTGCTTTTTTGAGATATATTCTCCAATTTTGGCCCTCTCAATGATATCACCTTATTTAGTCACATGTTTTTTTAAATGTGGATAATGCAGGGGGGAGTCAGATTTCTTGCCTATCTGCAGTTCGAATATTTCTTTCTGTTTGATTATCTCGTCGGCAAGTTGTTCTTTGCTCGGAAGATAAGTTAGATATTTGGCGGTATATATCTGCTTGCTGTCTTTCAGAATGGAGTACCGCGCCAAATCCTTGCTCGTTTCTGAACAAAGGAGGAGTCCGATGGTAGGGGTATCACTCGGAGTGCATTTCAGCTCATCATACATGCGTATATACATATCCATCTGCCCCAAATCTTGATGAGTTATGGGAGATGTCTTCAGGTCAATCAATAAGAAGCATTTAAGGATATAGTTGTAAAATACAAGGTCGATGTAATACTCACCCATGTCGGTCTTGATTCTTTGTTGACGAGCAACGAAAGCATAGCCTTTGCCCAACTCCATGATGAATTTCTGAAGATGGTCAATTATCGCTGTCTCCAAATTCGTTTCGGAGTATGCCGATTCTGACGAGAAGCCTAAAAACTCCGCAACTACAGGATTGCGCATGAACTTATGGCGATCTTTCTGATAATCGGTGGTCAGTTTCTTCATCTCGTCAATGACCTCCCCCTTCTTCGATTCCGGAGTCTGGAGCAAGCGATAGTAATACTGAGAACCGATATTCCTGTCCAATGTGCGTACGCTCCACCCCTCCAAGGCCGCCTCCCGCATATACCAATCCCGCTCATCTTCATCTGCAATTCGCATCAGACGCTCATAATGCGACCAAGACAAATTAGCCGGGAGAATCTGAGCCAGTTCCAATTCAGCGGGCATAGAAAGGTCAGATGCTGTCTGCCCTTTTGTTGACAATATATCAGACAGTGTCTGATGCTTTGACACCAATTCATCAGACAGCGTCTGATGAATTGGCAAATATTTGAATGACAGATAGAATTTACGAAAATTGATAATCTGTGTTTTGCTATAGCCTTTACCGAATTCCTCGGTAAGAGCAAGCGATGCTATCTCAATCACGTGTTTACCATATTGGGCGCGAGCCTCTCCATGCTGCTCTTGCTCAACGATGCGTCTGCCAACAAGCCAATTGCTGGCCACGTTGTAGAGGTCTGCTGCTTGATAGGCTTTAGCCTTAGCCGTATATACGATCGCCTTGAGGTCTGATACAAATCCCACCTCATCAGGTAATATTTCAATATTTTTCAAAATTTCGTCAGACATAATGCAAAATTAGCGAAAAATACTGAAATGCACAATGGTAAGCTATGATTCACTCTTCTGTTTTTAAGATACTATCACTTTATAGGATGATCCGTCGACATTGACTATATAGATGCCGGCAGGCACGCGCAGCGACGGATAGCTGCGGCCATAGACATCATAGACGCGGACGTCGGTGTAGGCTCCGTCGATGATGATCTCGCCATGTCCGCCTCTTACGCTCACGCCGTCGCTGATGCCGTCTTCAATGCCGGCTACATTGGCGTTGGTGAGCACGATGTAGCATCCGGCTGGGAGCGTCACGGTGCCCTTTGATGCGCTGAACGCGTAGTCTGCGCCATGGCTTGCGCTCGACACTGTGTATGAGGCGTCGGATTTCGACTTGAATTTCACGCCGCTTATTGTGGCCTGCGAGAGGCCGGGATTGACCACGCAGATCAGTTCCTTGCTCCGGGTGGAGGCATAGATGGTGCGTCCGTTGGCCCAGTCGCTTTCGCCGCAGGCTATGGCGAATGTGGCGCTTTGGGCGAAGAGATCCGGATTGGCGTTGCGCAGGCCGATGAGCTCGCAGTAGTTGTCGTAGAGGCCCTTGCGCGCAGGCACATCAAGATAGTCCCAGTATACGGGCTTCGGGTCGGTGTTGTTGCCGCCGGATGCGTCCTTGGTGTTGGTGCCGTTGCCCAGTTCGCCGAATTGCCATATCATGTGCGCTCCGGGCGAGAGCAGCATCTGGGCAGCCACGCTGCCGAGGCGTTGCATCGAGGCGTCGAGGTCGCCCTTCACACCGTTGGCTCCCCATTGGTCTTGCTTATAGGCCATGCGCTGCTCGTCATGGCTCTCGGCGTAGCTGACGGTCGAGCCCCACGAGCGGCTGTCGTCGGGAGCGTAGAATCGGTTGCAGTTAGATTCCGAAGAGTATCCCATCGCGAATTGGCATGATGCGTTGTTGATGTTGGCCCAGTTGATCTGGCCGTTGGCCGCCATGGCGTTTTCTTCCTCGGGGCCGGCCAGATTCTCGTTGATCGAATATGCGTTTGGGTTCACGGCGCGCATGGCATCGGTTATTGTCTTCATGCGGGCGATGCGGCTGGCGTTGTATTTGTTTGTATTGGCTTCCGATGCGTTGCCTCCGTAGCTGGCGTTGTCGCCAAGTCCCTTGACAAGGTCGAATCTGAATCCGTCGACCTTATATGCGGTCATCCAGTAGGTGACCATGTCGATCCATTGCTGCTGCATGAGCAAGTTGTCTTGCTTCCAGTCGTTGAGCACGCTGTATGCATGCGGGGCTTGGGCGTTGTAGAATGGATTTTGGCCCGAGGGATATAGTTGGTACCACGGGTGAAGCCCGTCGCTCTGGTTAAAGACCACGTCGAGGATGACTGCGATGCCTTGGCTGTGGCAGGCATCGATGAAGTGGCGGTATGCCTCGGGCGAGCCGTAGGCCTTGTCGGGGGCGAAATAGAAGTTAGTGTTGTATCCCCATGAATTGTTGCCGTTGAATTCCTGTATCGGCATGAGTTCGATTGCGTTTATGCCGAGCTCCTTGAGGTAGGGGAGTTTTTCCTCGGCTTGCGCTATGGTGCCATTGCCGTAGGCCTCGCCTTCGGTGCCGGTGAAGTCGCGCACGAGCAGTTCGTAGATGATCAGGTCAGACTGTGCGGGACCTTGGAAATCCTCCACCTTCCATGCGTATTTGTCGCGGTTGCCCTTGTATACGGCCAGCATCACGTCGCCGCCTGCTTCAGCAGGATAGGGGATAAGGCCGGGATATGTGCCATCGGCCAGCCATTTGTCGCTGTAGGGGTCAAGCACGAGGCGGGCGTAGGGATCGCCCACCTTATAGGTGCCGTCGATGAGGTAATAATACGGATACTCGGTGTCGGGATCGAGGCCGCTTACCGTGGTCCAGAAATAGCGGATGCCATCGACATCGGCGTAGTTCATCACCGAAGCGGCAGAAGCCTCGTATCCGTTCCATGCGCCCACGATCATGCCGTTTGTCTTGCCCGGAGCGGCGATGCAGAATGTCACAGAGCCGTCGGCATTGGCCGTGGCTCCCATCTTTGGTGTTCCGCCGGGGAATGGCGCCGGCTTTGAGTCGGGCGGGAAGCAGATGTGTATCTTTTCGGTCGTCTCGCGTTTTTCTCCTTTTCTCTCCACGGCCACGGCAATCACATCGCAGTCAGCGCCCTGGGCGAAGGTGTAGGCCTTTGTCAGCGATTTTCCGTAGGTGGTTTTTGCGAATGGCTCTGTGTTGACATCATCGATGAAGAATTGTATCGATGAATACTCGGGCACCTTGGCCGAGAATGTTACCGTGGGGTTGGCGCTTGTCAGTATCATCGGGGCGTCGGATGTGAATTGCATCCTGAATCCGGCAGGCAGCACGTCGAGGAAGATGTCGCCGCCGGTGGCGGTCTTGCCCTCTTGCGAGCCATTGGCAGTGCGGAATACGAAGCAGAGTTTCCGCACAGTCTCTGAGGCATCGGTGATGCCATAGTAGGTGTTGATGTCGCCGATCGTGAGCGTCCATGTGTTGGTGCCTACGTAGTTGAGTTTGTACTTCGGGGCATTGTCGAGCCAGCCGGAAGCGTAGGCCCATTGGCAGTCGCTCTTATCAGTGATTACGCCTGTATGGGCGTACACCGGAGTTGAGGCATCGAGGCCCATCAGGCCTTTGTTGCCTTGGTCGGCATGGAAAGTGATCACAACGCCGGTGGAATTTGTCTGGAGAGGAGTGGGACTTGACGTGACCACTTGGGCCGTTGCCGCGGTCATAGCAAGCAACAGCGTGAATAAAATAGAGTAAAGTCTATTCATCAGTGTTTCTTAATGGTTATGATGTATAAGGGATGGTATTAAACTCTTATTCCGCGGAGCCGGCGAGATTCATCTCTACATGCCCGATGGCGATGTCGGCCTTGAACGCTGCGGGAGTGCGCGACAGCTTGTCGATGAGGCAGTCGACCTGATACGGGCAAAAAGAGAACTTGAACCGGATGCTGTAGCAGTCGGTCTCGTCACCGAGGTATTCGATCTGCATCACTGATTCTGTGCCCGATGCGTTGCGGAAAGGAATTGACTTTACATCGCCCTGACGCATTGCACCGAAGTCGATGACCCCGGCGTAATAGTAAAGGCCAAGCATGTGGGCCATGACGCTCACGGCTTCCATGGTCTTGGGCGAAGCGTCGAGGCTGCCTTCCCCGAGTATGTTCCTGAATTCAGGGTGCTCTGCGGGGTGATGCGCGCGCGGTTTGCTGTATGTGCCGTTGATGTATGAGATCAGCATCTCCGTAGGGCCGGCTGTCGCCTTCAGCTCCTCGCTGACGGTGTATATGCGCCCTTCCCAAGGCACGCTGTGGCCGGAAAGGGAAGCGCTGAATGCGTCGCCGGCTTGCTCCACGCTGACGTGGGCCAATCCGGCCGACATATCCACAAGTCCCCATTTCCATTTCACTTCATAGAGCAGGTGGCGCGATTGAGCCATAGAGGCAGAGGCCGCTGCGGCTATCAAAGTCAGAAAGAGTAACAGACGTTTCATATCAACAGTTGATTATTGTTATAAAACGTCTGTGCTCCTGAAAAAGTTTAAGCCCGTGCCCCGGGCATCCTCACTCCTTGGCCTTGGCGTTGACGCCTACGATCTTGAGCTGGTTGTCGCGGATGAAGTTGAGGATGTTGCGCCGTATCTCACAGTCATCTATGTCTGCCTCTATTCGCTGCAGGGCGTTGTACACCGATGTCTGGGTCTGATAGAGGTGGCGGTAGGCCTTGGCGGCGTTGTCTATATCCTCGTCGGAGAACCCCTTCTTGCGCATGATGAAAGCGTTCACGCCGTAGTACGCTGCCGGATTGTGGGCGATGATGGTGTAAGGTGGCACGTTCGATCCGATGCGGCATCCGCCCTTGATCAGGCACCATTGGCCTATGCGGGCCTTCTCATGCACGATGGCGTTTGACGACAGCACTGTGCATTGGTCGATGATGGCGTCGCCGGCCACAGTGGCGCCGTTTCCGAGCACGCATTTGCCCACGATGTGGGTGTCATGGCCCACGTGCACCTCTGCCATCAGGAAGCAGCCGTTGCCTATGCGCGTGCCTCCCTCTGAGGTGATGCCTCGGTTGATGATCACCTGCTCGCGTATCACATTGTCGTCGCCTATGTAGCAGTATGTCTGCTCGCCCGTCCAGCGGAAATCCTGGGGGTCGGCGCCGATCACCGCGCCTTGGTATATCTTGTTGTTGCGGCCTATGCGTGTGCCTCCCATAATGCTGACGTATGGCATTATCACGCAGTTGTCGCCTATCTCGACATTGCCGTCGATGTATGCGAAAGGATGGATGGTTACGTTGTTGCCAATCTTGGCGGCGGGATCAACGTATGCAAGATTGCTTATCATGGTTATAGGGTTTAATGTTCGGAATCAATTAAGATTTCTATATCGCAAAGATAATTGTTTTTTCTTAAAAACAAAAAAATTAAAAAGAAGTCTCACGTGAAATTAAAAAAAATTGTTGCCGCTCTGTCGGGAGTGCGGCAGCAGCTCGGTCAGGCGGGCTCAGAGTGGGATATTTAAAACGAAGCCGCGCGGCGGCGTCTGTCGACGCTCCGCGCGGCTTTGGTATTTGAGTGGGGCGGGGCTTATCGGCCTCCTCCCATCGATTGGTAGAGGTTGATGATGGCTCGGGTGCGGGTCAGCTCGGTGTTGAGGGCTGATACCTGTGCGTTGAGCAGGCTCTGCTGCGCTGTGAGCACTTCGAGGTATGTGCCGTTGGCGTATAGGAGCAGGTCGTTGGTGTATTCAACTGACTTTTCGAGGTTGGCCACCTGCTCCTTGAGCAGATCTTGCTTCTCAACAGATTTTCCGTAAACCACGAGGCCGTGTTCCACTTCCGAAGCTGCGGAGAGCAGGGTGTACTCAAAGTTGTTGAGAGCCTGCTGTTGCGATTCCTTGGCGGCTTTCAGGCGGGCGATGTTCTGTCCGCGTGCGAAGAGGGGCATTGCAAGCGATCCGCCCAGCTGGTAGAAGAATTCACCGGGATTCTTGATGAACGATCCGAGCAGATTGGTGAATCCGCCAGAGGCCGTGAGGGTGAGGCCGGGATAGAAAGCCGCGCGTGCGCCGCCTGTGGTGTAGAATGCCTGGGCGAGAGCCTGCTCCGAGGCTGCCACGTCGGGGCGGAATGCGAGCACTGACATGGGCACGCCTTCCTGCAGGGCCACGGGCATCTGAAGGGCTGCGTCGGGGCTGACGGCCCATTCCTGGGGCATGACGTTGAGCAGGAGCGACATCGTGTTGTTGAGCTGGCAGAGGCTTGTCTCCACGTCGGTGATTCCGGCGAGGATGCTGTAGTAGTTGGCTGTCGATTGCACTACGGCTGCTTCGGTGGTGCGTCCGGCCTCCTTCAGGTTTTTCATCACTTCCACTGACTCCTTCCACAGCTCGGCTGTGCTGCGGTATAGGGTGAGCTGGCGATTGGCGATGGCGATGCCGTAGTAGCAGTTGGCCACGCCCGAAATGATCTGCGAGCGCACTGCTTGTGCGTAAGCCTCGCTCTGGTATACGGCTGCCTGCGCCTTGCGCTTGTTGTTGAGGGTCTTGCCGAATATGTCGATTTCCCAGCTGGCGTTGGCCTGTATCGAGTAGGTCCAGCTCAGGTCAGAGCCTGCGTATGACGCTGCGCCGCCGTTGGGTGCGAGTGTGAGCGAAGGCAGATAAGCCAGGCGCGCTCCCTGCAGCTGTGCCTGCGCGATCTTTACGTTGCTCTGCGCATTGCGCAGCGAGGTGTTGTTTTGCAGAGCCATGTTGATGTAGTCGGTCAGCACGGGGTCGGTGAATACGTTCTCCCAAAGCATATTGCCAAGAGCTGCCGAGTCTACGGCCTGCTTCCTGGTCTCGGCGTAGGCCGATGTGAGGGCCGTGTTGTCAGGGGTCTGGTATTTGCCGTAGATGCCGCAGCTGTCCATTGAGAGGAGCAAAGCCGCTGCCGCGCCTGCGAGCAATATTTTGTTGTGTCTCATTGATTGTTCCGGAGTTATCGATTTCCACTCCGGCAAAGGCCGGAGGGAAATCGCTGATTCGATAAATTATTTGACGTATTGCTCGATTTCGTTCTCGATGGTGCCGCCTTCTTCCTCGTCTTTCCATTGGATGGGGCTGATCTTCTCCTGGATGATCTGGAATGTCACGAACAGAGCCGGAACGATGAATACCTGCAGAATCATGCCTATGAGCATGCCGCCGATTGAGCCTGCGCCGAGGGCGCGGTTGCCGTTGGCGCCTACGCCGTGGGCGAACATCAGGGGCAGAAGGCCGATGATCAGGGCGAGCGATGTCATGAGGATAGGACGCAGACGGGCCGACGCGCCGCTGATGGCTGCGTTGAGAATCGACATGCCTGTGCGCCTGCGCTCGAGCGCGAACTCGATGATGAGGATGGCGTTCTTGGCGAGAAGGCCGATAAGCATGATGAGCGCGATCTGGAGGTAGATGTTGTTGTCGAGGCCTTCCATCTTGGCGAAGATGAATGAGCCCATGAGGCCGAACGGAATTGAGAGGATCACGGCCCAAGGCAGGATGTAGCTCTCATACTGCGCTGAAAGCAGCAGGTAGACGAAGAGGAGGCAGAGGCCGAAGATCACGGCTGTGGCGCTTGAGTCCTGCTTGGCTTCCTCGCGGGTCATGCCTGCGTATTCGTATCCGAAGCCGGTGGGGAGGGTCTGGGCAGCCACTCGCTGTATGGCGGCGATGGCATCGCCCGACGAGTATCCGGGATTGGGCTGGCCGTTGACGGAGATCGAGGTGAACATGTTGAATCGGTTGAGCAAGTCAGGGCCGTATACGCGTCGGAGGCTCACAAAGTTTGAGATGGGAGCCATCTCTGCGCCGTTGCGCACCTTGATGGCGTTAAGGGTCTCGGGCGATACGCGGTCTTCCGGGTCGGCCTGCATCATCACGCGGTAGATCTTGCCGAAGCGGTTGAAGTTTGACACATACATCGAGCCGTAGTATCCCTGCAGGGTAGAGAGCAGAGTGCTGGGGCTGATGCCTGCCTGTTTGGCCTTGGCCACGTCGATGTCGACCATGTACATCGGGAAGGTGGGGTTGAAGGTGGTGTAGGCCATCTGTATCTCGGGCTGCTTGTTGAGCTCGGCGAGGAATCCCTGCACGATGCCGAAGAATTGGTTGATGTCGCCGCCGGTCTTGTCCTGCATCTTGATTTCAAAGCCGTTGGTGGCCGAGTATCCGGTGATCATAGGCGGAGCGAAGGCGGCCACTGTGCCGTCCTTGACCACGCCTGCGGTCAGACCGTAGACCATCTTGATCAGGTCGTTCACGCTCTCGCCTTTGCCGCGCTCTTCCCAGTCCTTGAGCTTCACGATGAATGTGCCGTAGGTGGCGCCCTGGCCGGCAATGAAGCTGTAGCCGTCGATCATCTGCGTGAGCTTTACGCCGGGGAGGGTCATAAGCACCTTGTTGATTTTCTCAAGCTCCTGGCCTGTGCGCTCCTGCGATGTGCCGGGAGGCATGTTGAGCATCACGAAGAATACGCCGGTGTCTTCCGAAGGCACGAGCGATGTGGGAGTCGACTTCATCAGCATCACGAGGCCAAGCACTGAGGCAGCCACGATGCCGCCTGATGTGAATTTGTGCTTGCAGAAGAAGGTCACAACCTTGCTGTATTGCTTGAGCATACGGTTGAAGCCGTTGTTGAATCCATTGTGGAATCGCTTGTTGAAGATGCCCATCACGCCGATGATGGCCACGATCACAGCCACGATGAGCTTCCATATCACTTCGGTCTGGAACCATCCGAGCACCATGAATGTGATGGTGGCGGCCACGAAGATCATGGTGATGAGGGGGTGGATGTCGAGGGTGAGGTGGCTTGCGTAGCGCTTCTTCACGGCCTGGCCGGCTGCGCTGTAGGCTTCGCCCATTTTCTCGCTCAGGTTCTTTTCATGGCCGTTATCGTCATGGCCTTTGAGGAACACCGCGCAGAGGGCGGGCGAGAGGGTGAGCGCGTTGACGGCCGAGAAGCCCACGGCTATGGCGATGGTGAGGCCGAACTGGCGGTAGAACACGCCCGATGTGCCGCTCATGAACGACACGGGGATGAACACAAGCATCATCACGAGGGTGATCGAGATCAGAGCGCCTGCGATTTCGCTCATGGCGTCGATCGATGCCATGCGGGCATTCTTGTATCCGACGTCGAGCTTTGCGTGCACGGCCTCGACCACCACTATCGCATCATCGACCACAATGGCGATCGCGAGCACAAGGGCCGAGAGGGTTATGAGGTTGACAGAGAAGCCGATGAGCTTGAGCATGAAGAATGTGCCGATCAGCGCCACGGGGATGGCGATGGCCGGGATGATGGTGGAGCGGATATCCTGCAGGAAGATGTACACCACGAAGAACACGAGCACGAATGCCTCGATCAGGGTCTTGAGCACCTCATGGATAGAGGCGTAGAGGAAGTCGTTGTTGTTGAGCGGGATGGCCACGCCGATGCCGGCGGGGAGCTCAGCCTTCATGTTCTCCACGAAGTCGAGACAGTCGTTGATGATGGTGGTGGCGTTTGACCCCGGAGTCTGGAAGATGATGCACATGGTCGAGGTCTTGCCGTTGAGTTGGCTGTGGAAGCCGTAGGTCACGCGGCCCAGCTCTATTTCGGCCACGTCCTTGAGCAGGAGGGTCTCGCCGTTGCTGTTGGCGCGCACCACGATGTCGCCGAATTCCTCGGGAGTGGTGAGGCGGCCCTTATAAGTCATGCTGTACTGGAATGTCTGGTTGCCTTGCTCGCCGAAAGCGCCGGGGGCGGCCTCGACGTTCTGCTCGGCCAGGGCGGCTGCCACATCAGAGGGCTGCAGATTGTACTGCGCCATCACGTCGGGCTTGAGCCATACGCGCATTGAATAGTCTGCGCCCATCACCATCACATCGCCCACGCCCGAGATACGCTGCAGCTGGGGCACGATGTTGATCTTCATGTAGTTCTCGATGAATTCCTCGCTGTATGCGCCGTTTTCGTCATAAAGCGAGATGCCGAGGAGCATGGAGGTCTGGCGCTTTTGGGTCAATACGCCCACGCTCGTCACCTCGGCGGGCAGCAGGCTCTGGGCCTTTGCCACGCGGTTCTGCACGTCGACGGCGGCCATGTTGGGGTCGAAACCCTGCTCGAAGTATACGTTGATGGTGGCCGATCCGGTGTTGGTGGCGGTTGATTCCATGTATGTCATGCCCTCGGCGCCGTTGATCGACTCTTCAAGAGGCGCGATCACAGAGTTGAGCACGGCCTGGGCGTTTGCGCCGTAATAAGTCGTGGTCACCGAGATGGTGGGCGGCGCGATATCGGGGAACTGCGTCACAGGGAGCGACACAAGGCCGATGAGGCCAAGCAGCACGATGAAGATCGAGATCACCGTCGAGAGCACAGGCCTGTTAATAAATGTATCTAACTTCATTATCTGGAAGATTTTAGATTTTTGATTTCATTCCTTGAGAGGATTCCTGCGCTTACTGCTCGGGCTGTGCGGCGGCTGATACGGGTTTGATCATGCCTCCGTCGCGCACCTTGGTGCCTACGCCTTCGATCACAATCACATCGCCGGGGTTGAGGCCCGAAGTCACCACATAGTTATGGCCGTCGTTTACGCCAAGCACTGTGATGGGAGTGGCCACTACCTTGTTGGAGTCATTGACTACGTAGGCGAATTTCTTGTCCTGAATCTCCTGTGTGGCCTTCTGCGGGATCACGATTGCGGCGTCAGAGACCTCGGGGATGATGATCTGGCCGGTCGATCCGCTGCGAAGCATGCCGTTCTCGTTGTTGAAGATGGCGCGCACCGAAGCGGCTCCGGTGGTGTTGTTGATCACGCCCGACACAGTGGCTATCTTGCCTTCGAGCGGATATACTGTGCCGTCGGCGAGCTGCAGCTTCACGGCGGGCATGGCGTTGATGGCTGCGTCCACGCTCTTGGCGCCGTTGTCTGTGAGTTTGAGCAGCTCTTTCTCGTTGAGTGAGAAATAGGCGTAGACCTGCTTGTTCTCGCTGACGGTGGTCAGAGGCTGGGCCGAAGAGGGCGATGCCAGAGAGCCCTCGCGGTTGGGGATAGAGCCTACGACGCCATCGCTGGGCGATGTCACCACAGTGTACGACAAATTCTTGCGGGCGCTTGCCAGCGCAGCCTCAGCCTGCGCCAGAGCGGCCTTGGCCTGCGAGAGCTGGTTGGCCGATGTCACGTACTGCGATTCGCTGATGATGTTCTTGTCATACAGGCGCTTCTGGTTGTCGGCCTGTATCTGCGCGTTGCTCACAGCCACTTTGGCAGAGTTGACCGATGCCTGGGCCTGGTCTACGGCAGCCTGGTATTGCACCTGGTCAAGAGTGAAGAGAGTCTGGCCTTTGCGCACGTAGTCGCCTTCGTCCACATGCACTTTGGTGATGAATCCTGTCACTTGCGGACGGATGTCGATATCGGTTTTGCCCTTGATGATGGCCGGGTAGGTTGACTGCAGCTCTGATGCTGTGGGCTGGATCGTCATAACAGCGATTTCGGGGGCCTGCTGCTGGGTCTGTGCCTGCTGCTGGCCGCCTGAACACGAAGCGACAATGCAGGCCAGTCCCGCAGTGATCGCAAACGAATTGAGTTTCAATGATGTCATGTTGGCTTTTATATGATAAAAACGTGTGTATTATTTTCCAACTGCAAAGTTACACAATATTTTCCAACAAATATTTTCCAAAACTACCAAAAAATTGGAAAAATCGACCAATTTTCTTATTAAATATGTTTTATAGCATTTTTTAGAAATTGATTGTCCAGGGGGCTTTGTCATTTCGCGGGAAATGGTTAACTTTGTAGGTTTAGAACGCGATTGTATGGAATTCAGGATTGAATCAAACTATAAGCCTACGGGCGACCAGCCCCAGGCTATCTCGCAGCTTGTGGAGGGCGTCAATTCGGGCCTTCCGGCGCAGACGCTGCTCGGCGTGACGGGCTCGGGAAAGACTTTCACGATGGCCAATGTGATCAAGGAGGTGAAGAAGCCTACGCTGATTTTGAGCCACAACAAGACTTTGGCGGCTCAGCTCTACAGCGAGTTCAAGTCGTTCTTCCCCGACAATTCGGTGCAGTATTTCGTGTCGTACTACGACTATTATCAGCCGGAGGCATACATCCCGTCGGTCGACAAATACATCGAGAAGGATCTGATGATCAACGATGAGATCGACAAGCTGCGCCTGGCCACCACTTCGGCCCTGCTTTCGGGCCGGAGGGACATCATAGTGGTGTCGTCGGTGTCGTGCCTCTACGGCATCGGCAATCCCGATGATTTCCACCAGAGCATCGTGCCCATCAGGGTGGGGCAGAAGATCTCGCGCAATGAGTTTCTGCGCCAGCTGGTCAATGCACTCTACAGCCGCAACGAGGTGGACCTGCAGAGAGGCAATTTCCGCGCCAAGGGCGACACGGTCGACATACGCCTGGCCTACGAGGAGATCATTCTCCGCGTAGTGTTCTGGGGCGACGAGGTGGAGTCGATCTCCACTCTGCATCCGCAGGACAATATCTCGCTCGGCAAGCATGAGACATTCAATATCTTCCCGGCCAACATCTTCGTGACCACTCCCGCGCGCCAGGCGTCGGCCGTGGCCCAGATACAGCTTGATCTTGGCGAGAGAGTGGCGCAGTTCAACGCCGAGGGGCGCGAGCTCGAGGCCAAGCGCCTCTATGAGCGCGTAACCTATGATGTGGAGATGATCAAGGAGGTGGGATATTGCTTGGGCATAGAGAATTACAGCCGATACTTCGATGGGCGCACCCCGGGGTCGCGCCCCTTCTGCCTGCTTGACTATTTCCCTGATGATTTCCTCACCATAATAGATGAGAGCCACGTCACGATCCCGCAGATCCGGGCCATGTACGGCGGCGACATCTCCCGAAAGATGAATCTCGTGGAATACGGATTCCGCCTCCCCGCCGCAATCGACAACCGCCCTCTGAAATTCGAGGAATACGAAAGCCTCACGCCTCAGACCATCTACGTCAGCGCCACTCCGGCCGACTACGAGCTGGGCCGGAGCGAGGGCGTGGTGGTGGAGCAGGTGATACGCCCCACCGGCCTGCTCGATCCGCTGATCAGGGTGCGCCCGTCGGTCAATCAGATCGACAATCTTATGGAAGAGATACAGGTGCGCATCGAGAGGGGAGAGCGCACTCTTGTCACCACCCTCACAAAGCGCATGGCCGAGGAACTCAATGCCTATTTCATAAAGATGGGCGTGAAAACGGCATACATACACAGCGACGTAGACACGATGGACCGCATACGCATCCTCGACGACCTGCGCGCTGGAGTCTACGATGTGCTGGTGGGCGTCAACCTTCTGCGCGAGGGCCTCGACCTGCCCGAGGTGTCGCTTGTGGCCATCCTCGACGCTGACAAGGAGGGATTCCTGCGCAGCCACCGGTCGCTCACGCAGACGGTGGGCCGAGCCGCGCGCAACATCAACGGCGAGGTCATAATGTACGCCGACAAGATCACGGAGTCGATGCAGCTCACAATTGACGAGACCGAGCGCAGGCGCAAACTGCAGCTTGACTACAACGAGGCTCATGGCATCACGCCCCAGGCCATAGTGAAGGCCCGCAATTCAATCATCGCGCTTGAGGAGACCGAGCCGGGCTTTGATGAAGCATCGCGCCGCCAAGCGCGCGGACAGCGTGGCGCCTCGGGCAAGAAGCAGGCGGCAAAGACTCATGGATACGATTACGAATTCTCGACAAGGGTCGACATCGCGGCCGATCCGGTCATCGGATACATGAACCGCGAGCAGATGCTCAAGCACGTGGAGCAGCTGCGTTCGCAGATGATGCGCGCCGCCAAGGATATGGAATTTATCGAAGCGGCCCGCTTGCGCGACGAGATCATCAAGCTCGAGCAAAAACTCGAGCAGACGAAATAGCCAACGCAAAGACTTTAATTCGCTATGTCAGAATCAGATAAATTGGAGTGGCTGCCCACGTCGGTCAAGGAGATGCGGGCGCTCGGGTGGGATCATGTCGACGTGGTGCTCTTCTCGGGCGATGCTTATGTCGACCATCCTTCATTCGCGGCGGCTGTGATCGGCAGGTCGCTGCAGGCCGCGGGCTACAAGGTGGCCATAGTGCCTCAGCCCAACTGGCGCGATGATCTGCGCGATTTCAAGAAATTCGGCGCACCGCGCCTTTTCTTCGGAGTGTCGGCCGGCGCCATGGACTCGATGGTGAATCACTACACGGCCAATCGCCGCCGCCGCAGCGACGATGCCTATACCCCCGATGGTCGCCACGGCATGCGCCCGGATTACCCCACCATCGAATACACGAAGATTTTGCGGAGCCTTTATCCCGATGTGCCCATTGTGGCCGGCGGAATCGAGGCCTCGCTGCGCAGATTCTCGCACTATGACTATTGGCAGGACCGCTTGCGGCCGTCGATCATACTCGACGCGCCTGCCGATATGCTGCTCTACGGCATGGGCGAGCGCACGGTGGTGGAGTTGGCCGACAGGCTTGCAGCCGGTGAGAAGATATCGGAAATCAGGGATCTACGCCAGTCGGTGATCATGCTTCCGGCATCTGAAATGCCGGAAAGGGAAGAGCAGCCCAATCCGCTCACCGCCGCCGATATAGTGCTCAACAGCTGGGATGATTGCCGACGCGACAAGCGCCTGCAGTCATCTAATTTCAAGCACATCGAGCAGCAGAGCAACCGCATGGACGGCGGAGCCTGCCTCTGGCAGCGATATGGCGACAGGGTGGTGAAGGCCAATCCCATGCGCCCGGCAATGACGCAGGGCGAGATCGACTGCGCATTCGACCTGCCTTATACCCGCCTGCCGCATCCGAGATACAAAGGCAAGCGCATCCCGGCATATGAGATGATACGCCACAGCGTCAATCTGCATCGCGGATGCTTCGGCGGCTGTGCGTTCTGCACCATTTCGGCCCATCAGGGCAAATTCATTGCCTCGCGCTCAAAGACCTCTATCATGAAGGAGGTGGAGCAGGTGACGCGCATGCCCGATTTCAAGGGATACATCAGCGACCTCGGCGGCCCCTCGGCCAACATGTATGCCATGGGTGGCCGCGACAAGAGCCTATGCGCCAAGTGCCTGAGGCCTTCGTGCCTGCACCCGTCGCCATGCCGCAACCTCAACACTGACCATGGCCCGCTTCTCGACATATACCATGCCGTAGATGCCTGTCAGGCCGTGAAGAAGTCGTTTATAGGCTCGGGAGTGAGATATGACCTCTCGATGCACCCCACGGGCGACAAGGCCGTGGACAAGACCAACCGCAGATACAACGAAGAGCTGATACGCGATCACGTCTCGGGCAGGCTGAAGGTGGCTCCCGAGCACACGGCTGACCCCGTGCTGCAGGTGATGCGCAAGCCTTCGTTCGCCCTATTCCACGATTTCAAGGATATTTTCGATGCTGTAAACCGGAAATATGACTTGCGCCAGCAGCTCATACCTTATTTTATTTCGAGTCATCCCGGATGCCGCGAAGTGGACATGGCCGAGCTCGCCTGCCAGACCAAGGATCTCAACTTCCATCTGGAGCAGGTGCAGGATTTCACGCCTACGCCGATGACAGTGGCCACAGAGATTTATTACAGTGGATACCATCCCTACACCGGTGAGAAAATCTTCACCGCCGTGCGGCCTGAGGAGAAGTTGGCCCAACGCAAATACTTCTTCTGGTATGACCGAGCCTACCGGCAGGACATCACCCGCTCGCTCACGCGTTTGCATCGCCCCGATCTGATAAAGCGTCTGTTCGGGCCGACACGGACGGGCAGTCCGCGGAAATAAGACATCAACTTATTACCTTAAATACTATTATCAATGAAAAAAATCGTTGCGATGGCGCTGTTGGGCGGGAGCATGGCTTTTGCCGGCGCCGATGACGCTGTCCCGGCCTACCTTGATGAGAGGCTGCCTATTGAGCAGAGGGTGGAGGATGCTCTGGCCAGGATGACTCGGGAGGAGAAGGTGGCTCTTTGTCACGCCCAAGGAAAATTCTCAAGCGCCGGAGTGCCGCGCCTCGGCATCCCTGAGCTATGGATGAGCGACGGGCCTCACGGTGTCAGGGCTGAAGTGAATTGGAACGATTGGGGATACGCCAATTGGGCCAATGATTACTCTACCGCTTTCCCGGCGCTGACCGCATTGGCTGCTACATGGAATCCGCAGATGGCGGCTCTCTATGGGCGCAACATCGGCGAAGAAGCCAGATACCGCGAGAAAGATGTGCTCCTTGGCCCCGGCGTGAATATATACCGCACTCCCCTCAATGGCCGCAATTTTGAGTATATGGGCGAGGACCCGTATCTGGCCGGTGAGATGGCCGTGCCCTACATACAAGAGCTGCAGAAGAATGGCGTGGCCGCCTGCGTGAAGCATTTCGCCCTCAACAACCAGGAGACATGGCGCGGAAACGTAGATGTGCGCGTCTCTGACCGAGCCTTGTATGAGATCTATCTGCCGGCCTTCAAGAAGGCTGTGACCGAGGGCAAGACGTGGAGCATAATGGGCGCTTACAATCAATATGACGGGCAGCACGCCTGCCACAATTCGCGCCTGCTTTGCGACATCCTCAGGGGGGAATGGGGCTTTGACGGAGCCGTAATCTCAGACTGGGGCGGCACGCATGACACGCGCCAGGCCGCACTCAACGGCCTCGACATAGAGATGGGCACTTACACCAACGGCCTGACCTCCGAAAGCGAATTCACCTGCGACGACTACTATCTTGCCAATCCCTATCTGAAGATGCTCGAAAGCGGGGAATTGCCCGACTCCTCGGTCAACGCCAAAGCCGCCAATGTGCTTCGGCTTATTTTCCGCACGGCCATGAACTCAGGCGCTCCGCGCGGTTCGCTCGATTTCGCCAAGCATTACGCAGCAGCCAAGCGCATAGCCGACGAATCGATAGTGCTTTTGAAGAATGACGGCCTGCTGCCTCTGCGCCCCGACCGCTACAAGCGCGTGCTTGTGGTGGGAGAGAACGCTGTGCGCAATCTCACCGAGGGCGGCGGTTCGTCAGAGCTCAAGGTGAAGGATATGTTTACGCCGCTCGATGCCCTGAAAGAAGTCTACGCCGAAGTGCTCTATGCGCCCGGCTACAAATCGGGCCGCCCGATCTACGACGGAGAGGAGCTCGTGGCGCAGGATGTGCTCGACTCGCTTCGCCGCGAGGCCGTGGCTATGGCCAAGGATGTAGATGCGGTGATCTTCATCGGTGGCCTCAACAAGAATGGCTTCCAGGACACTGAAGGCACTGACCGCCGCGAATATTCGCTGCCGTGGGGGCAAGACCGCATCATAGAGGAGCTTTGCGATGCAAACCCCAATGTAGTTGTGGCCAACGTCACCGGAAATGCCTACTCGATGCCTTGGATCGGCAAGGTGCCGGCAGTGATGCAGAGTTGGTACCTCGGCACGATGATAGGGCCGGCCATGGCCGATGCCATCTCCGGAAAGGTCAATCCTTCGGGCAAGATGCCGTATTCCATACCGAGAAGGCTTGAAGACTGCGCCGCCCACTCATTTGGCCCGGAAGCCTATCCCGGCGTGGAATCGTCTGGCCCGAGGCAGGAGTATAGAGAAGACATACTCGTAGGCTATCGTTGGCATGACACAAAGTCGATTCCGGCACTCTTCCCCTTTGGGCATGGGCTTTCCTACACTAAGTTTGAATACGGAAAGCCCACGGCCTCGGCCAAGGAGATGACCGACGGAGCGCCGCTCGTGGTCAGGATTCCGATAACCAATGCAGGCGGAGTCGAGGGATCTGAGGTGGTGCAGCTCTATGTGTCAGACCTCAAATCGACATTGCCCCGTCCGCTTAAGGAGCTCAAGGGATTCTCAAAAATTTCGCTCAAGCCGGGAGAGACTGGTGAGGTGGAATTCCGGATATTGCCCGAGCATCTGCGCTATTTCGACGATGCCGCTCACCAATGGGTGGCCGAGCCGGGAAAATTCATGCTGCTGATAGGCTCCTCGTCGACCGATATCCACGCCAAAGTTCCCTTCACATACAAATAATTGACAGTCCACGGTAAAATTCCTTGAAACCTGTGGGAAAAGGTCTTATGGCATCCGGCTGGATGCCATGCAAAAAAAAAGTCAGTTGATTGAAAATCAACTGACTTTTTTTTGTTTTAGTAAGAGCCGCGAGTGGGACTCGAACCCACGACCTTTTCGTTACGAATGAAATGCTCTACCAACTGAGCTATTGCGGCTTGTGGGCAGGTCGCCGAGGCTTCCTGCCTTTTACGGGTGCAAATTTAGAAAAATTATTTGACTTCCACAAATTTTTTTTCGGGATTGAGCTTCTTTTTAAGGTTTGCGAGCATGTCGCGCGTCATGGCATCGAGGTCATACTGCGGCTTCCAGTCCCATTCTTCGCGGGCGCAGGTGTCGTCGAGGCTGTCGGGCCAGGAATCGGCTATGGCTTGGCGCAAGGGGTCGGGCGTGTACTCCATCTCGAATCCGGGGACGTATTCCTTGATTTTCGCATAGATTATCTCGGGATCGAAGCTCATCGAGGCGATGTTGAATGAATTGCGGTGCACAAGGCGCGAAGGGTCGGCCTCCATAATCTCTACTGCGGCTCGCAGGGCATCGGGCATGTACATCATATCCATGAATGTGCCTGATTTGATCGGGCAGTGGAATTTTTCGCCTTTAATGGCAGAGTAGTAGATATCTACCGCATAGTCGGTGGTGCCGCCGCCGGGAGGGGTGGTGTATGATATCAGGCCGGGGAATCTCACCGAGCGGGTGTCGACGCCGAATCTGTGGGCGTAGTAGTCGCTCAGGAGCTCGCCTGTGACTTTGGTGACTCCGTAGATGGTCTTGGGCCTCTGTATGGTGTCCTGCGGAGTCTGTATGTGGGGCGTGGCGTCTCCGAAAGATCCTATTGAGCTGGGTGTGAATACGGCGCAGTTGTTTTCCCGCGCCACCTCAAGCACATTGTATAGGCCGCCGACTCCGATTTTCCAAGCCAGCTGAGGGCGAGTCTCTGCCACTGCGCTGAGCAGGGCGGCGAGATTATAGATCGTGTCGATGTTGTATTTGCGCACCACCTCGGCTATACGCGGGGCGTCGGTGATGTCTACAATCTCGGCCGGGCCTGATTCGAGCAGGTCGCCTTTTGGTTCTGCTCCGCTGATGTATCCCGCCACGATGCCCGAAGCTGGATATAAATCACGGAGTTTCATGGTCAGTTCCGAGCCGATCTGGCCTGTGGAACCAATTATCAGGACATTTTTCATACTCCTAATTAAGGTTGGATTGATTTTATTATCTTTGGCAAAGATAGTCATTATTCCACAAAAATTGGTGAATTTTCGTTTTTTTTTGCCATAAGGTTGTGTGGGAAATAAAAAAGCTCTAAATTTGCGTTGATATTAAAAAAGAATTTAAACTTATATGCTATGAAGAAAATTCTATTAGTCGCCATGTTCGCCATGGCAGCTGTGATCTGCAACGCGCAGTTCTTCCTTGGTGGCACATTTGGCGTGGCTACCGAGAAGACCGGAGACTCTGACCGTGTCACCACTTTCAGCATCGCGCCTACCGCGGGCTTCAACTTCAGCGAGAATTTCGCTCTCGGCGTTGAGCTGGGATATGACTACGCTGAAATGGGCGACCAGACTGTCAACAACTTCAACATCGGCGCATACGGCCGCTACAGCTTCTTCCACCATGACAATTTCTCTATCTTCGGCGAGGCTGCCGTTGATTACCTCCACAACAAGGTAGAGCATGCCGACGGCATGGGCGGTGTGGGCGTATTCGTTCGTCCGGGCATCTCTTACATGGTAAGCGACAAGTGGCAGATCCTGGCAAAGACCAATCTTTTCAGCTACTCTCACTACAGCTGCAACGGCGAAGGCTTCAACAACACCGGCTTCGCCATCAACCTCACCAACATCCAGCTTGGCATCGTCTACAACTTCTGATAGATAATTCGGAAAAAACCAAAAAGGCCTGTCTAACAAGTGTTAGACAGGCTTTTTGGTTTTTTTCAATAGCCCGAATACTTGGAGGTGCGTTTCGTAGAAACGCACGGACACATATATCATGTTGATTGGCTTATTCAGCGATCATCACAGCCCGAATCGACACGCTCATCGAGATAGAGACGCATCCTGAGATTCGGGTCTGCTTTCTTCACTGGTGATTTCTTTCGGCCGGCTTTGGCCGGAGGGTGGCTGACGGTGTCGGGATAGGCCTTGGCCGAGGAATCGATGCGACCGACCATGGCGCTGTCAAGCGCGGCTTTGTCCTCGGGTCCCGCAGGAATGCGTTCGCACATTGAGAGGGCTGCGATTGACACTATGATGGCTATGACTGCCAGGAGGCCGGCGCGCTCGGCAGTCAGCATGCGGGTGATACGGGGTGCCATGTTGTGATGCGGTTAAAGGGGATAAGGGGATATGCGTATCAGTCTTCGCAGTAATGGCGAAGGACACGTCGATAGGAGTTGAAAATCTTTGATTTCGATACGAATCCCACGTATTTGTGGTTCTCTACCACGGGAAGGTTCCACGCTCCGGTGTCGTCAAATGTCTTCATCACCTTTTCCATGCTGTCGCCTATCTCGATCTTGGCAGGCGGCGTAGACATGAATGTGGCCACGGTCATTTTCTTGTATAGGTCGGGGCGGAACATGATGTTGCGTATTTCGTCGAGCAGCACTATGCCCAGAAGCTTTCCTTCGGGATCGAGCACGGGGAAGAGGTTGCGTGTAGATTGGGATATGACATCGACCATCTGGCGAAGGTTCATCTCGGGGGTGACCGAAAGGAAGTCCTTCTCGATGACGTTGTTGACTTTAAGCAGTGTCAGCACAGCCTTGTCTTTGTGGTGGGTGAGAAGTTCGCCCCGGCGGGCCAGTCGCATTGTGTAGATGCTGTATGGCATGAATATCTTGATGGTGCCGTAGCTGATTGTCGAGACTATGAGCAGGGGGAGGAAGAGCGAGTATCCGCCTGTGAGCTCAGCCGTGAGGAATATGGCCATAAGCGGTGCATGCATCACGCCGCTCATCACGCCTGCCATGCCTATCAGGGCGAAATTTTTGGTGCTTACGCCTACGCCGATGTCAAAAGAATTGACGATGAATGCGAAGAGGAATCCGGTGAGGCATCCTACGTAGAGCGACGGGGCGAATGTACCGCCCACGCCTCCGGCGCCGTTGGTCGATGATGTGGCGAAGGCCTTGGTGGCTATGACCATGGCTATGAACAGGATGATGAACCATAGGTTGTGGGCTTCGCCCGTGAAAGGAGATATCTCCACGAGATTGCTTACATTGCCCGAGAGCAAGCTGTTGATGCTGTCGTATCCCTCGCCATAGAGAGGCGGGAAGAGGAAGACGAGGGCGCAGAGGATGAGGCAGCCCACGAGGGTGCGCATCCAGCGGTTGGAGAATCGGCGGAAGAAATTCTCCATCATGTTCATCACCTTGGTGAAATAAAGCGACACAAGGCCGCAGGCCACGCCGAGAATCAGGGCGTAAGGCACTTTGGCCATTGTGAAGTCCTCGCTCTGCACGTAGAAGAATTCGAAATCGAATCCGGAATATCCGTAGGCGATGGTGGCTCCGGTGATCGACGCGATGAGCAAGGGCATCACCGTCACGGTGGTGAGGTCGAGCATGAGCACTTCGAGAGTGAAAAGCATGCCTGCGATCGGGGCTTTGAATATGCCTGCTATGCCAGCCGCGGCTCCGCATCCGACGAGAATCATCAGTATTCGAGGCGATAGGCGGAATAATGATCCGAGATTTGAGCCTATGGCTGCGCCTGTGTACACGATAGGGCCCTCGGCACCAACCGATCCGCCGCAGCCTATGGTGACCGAGCTGGCCAGCAAAGAGGTGTACATATTGTGGCTCTTTAGCCGGCTTTTCTTTTGTGAGATGGCGTAGAGCACCTGGGTGACACCGTGTGAGATGTCATCCCTAACCACGTATCTTACAAACAGGGCCACTATCACTATGCCTATGGCCGGGGCGAGGATGTATGAGATGTTGAATCCGGCGTGTATGTCGGCGCCCCATCCGATCACGATCGATCCGATGGTGTGTATTAGCCATTTAAGCGCCATAGCGGCCAGACCTCCGAATATGCCTACAAGAAATGACAGGAATATCACGAAGTTTTTTTCCTTTATATGTCGTTCGCGCCAGGCGAGGAACTTTAGAAACCATTCCGGTGCCTTTTTGGCTGCAGTCTGCGGTAATGCCATTTTACTCAATTAGTAATTTTCAATTAATAATTAGTAATTTTCATATTCTATCCCTCTTCAATCCTTTCGATCTTCAATCCTCATCAACATTTCAACCTCAATCAGCAATTACTAACTACTAATTACTAATTGACTCAGAGTCCTTTGCCGGTGAGCACGGTGTTGATCGTGTAGAAGAGTATCTTCATGTCTACGGCGAACGATATGTTTTCGACGTAGACCAAGTCATATTTCATGCGCTCAAGCATCTGGTCGATGTTTTGCGCGTATCCGAATTTTACCATGCCCCACGATGTGATTCCAGGACGCACCTGATGCACCAGATTGTAGTGCGGAGCGCGCTTTACGATTTGCTTCAGGTAAAACTCCCTTTCAGGGCGCGGGCCTACGAGCGACATCTCTCCCTTGAGCACATTCCAGAATTGAGGCAATTCGTCAAGCCTGTATTTGCGGAGTGTGCGCCCCAAAGGCGTGATGCGGGGGTCGTCGGCCGACGACAGGGCGGGCCCTGTGTCTTCGGCGTCGGTGTGCATCGATCTGAATTTGTATATTTCGAAGGGCTTTTTCTTGTACCCGATGCGTGTCTGCCTGTAAAATACCGGGCCTTTTGAATCAAGTTTGATCATCAGGGCTATGATCGCAAACACCGGAGCCAGCGCGATAAGGGCAATTGCCGAGGCTGCTATGTCGCCCAGAAATTTAAGATTGCGCGTGCTGTCCGGGATGTCTGATTTGGAGACGTCGACAAGTACCTCTCCCGCCACAGCCGATGTGCGGGCCTTAGATGCCAGGAAGTGGTGGCTGCCCGGAGTGACGTATACGCTTTTGCCGGTGGGCAGAAGGGCATTGATGGTGTTGATGGTCTGTTCAATCGAGAGCCCGTCAGGAACTATGATGTAGCAAGAAGCCTGATGCCCGTTGATGACCTCCTCGGGGTTTTCGAGGCTGTATGATGGCCGCGATCCCGTCTTGGGCGCTTCCGCGCCCGGAGTTGCGTATCCGGTCACAGCGAATCCCATCGACCGATATTTTGTGTCGAGGTCTTTGGCCAGTGCTTCCGCTTTGTCGGGCTGACCGAATATGAGGGCGCTGAAAGCTATCTTACGGTTCCAGATTTTTTTCGCGGCTATGCGAGTGTTGATCACACGCTCGATCGATGTGACACCTCCGATGAGCGCCCACACCATTGCGGTCATCTCCACATTGCTCAGGCGGTCGGGTATGCTGTCGTTGAAGAGAACCGCGAAGAATATGATCACGGCTCCGATCAGCGATATCGAGAAAGCGTTGAGCACATCTTCAAGACGGCTCTTGAAAAAGGCCGAATTATAATATCCAGATATTGCGAAAAGGCACACCATCATGAGTGGCAGCAACACCTGTCCTATGATGACGGTGGGCATTGAGAAGTAGGCTCCCAGGCTCGGCAAGGAGGCGTTGGTAGGGAGCGTGTAATACCTGATGATGTTGAATACGCACCATCCCGCAAATACCGCCAGATAGTCTGACAGAATATAGGCGAGGCGTTGGCGGGTGGTCTGCATCGTCAATGATTGGGATTAATGCCGCGCAGATTATTTGCGCAGGATCTTGAACTGGCCTCCGGCGCTGATTTTGATCACCATCGACGGAGTGGCCTCAGGCGCCTCGTCGCGGCGCGATTGGCACACATAGTCTACGCCATCGATCACTTCCTGCGAAATCTCGCCGAAGCAGCGTGGCGTGGGCTGGCCGCTGACATTGGCCGAAGTCGACACCAGCGGGCGCCTGAAGCGTCGGCACAGTTCGGCCGAGAAGCGCTCGCGAGTCAGCCTGACGGCGAGGCTCCCGTCGGGCGCGAGCAGATTTTCGGCCACTCCGGCGCCTCGGTCATATACGATCGTCACCGGGGTGACGGCTGCCTCGATCAATTGCCAGGCCACGTCGGGCACCTCGGCCACTGTGCGCTCAAGGGCCAATTCGCTTCCTACGAGCGTGATAAGCGCTTTCGAATCGTCGCGCTTCTTGAGCGCGTATACTTTGGCCACGGCCTCGGGGTTAGTGGCGTCGCATCCGATGCCCCACACCGTGTCGGTGGGGTATAGTATCAAGCCGCCTTTCTTTAAGATGGCCACAGCTTGGTCAATGTCATGTCTGAGATCGGTCTCCATAGAATTAAAGTGAAGTGGAGTTTTTTTCCTTCACGAAGCCATGGCGATATGCGTAGAGCAATTCGCGCAGCTCATTGATCTGGTGCTCGAGTTCGTGTCCCTTATCAGTGTCCCTGACGAGAATGCGGCTGTTGTTGAGCTCCACTACCTGCGTGGTGCTCACGATGTCGGTGCCGTTTCTCACAGAGTCCTCGGCGCTTGAGAAAGGCTCGTGCTGCACCAGTTGCAGCCCCCGGCTGTGGAAAACGAGCGTGTATCCGGCTATGCCGGTGGTCTTGTGATATGCCTTTGAGAATCCGCCGTCGATCACGAGCATCTTCCCGTTGGCTTTTATCGGTGTCTCTCCATTTCCGGCTTTCACGGGCACGTGCCCGTTGATGATGTGGCGGTGCTTGCCGGTCACTCCGAATGCGTCGAGTATGCGGTCGCACACCTCTTCGTTGTCTCGCAGCTTGTAGTACCAGCCTTTTTCCTCATGGTGAGTCTCCTTGTCGGCAATGTAATATCGCTCGAATGTGGCCATCTTCGACTTGTCGAAGAGCGGAGAGTCAGGGCCGCACCATAGATACCAGTAATAATCGATGGCCCGGCTGCGCTCTTCGGGCGAGGTGTCGCGGTTGAAAGCCGACCGCATCAATAGGCCAATGCGGTATAGGAGTTCGCGTCCGCTGTAGTATTCGTTTTCCACCTCCACCTCTTTCAGGCTTCCGTCTTCGTTTATCGGAATCGATGCGTGAAACATCAGATTGCTGTTGCAGATGTTGTAGAGGCAGCCGTGGGAGAAGAGCATCGATATGTGGCGCTTGAGCTTGTCGCTGATGCCGAACGAGTGTTTCAAGCCGTCGACTATAGCGGCCTCTTCCGTCGTAAGGCGGTAGGGGTCGGAGGGGTCGATGGTGGGGAAGTGCTTGTCGAGCATCTCATACTCTTTTCCGTCGATGCTGACTGTGCCCTTGGCGTAGTCCACGCGGTGGAGGAGCTTGCGGTCAGCCATGCCCCATTCGGGATGGCGGTCGAGCATCGCCCCCTCGAGCTTGAATTGTATGACGGCCATGGCCTTGTGCATCTGGGCTATAAGGCTCTTTCGCTTTTCGGAAAGGTCTTTTGCTCCGATGGCCGATGGCATGTATATGTCGCAAGGGTCGTCGGCGTAAGCCTCCATGGCGAATGTGGCCAGGGGGGTAAGGTTGATGCCGTATCCCTCCTCGAGGGTGGCCATGTTGGCGTATCTCAGGCTGATGCGCACCACATTGGCAATGCAGCATTCATTGCCTGCGGCTGCGCCCATCCACAGGGCGTCATGGTTGCCCCATTGTATGTCAAACTGCGGGTAGGCGGTGAGCGCCTCGAGCACGAGATGCGCGCCCGGTCCGCGGTCAAACAGGTCGCCGAGCAGATGCAGCTGGTCGATGCTCAGCCTTTGGATCACGTTGCAGATGGCTATCACAAACTCTCCGGCCTGCCCGGTGGAGATGATCGTTTCGATGATGCGGTTGTAGTATCCCTGCTTGTTCTCGGTGGGCGCCTCGTGGAGCAGCTCCTCTATGATGTAGGCGAATTCCTTCGGAAGCACCTTTCTCACCTTTGACCTTGAATACTTTGACGACACCTTCTGCAGCACCTTTATCAGCTGATGCAGCGTGATGAGGTAGAAATCGGCCATGTTGGGCTCGCTCTGCTGCACATATTCGAGTTTCTGCTCCGGATAGTATATCAGGGAGCAGAGCTGCCGCAGGTCGCTGTCGCGCATGGTGTTGCCGAATATCTCGCCCACTTTTCTGCGTATGTCGCCCGAGGCGTTGCGCAGTATGTGCTCAAAAGCCTCGTTCTCGCCGTGTATGTCGGCTATGAAATGCTCTGTGCCTTTGGGCAGATTGAGGATGGCCTCGAGGTTGATGATCTCTGTGCTGGCCGCCGAAACGCTGCCGAAGCTGTGCGATAGGAGCTCGAGATATCGCCTGTCGGCCTCTATTTGCTTTGATGTGAAGGCAGAGGTGTCGCTCATTGACATTTAATGAAATTTGAATTCTTGATTCAGTATATCGGTGAGGAGCGCGACGCGGCATGGGCCTCCGCGGTTTTCACGAATCACACACAGAAGGCGCTGAGGCATTCCGTGCAGATCCGTGATTATCGTCAGGCCGAGGCGGCGCCGAGGCGCCGAAATCAATATTCAGATCAGGCTTCGGTATAGATGCCGGCAAGCTCGGGATCGATCATGATGCGTCCGCAGTATTCGCACACGATCACCTTCTTGTGCATCTTGATTTCCATCTGGCGCTGCGGGGGGATGCGGTTGAAGCAGCCGCCGCAGGCGTTGCGCTGCACGTATACGATGCCGAGGCCGTTGCGCGCGTTTTTGCGTATGCGCTTGAATGCCTTTAGCGTGAAATCGTCGATCTTGGGCTCAATCTGCTTTGCCTTCTCGCGCAGGCCTTCTTCCTGCTGGCGAGTCTCAGACACGATCTCCTCAAGCTCGGTCTTCTTCTCGGCCAGGATGTGCTCAAGGTCGGCGAGCTGTTCCTTGGTCTGCTGTATTTCAGCCTCGGTGTTTTCGATGGCTCGCTGGTGCTCGCGTATGTGCTTTTCAGAGAGCTCGATTTCGAGGTTCTGGAATTCTATTTCCTTTGAGAGGAGGTCAAATTCGCGGTTGTTGCGCACGTTGTCGATCTGCTCCTGATAGCGGGCAATCTTCATCTTTGACTCTTCGATTTTGCCCTTTTCCATTGCTAGCTGGTCGTTCAGGTCATGGATGTTGTGTCCGTAGTTGTCGATGCGCGCGTTCAGTCCCACGATCTGGTCTTCGAGGTCGCTGACTTCGAGGGGAAGTTCGCCGCGGATGGTCTTGATGCTGTCTATTTCCGAGAGGATGGTCTGGAGTTCGTAGAGCGAACGCAGGCGCTGCTCTACAGTGGCTTGCTCATTTTTCTTTTCGGTAGCCATTTTTTTTAAGTTATAGGTTAAAGCGCGGGCGACGGCGGCGTATTAGGCCGCGTCTTCCCCGGCTTAAAGATATTTGATTGGATTATCGATAGTTGAAGTTGTGGTCACCGCCACACCGGGCAATCCTTCCTTTATCAAGGAGGCTATCGACGCCTTGAACGGGGCTTCGGTCTCGAAGTGGCCGGCGTCTATCAGCAGGATGCGGTCGCGGTATTCCACAAAGTCGTGGTAGCGGATGTCGGCGGTGACATAGGCCTGCGCGCCCATGGCTATGGCCTTGCCTATGAATTCGCCCCCGCTGCCTCCGCACACAGCCACCCGCCTGATTTTTGTCTCAGGGTCGAGGCCGATAGCCGTGCATCTCACAGCCTGGCATCCGAGCCTATCCTTGACCATAGCCACGAAATCATCGGGCGAAAGGCCGTCTTCGCTGATGCCGTAAACCCCGAGTCCGAGATCCGGCTCAGAGTTGAGCAATGGCAGGAACGAATAAGCGGGCGTTTCGTAGGGGTGGGTCTCGAGCAGGGCCTTCTCGACTTGGCCAATAAGGTCTGACGGAAGCACCACTGTGATTTCAGTCTCGGCTTCGGAGTGGCCTTCGCCGGGCGTGCCTGCGTATGGATCAGCGCCTTCGAGCGGGCGGAATGTGCCTGTGCCTTCCACGTTGAAGCTGCAGCAGTCATATTTGCCGAGCGCTCCGGCTCCGGCGTCGAAGAGGGCTATGCGCACCACGTCGGCGTGGTCTGATGGCACCATCGTCTTGAGCAGCGCCAGGCGTCCGCTCACAGGCGCGAGCGTGCGCTTCGGCTCCACGCCAAGCATCCGGGCCAGGGCGTAAGACACGCCTCCTTGGGCCGAATCGCAGGCTGTATGGGTCGAATAGATGGTGATGCCTGCGGCGATGGCCTTGAGGGCTGTCGCTTCGGTGAGGGTGGCACCGGTCAGCCTCTTCACCGGCTTGAAGAAAAGGGGATGATGAGAGACTATGAGGTTGTAGCCGAGGCTGATGGCCTCGTCGACCACCGCCGGGGTGGGATCGAGGCACACGAGCACTCCGGTGCATTCGGCCAGCGGGGTGCCCACCTGCAGGCCTGTGTTGTCCCACTTCTCCTGCAGCGAGGGGCTCGCAAACCGCTCAATGAGCGCTATGATCGCTGAATTTCGCATCTGCTGTATAAATTGCCAAAACAGGAATTTCGGATGATCCTTCGCGCATCATCCAAAATTCCTGGTTAAAAAAGTTTATTTCGCGGGCTTCTCCACCAGGGCTATGGCGAGCTCGTCGAGCTGCTTCTGGTCGAGGGCGGCGGGAGCGTCGAGCATCACGTCGCGTCCGCTGTTGTTCTTCGGGAATGCTATGCAGTCGCGGATAGAGTCGAGGCCCGCGAAGAGCGACACCCAGCGGTCGAGGCCGTATGCGAGGCCGCCGTGGGGAGGCGCTCCGAATTTGAAGGCGTTCATCAGGAAGCCGAATTGCTCCTGTGCCTTTTCGGGCGTGAATCCGAGTATCTCGAACATCTTGGCCTGCAGCTCGCTGTCATGGATGCGGATTGAGCCGCCGCCGACTTCCACGCCGTTGATGACCATGTCATAGGCATCGGCGCGTACGGCTGCGGGGTCGGTGTCGAGCATGGGGATGTCTTCGTCCTTGGGGTGGGTGAAGGGGTGGTGCATGGCCATCAGGCGCTGCTCTTCGTCGCTCCACTCAAACATGGGGAAGTCTACGACCCAGAGGCATGAGAATTTGTTCTTGTCGCGCAGGCCCAGCTGGCGTCCCATCTCGAGACGGAGCTCGCAGAGCTGCTTGCGGGTCTTCATGGCGTCATCGCCGCTGAGGATGAGTATGAGGTCGCCGGGAGCGGCATCCATCTTCCGGGCCATCTCCTGCAGCACTTCCTGTGTGTAGAATTTGTCGACCGACGATTTTACAGTGCCGTCCTCGCCTACGCGGGCGTAAACCATGCCCTTGGCGCCGATCTGGCTGCGCTTTACGTAGTCCGTGAGTTGGTCGATCTGCTTGCGTGTATAGTGAGCCGCGCCCTTGGCGTTGATGCCGCCGATATAGGCCGCGTTGTCAAATACGCTGAATCCGTGGCCCTTAAGCACATCCATAAGCTCCACAAACTTCATGTCGAAGCGGGTGTCGGGCTTGTCGCTGCCGTAATATTTCATGGCGTCGGCCCAAGGCATACGGGGGAACGGCTCGGTGAGCTCGATGCCGCGGATGGTCTTGAACAGGTGCTTGGCCATGCCCTCGAAGAGCTCGATGATGTCGTTCTGCTCGATGAAGCTCATCTCGCAGTCGATCTGCGTGAATTCGGGCTGGCGGTCGGCGCGCAGGTCTTCGTCGCGGAAGCATTTCACGATCTGGAAGTAGCGGTCGATGCCGGCCACCATCAGCAACTGCTTCAGGGTCTGGGGCGACTGGGGCAGGGCGTAGAATTGGCCCTGGTTCATGCGCGAGGGCACCACGAAGTCGCGGGCGCCTTCGGGCGTCGAGCCCACGAGCATCGGAGTCTCTATCTCAAGGAATCCCTTTGAGTCGAGATAGCGGCGCACCTCCATCGTCATCTTGTGGCGCAGCTCCAGGTTTTTGCGCACGGGGCTGCGGCGGATGTCGAGGTAGCGGTATTTCATGCGCAGGTCGTCTCCGCCGTCGGTGTTGTCTTCAATCGTGAACGGAGGCACCTCGCTGGTGTTGAGGATGTTGAGGCTCTTGGCCACGATCTCCACGTCGCCGGTGGGCATGTTGGGGTTCTTTGATTCGCGCTCCCTGACTATGCCGTTGACTTGAGCCACGAATTCGCGGCCAAGGTGAGATGCGGCGTCGTTGAGGGCAGCGTCGTCGCTGCTGTCAAAAACCACCTGGGTGATGCCATATCGATCTCGCAGGTCGAGGAAGGTCATGCCTCCCATTTTGCGGACTCTCTGCACCCAGCCGGCGAGGGTCACTTCCTCTCCGGCGTTAGCGATGCGAAGCTCGCCGCAAGTATTTGTCCTAAACATAGAAAATATGATATTTTTTGCGTAAGCGTATTAACACGCAAAGTTACGAAAAAAAATCCAATTTCCGCACCTATTTTCCCTTAATAAAAATCAAGCGGCAAAAAAATGGCGAGGTTTAGCGATATCAAAGTCTGAGTGTGCCCCTCTGCAAAAGAGGTTTATGCGATTCCATCAAAGATTCGTGGTGACTTTTAGGACAGGAGGACAGTAGCATCAGGATATCAAATGTGATTTAATGATTGATGAATTGTCAATCAGCGAGATTGGAAGTGTGGCGGGGATGGAGGCATCCGGAGGAGGCCGATTTATAGTATCCGGGTATGCCGGAGTATGGCGCAGGCATGCCCGGCATGGACACAACAGTACTCGGCATTCGGAGAAAGCCGATTATGGCTCTTTCGGCTTTATCCTAATGCCTCCTTCTTTATGGTTATGCCCCTCATAAAAATATTTTTTTTGTTTCAATGATTTCATCATTGACTATATGCTTAACAATGACCACGCCTTTATATTGAAGGGACTTAATGTCTACGAGATTATTGAATTGCCCCAATTTAATACCACAAAGGTCGTAAATTTCAAAAATTCCGTCGATATCAATCACCTGTTCGACATTTCCCGAAGGCTTTTGTACGACGCCGAATGGCTGAAGTTCAATTGTATATACAGAACGTCCATATTTGTTTTCCGCGATAAAATCTATCCATGCATAGAACGGCGAGGCTATATGGTCAGCGATACCATACGCGATGTATGGTTCGTACAGGTAATTGGATTTCAATATTGAAGAGAATTCCTCCTCCACAGAAACTTTTATTTTATCAGCCCCACGATACTTAACTTTATAATATGCGTCATAGGAATCTAACGGCGAATTATCTACAATTTTCTCAATGGTAGCGTATTCAATAAGAGGTTTTAGTTCAAAGAAGATCTTAAAAGGATTGGCCTCAACCTCTTTTCCATCGATTGTGCATGAAAAGTGCAATTTGGCCTCGATGTCACCATCAAGGTTTATTTTGAATAGATCTTCATTCTCGATTATAGGAGTTGTGCATGAAAGGTTGTTGTCCTGCAATTGAATCTTTTGAATCACACCATTCTTCAAGGGTAAGTGTAAGAACCATTTTGGGGCGCTGATTGATTGATTTCCTGTGTTAATTCTGAAATTGTGTGAAGCATACGCGGATGCAAGGCCGTTGTCTGATACATCGTCGCTCGAAATAGTCAGAGGATTGTTTTTTATTGTGTTCCATCCTAAAGTGTTGAGTATATCCAGGGTCTTATTGTCAACTTGAAGAATATAGTCACCAATAAGCAAATCCTTTTTCATCAGGGAATTGACATCCTCCAGAAATACAAATGGCGGGTTATTCAAGTCGTATGGTGGTGATGATAATTTATAATCTCCATTATTGCCGCTAATCCAAAAAGTTTGGCCGGGATTTTCGATGAACGTTTTTAGTTCAGCACTGGGTTTCCCTCCATTAATGCTTAAAGTGTTTAATTTGATATTGGATGAATTGTGCACTATGGTATTGAATATAGTATGATGTTGTTTATCTGCGAACATATAGTTTCCGTTTGAATCCATCATAATGCTGGAGCCAAATCCAAGAGTGCGGGCGATGGCTCTGATTAAACCATAAGCCAAGTTAAGTCCTTCGGGAGATTTGTTGTTATTCAACCCATAATCCCAAGCAGTGTTTGAACTTATGTAGATGATTCCGTCAGGAAGTTTATAATCCCTATCTGCTGATTGGCGGATATATGCGGCTAAAGATACTGGAATGAGAATTCCATCGTCCTTTATATATTTCACCGTAGTCCTGATGTCTTCTTCAATATCAGCAATTTTTACCTCGATCAACAGGTTGACACTGTTGGAAATAACTGACTCCCAAACCGATTTTGCGTACTTCACCGCTATCAATGTATTTTCATCAAGTTCGTCTTCATTTGTTATGATGATAGAGGAGGATTGACTGCTGGCTCTCTGCTCTTTAGTAAGCATAGAGGTGTTTAGTGTAGCATATTTAGAGCCGGAAGTATAACTGTCAGAATGCACTATGTCTACGTAGTCTTGGGCAAATACCTCATTGCTATATGCGGATAATAAACCGGATACAAGAATAACTGTAAAGTACTTTATAAACGGAGATAATTTGTTCATATATAAAATATAATGTCGGTGATGGGTATAATTTATTAAATCAAGCCGGATGAGTACGTAAATCAAATAGGTTATTGGCCTTATTATACTGTCAAGTGAATACGGGTTTTATTGATACTAAATTTAATAAAAATTTATTTTTATGAATGTAAAGATAATACGAAAAAAATATAAAATACTTTTTTTTTACACAGAAAAAAGTGAATTGTGGATTTTAGTATTACAGTCAAAATTGACACTAAATGTAGATTGTGATGCCGAATAGGATGAAGTCCTCCGGAGGGCGCGATGTTGGCTCTCCGGAGGGACTGTGGGGATTATTGCTTGGTGAGGATTACTGACGAGGCTGAGACGTCGGCTGCGGCGTCAATAAGGACCGCGAAATTGGGCCATTGCTCCACCGGGATGTGCGATTTGTTGAATCGCAGCATGTATTGCACTTTGAGGTTGCCGTTGTCGAGGATCTGCGGCTGCATCATCACCTGGCCTGCGGTGGTGGATGTGTTCACCTTCAAGGCTTCGAGGCTGGCTTCGTCCACCTTGTATCCCTGGGGAATCTCTATGATGACAGATGTCATTGTCTGCCGTGGAGAGGGTATCATCACATCGAGTGAGCGGGTCTTTTGCTCGTTGGTCAGCTTTTCGGTGTTTCCGAGCAGCTTGCCCACTTTGAGCTCAATGTCGTCGCCAAGGTCTTCGGTCAGGTCGTTGAATTCGCATTCCATTTCCCATGAGGCGGTGTTGCCTGATGGCAGATTGCCCCAAGACTTCACTTCCGCTGTGGTGATCTCCGACGGAGCGCTGCCTATCTGCGTCTCTGCCTCTTCACGCATGAATTCAGTGGTGCGCTTGGCGAACTCCACATCGTCCTGGTTGATTCTCTTATGCCTGTTTTTCTCGGGAATCTCAAGGAAATCTTCTATTGAGGTCAGATATGCGTTGATGTCCTGAGGCAGGCTTATGGAGCCTTTGGCGCCGCCTATAGCCGCGGCTTGCCGCACCAGACGCGAAGGCTCGCCGTCGACGCCCACTTTGAGGGTCATTTCTTGCTTGAGGGCGTTCTGGGTGGCCCTTGTCTGCGGCACCCGCATTTCCCTGAGCATGGTCCCTTTCGAGAGGTTTTCGCGCTTGCCCATGAATGCGCCCACCTGCTCGCCGTGGTACGATGCCGGGAATTCGCCCGGCATATAGTCGCCCGAGATTCCCATATAATAGATGTCGTCTCCGACCACCGCCACATAGTCGGGCTCGCCCCACGAAAGGATGTCGTTGATCGAAAAGCTCTCTCGCGAGCATGTGAATCCGATGCCGAGGCTGTCGGGCTCGAATCCCTGGTCTGACAGGATGTCATGCATGCAGATGGCAAGCTCCATGTCGTTGAGGCTTTCCTTCTCGCATATCATGGAGTGCATCAGCGCGAGCCATGTGGCGTCGGCTATTTCCTTGCGCGACGCCTGCGGATGCTGCTTGCGGAAAGCTTTTATGGTGCCTTGCGCCTTCCTCATCGCTTTAGAGTCCTTGGTGTCGATCAGGCGCGTCACAGTGCGTATATCGTTGTAGTAGACTCCGGCGGGGAGGAAGTGCACACCCTCGCGGCGCTTTATTGAAGAGATGCCCAGGGGCGATGTGTTGTTGAGCACCTGCATCTCGATGTAGGGGATTTGCCTCAAGGGGAGGGTCCATTCTTCGTCGGGCATGGCCGAGATGCCCGAAGCATGCAGAGTCACGGTGTTTTTCTTGCTCTTTTCGTCGAAGCCTTTGGCAAGGTCATGCGCGCCGTTGACCGACCGGCATTCGACGGTGAGATCAGGGTCAAATTCGCCTGAGATCTTCATGTTCATCACCGGATATCTCTTGCAGAAGGGGAAGAGCATGCGTTGGGGCGATGTGCTCTCGGCCACCTCTTTTGTGTAGTAGAAATACTCGAGCACGTCGCCCACCTCCAGGCCGGGTATCACTATCTTGTAGGACTCAACGTCTTTGCCTTTCTTTCCGCTTGTCTCCACAAGGGCTTCAGAGAGGTCTACCTCCTGCATGGAGCCGTCGGGCTTGAATATGCGCGCGCCGAATGCGTTGTCGATCTTGCGGCTGACATATCCGTTAGCCCGCTTCATGCGCGTCTGTCCGCCGTAGGAGAAGTCGCTGTAGTAGTCAACCGCTGCCTGGTCAAGGAGCTTCACCATGATGCGGTTGACCGATGTGCATGTGGTCTTTGTCGACAGCGACCTTGACACTGACTGCTGGTCGTTGGCCTCGGCCTTTACGCCATAGTAAGCGCCGATAATGACGGCTGATTGTCCGTCAGACAATTCTGATGGTATCTCTGCCGAAGGGTTCATGATGTCGATATCTGTTGACCAGACTTCTTTAGAGGCCTTGTTGTGGAATTTTTTGTCGGATGCGGCTTGCGCCATGGCCATGCCTGCAAGAACGAAAAGCAGCAAAAGGAAGTTTTTCATTTTTTAGAGATTTTTATTTTACGTGAGGATAGTTTGGTTAATTTCGACAGTTCGTCATTCCAATCAGGCGTTTCCGCGGGATCGGCGTCGGGGCGTATCACTTCGGCCGAAGCGACGCACTTTACAGCGTCGCCTTCGATGATGCTGTAGGAAATGCTGGCCTTGAACCATCGGCCTTCGTATTCTGTGTCGTCGGGAAGTGATATCTCGCCTGCATCCTCTGGCAGCATCAGGGTGGAGACTGTGCTCACTTTCCATCCGTAAGGCAGGCGCACGCCTCGTGTGCGTTCTTTTAGCTCCTTGCTTGAAAGGGGGAAAACCGGCAGGCTGTGAAATGCCGGCATGCCGACATACATGGCTGTGCTCGCGTTTTTCACGCTTGCAGGGTCAGTGATCCGGTATGTGAGCACAGACGGCTTCCCGTCAATGCCGCCGGAGATGAGCGACACACTGTCAGCTGCCGCCGAGCCTTGGTCAGAGGCGAAGGCGGCGAGGAGTTCGTTTTTGCGCGTAGACCTCACCGCATGGTGAGAATTTTCTATCATGGAGCTGAAAGTGCCTGTCAGTGTGCGTGTGGCATTGCCTTCAAGGCCTTGGGCGCCGATGGCATAGATTATGGCAGCCGAGTCGGTTGAGGCATTGAACGGGAGGATGGGCGTGTGTTTCAATATGTATGACGCGCCGTCTTCGATCATGGCTTCGCGGCCTTGAATCGACGGTGAGATAAAGCCGTCGGGCTGAAGTCCGGTGGTGCCGTCGATGAAGATCACGGTGTCGGGCAGCATAGCGGCGGCTATCATGTGGTTGCCGCATGACATGAGCGGATATTCCGACCATGAATACGCCTTATCTCCGGCTGTGCCTATCCAGGCGAGCCTCGCGTCCACTCCAATGCTCCTGAGCATATCCTTTATGAGGTTGGCCGATCCCTTGCAATCCCCGTACCTCTTTTCAAGCACCTCCTCTGCCGGAGCCGGAGAGCGTCCGTAATCGCCATGCTCAATGGCCACATAGCGTATGTTGCTCCTCACCCACCGGGCCACAGAGTCGATGGCCGCGATCTGCGTCGGGGCAGAGGCCGAGACTGTGGCGGCCATGGCAGCCACGGCCTCGGCGGGCCTTTCGTTCTGCGGGCAATAGCCGTGGAGGAATTCATAAAGGGCTTTGAGGTCGTAGAATGTGCCTTTTACCATGAGCCTTGGGGCCGTGAACGAATACGATGGGGCCAGCGGCTCGCGCTTGGTCGCCGCGACATCAGTCATAGTGACACGGTACAGCATGCCCTCGTCTTTGGTAGGGACGCTTTCAAATTTCATGTTATCGGTCAGATTGAAAGGCTCAATGCTGATATATGAGGCCAACTCTATGGGCACCTCCACTTCCACCACTAATTCGCGGGTGAAATAAGCGCTGGGGAAGTGGATTTCGCAGAATTGGGCCGGATCTGAGTGCGTCAGTTCAAATGAAGCTTTCGCCTCTTTTCCGGCTTTCACGGGCACCTGCATGAAGCATACCCTCGAATCGTCGAAAAAAATGTCCTTGTCAGTGGCTTTGCGGTATTGCGGCTTTGCTCCGGATGCCGATGCCTTGTCTACAGTGATATTGTCGTTGTAGAATGTAATGGCTATGGCATTGCCGTCGACTCGCTGCGCGGCGAAGGTGATTTCGTCGCGCTCCTTCACTGATCCAAGTTTAGCATAGGCTGAGCTTTTAAGGGTGTAGGTGGTGATGCGCCGGTTTATTACGATATTGTCATTTTCGCCTTTGTCTGCCGCCGCGTTGACTATAAGGCACAATAGAAATGACAGTGAGGTCAGTATCTGTCGCATATTTGGCGGGGTATTGGTTATAGATTGCAAATATAAAGAAATAAATACAATCTGTCAATACTTCGCGCGTATTTAGCTATAAATTTTTATTGTATATGGATCGCATCCTTGATCAGGGCTGATGCGAGCGCCGGTTCGTAGCCCCTGCCAATAAGGAATCTGAAGAGTTTTGTGCGACCTTCGAAGGTAGAGATTGAGTCAGGATTGGCGTTGATCTTGGCGTTGAGCGCGCTTCGGGCTATGTCTGTGTATTCGTCCGCGTCGATGGCGTCGAGCGCGTCGGCCACGATGTCGCAGTCCACGCGCTTGGCGGCAAGCCCCATGGCTATCTTACGCTTTCCCCAGCGGGCGAAGCGGTATTTGTCGCGCGCGTAGGCCTCGGCAAATCGCCTGTCGTCAATGAATCTGCGCTTTTTGAGCGATTCTATGATCTTGTCGGCGTCAGACGGCGCTATGCGCCATCTGCGCATCTTTTCGCGCATCTCGCCCTCGCAGTGTTCAGCGCTCACACAAAGGTCTTCAAGGCGCATGAGGGCTTGCTGCGGACTGACTGTTTTCGGCTTTATTGTCATTTTTCGGCTATGGCGAATCTGAGTGCGCCCTTGTAGTCACGCTCCACGCTTGCGTCTTTGAATCCGCATCCTCGCAGCAGTGATAGGATGCTGTCGGCGCATAGAGGGTTGATTTCAAAATAAAGCATGCCGCCGGGGCGGAGCGAGCGCGATGCGAACTCGGCTATTGGCCTGTAGAACCTCAAGGCATCACTGTCGGGCACGAAGAGAGCCGTGGCCGGCTCATAGTCGGCTACCCGGGCGTCGATAGAGGCTTTTTCGCTATCAAGCACATAGGGCGGATTGCTCACTATGATGTCGAAGGTATCGTCCTGCGGGGGCAGGGACAGAGCATCGGCTTCACTGAATGAAATGCGGGTGGCATTAAGCGTCTCTGCGTTCTTTTTGGCCACGGCGAGCGCTCCGGGGCTGATGTCAATGGCATCGACGTGGGCAAAAGGCAGGTCGAGGGAGAGAGAGATGGCAATGCAACCCGAGCCGGTGCCAATGTCCATGACACGTAGATCTGATTCTCCGCGCCATCTGTCAGTGATCATATCCACCAACTGCGCGGTCTCGGGGCGGGGAATGAGAGTGGACCGGTCCACTCTGAAGTATCTGCCCCTGAACAGGGCTTTGCCGATGGCATACTGCAAGGGCATGCCTCCTATCACCTTCTCGGCTGCATTGGTCATGCGCTTCTCGGTATCGGGAAGCAAATCGCGGTCGCCGTTAATGGCTATGTCCACGGCCTTGTATCCGCGTATGTCTTCAATGATGGCCAGGGCCATGGCCCCGGCCTCGCTGTCTCCTACTGCGGGCGTCAGCATCTGCGTGAGATGCCGCTTCATTTCGCGAATGGTCATGCGGCGGCTTTATCGGTTCTTGTTGCTGTCGTCGTCAGCCTCATAGAGATTTTCGTCGAAATCCTCGTCGGCGTCCTCATCCCATTCGTATGCGTCATTGCCCCATGCCTCCGGGCTGATCTGCTGCAGGTCTTCGGCTTCTTCCTCCGTGGGTTCGTATTCGAAGATGAAGTTGTCTTCTTCGCGCACGCGGTGGTTGCCGTCGAGCGGGCGGTGTATGATGTCGGGGGTGGCGAGGCGGTTATTTTCGTCTGTAATGGCCCGCCACAGCATGTCTTTGAGCTCGGTGAGCCCGTATCCGGTGACAGATGAAATGAATACCGACGGGATGTCGTCGGGGAGTGTGGCGCGTATTTCGTCCATCAGTTCCTCGTCGAGCATATCGCATTTCGACACGGCCAGCAGTCGATGCTTGTCCATGAGCTGCGGATTGAATTTCTCGAGCTCGCCGAGGAGCACTTCATATTCCTTGCGTATGTCTTCGGCGTCGGCAGGCACCATGAAGAGCAGCACTGCGTTGCGCTCTATGTGGCGCAGGAATCTCAGTCCGAGGCCTTTGCCCTCGCTCGCGCCCTCGATGATGCCGGGGATGTCGGCCATCACAAACGAGCGGTTGTCGCGGTAGCTCACGATGCCGAGCTGCGGCTCCATAGTGGTGAACGGATAGTCGGCGATCTTCGGGCGGGCCGAAGACAGAGACGAAAGCAGGGTTGACTTTCCGGCATTCGGGAAGCCTACGAGGCCCACGTCGGCCAGAAGCTTAAGCTCGAGGATCACGCTTTTTTCAATGGCCGGCTCGCCGGGCTGGGCATAGCGTGGAGTGCGGTTGGTGGCGCTTTTGAAGTGCCAGTTGCCGAGGCCTCCGCGTCCGCCTTTGAGCAGGCCCACTTCCTGGCCGTCGTCGGTGACTTCGCAAAGGTATTCGCCGGTTTCGGCATCGAATACGACGGTGCCGCAGGGCACCTCTACGATCACATCGTCGCCGTCCTTGCCGAAGCTCCGTCCGCCGGAGCCAGCCTGTCCGTTTCCGGCGAAAATATGCCTGCGGTATTTAAGCGGAAGCAGCGTCCACATATTTTTGTTGCCCTTGAGTATGATGCTGCCGCCCTTGCCGCCGTCGCCGCCGTCAGGGCCGCCTTTGGGTATGTATTTGGCGCGATAGAAATGAGCCGAGCCGGCACCGCCTTTGCCCGAGCGGCAGAGGATTTTTACGTAGTCTATGAAATTAGAGTCAGCCATAAATCTGCTATTTAAGTTGGGGTCAGCGCGATGGCTCACCGCAAAATTATATTAATTGCATATACGCGCGCACTTGGGCGTGTCGTATGTATTATTAACAATCGTAGACGCGATATTTCCCGCCGGAGCCTTTATTTATTGAAAGCAGTGACGCTTTTCATGAGCTCGGCCGCATGCTTGAAGTCCATTGGCGAGCCGATGTCGATCCATGTGCCGTTGATGGGATAATATGTCACTTTTCGTTCCTGCCTTATCGCGTCTTCGATGAGATCGGTGGCGTCGGTGCGCCGATCGGTGGGGAGGGATTTCAGCATGGCATTCGGAAAAATATATATGCCGGCGTTGGCGAAGAATGAGTATGACGGCTTCTCCGACAGGCCTGTGACACGGCTTTGGTCGGCAGGATCGACCGTGAGTATGGCATACGGCACCGACACCTGATAGGGGATGGCCGCAATGGTGATGTCGGCTCCTTTTGACGTGTGGTGCAGGTACATATCCTCGTATGAAATCGTGGTGAGGATGTCGGAATTGGTGACTATGGTCAGCCCCTCGTCGGGTATTCCGGCCAATGCCGCCGAGCCGATCGTGCCGAGGGGGCGGCTTTCTCTCACGCACTCCACCTTTCCGGCCCATTCGGGCTTCGACGCCACATGGCGCTCGATGCACTCGGCCAGATAGTTGACGGTGATGAATATCCTCTCGATGCCGCACGCCAGGAGCGCCTCGATATTGTAGTCGATTATAGGCTTGCCACCCACTTCAAGCAGGGGCTTGGGCGTCTTCTCGGTTAGCGGGCGCAGGCGCTCGCCTTTGCCTCCGGCCATCAATATGGCACACACCGGCAGCTGGGTGCGGCATTTCGAAAGGTCGAGCACTGACACAATATGCCCGTTTTTGTCAAGGCGAGGCAGAAGCTTTATTCCGAGATTGCGGCAACGGCGTATGCTCCTCACGTCAGGCTTGCCGTCTCTCAGGCTTCTGAAGCCGGTGTGCATAGCCTCACTCACCGGCGTGTCTATGCCTGCGCCGGCGAGTATGGCCCTGCGCAGGTCGCCGCCGGTGACTGTGCCCTTCATCACGCCTTCGCTGTCAACGGCGAATAATGTCATCACCCCTCCCGAGAGGTCGTTGAGCCGGCTCAATGCCTCGCGCAGAGTGGCTTCTGTGCTTATGATGTGTTGGTTCATTTTGTTTTTGACTGTTCGTTAATCAAGGCTTCAGCCACTATCAGGTCTATGGGGCGGTCTATGTCGATGCTTCGGTCGGCGGGCATTGCGTAGGGCACTCTCTTGGAGAAGGCTCCCATTGGCATTGACCTGAGCGAGCGGGGATTGATCACATATACGGCGCCGTTGAGCTCGTAGGCTGCCGGCGCGTCCTGCCGGCGGGTGATGAGGCCGTCGCCTTTAGATATGCGCAGGAAGCCTTCAGCATCAGGCTCGAAACAGTTATAGTAGGGATTGGCCGAGCATTCGGTAGCGCTCACCACCATGTCGATATCGTCATTGTATAGCGCCAGGCATCCTTTGATGTCCTCGGCTGTGCGCAGGGGCGAGGTGGGCTGCAGAAGCACCACGCAGTCGTAATCGATGCCCCTGGCGTCGGCCCAGTCCATGACATCGAGCATCGCGTCGCGGCTCGACGCCGTGTCGGTGGCCAGCCGGGCCGGGCGCATGTATGGCACGTTGAGTCCTTCCTCGCGGGCAGCGTCGGCGATGGCCGCATCGTCAGTGGAGAGGATTATGCGCTGATCAGGGGCGCCAGCGCCTCTGGCAGCGTCAATGGCATACGCCAGCAAGGTCTTTCCGGCTATTCGGGCTATGTTTTTGTGGGGGATGCCCTTGCTTCCGCCCCGCGCCGGTATGATGAAGATAGGATTCGTAGTCATAACTCGCAATGTTTGCAATTGCAAAGATACATAACTTTTTCCAATCCTCGGGCGGTTGGCCAATATTTTGTGTGAGATGTATCAGTCGGTTTTCGTTTGAGATAAGATTGCCGCTACGTCATTGGCGTATTGGCGTCCTATCGGAAGGCGTTTTCCGTTTTTGAGCTCCACCTCTCTTTTGTTGAAGCTTCTGACTTTAGATTTCTGTATGATGAATGACCGGTGTATCCTTATGAAGTTTTTTTCAGGCAAGAGATTTCCGATGACTTTCAGTATCATTCGTGATACGGTGCAAACATTGTTTTCACGGAATATCTTGACGTATCCTTCCATCGCCTCTACATAAATGATTTCATTTAAGGGGATGTTGACATTGTTGTATTCCTGTTTGACCAAAATATTTTGTTTTTCGTCAGCGGAATTGCCTTTCAGGCGTCTCAAGGCTTTTGCGAAAGCCGTCTGAAAGCGCGAAAAGGCGATGGGTTTGTGAAGGTAGTCGACTGCATCGAGCTCAAATCCGTCCATTGCGTAGTCAAGAAATGCGGTGGTGAAGATGAAGCACGTCTCCTTGGGCAGTTGCGCGGCGATGGCCAGTCCGCTGATATTCTCCATTTCTATGTCGAGGAAGGCCACCTGCGGCTTTTCTGTCCTGATGCGCTCCAGGCCTAATGCCGGATCTGAGAAAACTGACAATTCAATGCCTCCAATACGTTGACAAAATTTGGCGATGATATCCAGCGCAAGGGGTTCGTCGTCGATCGCCACGCATTTAATCGTGTTGTTCATGGGCTTTTACTTCTATTTTTAATGACACTCTGAAGGCCCCGTCCTCCTCTGCCGTATTCAGGGAGTGGCAATCGGGGTATAGAGACATCAGTCTGGATTTGCAGTTCTCGATTCCTACGGGCATGTCTTTTCGGAATTCATCAGCGTGTTTCATTATCCTGTTCCAGGTTTCAAAACGAATTACGCCATCTCTGACTGACAGATATATGCGTATGACACAGTCGCGGCATGTGGATGACCCGTATTTAAATGCGTTTTCCACAAATGTCAGCATCAGCATTGGAGGCACTTTAATCATATCGTTGTCAATGTCGTATCTCCAGTCTATTTCAGTGTGGCTATTCAGCCTTATCTGCTGCAGGTCGATGTAATTTTGGATGTACGCGATTTCGTCGGCAAGAGTCACCAGATCTTTTTCTATCGTGATGTATGTGTATTTAAGCAGTTCGGTGAATTTGATGAAAGCGTTTTCGGCTTTTTCCGAAGTCCCTATCACGAGGCTGTATAATGAGTTGAGTGTATTGAACATGAAGTGAGGGCTGATTTGCGCCTTGAAAACAGCGAGCTCGGCTTTGTCCCTCTCCGCTTCTATCTTTTTTTTAAGCAACAGCTGGGCGTATAGCTCTTTGACGAATGATATGGTGAGAGCATAGCCTATGACGAGAGAAAACATCAGCCAAAGCGAGACCGCGACACCATAGTTGCGCACCTTCGTCTGATACTCGCTCAAAGCCGGGGTGACAAAGTCCATGTCGGGCAACGGGTATAGCGAAAGCAGATAAGTGGCTGTCACAGAAAGAAGGATGACGCCTGCGATGGATGTGTATTTTTTTGCGATCAGCAGTTTGGGCACGTTGATCTTCATTATACTGAAGTAGCATCCGTATAGATAGGCGCAAACTATCACTGAAAAAAGAGGCCATTGTCCAAACCAATGGTGAGCCGGACCCAACGAAACGAGAATTGGGATGAAAATCACGCAAAAGAATAGGTCAAGGATGAATGATGTTTTATTCTCGATTGATTTCATGTTGCAAAGATAGTGTGCGGGCAAATATTTTACAAGTCTGCGGGATGACGTTTATTGGCATATTTTGGTCGTTTGTTTGCGTGTTTGGAATTTTAAGATGAAAATGATTATTTTTGTATCAGAATTCAATCTTTGACAATGAAATACCTCTTATCATTCCTGACTGCGCTGACAATGTTGGCTACTTCGTGCCAAAGTCAGGAGCAGTCAAATCAACAGCAATCACTTATGGAGGCTTCAAGGCAAGAGCTTGCCGAGGCTTTGGCAGAAAGGGACATGCTTTTGGGCCTTGTCGAGGAGATGACCGCGAGCATGGATCAAATCAAGCGTCTGGAAGATATTGTGGCTATCACCGGATCTCAATCATCTGAAAACAAGGCGCAGTGCCGCCGGTTACTGGCTGATATGGATGCTGTGAGGGAATCCTTGAGAATGCGTCGTGAGCGCTTGGCTGAAATGGATGAGCGCATGAAAAAATCATCTTTTTATACAGATGAACTCAAAAGCACCATTGCGGCAATGCGAAAAATGACCGATGCGCAGACTGAAGAAGTGGAGCGGCTAAAGGCGAGAATATCGCAATCTGATAAAATAATAGACTCTCTCAATGTAGAAATCGACTCTCTGAATTCGACTGTGGCGATTGTGAATTCGAGTCTTGATTCGATGCAATCCGCATCAATCAGGCTGGAAAACGAGTTGAATGAATGCTACTACGTGATTGCTTCGAAGTCACAGCTTAAGGAGCACAAAATCATTGAGACCGGATTCCTCAGGAATCTAAAACTGATGAAAGGAGATTTTGATAGGGACTTTTTCGTCACGGCTGACAAACGCAGCCTTAAAAAGTTGTATCTCAATGCCGATAAGGCTAAAATTCTAACCAATCATCCCGAAGGGTCTTATGCTCTGGTTGAAGATGTTGACGGACTGGTGCTGATGATAATTGATTCATGCAGATTCTGGAACCTTTCTAATTTTCTTGTGATACAGGTGGGATGATCAATAATTAGTGAGTCTCGGGGTGGGGTGGCATGTGTTTGTCGCCTCACCCTTTTCGTTGTCATATTTATGTTGTCTATTATCACCCGCTTTGGCATTTTCGGCGACACATTTATATTTGCGTAAAAAAAGTATTAGCTGAAATGAATCGTTATCCTATCCTTATCGTTTTGCTTTGCCTTGTCTTCACTTCGGGATGCGCGCTGAATATGTACGGAATGACGCGTGAACAGGCAGATGTTTCTGGAGCGTGTGCGATCAGGGGAAAAGTGGTCGATGAATATGGAGATCCGGTGATTGGATGCTCGGTGTTTACGGATGAAGACCGCAAGAACGCCACCATCACAGATGTCGAAGGAGACTTCATATTGCATGTGCTTGGCCTGCCGTGTGAATTAAATGTGTCGTATGTGGGCTATGCCGAAGAGAGTGTGGAAGTGAATGCGGACAACTTCACTAACATTAAGATTGAACTTAAGCCTGTATCTTCGTTGATTGATGAAGTGGTTGTTGTGGGCTATGCCACACAAAAGAAAGTCGACCTGACAGGCTCGGTGTCCTCGGTCAATGTCGGTGCGCTTGAAGACCGCCCGATCACTAACGCCACCAATGCGCTTGCCGGACTTGCCGCAGGCCTGACAGTCACAAACTCCGGAGGAAACACTCCGGGCTTTGAATCACAGAGCATAACGGTGCGTGGTCTCGGCACTCTAAACAATGCGGCGCCGCTGGTAGTGGTGGACGGCATGACAGGCATCGCCCTCAGTGACATCAACCCCCAGGATATAGAGAATATATCGGTGCTGAAGGATGCTGCTTCCGCTGCCATATACGGTTCAAGAGCCGCAAACGGCGTTATTCTCGTAACTACCCGGCACGGTGTGGAACGCGCACCAAGGGTCACATACAGCGGCAATGTATCGTTTGAAACCGTAGCCAAGCGTCTGAATCTTGTGACTGATTATGCCGATTTCATGGAAATACAGAATGCAGGCCTGATAGTCAACGGCCAGGCACCTCGGTTTTCACAAGGCAAGATCGACGAATGGCGCAACGACGGCGGTCGCAACCCCTCAATATATCCCAACACTGACTGGCAGGACCATATCTACCGCAACACGTCGGTGGTGCAGAATCATAATCTTGCAATCACCGGAGGAACGAAAACGGTGAATTATAACCTCTCGTTCGGCTATGTCAACAATCCGGGCATGGTGTATCACACGGATTATGAGCGTTACCAGATGCGCACAAACCTTGACATCAATATAAAGCCGTGGATAAGTGTCGGGACAAACCTGTTCGGTTATTATGACACCAATAATCCGTCGGCGGAGAATGCCGCGGCAGGTGGTGATGTCATTTTCGGTTACGGTGCGTTCAATACTGTGCCGGGCATGACGCTGTATGACCCGGCCACAGGGCTTTATGGAGGCATACAGAATCCGGAGGAGGAAAACGTGAGCAACGCCAATCCGTACCGCCGGCAGTGGTTCTACAAGGACGAGTATCCGGTCAAGACAAAACGCATGGTCGGTAAGATCTATGCGCGTCTTACTCCGGTGAAAGGGCTGACTGTCCAAGGAACTTTCTCCATGAACTACTGGGAGCGCAACATCGAGCATCATCTGACCGACCGCGACTTGTACCGCTTCACTTTCGACGGGCCGGTGCTTATCCGCGAGGGGGTTGTGCGCACATATATCCGCCGCTACAACTACCGAAACACATTCCGCTCATCGGAAGTGACCGCACAATATAAATTCAATGTCAGCAAACTCGAAGCATCCTTATTCGCCGGCATGAGCCAGGAATACAACAAGTATGATCAGGACTATTTCATTAAATACGACCTCGTTGATCCGTCATTAGGCGCCATCGACGCCGGTATGACCAACGGCGGCATAACTGGCAACTACAACGAATGGGCGATGCGCTCCTATTTCGGACGTGTCAACCTCAACTGGGACAACCGCTATCTGCTTGAAGCCAATCTGCGTGCCGACGGTTCGTCGAAATTCGCACCCGGTCATCGCTGGGGCTATTTTCCATCGATTTCGGCAGGATGGAGAATTTCAGAAGAAAGGTTCATGCGCGGAACATCGTCATGGCTCAACCAACTCAAACTCCGTGCGTCGTATGGCTCGTTGGGCAACAATGCCACTACAAGCTACTATATGTATCAATCACTGTTCGCCACGGCAAATTATATCCTCAACGGCAACATCACCGGGGGGCTTGCGCAGACAGTTCTTGCTAATCCGGCATTGACATGGGAGAAAACCTACATGACGAATATAGGTGTGGACTATGCCATCCTTAACAATCGTCTCAGCGGCTCGGTAGATATATACAACAAGGATACGAAAGGCATACTAATATCGCTGCCGGCCCCTCTTGAGCATGGCACAAGCGTTGTTCCCAACCAAAATGCCGGACAAGTAAATAATAAGGGCGTAGAGTTTGACATTCGCTGGAACGATAAAGTCGGCAAAGTTTCGTATAATGTAGGCTTTAATATGGGGTTCGTGACAAACAAGGTCACTAAATTCCAAGGCGATGTATCTTCGATAAGCGGTGTCTACAAGACACAGGAGGGCAAGCCTATCAACCAGCTGTATGTGATTACAGTTGACCGTATCGTGCGCGACCAATCGGATCTTGATTATGTGCAGTCGCTTGTGGACAGGAACCCGGATTATTTTGCTACATACCAACGCCCCGAACTCGGCGACTTCCTGTATCGGGATGCCAACGGCGATGGCAAACTCGACACAAACGATCGTGTGGAGATAGGTCACGGCACACTCCCGCGTTTTACTTTCGGCGCGAACCTCGGATTGAGCTGGAACAACTTTGATTTCAGCGTGCTTTTTCAGGGTGTAGGCAACCATCAGGTGTACTACAACAATCAGGCTTTCCGCTTCGTGACCGTAATGGGCCAGTCGCTGATAAAAGATATAACCGACAACGCATGGTCCCCCGAAAATCCATACAATTCCATCTATCCTGTGCTGCGAAACAATGCCAATGGCAAAAACAATATCGCCAGTGACGCCTTCGTGCATAACGCCGCATACTTGCGCTGCAAGAATATCCAACTCGGATACACTGTGCCGAGTAAGATTACAAAGAAATTCTTTGTAGAGAATCTGAAAATCTACTGCAGCATCGACAATCTGTTCACAATAACGAATTTCCCCGGTCTTGACCCTGAAATTGGAGCCAATGTCGGATATCCGGCAATCCGTCAGTATTCCGTGGGTATCAACGTATCTTTCTAATTAAATGAATCATAAAATGAAAATCAGATATATATCGGCATTGGCCGCCTGCGCTTTGCTTTTAAGCGGGTGCGAGAGCCTCGATTACGTCCCCGGCGACCAGATGTCGGGGCAGACTTTCTGGCAGACTGAAGATCATGCACGTCAGGCTGCCGTAGGGATGTACGCTGCGATGAAAGCCAATTGGTGCTTTGGCATGGAGTTCACTTTCGATATGTGCAGCGACCTTGCCGACGGTACTACACCGTGGTCGGACATATCGCGTGGGACATCGTTCGCCTCCAATAGTGGCGGTGTGCAGAACCATTGGCAGTATCTTTACGAACTGGTCCATCGGTCCAACACCGTAATCCGCAATGTGGCTGGTATGCCTATCAGTCAACAGACGATCGACCGCGTGACCGGCGAGGCTAAATTCCTGCGGGCGATGGCATATTTCCGTATGCTCAACTGCTGGGGCGGTGTGCCATATTATGATGAAACGTGTGACATAAACGAACAGTTCGCCAACCTCAATGCACCGCGCAGTTCGGAGGATGAAATCCGCCGACACATAATCGATGATCTCACAGAAGCCATCGAAAAGCTCCCGGTAAGCTGGGACGCCGCCGACCTCGGCCGCGCCACCAAAGGAGCCGCTTATGCACTGCGTGGTAAAGTGTACCTGTTCAACCGCGAGTGGGACAAGGCTGTTGCTGATTTTGAGGAAATTGTCTATAATAAATCCAACAATTACGGCTACTCGCTTCACCCCGACTACAACGGACTGTTCCGCCTCTACAACGGCAACCACAGTCCCGAGATGATTTTTTCGATTCAGTCGATAGACGGGAACACTGCCGGATATGCTCTTGACATAGTTTCGTATTTCGGCAACAAGTCAACCATGCGCCTGATTGCAAGCAACTGCATTGTCCCATCGACCACACTCGTGGATATGTACGAGAACCTCGATGGCTCCCCCTTTGACTGGGACGATGTGTTTCCGGGTTTCAATAACGGGGATTCACAGCTCCGCCGCAGGTATATGAGCGTGGCGATTGATCAGGGAAGCACCGTAGTGACATCCACGCTTGACTGCGACACGACAAAAGTGATGGATGCTTATCGTCAGCGCGACCCTCGCCTGTGCCTAAATGTGATTACTCCTTACTCGCATTATCTTGGCACTGATGCCGGCTCGAATCCCATGGACAAGCAGTTTGTGCTTGCCGACCCGACACAGGGTGGCGCGCCGATGGAGGCAATGGCATTTATCCGCAACTCTGAAGGTTGGAATTCATATTTCTGGCGCAAATGGATTCCGACCGGTAACCTTGACGGATATTGGGGTGAGTATAACCGCACGCCATACGAATTTCCGCTTATTCGCCTTGGCGATGTTATACTTATGCTTGCCGAGGCATACAATGAGAGCGGAGCCACGGACAAGGCTGTGGCTGAGGTCAACAAGATACGCGCCCGTGTCGGCATGCCCGGGCTTAACTCCGGCGCCTCATGGCTATCCGTCGGAGGAAAGGAGGATATGGCAATAAGGATACAACGCGAGCGTGCCTTTGAACTTGCCGGAGAAGGCCAGAGATATTGGGATCTGCGCCGCTGGGGGATGCTTGAAAAGTCGGTAAAGAACGCAACCGATATTTTCGGTGATCTGATGTACACACGCTCCTATCAGAGCCGCCATGAGTTGTGGCCCATACCTCTGGTAGAGATGGATCGCAATCTCAACCTGACACAAAACAATGGTTGGTAAACTACAAGCTTTGAGTTCTTAAGGCGATTTGATTCAGATTATTTCATGTGGATTCATTGGAAATTGACCCCGACGTTTGTTTTTGTTAGATTATTTATATATTTTTGCAACATAAATATACGTTAGAAGTTATGAAGTTTAAGAATCTGCTTTTATTGTCAATCATGGTTTTAGTGTCGTTCCCGGCCTTTGGCAAGTGGACTAAAAGACACGGAGTGGCCTTTAACAAGGAAACTGAGTATAAAGTTGAGTTTATTGCCGACAGTGTGTATTGCGAAGGCATGTCATTGCCTGACTTTATGGAGTATACAGCCGCCAAAAATGATATGACTGCTGACCAAATGGCAGTAATCATAAAATACATCGGACCGGAAATATTTAAGACGCTTTCCCAAAAGACCAAAAAAACATATTCTCCTACGTCAGAAGCTCCCTGTAAAATATCGATACGTCTTGACGAATTGACCGGCAAGGCAGGGATGAAGGTGTCTGTCGAATTGTCGATCAGTACTGAAAAAAATACTTATGTCTACTCATTTAAGGAGAGTGTGTCTGATGGACGTTGGAACAGATTTGATGTGCTGCTGCAAGAAAACTGTGAAGAATTGGCCAAAAAGATAAATAGACGTATCAAAGGCAGCAAATACAACGAACAATAGGCCCTGAATGGTCTGAAATAAGGGTAAGTGTGTCATATGTATACACTTATTCGATTAATGCTAAATATAAGATGAAAGAAGAAATCAAAGAGCGCATTGGCGCGCTGCGGGCCGAGATGAAGGCTGCCGGCGTCGATGCCGTTATCATCCCGCAGACTGATCCGCATCAGAGCGAATACATAGCCAAGCATTGGCAGGTGAGACGGTTTTTGAGCGGTTTCACCGGTTCGGCCGGTTCGCTCGTTGTCACTGCCGATAAGGCGCTTCTGTGGACAGATTCCCGCTATTTCCTGCAGGCTGCCGACCAACTTTCAGGCACCGGCATCGAACTGATGAAGGATGGCCTGCCCGCGACTCCGTCGATTGAGACGTATCTCACAGACAATCTTCCGCATGGATCAGTGGTGGGCATCGACGGCATGCTTTTCTCCGTCACCGAAGTCCGCGCCATGTCGAAGCGATTCGCAGACCATGGCATAAGGCTCGACACCGATTTTGACGTGGTCGACAGGGTGTGGGCATCGCGCCCCGCGCTTCCGAAGGATCTCATCATGATTCATGACGAGAAATACGCCGGCATGAGCGCCAAGGAAAAGCTTGCCGGCATACTAGCGCAAGCGCGCAGCCAGAAGGCTGATTCAGTATTTATATCTCCGCTCGACGAAATAGCGTGGGCTCTCAATGTGCGCAGCCGCGATGTCAAATACAATCCGGTGGTCACATCATACCTCTACGTTTCGCCTGCCGGTACCGTGCTGTTTGCCGATCCCGATAAGTTTGACTCCGATACAATTTCATATCTCGCGAAGCAAGGCGTGGAGGTGAAGCCCTATGATAGCGTCAAAGATTTTGTCAAGGCGCTCCCCGCCGAGAAAGTGCTGATCGAGGAGGTGAAGACCTCGGTGGCTATCGCCAATCTGCTTTCAGAAAGGGCTGTGGCCGGAGCATCGCCGGTGGCCATGCCAAAGGCGATAAAGAACGACACGCAGGTGCGCGGCGTGCGCGATGCCATGGTGCGCGACGGCGTGGCCTTGGTGAAGTCGCTCATGGAGATAGAGAAAACAATGACCGACGGGAATACGCTCACCGAGCTCGATGTCGACGCCATACTGCGCAAGCACCGCAGCGCGCAGCCTCTCTACTTCGATGAGAGTTTCGGCACGATAGCCGGATACGGCCCCCACGGAGCAATCGTGCACTATGAGCCTGACACCGAAAGCAATGCCACGATTCGCCCTGAAGGGCTCCTCCTGATCGACTCGGGCGCCCAATATCTCGACGGCACCACCGACATCACCCGCACCATAGCCATGGGCATTCCCACTCAGCTTGAAAAGCATGATTTCACGCTCGTGCTGAAAGGTCATATCGCTCTCGGCGCAGCCGTGTTCCCGGAAGGCACCATGGGCGTGCAGCTCGATGTCCTTGCCCGTCAATACCTGTGGAAGGAAGGCCTGAGCTATCTCCACGGCACAGGCCACGGCGTGGGCCATTTCCTCAATGTGCACGAAGGTCCTCAGTCGATACGCATGAACTACGTGCCCACCAAGCTGATGCCAGGCATGATCACATCAAATGAGCCCGGCCTTTATCGCGAAGGCGTCCATGGCATACGCTGCGAGAATCTTGTGCTCACAGTGCCCGCAATGGAGACCGAGTTTGGCAAATTCTACAAATTCGAGACTTTAACCCTTTTCCCGATCGACCTCTCGCTCTGTGAGACAGAGATCATGACCGACGACGAGATCGCATGGCTCAACGCTTACCACGACACCGTGCGTGAGAAACTGACCCCGCACCTCGACGCGGAGGAAGCCGCATGGCTCGCAGCCAAGACGGCGCATCTCACCCGCTGAATTTAATGAGGCCTTTGGTGACCTCGAGACAGTAGCACAGCAGAAACAGCAGGCAATATTAAGTGGAGCCTGCTGTTTCTGCTGTGTTCCTGTCTTTATGATTGTCAATCAATGAATGCAGATGGAGCTTGGCCCGTGCGTTTCGGAGAAACACACCTCCACTTAGTATTTGTCAGTATGATGTGAAGGCTATGGGCAGGGGAGCGTCGATAATGTAGATCGAGTCGCCGCATTGGCGGCGCAGTGCTGCGGCACGGTTGCCGTTTACGCCCTTGCATATCACGATTGAGTCACCACCGGAGGCGATGCCCCGCAGCGGGCCTCTGTATCCGCTTCCTACGAGTATGCGCCATGGTTTAGTCGGAGGCTTGGGCAGCGAGTCGGAATCGGCGATGTATATAAGTTTGTCGGCGGCGAGCAGGAATGGCCCGTTGCGGTAGAAGAGGCCGTCACGAAAACTGTCGGGCATGATCTCAAACCGGTCATGTCCCCTGTGCATCAGAAATGTGGCGTATCTGTCATCATATCGTTCCAGGGCTTCGTCCCGGTCAATGCGTTTGCCTATGGGCAGAAGGTAGGCGTGGTCGGGCGTAACCGTCACGATAGCCTGCGGATAAATGTCGGTCAGATACATCTCGGCCTTTGGAGGCGGATCGCGCATGATCATGACTGAACCTGCGGAGAGGAGCATGAAAGCGCAGCCCCAAATCAGAAACGAGCGCCTGCGCCTGTCATATTCGTCATTGTCGACAAGCCTCCTTTTCAAGAATTCAAAAATTAGGATAAGGCCTATCCAATAAGGCAATATGGCCCATGCGGAGAAGAATAGGCCTCGCCACTGCGTGCCTGCGGCGAAGGCCTCGGAGATGCCGGTGACAGCGCTGTAGAGGTAATCTGCTGTGGAGGCGAGCCATAATGCGTGCATCCCCGCCATCGTAGAGAGCATCAGCGCGATGCCGGCTGTGAGCAGCATGGGGAAAAGTAGGGCCGCGGCTATGTTGGCCGGAAGGAAGAGAGTGGGGAACGAATGGAAATAATAGGCGCCGATGATGCCTGTGCCGAGCATTGCGGCCAAAGGCACAATGACCATGCCAAGGAGAAACGACATTGCAGGCCGCGAATTAAGCGACTTGGGCATTAGTCTCACCGCAAGCAATATCGCGGCCACGGCGGCGAACGACATCTGCAGCCCGGGAGTGAAAAGAGAGTAGGGGTTGATGGCGAGCACTGCGATCAGGGCTACGCACAGAGCATTGAATGAGTGGTTGCCGCGCTCAAGCAATCGGGAAATGATCATCACGGTCAGCATCATAGCCGCCCTGGTAACTGACGGGGAGAGGCCGGTGGCTACAGCGTAGGACCAGATCAGGATCATAGACACGAAAAACTGCGCCTTTCTGCCGCCGGGGAGGAGGCGGAGAGGAAATAGCGACAGCATGATAAACGACGCGATGATGCCAACATGCAGCCCGCTCAAAGCGAGTATGTGGCTGAGGCCTGCCGAGCGGAATCCCGACTTGATGTCAGGCGATAGGAAATCGTCTTCGCCAAGTATCGTGGTCAGCAGGAATGCTGATGTCTGAGGCGATACCCCCGATTGGCTTATGCCCGTGGCCATTGATTCGCGCACAGAGTTGACGAGTCCGTGCCATAGTCCGGGGCCGGTTGTGACAGAAAGCGACTCGTTGTATATCACGGCTCTGGCTGTGATGCCGTCATATCGCAGGTATTTGCCGTAGTCAGCCTCATAGGGCAGGCCCTTGGCCTCGGTGACGGGTTGTATATCGGCTGAAAATTCGACTCTGGCTCCCGGTTGCAGCCCGGGTGTAATGTGACGGTTGAAAACGAGGCACCGAAATGGCGGTTGGCACCGCTTCCCGTCGACTGAATCGATGCTTACCACGCATTTGTGCGAGTTCTCGCCAATCGACTCGCTCACGATCAATCCGGAGCATTGTGCAAATTTCCCGTCGGCGCTTTCCGGCACCGCCACGGGCTGTCGGGCCAGAGCCAGGATGGAACCTGCTGCCGCCGACAGGGCTATGAATGCGGCATAATGCCGCTTGCATGAGTATAAGGCGGCGAAAAGCAAAGCCCCCGCAATGGCGCATGCAGCCCCGTAGTCCCATTCAGCCGCAATGATTCCGGCCACTAAGCCGGCAGCGACGGGGAGCGCCGGCATAAAGGACAGTGGCGGCCGCAATGCTGCAGGATTTAGGCGGTCAGCCCACCGAATTCCAGATGTTCCATGCGGCGAATGCCTGCATCAGCAGCATCTCAAGGCCGTTTTTGGTCACGGCTCCATGCTCGGCGCTCTTCTTCATGAAAAGCGTGGTGTCAGGGTTATAGAGCAGGTCGTAGCAAAGGTGGTCGGGGGTTAGGAGACCGTAAGGGATGTCGGGGCATTCGTCGATGTGCGGATACATGCCCAGAGGCGTGGTATTGACGATGATCTTGTTTTGCTCCATCACCTCGGGAGTGAGGTCGGCATATGTGATTTTTCCTTTTCCCGGCGACCTTGACACCTTCACCGGCTTTATTCCGAGCGACAGCAAGCCTTGCTCCACAGCCTTGGCTGCGCCTCCGGTGCCGAGAATCAGCGCATGAGTGTGGCAGGGCTTTATGAACGCCTTGATCGAGTCGACAAATCCTATGAAGTCAGAGTTGTATCCCTTTAGCCCCACGATTTCACCTTTGGAGTTGCGCATGGGTTTAATCACGTTTACGGCACCGATGGCTCTGGCCTGCGGGTCGAGCTCGTCGAGGTATTCTATCACTTTCTCTTTGTAAGGGATCGTGACGTTGAGGCCTCGCAGCATAGGATTGCGCGCTATGATGGAGGGGAAGTCGCTTATCGATGGTATTTCAAAATTCACATATTTGGCATTAATGCCTTCTGATTCAAACTTCTGGTTGAAAAAATTCTGTGAAAAAGAATGGCCAAGGGGGTAGCCTATCAGACCATAGATGTTTTGAATGTCGTGCATCATATCGGTGAATAGTGAGTCGTTAAGCGTCATATAGGCAAAATTACGAATTAATGATTGCAATTCCAAAAATTCGCTAAAAAAAATAATGATTTGTCGGGTATGGGTCAGGCGAAGGTGAGGGTGAATGTGGTGCGGGGGAGGGTGCGCAGAGAGATTGATCCTCCGCTTGCGGCCATTATGCGCTTGGCTATGCTTAGGCCGATGCCGCTGCCATTGGGCTTTGTGGTGAAGAATGGCAGGAAAATCTGGCGGGCAGCCTCTGCGGGTATGACAGGGCCGTTGTTTGATATTTCGATTTTCACCGATTCGTCGGCCATGAGTCTGGCTTCGATCTTGATTTCAGGAGCCGGGATTTCAGCCACGGCCTGCATTGCGTTTTTGAGGATGTTGGTGACCACGAGCGCTATCAATTGCTCATCGGCATAGAGCATGAGGTCTGATGGCGCGCACTTGACATCGACTTTGACCGCCGATCCTGACATCTGGTGAGAACATATCTCCTGCATCATAGCGAGAAATGGCTTTACGTAGAATGGCGACGGATTGGGCGTGGGGATATTGGCGAATGTGCGGTAACTTTCCACAAATCGCTTAAGGCTTTTTCCTGTGGCCGCCACTGTGGCGAGGCCCCGTTGGTAGTCGGGCAATGCTGCGCCGGGGTCTGAAAGGAGCGAGTCGCTTATAGAGATCAACGGCGTGAGCGAGTTCATGATTTCATGCGTGAGCACACGCGTCAGGCTTTCCCATGATTCGAGTTCCTTGGTCACGAGGCTGCGGCTGATGTCAGACAGGGCTATGATGTCAACTTGCTTTCCGTGGAGCGTCACGCGCGACCTGGCAACTGACAGCGACATGTTTCCTGTGGGCAATTGCAGGCTGATCGATGAAGGAGGCGGGTCGGCGGTCAGCAGCGATGGCAGCGAAGGATGCACTCTCTGCAGGTGGCTCACTTTCGATATTACGTCGGTATGCAGCATCTTGTGGGCAGCCCTGTTGCAGTGCAGCGCATTTCCGGCCTCGTCGATCACGATGATGCCATTGTCGGCGCTGTTGAGGATCACTTCATAATATCTGTCCTTCTCGCGTATGTCATCGGTGAGGCGCTCGAGTATGTCGATAAGCCGGTTGAGATATGCGTTGACGTAAGCGTCAGGTGCATTTCGGGTAGAGGTGGTGTATCTGAAGGCGAAATCTTGGTTCTCCACCGCGTCAAGCACGAATGCCACATTGCGCCTGATCTTGAAATATGACCTGATGATTGAGGCGTAGGCCATGACGGCTGTTATCGAGCAGGCCGTGAAAATGAGCCATTGGCCGTAGGTCAGCGTGGCCGCTATTGTGGATGCGGCGGCTAATGCCGACCCTGCTATGGGAGAGCGCCGGAGTGTCCAGCCTTTAGAGGCCATATTTCTTCATTTTGTTGTACATTGTCTGCCGGGTGATTCCCAATTGCTTTGCGGCCATGCTCATATTCCCCTCGCATCCGCTTATGGCGCGCGCTATCATTGCCCGCTCCATGTCTTCGAGTGTCTGCGCGTCTGCGCCGGCAATGGCGGCCTGAGGAGCATGGCTGAGATCGAAGTCTGTGGCCCCGAGCTCGTTCTTGTCGGCCATGATCACAGCTTTCTCCACCACGTGCTCAAGTTCGCGTATGTTTCCCGGCCAGGGCTGCTCCATCAGGGCCATGCAGGCGTCAGGCATCAGTTCAAACGCCTCTTTGCCGTATGCCTTGGCGTACTTTTCAAGGAAATGGCGCGCGAAGACAGGAATGTCGTCTTTGCGCTCGCGCAAGGCCGGAAGTTCGAGCTTGATGGTGTTGATGCGGTAGAATAGGTCCTGCCTGAACTCTCCTGAGGCCACCATGCGCGGCAGGTCACAGTTGGTGGCGCACACAAGGCGTATGTCGATTGGGATTGGCGTGTTTGAGCCTACGCGTGTGATGCGTCTCTGCTGTAGGGCCGAGAGCAGTTTGGCCTGGAGGTGGTAGGGGAGATTGCCAATCTCGTCAAGAAACAGGGTGCCGTGGGAGGCGGCCTCGAATTTTCCCGGACGGTCGGCGCGGGCATCTGTGAAGGCGCCCTTGGCGTGGCCGAAAAGTTCGCTCTCGAAAAGCGTCTCCACCACCGCTCCCATGTCTACTGTGACTATCGGCGCCTGCGATCGGGCCGAAAGGCGGTGTATCTCCTTTGCGAGCAATTCCTTTCCTGTGCCGTTCTCTCCGGTGATGAGCACGTTGGCCTCGGTGGCGGCTATCTTCTCCACCACTTCCTGCAGGCGCGTCATCGCGGGCGATGTGCCCCATATCATCTGTGGCGTTCCACTGTCGGGGCGCTTTCCCGAGGCCTCTTTGCCGGCGGCGCGCACCAGGGTCTGCATCAGTTCGTCGTTGTCAAACGGCTTGGTGACGAAGTCAGCCGCTCCTTCCTTCATGCCTTTGACAGCGAGCTGCACATCGGCATATGCGGTGAAGAGCACCACCGCTGTCGAGGGCGATGCCTTTTGGGCCTGCTTGAGCCAATACAGGCCTTCGTTGCCGCTGTTGATGTCGGCGCGGAAATTCATGTCGAGCAGCAGCACTGCGGGGCGCTCTGCCCGCAGCAGCGCCGGGATGTCGTCGGGGCGTGGCGTAGTGACAACCTTGGCGAATGTGCGCCGGGCCAGTGTCTCCACTGCCTGCAGGATGGCTTTGTTGTCGTCTACCACTAAGAGTGTGCCTTCAATCTTCATGCCGCAAAATTACGAAAAAATACGAATACGATTGAAAAAAAGAGGAAAAATGCTGTCGCAAAAGCATGAATATCGGATTAATTGTTTTATCTTTGCCATATTAATAATACACCGCAATATGATTACAAGCAAAAGAGACCTTAAAAAGTACATCAACGAGCTCAACAACGCCGTGGTGCAATATGTGCTCCCCTCGGCCGTGCTCGCTGAAATCATAACCGAAGCCCAAGCCGACGAGATGCTCACAAAGCTCGCCACTCTGCACAATGAGGTGGTGAAGCGCATCAACATATCGTTTGACAAGCAGCCTTCGGCCTTCGAGTCGCCCGCCGCTTACAAGAAAGCAAGGAGCGCATACTTCAGCGAGGCCTATGACAAGGCCATGGCTGAATACAAGGACGGCATCAACTCCGTGCTTGAAGTGATCAACAAGGCTTCAAAATAAAAAGCACCGGGACGCATGAGACTTTTCAAGGGCAGGTGGTTGCCGGCGGCGGCAGCCCTGCTTCTGTCAGCCGCTATTTCGGCATGCGGCGGTGATCCGCTGGAGCGTCAGGTAGAGGAGTCGAACCGCCATCTGCCGCAGGACATGGGCTACGGCATGACCCTCGACAGGCTTGCATACGCCGACTCCACTGTCAGCGCCTACGTGAATGTGGCGGAATCTGAGGTGCAGTTGAGCGCCATACGCGCGCATTCCGATTTGCTTCGCGATGATTTTGCCCGATTCATGCGTGAGCAGCCTGACACCACCGATGTCGGCGCCACCGTGAGCCTTATCAAAGAGAAAGGCGCGTCTCTGCAGATGCTTTTCTGCACCGAAGCCGACACCGTGGCCATCACCGTGCCTTCGGCGGAATTGTAGGCTGATGTAAAAATAATTGACGGCGAGTGTCAAAATTTTTGACACTCGCCGTTTTGTTGTATTGTGACATTGCTGTGGCAATCAGTATATTATGAGTTTGGCACGGTCTTGGCATGTTATGTAAGGCAGAATAAACATTTTTTTTGTCAACGATGAAATCATTCTTCAACTTTCTGCGAAACAACAAAGCCTACGCCGTGATAGATGTCTTCGGCATGTCGGTCAGTTTCATGTTTGTGATATTGATCGGAGCCTACGCCTGGCAGGAGACCCACATAGGTCACTGCCATGACAAGGCCGACCGCATTTACGCCATGGGATTCACATCGCAGAGCGGCAATAGATTCACCAGCGGCCCCTGGGCGCTTCAGCCTCATTTGAGAGACGCTTTCCCTGAAATCGAGAGCACCGCCGCGGTGATCATGACTTCTCCGGGTTTCCACATCGATGACCGAGATGTGGTCACCAACACCTTGTTTGTCGATTCCGCTTTCCTCCACATATTCGATATCGAGCTCAAGCAGGGCGATCCCCGCACAGCCCTTGCCGACAAGCATTCGGTGATAGTGAGCGAGGAATACGCGAAGGCCAATTTCGGCGACGGCGATCCCATTGGCAAGCGCTTCAGCTGGCAGGCCGATTCGGTTTATTTCATTGTCAACGGAGTGATGAAGATGCCCGAACAGAGCCTTTTCCAGACTTGGGACAGGAAGAAGCCCGATATGATCTGCCGCATAGAGATGGAGGAATACACCGGAGCATCGTGGATATTCGACAAGGACATGGCCCAATTGGGCGGTTGCGACCTCTATCTGCTCGCAGCCCCGGGCGTGGATCTGACGGAGAATGTGGACAAATACCAGCAGTTCATGCGCGATAATTTCAAGAATCTGTCAAATATAGGAACGGAAAACGAGTGGAAACTTGAAATATTTCCGTTAAAATCTATCTACTACGATGGTGTCTATTCAAGCACCGGCAACCACATCTCCGGCGACAAGGATATGGTGGAGGTGCTTGCGGCAGTAGGTGGTGTCGTCCTCCTCTTCGCGATGCTCAATTATGTCAACCTCACAGTGGCCCTTGCCGGCAAGCGCGCCAAGGAGATGGCCACTCGCCGCTTGCTTGGCAGCCGGCGCGCCGCCATCGTGGGCAGGCTCATAGGCGAGAGCGCGCTGCTGTGCGCCTTGTCTTTGGCCATAGGCTTATTGCTTGCCTATCTGGCCGAGCCTTACGCTTACACGCTGTGCGACATATACATCGACATCAATGCGTGCGTCACTCCTGCCACCATTGCCTTGGCCGTGGGCGTATACGCTGTAATAAGCCTTTCCGCCGGCATCATCCCGGCTATGCTGATCTCATCGAGCAAGCCTGTAGATGTGGTCAGGGGCACATTCCGTCGCCGCACAAAGATGTATTTCAGCAAGGTGATCATTGTGGTGCAGAATGCCATCACGATAGCCATGATAGTGTGTGCCCTGGGCATGTTCCTGCAAGTGCGCCATCTGGTCAACGCTCCGTTGGGATATGACCCTTCCGGCAAAATGATGATAAGAAATGCGGGCATAGGCGAGTGGAGGATGAAGATCATACACGATAAGTGCCTTCAGCTCCCGGCCATAAAAAAGGTGGTGAATTGCTATGGCAATCCGCTCACCGGGTCGTCGACCACCTCGTGGGAATATGAGGGAAAGAATATCTACGCCAACGTATTCAACGCCGACTCCACATTCATGGATTTCTGGAGCATCGAAGTGCTTCGCGACAACAATGTCGACGGCGGTGTATGGGTGACTCCGGGTCTGCTCGCGGAGCTTGGGCTTGATGAGGATGCTGTGGATTTTCCGTTCCGCACCTGGCGATTGCCGATCGCCGGCGTGATCAAAGATTTCCACGTAGGTTCGGTGCTGGCCGAGCAGAACCCCTGCAAGGCGCTTGAGATTAATGAAATATCCAACCCCTGGACAATGTTCTTGGAATTTGAGGGCGATCCTGTCGCTGTGCTTGAGCAGGTGCGCGAGATCTACGAGGATGTCAGTCCGATTCCTCTTGAACAAGGAGAATATTTCGCCGAGGACTATATAGAGTCGCAATACAAAGATCAAAGAAACGTGTCGATCATCATGGCCATCTTCGCCTCGGTTGCCATCCTGATTTCGCTTCTCGGCCTCATGGCCATCAGCACATATTATGTGCAGCAGCGCGAGAACGAGATAGCCGTGCGCAAGGTGTTCGGGTCAACGGCAGCCGGCATCATAAGGCGCGTGACAATTACTTTCGGCGCATACATAATCGTGGCCTTTGTCATCGCCGTGCCCCTGGCCTACCACTTGCTTGGCGATTGGCTCTCGCAATTCAGCTACCGCATACCGGTCTATTGGTGGCTCTTCGCCCTGACATTCGCATTGGTGATGTCATTCACGGTGGCGATAGTCTATGCGCAGTCGCGCGCAGTGGCTAATTCAAACCCGGTGGACAGATTGAAAGCAAATTGATTTAATTGAGGTAGACGGCACCCCGCGGATGGCGGACAATACAGTTAGATAAATGGTAATAAGTGTATGGATTTCAGAGATTCCGCTGTCTGCGGAGATGTGCCGAAAACCGATAACAGATATGATATGACTGCAAAACAAACATTTATATTAGCCCTCGCCGCGGGCGCCTTCTTTGGCGCCCGGGCGCAAGAGGCCTGGACCATCGACCGATGCATAGAGTACGCCGTGGAGAACAGCGCTTCTGTGAAGAAGACCGAATTGGACCTCGACAGCCGCAAGGCTGACTATCTGCAGGCTGTGGGCGGATTCCTGCCCACGGTGTCGGCATCATCGAGCGTGCAGTGGAATTGGGGCCGCAACATCGACCCGGAGACCAACACCTACAACACGGTGACAACTTTCAACAACGGATATGGAGCATACGCGGGGCTGAATCTGTTTGACGGCCTTCAGACCCTCAACCGCTTCAAGCAGGCGCGCGAAAGCAAGAAATACGGCAAGGACGCTTTGCAGGATGCCCGCGACGAAAAGGCCATCGCGGTGATGTCGGCCTATGTGGAGCTTGTGTATTGCAAAGGCACGATAGAGGTGGCCGAAGACAAGGTGGCCGAAAGCCGCCGGGCGCTTGAAAAGGCCAAATTGGAGTTTGACCTCGGCATGATAGGGATGCCTGATCTGGCGCAGCGACAGGCTCAGGCCGCAAATGACGAATACGCCCTTGTGCAGAGGCGCAATGCCTATCAGATGGCTTGCCTCAGCCTGTGGGATGCGATGAATCTAGATCCCGCCATGCGCGATTTCGACGCATGGAATGGCAATATCGCCGGCCTGCCAGAGCCGGCGATGCAGATCGATGACCCGGAGCAGATATATCAGTGCGCTCTCTATAGCAATCCCAAAGCGCGGATGGCTGACCTCAACGTGAATATGTCGCGCTACGCCTATAGGGCCGCCAAGGGCGCTTTCTCGCCTCAGATATCAGTGCAGGCCGGCTTGAGCACCAATTATTTCCGCGCTCTCGGCGTGGAGTCGAACGCCGCAAGCTTCAGTTCTCAATTCCGCAATAATCTCGGCAAATATGTGGGAGCGAGCGTCAGCATACCTATTTTCAACGGATTCAGCCGCCACTCATCGCTGCGCCGCGCCCGCAACAACTACAATGTGGCGCAGATAGAGCGCGAAGAATCGCGGCTGAAGCTATACAACGACATCACCGCCGCTGTCAATGACCGCGACGGATACTTCAAGGAAATCGTGAGCCTGGAGAAGAAAGTTGAGGCCGACAGCCTGACCTACGCTCTCGCCAAGCGCAAGTGCGACGAGGGAATGCTTTCGGTCATCGACCTCCTCACCACAGAAAACACCTACTATCAGAGCCGCATCGACCTGCTGCAGCGCCGCCTGCTCTACTACATGAAGAATCGCCTCGTGGGATACTACAAAGGCGACCGTCTCTGGTAGATTGCGTAAGGGTCGCATGGAAGGGCTTCGTGGAAGGGCAGCCGCGATATAAGGCGATTTTAAATTGCCCCTCCATAACTAAATGATTAAAAAACAAAACACTATGGATATTCAATTACCTGAAAAGAAAGGCATTCGCAAAAAGCATCTTCCTTATATCATAGGGGGAGCAGTCATCATTGGCCTTGTGGCCTGGATTGCCACCAGCGATGTGGCAAGCACTCTCAAAATCGACCGTCGCGGGCTCAACATCGGAAGCGTGATCGACGGGCAGTTTGACGATTTCGCCCGCGTAGACGGAAATGTGCTCCCCATCAGCACCGTGCAGATCAGCCCCGAGGAGGGCGGCATAGTGCGCGAGAAGGTGGTGGAGGAGGGTGCCACCGTGAAGAAGGGCGATGTGATCATACGCCTGAGCAATTCAAACCTCGACCTGCAGATACTCAACGCAGAGGCCGAGCTTGCCGAGAAGCAGAACATACTGCGCAACACCCAGATCAGCATGGAGCAGGATTTGCTCAACAACCGCAATGAAAAGCTGCAGATCGATCTCGACGTGGTGCAGAAGGAGCGCGCTTTCCGCCAGCAGGAACGCCTGCAGAAGGAGCGCCTCAACAGTCGCGAGGAATACCTCAAGGCCAAGGAAGATTACGAACTGGCCATGCGCCGCAGCCAGCTCATAGACCAGCGCCTGCAGAAAGACAGCATTTTCCGCCTGAGCCAGGTGGAGCAGATGGAGGACAACCTCGCCAACATGCAGCGCAACGTGGTGCTCATCCGTGAGCGCAAGGAGCACCTCAATGTTGTCAGCCCCATAGACGGAGAGCTCGGCTTGCTCGACGTGGAGCTCGGGCAGAACGTGAGCGCCGGGGCCAAGGTTGGACAGATAAACGATCTGAGCAACTACAAGGTGGAGGCCAAGATCGACGAGCATTACATCGACCGCGTGCACACCGGCCTTGAAGCCTCTTGCGAGCGCGAGGGCAAGTCCTATAATCTACGTCTGCGCAAGGTGTATCCCGAGGTGAGGGAGGGGAAATTCAGGGTGGAATTTGTGTTTGACGGCGAGTATCCCGAAAAGATACGCTCGGGCCAGACCTACTACCTCAATCTCCAGCTCGGCCAGTCGGCCAAGGCTGTGCTCATACCTCGCGGCACATTCTTCCAGACCACCGGAGGCAAATGGATATTCGTGCTTGACAAGGACGGAAAGAAGGCCTACCGCCGGCAGATACGCCTTGGCCGCCAGAATCCGCAATACTATGAGGTGCTCGAAGGCCTCGACCCCGGCGAAAAGGTCATCCTCAACGGATACGAAGCCTACAAAGATAAGGAAATCCTATCGATCAACGACTAATTCCCCACATATATGCATTATTTCAGACTTGCCCTGCGCAGCCTCTTCCGCCGGGGCAACGGCAACATAATCAAGATCCTTTGCCTTGCCGCCGGTCTCGCCCTTGGCCTGCTGCTGATAGCCAAGGTATGCTTCGAGCGATCATACAACGACTTCATCGCCGACGCCGACCGCATCTACCGTATGGTGGAATCATTTGATCGCGGTGGCTCACAAGGCATGGTGACATTTCCCAGTATCAGCGGAGCAGTGCTCCCGGCGATGCGTGACGAAATTCCGCAGATCGAGACAGGTACTGTCATGTCGGAAGTTGGCGTGCAACTGCTGATCACTGAAAATAACGACTCTTTGAGCATGAGGGCTTATGCGGTCGACAGTCTCTTCCTTCGCACACTTTCTCTGCCTGTGGTGTTGGGTAACGACCTTACAGCTCTATCTGATATAAATAATATCATGATCTCAAAGTCGTTTGCCGATGTGCTCGGTGGGCCTGAAAAGGCGATGGGCATGGCTATGCAATATGCCGAGATTGGAGGCCAGTTATTCACAGTGACCGGCATATTTGAGGATTTTCCCGAAAATACGCATTTTTGTGCCGATATGCTCTTTTCGATCAATGTGATGGGTGAGAGGAGCCTGTCTAATTGGTATGGCAACGACAGGTATCAAGGATATGTAAAGGTGCATCCCGGCACTGACATCGATGCTCTGGAGCAGGAAATCCGCAAGGTGCAGGGCAGGCATGTAGATCTCGAAGAGATGGTGCGCAATAATTCCGATATAAGGTATGGTGTGTCGCCCTTGCTTTCCATCCATGCTGATGAACCGGAGGTCAAGGCATCCAACAGGATGATGCTGATGCTTGGAATCATGCTGATAGTGATCGCTATGCTCAACTATATTTTGCTCGTTGTCTCTACGATGGTGAGCCGTTCGCGTGCCACGGCTATCGAGAAGTGCTATGGTGCAGGCCGACGCGAGATCACATTGCGTACATTGGCCGAAGTCACTGTGCATCTGCTTTTGGCTCTTGCCATAGCCGCCGGGCTTGTGTTCGTGTTCAGAGAGACAGTGATTCGTCTGATGCAGGTGAGCTTCAAAGCGCTTTTCGCTCCGACCACGCTCATGATCCTTTGCGGTGTGTTGGCTCTTATCATGATTGTGGCCGTGTGGGTGCCGTCAGCGATATACAGCAATGTGCCCGTGGCGGTGGCTTTTCGGGGGGCAGTCGGGAAGAAGCGTTGGTGGAAGGTGACGCTGCTCTTTGTGCAATTCCTGGGAGTTTCATTCCTTATCACCGTGATGGCCACGATGGTAAAGCAATACGATTACATCTTCAAGGCTGAAGCCGGATATTCCTACGATAGGCTCGCAGTGGCATATGTGGGATTTGACTATCAGCGCAGGCTGGCCTTGGAGCAGGAAGCAAGGAAAAATCCGGCTGTTGAGCAGGTGTCATTCTGCTCACAGAAACTGTGGACGAGATCAAGCGGCAACAATGCTTTCTTGCCGGGAAGCGATGAAGTGCTGGTCAATTTCGCCGACCTGTATTCTATCAGCGATAATTACTTCGATGTGCTAGAGATTCCCGTGGTTGAAGGCGAAATCTTTCCTCCCGGCCGGCTCAATGACAAAAACATAATGGTGAGCCGGTCGTTTGTGGAGAGCGTTGACAAACTGGCCGGATGGTCTGACGGCCCCATAGGCAAGAAACTGAAGTTCAGCGAGCATAGCGATACAGGCGATGATCTGTTCACGATTGTAGGCGTTTACGAAGATTTTCGAATCGGCACGGTCGACAATCAGGAGCAGCGGCCTTCGGTCATGTTCTACGACCTTAACGGAAACAGCTACTTCCCACCGAATATAATGCTGATAAAGCTTAAAGACTTGTCGCAAGATGTGATATCTGATCTGTCAAAAGCGATGGATTGCAATGTGTCATCGATATATCAGGAGATAGAATATCAGTTTGTAAAAGAGAGGAATCTGCGTGATTCGCTGATGATATGCTGCCTGGTGGCGCTGATGATAGCCTTGGCCGGATTGATTGGATACACTGTTGACGAGATCAACCGCCGCAGGCGCGAGATTGCCATCCGCAAGGTCAATGGCGCGGAGACCACCGATGTGGTGAGAGTGGTGAGCAAGGATGTCGCCATCCTTTCCGTTCCGGCCATCGCGATTGGCGTGGCTCTCGGGCAGATGGCCGGCCTGCATTGGTTGGAGAACTTCATGCAGAGTAGTCCGCTCACCATCTGGCAGCTGCTCGGCATCGGGACGGCGCTGTTCGCGATCATAATCGGAATTGTGGCGTTCCGCGCCGCCCACGCCTCGAATTTCAATCCTACAGAAATAATAAACCAAAACGATTAGATATGAAAAGCTACTTCAACTTCCTTCGGCGCAACAAGGCCTACGCGCTCATCGACGTGCTGGGCCTGGCGCTGAGCATGATGTTTGTGGTCATCATCGGCTGCTACTGGTGGCAGGAGACCCACATCGACTCGCAGCAGACAAAGGCTGACCGCATGTACTGGGTGGGCCTTGACTTTGGCGGCGAGCGGGGCAAAAACCTCGGCACCCACTGGAGGGTGCAGCATGTGCTCCGCGATAAATTTCCGGAGATAGAGACCTCCACGGCTATTTTCCGCAATCACCGCTGGCTCGTGTACAATGACGAGAATATCGAGACGGATTGCTTCTTCGTGGATTCTACTTTCTACGACGTCTTTGACTTCAAGATGCTGCAGGGCGACCCCGGCACGGCGCTCGACGATCCGCGCTCGGCTATCGTCACCGAGGAGTACGCCCGCAAGGTGTGGGGTGATGAGAATCCGATGGGCAAGACGATAGTCTTCAGCCAATATGAGGAGCCGTTCGTGGTGACGGGCGTGATGGAGCCGATGACCAACACCATGCTGATGACGCATGATCACCGTCCCGTAGATATGCTGCTCAACTTCAGCATGATGAAATACGTCAACACTTCTATGACAAACGAGGGCATGAACAACGCCACCGGCGCCGACGTGGTGCTCGTGGCCAAGGAGGGATACGATCTGGAGGCTATGGTCGACAAATACAATGAAGCGCTTAAAGAGCACTTTTGGATACTCCAGATGCCGGGACAGGAGACCAAGCTGATACTTGTGCCTTTCAAGGATGAGTATTTCTCCGGCATCGGCTCCTCGAGCGGAAACATCAACCTCGGCAATCCCAAGCTCACCAAGCTGCTTTTCCTGACGGGAATAGTGATCCTGCTGTTCGCGGTGATGAACTATATCAACCTCACGGTGGCTCTTGCCGGCAAGCGCGCCAAGGAGATGGCCACCCGCCGCCTGCTGGGCGAAAGCCGCGGCAGGGTGATGTGGAGGCTGATATGCGAGAGCACGCTGATGTGCGCCGTTTCGTTCGCCATCGGCATCGGATTCGCCTATCTGGCCAAGCCCTACGCCGAGGAGCTGCTCGACACCCCGATCGACTTCGTGGCCTGCGTCAACGCCGCGACAGTGGCATTTGCCGTGGGCGTGATTCTGGTGATGGGCGTAGCTTCGGGTATCACCCCGGCCATGCTGATATCGTCGGTTAAGCCCATCGATGCCGTCAAGGGCGGCGTGAAGCGCCGGTCAAACATGGTGTTCGGTAAGATATTCATCATCCTGCAGAATGTCTGCACCATCGTGCTCGTGGCGTCGGCCATCACCATGTTCATGCAGGTGCGCCACCTGATCAACGCGCCTCTTGGATACGACACCAAGGGCATCATGCAGATCTCTTATCCTTGGGAGGGGGAGAAAGACGAAGCCTTCCTGTCGGAGCTCAACGGCATGGCTTGCGTAGACAAGGTCAGCGTATGCTGGTCGGCTCCATTGGGACGCGGCAACAACAACACTATGGTACATGAGGGAAAGACCATATCATTGCAGACGTTCTGCGCCGACTCAAACTATATGGATCTTCTCGGGCTGAAGCTTAAGAAAGACAATCATCTTGCGAGCGCAAATAAAAATTATGTCAATATGCAGACTTTGGCCGAGTTCGGAATAGATGAGGATGCTGTCGATTTCCCTTATGGAAATAATCGTGTGCCGATAGCCGGCATCACAGAGGATTTTCTTATTGGCGATGTTCTCGCCGATCAGCATCCCGTGCTCATCAGCATTGGCAAGCCCGGAGTGGATTTCGGCCCATGGATCTTCCTGATAAAGGTGAATGGAGACGAATACGCGGCCTTGCAGCAGATAAAGGAGGCATACAACAATGTGTATCAGGGATATTCCGATTATATTTTCAATGATTGTTACCTCGATGATATTATCAAACGCATTTATGAGAGCCAGCACAAGCTCTCCATCATCATTGCCGTATTCGCCTGCATAGCGGTGATTATCTCGATGCTCGGCCTGGTGGCAATGTCTACGTTCTATGTGCAGCAGCGCTCGAAGGAGATTGCCGTGCGCAAGGTGATGGGCGGCTCAAGCGCCTCTGTGCTGACGCGCCTTGTGAGGTCGTTCATGACCTATGTGGGCATCGCCGCGCTCATATCCATCCCTGTCATCTACTATGTGATGAGCGATTGGCTGTCGGAATATTCCTATCGCATCGACCTCTACGCATGGATCTACGCGGTGGCCATAGCCCAGGCTCTGATTGTGTGCTTCCTGTCGGTGGTGGTGCAGAGCCGTCGCGCGGCGAATGCCAACCCGATCGAAGTTTTGAGAAAAAATGATTGACGCAAACTTAAAGAAAAAATAACAACACAAAAATATAAAATCATGATCAAGATCGAAAACCTCTGCAAGACGTTCAGCACTGAGGACGTCCAGACCCTCGCGCTGCGCGACGTGTCATTCAACGTTGATAAGGGCGAATTCATCGCCATCATGGGCCCCTCGGGCTGCGGCAAGTCTACGCTGCTCAACATCCTCGGGCTGCTCGACAATCCCACATCGGGGAAATACACCCTCGCCGGCACCGAGGTGAGCGGCCTGAAGGAGAAAGACCGCACATCGCTCCGCAAGGGCAAGATCGGCTTCGTGTTCCAGAACTTCAACCTCATCGACGAGCTCAACATCGAGGAGAACGTGGAGCTGCCCCTGCAGTATCTCGGCATCAAGGCCTCGGAGCGCAAGGAGATGGTGCGCGAGGCCCTGAAGCGCATGGGCATCAGCCACCGCGCCAAGCATTTCCCGCAGCAGCTTTCGGGCGGTCAGCAGCAGCGCGCCGCCATAGCCCGCGCCGTGGTGTCGCGCCCCGAGCTGATACTCGCCGATGAGCCTACCGGCAACCTTGACTCCAAGAATGGCGAGGAAGTGATGAATCTCCTCAGCGAGCTCCACCGCGACGGCACCACCATCGTGATGGTGACCCACAGCAAACACGATGCCGCATACACCGACCGCATCATCAACCTCTTCGACGGCAAAATCGTTGAGGCCACCGAGCTCTGACGCCCCAGGCGTCACAAAAAAACAGCCCGACGGAGGCCGCGTGTGAATCCATCCGCGCAGCCCTCGCCGGGCTGCGATATTATTAGATGTATTTATCCCCCCCAGGGCTTTGCCCTGGGCTACTATCCTCACGCCCGCTCACCGTGGGCTTCCGTTAGCGTAATCCCATCCGGGGGTGGGCGAGCCCGCGGAGAGCGGGCTTCGTTAGCGTTATCCCATCCGGTGGGGGACGAGCCC
>CANNVE010000013.1 GCA_947525975.1 uncultured Muribaculaceae bacterium | reverse complement strand
TGTCCCTACTGTGCTCCTGTCTAAACCCCTACGCCAAGCCTACTGTCTCTCCTGTACCCTGTCTAAATGAATCTTTTTAACTTTTATTTGTTTGTATTTTTGATTATTTGTGAGTAATTTTGTCGTGATTACTAATCTGATGAAAATTGACTGACGACGAGAAACATATGCTCGCCGCGCTTGCGCAGGGCCGCCAGGCCGCCGAAGAGGGAGAGATACCAATCGGGGCAGTGGTCGTCGACGCCGACGGGCGCATCATAGGCCGGGGGCACAATCTCACCGAGCGCCTGGCCGACGTAACCGCCCACGCCGAGATGCAGGCCATCACCGCCGCCGCCGAGACCATCGGCGGCAAATACCTGCGCGGATGCACACTCTACGTCACCGTAGAGCCATGCCTGATGTGCGCCGGAGCCATCGCCTGGGCGCAAGTGAGCCGCGTGGTAATCGGATGCGCCGACGAAAAGCGAGGATACTCCACATTCTGCTCCCGCCAGCCATTCCACCCGAGATCCACCGTGACGTATGGCGTCATGGCCGACGAATGCCGCCGCCTGATGCAATCATTCTTCCACGACAAAAGATAAAACAGACATACACTATGAAAAAATCAATCAGCCTTATGCTCATCGCCGCGGCATCGCTCGCCTCGCAGGCTAAAACCGTGGAGATGCCATGGTATGGCGGCACAAACACCGACAACCTCGACATCTCGGCCGTAGAGCTCACCGACACAGCCACCATAGTTACATTCCACATAAAATACCGCCCGGGGTGGTGGGTGAAATTCGCCAAAGAGTGCATCATCAAGGCCGACGGCAAGGACTACGCCATGCGCTGGGCCGACGGCATTGAGCCCGGAAAGGAATTCTACCTGCCCGAAAGCGGAGAGGCCACAGTCAGACTCGGCTTCGAACCCGTCCCCGCCGAGACTCCTGCCATCACATTCACCGAAAATACACACTCTAGCTGGAATATCTGGGATATAGACCTGACCGGCACTAAAAAAGACGGCGCCCTCCCCGAGGGACTGCCCGCCGGGCTTTCCGAGGCCACATCCACTCCGCGCACCGATGCGGAAATAGCCGAGACATCGCTCACATTCCACCTCCTCGGCCCGGAAGAGGCTGTCGATGGCGGATACATGGCGATTATCAATCAGACCGTTGGCCGCCAGACTGCCCACGAACTCACATTCGACAAGGAGACGATGCAGTCAAAGCCGTGGACGTTCACTCAGTACGGCCCTGCGCAAATATTTGTGGTGCAAAATGGCCGCAGCTTCGATGGAGGCCATCACATGATTGCCCCCGGCGAAAAACTCGACATTTACGTGGACCCGAGCACATCCGGCATCATCAACCGCCACACCCACAGAGCCGCCCCGGGCACCCCATGGCCCAGCGTGCAGTCAGTATACTACAACGGCCAATATTCAGCCGAACGGGAGGCGCTTAAGCCCTATAAAGATTGGTTGGAGAATGCCGGGATCTACAAAGAAAAGAAGCCCGACTACACCATGACTGCCGATGAATATGTGGCCACGGTGCTGAAAAACTACTACAAGTACAAATACAAGATCGCAGGCCTTGACGCGCCCGAATCGGTGAAGAAGGCACTTGACAAGCAGAACGCCGACCGATGGCTCTTCTACATAGCCAACTTCGACATGCAGATCAAGAGCACATACCACGACGCCCACGGCATCAAAGAGTGGAGCGTTCCCGTACCCGCAGATTCGGTGCCACATCTCGATCCCATGCACTATGTGGCGATTGCCAAGGCTTTCGACCTCGGCAGCGACAAATATGACTACATTTATACATCCGGCGAACACGACCTCGCGTCTGATATCGACTGGGAGGGCATGGGCGTAGAATCTCCGCGCCTGAAGGCGATATACGTGGCCGAAAAACTATGGCGCAAGGCCGAGAACGGCGAAATCGACGATTATGACCAGCAAAGGATCGACGACTGCGGCATGCCTCTCTACGCCCAAGCCATAAAGGACACCAACGCAGCCACGCTAAAGAAACTCGAAGGCCTCGACCTGAACATCGCGCGCCAGATGCCCGCCCTACCCGCCGAAGAGGCCATAAAGGCCATCACTGCCGAGCATGCCGGAAAGGTGGTGATAATCGACGTGTGGAACACATGGTGCGGCCCCTGCCAGAACGCCATCGCGCAGAACGAGCCCCTGAAGAGCGGTGAACTCGCCGATGAAGACCTGGTGTGGATATACATCGCCGACGAGACATCGGGCAAGGTGGCCTACTACTCGCAGATACCCAATATCAAAGGCATACACTACCGCCAGAGCCGAGCCCAATACGACGCCCTGCGCGAAAAATACGGCATCGACGGCATTCCGTCGTACATACTCGTTGACCGCAAAGGCAACATCTCGCTGCGCAACGACTTGCGCAACCACTCAAAATTCGTAAAGACTCTGCGCGAAGAACTCGACAAGAAATGAAATACTTCCTTATCGCCGGCGAGGCATCGGGCGACCTCCATGCCGCCGACCTCATACGCAGCCTCAAGGAGCGCGATCCGCAGGCGCAGTTCACATTTCTCGGCGGCGACCTGATGTCTCAGGCCGCCGGCGCCGAGCCTGTGATACACTACCGCGACATGGCTTTCATGGGTTTCACCGAGATCCTGCGCCATGCCGGTGCCATACGCCGCAATTTCAAGGTGGCCAAGCAGGCGATAAAGGATTCAGCCCCCGACTGCCTCATCCTCATCGACTACCCGAGCTTCAACCTGCGCATGGGCGATTTCGCCCGCAAGCTGGGCATCCCCGTGCACTATTACATCCCGCCAAAGGTATGGGCCTGGAAGGAATGGCGGGTGAAGAAGATTCGCAAAATCGTAGACAAAGTGCTGTGCATATTCCCGTTTGAGGTGGATTTCTACGCCAAGCACGGCATGACGGTCGACTACGTGGGCAATCCGTCAGTGCTTGAGGTGGACCGCTACATGGCCGGCGCGCCCTCACGCGAGGACTTCATCAAGGCCAACCGCTTGCAGGACAAGCCTATCATAGCCCTTCTGCCGGGCAGCCGGCTGAGCGAGATACGCGTGAATATGCCCATCATGGCCGAAGCCATGCGCCAATTTCCGCAATACAGGGGCGTGGTGGCCGGCGCGCCCGGAGTCGACCCCGATTTCTACAAGCAATTCTCCAATCTCCCGGTGGTATTCGACCAGACCTACGGGCTTCTCGCCAATGCCCGGGCGGCATTGGTCACATCAGGCACAGCCACCCTTGAGACAGCCCTGGCCGGAGTGCCGCAGGTGGCCATGTTCCGCCACAACGGCTCAAAACTCTTCTTCCGCCTCATGCGCAAGGTGCTGAAAATCGACTTCGTGACTCTCCCCAACCTAATAGCGGGCCGACAGATCATACCGGAAATGCTGCTGCACCTGTGCACCGCCGATTCATGTGCCGCCGAGCTGGGCAAGCTCCTCCCCGACCGCGAGCCGCGCCGCCGCATGCTCGACGATTACGCCGATATGCGCGCCATTCTCGGCACGCAATCCGCCCCCGACACCGCCGCCGAAATCCTATTGCGCGAAAAGCGATAGCCGATCCATGCCCTTTATTGTTTTTATAATAAAAAACTACAATTTCACACAGACCGATTCAGTATGAAGAGAGAAGATATTATCAGAAACATAAAGGATCTTTTGGAAAAGATTATGCCAAAAGATGCCTCTGTATTCATCTTTGGCTCCCAGGCTCGAGGCACCTACTCACATCAATCAGATTGGGATTTGCTCATACTTCTCAATCGTGAAGGGCGCCTTGACATCAATGACCGTGGAAACCTATCTATGCCCTTCTATATGCTTGGCGCGGAACTTGGCATTGAAATCAATCCAGTCCTTTATACTGACTCCGAATGGCAAGAGCGTAATTTCACACCATTTTACAAGAACGTGACAAACGAAAAGATAAAAATATGGGGTTGAGCGATGAAGAGCGCAGCGCTCTTGTATCATACAGAATCAATAAGTCAAAGGCCGTACTTAAAGAGGCCGTAGATGTTGCACGCCTAAAGCATTGGAACTTGGCCGTGAACCGATTATATTACGCCATTTTTCATATTTGCAGTGCCATTTTGCTATCAAAAGGATACTCTGCCCGCACTCATAGCGGTGTCATACAAATCATGATGAAGGAATTTGTCAAAACAGATATTTTATCGAAAAAAGACGGCTCCCTTATCTCTACATTGTTCAATATGCGCAATACCGGGGATTATGACGATCTATTTGATTGGGATGAATCTCAAGTGGCACCTTTGGTTGGACCAACAGAGACCCTGTTGTTAAAGATAGAATCTCTTATTTGCGAAAAGCGATAGCCGATCCATGAGCCGCCATGGATAAGCCTGCGGCGAGCGGTGCGAGGAGGCAAAACCTCAACCACGCCCGCCCACCGCAGGCTCAAACTAACGCTTAGTTATATGGCTATTGCCTGAGCGAGGGGATGGCGTTGGGGATGAAGTCGTTGCTTGAGTTATTCGTGTCGATCAACTTTCCATCATCGCCCCGCTTGCGGCGCACGCTGTGGCCATATCGCTGGTCGTCCTTATCTATGTTTTGAGGAGATGCGTATGTCCAGCCGGCATCAAGCTTTTCTGAGAACTGGCGCACCTGATTGATAGAGGGCACCGTGCATGCCACAGCGTCTATCACCCAATCATTGGGCACTTTGTAGGCTTGCGTAAGCGTCATGTCGAAATCTCCGGCGAGGGTATGGTTGATGTATTCGGCGCCGGCCCAGTTATAGTCAGTCGAAAATGTCTCGCCCGTGACGGTGACAGGCGCCTGCGCGATGGCGTAGCTTTGGAAGCCTCTGTCATGCAGGATCCAGATGGAAAGGGTGTAGCAGAACCATACGTCAAGGTTATCCACCTCAGGCACGTCGATGTCTATCACGCTGTTGGTCGTTTTGGTGAACCATTCAAAATCGGCCTTTGAAAGGTCAATTCCATCAGGGTTCATCTCCACCTTTGAGCCTGCGCTTCCCGCGCTATATCCTTCCTTATAGTTTATGCCGTTGGATGCGATCAGCAATGACTCTCCCGGCTCCAGAGGCACGTCCGTGCCGGTGCCAGGAACGCAGAATACAGCGCCGGCTTCGCAATATTCGTTGATGATAGGCTCCTTAAATTCCTTCCACGTGGCTCCCGCGTTTGCATTCTTTGACTCAATGATCAGGAGGCGGTCGGCATAGAGGAGCTCGTCAGTGTTGTTGGTGAGCAGAAAGTATTGGTCTGTATTTTTGGAATTGGGCTTTCCTGTCGAGGGAAGGGGTGTGCCGGTGAAATAGATCTCCTCAATGAGTATTTCGCCCGGCTCTATGTCGCGCCAGCTTTGCTCCACGTCGAGCTTTATGAGCTCGGCATCGCCGCCGGCGGAGAGCACCTTCACCTCAGCCCTGCGGCTCTCGGCGGTCATGTTCTCGTCAATTTTGAGTGTGAAAGAGCCTGTCTCACGGTTTGCGACCGAAATCCATGACTCGGCCACCTCTACGGTGTATCCGATGGCGTGGGAGGGAACTTCAAAGGTGAGCTCACCGCCTCTGCGACGCACTTTAGCCGCTTCCGTCCTGTCTTTATCTTCAGCGGCAGCCGGATCGCTCTGCACTATGGCGATGCTCTTGGAGAATGAGCCGCAGGCGAGGGTGATGTAGCCGATGCGCGAGCCATTGGGCTGGCTGTATACGTCAAAAGGCTCGGCTGTGACGGTGACGGTGCCTTTTCCGGCGCTGCCCGATGCAGGCGACACGGTAAGCCATGAGCCGGAGGACACCTCCGCGATCCAGTCGCCTGAGGCGTCGAACGTGATTGCGGCGCTACCGCCGAGCACGTCGATTTTCAATTCGGATGCGCTGTCATCGCCGGGGATGGAGACATCAATGTTGTCAGGCTGGTCGTCAGAGCAAGACGCCGCCAGCAGGGCGAAAGCCCCTAAGAATGCTTTGCAGATACCTTTCATGATGGTTTAATATAAATTTTAGAAATTGATTTTTCAGAAGAATCTCCATCCGATGGATACGGACAGGCCTCTGCATGGGCCATAACTGTGTATGCGCTCGGTGTAGGCCATCCGCCCGTATATCGCGCCAAGGCTGCCAAGGGTGCGCTGGAGCGTGATGGACGGGCTAAGATCGCAAGCGGAGGCATTGGCGCGGTCAAAGCGGCTGAGTTCGTAGGCGTACAGGTCTTCTTGTATATGCTTGGGGTTTATGCGGAATTTCTTTCCCGCCGAAATGCGTCCTCTGGCGTTGATGGCGGCCACGAAAAGCCATTTGCCGGAATTGAGCATGGCCTGCAGATGCAGCGACGGCTCTACCGCCAGCCTTTCCAACTTTGAATAAGGCTCCACATATTCCTCCTTCTCGGCCACAAGCCCCACAGACGGTTCGGCCTCAATAGCCCAGCGCCCTTTGCCGGCCGAAATCAGCCAAGCCGCCCTTGACGCGAAGGCATTGAGGTGGTATTTCTCATGCCTGCCGATAATCTTGAATTCGCCAAGGTACCCATTGTCGACGATGGCCTCAAATCCGCGCCGGCGCTGCCATGCAGCCTGCACATAAGGCATGTGCGTCACGCTGCCTTGGCGGAATTGATAGCCTGCGCGCACCTCGGCGGCGTAGGTGCGGAGGGTGGTGAGCGGAGCCTCGTTGAACTCATGTATCTGCCGGTTCATGCGCAGGAATTCAAACGAGCCTTCAGCCATGAAGCCGTTCCTGCCCACCGGCAGATATGATGCCGAGGCTCCGTATCCAAAGCCCTTGTGACGCGTCTCGGTATATGATACGCCGTCGATTCGGCCATAGGTGTGTCCAAGGCCCGTGAAGTGGAATTGCGTAGAGTTGGCTCCCGACTGGCTGTAATAGGCCACATCCATCACCTGCTTGTAGAAACGCACATCTGCGCCCAATCCGAGGGAATGGCCTCCGACGCGCATATTTCCTGAGACCGAGACCGACAGGTCAGTGGCCATATTGCGCGGGCGCGGATCATAGTCGCGGTATTGGTGCACAGCGCGGTACCTCGCGCCCAGGCCGTATACGAATCTGCCCGCCCGCGAAGCGAAACCTCCATAGAAGTGGTATTGCTCGCGCTGCAGGTCGCCGCCGAGGCTGTCTGCCACCACATAGGGATAGAGCAGAGCATAATCAGCGGTGGAATTCCACCTCACGCCGCGCACCTTGCCGTTTTCGTATCCGGCGCCTGCCGTGGCCATCGACTTTTTTCCCAACCGCAGGTAAGCCCGCGCTTCAAAGACGCCATTGGATAAGCCATCACCATTCCAAGGCCTTTCGGCCTCTTTTTCGTGGCGGTATATGTAGGCGGCGCTGATGTCATTAAGAGAGTAGGAGCGTTCGTAGAACATATCGGCGTCCGAAGCCTGATAGAAAGGGGCTGTGGCGCGGTGGACGAGCGACATGGCCGACGCCGAGCGGCTGCTTATGTCGGCCACGCTGTCTGCCTCCACGGAGAATGCCCGCGAGCATTGGGCGGCGGCCAGAAAGATAAGGACTGTCAGATGCTTCATAGGAAGTACACATCGAGGGTTATTGTCACTTTGGGCCGATTGAATATCATAGCGTCGTGCATCACGGAGTGTCCCATCATGCGCACACGTCTGATCGCGCCGCCGGGCATGACGGCCTCTGCATCGAAAGCCATCACATACACCCCTTTTTCCACGCGGATAGATGCGCGGTTGTTGACGAAAGTGGGTATCGGGTAGACGCGCTTGTTGTTCACGTCGCGCAGGAATGTGGTGGGCTGTCCGTTGTCGGGGCGCACGATCTCCATGAGACTTCCATCCTCGGCGGCAAGAAGCATCTCCACCTCGCAGAAAAGATCGGCGGGGTCATCGCTGCAGGCGGCGAAAGGGATAGCGGCCATAAAACAAAGGACGCAGACACAGATGTATTTCACGAGTTTCATATCTTGAAGTTCAATTCCATTCCGAAATAAGGATTGACCTCACGGCGCACTTTCACGCCGAGAGCCGAATAATAAGAGGGAGAGACATCGAGGAGCTTGTTGGCGAAGAGGGCGAGAGCGATGCGGTCGCCATAAAGGGTCTTCGACACCTTAAGATTGATATTCATGCAGAAAGGCACACGATTATAGCGGTATGACGCTTGATTGTATGAGCGCACCAGCATCTGAAGCACGCCATTTTCAAGGCATTCGTCTGTGAACGCATACCGGTTGCCCTGACTGTCGAGATACTCAAGGGGCTTGGGATCGCGCCATTGCGATTGCGCCCCGGTGAACCACATGCACTGAAACGAAGTGGAGAAAATCAGGCCGAAGCGCGGCACCTGGGTGTCGGTATTGAAGTTGGTATTGAATCTTTCCCGCAGGTAATTGTCAGTGTCGGCGTAATATCCGATATACGGATAGGCTTTGCCGCCGATCGACGCCGAAGGCTTGTAATATTCAGGCTGGCTATTGCGATAGCGCGTGCGGAAGTAAGCGCCGCTCACGCTGAATCTCGTGGCGATCGACTTATAGCGCGGAGTGGCCAACGTGAATTCCACTCCGGTCTTGAGCGTGCGGCTGCCATTGTTGACGTGATTGTGGGCCACGATCATCGCCTCGTCGGTGTAAGGCACGTCTTCGAGCTTTGGCGGCAAGCCTCCGAGAGCCGACTGATCGATGCCGGTGATATCGTAGTTGCGATAGGCATAGATGTAGGGAAGATTGCTGTTGCGGAATCCTGAAGTCATGTCTTCCCTGAATACGGTGGCCGAAAGCATGTATCCCTTCCAGGATAGGTCAAGGGTGATTTCGCATTTCTCGTTGCGGGCGGCGTCGAGGTCGAAGTTGGTAAGGTCGGTCCGATAGACATTGGCCACAACCTTTCGCATAGCCGGGTCGGCAGGCCAATAGTTCATCTCATTAATATCGTACCACACGGGGTCAGGGTAAAGCTGCTCGGCTGTGGGGAACTTGGTGTGACGCCCCCACCCCGCCGCGAAGGACGTTTTCAGAGGCGCGCCGCCCAATTCAATGCCGGGCATCTCCAGCCGCACGTTGATGCGCGGGTCAAATTTCCAGCTCCCTGCCAGCTTGTATCTGCGGTCGAGGCCCAGCAGGGTCATGGCTCTGACTCCGGCCATCAGCCTGGCCGTCACGGCGCCCAGCCGCAGCAACGTATTGTTCTCGGCGAATATGTGGCCTTGGTTGATCGCAGGGATATCCTTGAATACTCGCGGCCTGACGTTCATATCCACCGTGAATGGACGCGTGAGATCAAAGACAGAGCCTCGCCCGTTGTTTTTCGACATCGACCAGTTGGCGCCGATCTTGAACCCCACGTCATGATTGCCTGGCTCCAAACCCCAATTGCTGACAAGGTTGGCGTATGCATAAACCGGCTTTCCCTCCACGGTGAGGGTGCTTTCGTAGGCGTAAGGCACTATTGTGGCGTCATGGCGCCCGGGCGTTGTGGCGGTGCACACGGGAGTGTCCATGCCCAGCTCCACGATTCTCCAGCGGTCGATGAGATCGTTTTCGGCTGTGAATGAGGCCGTCAGGTCAAGCGAGCGGAAAAATCTCGCCAAGCCTGACTGCATCTTGAAGTCGAGCGACGCCGCAAAGCGGTTATAGGTTGATTTGTACGTTTCTATCGGGCCTCCCTTGCCATCATTGAGGTCGCGGTCGGCCTTGATGTTGTCAAAACTGCCGGTGTAGTCGACCGATGCGCCTATGCGGAAAGAATATCCCGAAGGATCTCCGAATTGCTTCTGCCCGCGCAGGCTGCCGGTGAGGCGCTTATAATTCTGGCGCGTGTTGCGCGGGTCGTTGGCGGCATCGAGATAGCTCAGGTCGGCATTGAGCGTGAAACGCCCGGGGGTGCCCGCACCCCATTCAAACCCCTTTCCGAGCGAGAACAGCTTGCTCGACATATCGGCCTTGAAGCGGGCGTAGATATTGTTGCCGCCTCGCCTGCGCTCTATTTTCACCAGCCCGCTGGTGAGGTCGCCGTATTCCACCGAAGGAATGCCCCTCACGATCTCCACCTTCTCCACATTGTCGGTAGAGAGGGTGCGCATGTCCACGCCTTCGCTCGTGAATGAGTTGCCGATGCTCGAGGATACGGGAGTCTTCTGCAGATTGGCGTCATTGCTTATGGGCACGCCATCGACCATGAATTGCGTGCCGAGCGACGACGTTGAATATGACGCCACGGGATCGGCCTCGCGGAGGCGTATCGTCTGCGCCGAGCCGAATTTGGGGTCGGCGGCAGATCCGCCGGGAATAAGCTCGAGCAGATCGGCGAAACTCGATGGCTGGATATGACTGATGGCGTCGCGTCCGATCACCGACGACGAGGTCATCTGACCGCCCTCTTTCGCGGTGATCACCACCTCTTTTAGCGTGTTGGGGTCTATGGCCACCCGCATTTTCACGGTTTGCTCGCCGGCGTCGCCCACCGCAATCTTTTTCTTGTAGGCGTGGGCCATGTAGCTCACCTCCACAGTATAATCGCCGGGTGCAACGCTGTCAAATACCGCACAGCCATTGCTGTCAGAGATCACGCTTTTCGCGGTCTTCGACTTTTCGGAGCGCAAGGTGCACAGGGCGTAATCCACCGCTTCGCCGCTGTCTTTCTCGGTGATGCGTATCGTCAGGCGCGATGCCGCCATCGCGCACAGCGGCAGCATGGCGAGGATCAGCGCTATGATTGTGTTTCTGATGTGTATGTTGGGTGAGAGCATGTACCTATTGTGATAATTCCGGCGCAAAATTACCACACATCTCCGAGAGGCGAAATACCCAGATTTCAGTAATCGCGCGTCAGCGGAGCCGGACGGGAAGGGATGCTCACAGCTTCATGCCAATGCCGAAGAGGGCGTAATCGAGATAGACCGGATCGTCGGGCTTCACCTCCCGCAGCGCGGCGGTGAGCTCGTCGACGGCGCGGCGGTCGTTTGACCGGCGCGTGAGCAATCCGAGATTGCGCGAGGTGTCGGCCACGTGCACATCGAGAGGTATGTAGAGCTGCGCGGGGGTGATCACATCCCATATGCCGAGATCTACGATGCCGTCTTTGCGCACAAGCCAGCGCAGGGCCATGTTCACGCGCTTGAGCGCCGTGGTCTCGATGCTCTGCGGCAGGCACCGGCTGTCGGCCACGCCGTCATTTGCCGCGCACAGCTCGCGGTTGATGCCTGCCACGAACTTCCAGGCAGGGAATCGGTCGGAGGCTATGTCTTCGGCCTTCGCAAACGCCTGCAACGACCCGAATCGCGAATATATGGCCCGCAGCCCGCGCAGGTAGTGGCGCAGGTTTTTGGCGAAGAATGTGCGGTGGATGTTGCCATCGGGGAGGTCTTCATAGCCTTCGTCCATCGTGTATTTGTAGGGCTGCATATCCATCAGCGAGAGCATCTTGCGGCAGCTGTTGCATATCATCTTGCGGTTGCCCCAGGCTATGGTGGCGCACAGCAGCGACGCGATCTCTATGTCGCGCGCATCGTCAAACATGCGGGGAAACTGCACCGGATCCTCGCCTATGAATTCAGGGCTGTCGATGCGGGCCGCCTCCTCGAGCAGCATCCGCTTCAGGTCGGCATCTATCATTGCTTAAGTTTAATGGGATATCATAATCAAAAAGGGCATCACTTAAAAGTGATGCCCTTGGGAGGGGGTGAACAGTGGGGGTCGAACCCACGACCTTCGGAACCACAATCCGACGCTCTAACCAACTGAGCTATGCTCACCATGTGTCGCTTTTGCAGTGCAAAGTTACAATCTTTTTCCGAAACGACAAAATATTATCAATCTTTTTTCAGAAAAAAATGTGCATTTTGTCATTTAGAGGCGTCGATGACCGCGCAGATGCTGTCAAATATCTCCTCGATCGTGCCTACGCCCTTGATAGCGTGGTATCTGCCGCTGGCGGCGTAATATTCCTGCAGGGGCTGTGTCTGCTTGTGATAGACAGCGAGACGATGCCGGATGGCTTGCTCGTTGTCGTCGCTGCGGCCGGAGTCGATGCCGCGTCTGATCATGCGGGCCGCAAGCTCCTCGTCGGGCACCTCAAGGCCCACCACCGCTGCAATCTTGGCTCCTACGCTCTCCACGAGCTTGTCAAGCTCTTCGGCCTGGGGCAGTGTGCGGGGGAAGCCGTCGAATATCACGCCATGCTTCGTCTCTTCCTTGCGGCTGACGAGCAGATCTTCAAGGATCTTGATCATCAGGCGGTCGGGGATGAGGGCGCCCTGGCTGATGTAGCTGTCGGCCACCTTGCCGATGTCTGTGCGGCGGGCTATGTGGTCGCGCAGCACATCGCCTGTAGATATGTGGAAAAGGCCGTATTTGTCGGCGATCTTTACGCTCTGCGTGCCCTTGCCGCTGCCGGGGCCGCCAAATATCACTATATTATGCATGATTTCCTTGTAAACTTATGGTTCTGACTTTATTTATCGTCCTTCAGCACATAGATGTCCTGCAGGTTGCGGGCTTTGCCGTCGATATCGAGCCCGTATCCTATTATGAATTTCGTGGGAATCTCAAAGCCGACATAATCAGGCTTCACGGGGCGGCACAGGGCCGACGGCTTGAACAGCAGAGTGGCGATCTTGATGTCGGCGGCTCCTTTCTCCTTGACAGTGGCGATGAGATTGTGCATGGTATGGCCTGTGTCGATGATGTCTTCGACAATCACCACATTGCGGCCCTTGATCTCCTCTCCGAGGCCCATCACCTGCTTGACCACGCCCGTGGTGCTCATGCCCTGATAACTCTGCAGCCTGATGAATGAGATCTCCGCGTCGATGTCGACAGCGCGGAAGAGATCGCTTGCAAACGGAAATGCGCCGGTGAGGACACATAGGAAGAGAGGCTCTTTGCCATCGCAATCCTTGCTGATCTGCGCGGCCAGTTCCTGTACGCGAGCGTTGATTTGCTCTTGTGTGATGTAAGGCTCAAATTTGAGTCCCTTATATTCGACTTCTTTTTTCATGATTTTCGCGAAATATATGTCACAAAGTTACAAATAAAATCAATGCGCATCGCCATTTGCCCGCATTTTTTTTGGCGCGACATCAGGCACAGGCATCCTTCCTTTCTGCAAACCAACGTCATATACCGATGCACGAGGAGTGTTTTGAAGCGTGGGCATAAAAAAAATTATCCGTCATCACGACGAATAATCTTCTTACCTTAAATCTAATACCATGAAAAACTATGCAAAGGTAGGCATTTTTTCTGACTTGTCAATGATTTTGCCAAAAAAATATTTATTATTTGCATATTTTAACTTAATGCCGCCGCCCCGCAGCGAAAACGCAGGGCGGCGGCATTCATGCGGTCATCTTTCGCCCAAGTATGTGACCGTGGCGCGGTCCACGAGGGCGTGATTTGTGGAGAGGTTCATGTTTTCGTTTTCGGGGAGGTATTCGATAGAGACTGTGTGCTCGCCTGCCGACAGACGGGCTTGAACGGCATTGGTGCGCCCCCAATCGCTCCAGTTGCCCACGCCCCTATGAGGCATCACCACCGCGCCGGCGCGCTGCCCGTCGATGAATATCGTGCGTATGGCGCATTTATTTTCGGTGTTGACAGGCCCGTTGCCGTTGGCGTATGTAAGGTCTATGGCGTATACGCCCGGACGCGGCACCTTGATGTCGAAAGAGATAGGCTTGGTCGAATGGTCGATCTCCCTGAATCCCTTGCCACGGTATCCCACCACCCCGGCGCGGGGCTGATAGCTGACCTCATGGGAGGACAACGATGCCGACTCGCCGGGCATCTCCACCGAGAAGGCGGGCAAATTAGACACAGGCTCAGAGGCGAATGACCGCGTGCCGTCGGAGGCCACCCCCACCACCTGATATGACCCCGGCACAGTGGCCGGGAATTCGGTCGACGTGGTGCGCATCACCTCGCGCCCGTTGCGCAGCACGAGATAATGATCGATGTATTCTATCGGGCGCCATGCCAGCAGATTGTCGGCCGGAGCATTTGGCTCGTCGTAATATGGGTCATGGCGCAGCGAGGCTATCGGCGTGAGCGGAGCCTTGAGGTTGGGGACATTATTGACCTTCATGGCCTGCATGGGCACGTCGTCCATCTCTATCTCTATGGTGTTGATGCCCTTGATGGTGGGCGGCAACAGAGGCTCCGACTCCACTCCGTTGAGGCGGAATGAGCGTATCCTCGATCCGTATCCGCTCACCTTTATGTTGAGCCGCGCTCCTCGGTAGGGGAAGTTTTCGAGAGTGCGGGAGCCGGCCAAAGCCTGGGGCACGAATGGCTTGAACATGAGGCCGTCTTCGGTGAAGTGTATGCCGAAGAGTATGCGGTAGGTCAGCGCCAGATTGCCCGAAAGGCACCATAGCATGTTGGACGAATTGAGCTCGGTGGCGATGTCGCCGTTGTCGAGGTTCAGATTTTCCTTATTGGTGGCGAAGAGAGCCGCCGGGCGCACTATGGAGCCTATGGCCTGCATCGTGCCGTCCTCATTTCCGACCTTGGCGTTGGCCAGGGCCCACATCGAGGCCACCCAGGGCCACAGGGCATTGTTGTGGTAGGCCGGCATGTCGGCTATCTGCGGATAGAATATCGGCGCGCCGAAAGGCGTGGTGGGATTGCTCTCGGTGATGGCCCGCTGGCGATCGGGCGAGGCTATGTCATACAATATCGACAATGACTCGCCCAGGGTCTCGGCTCGGCGGTTTAGAGTCATGAAGTCACGCCCGTAGAGGTACATTCCGTAGTATCCCTCCGATGGCATCCAGAAAGCCCGGTTGATGTTGGCGGCCAGGGAGTCGGCCAGCTCTGTCCAGCGGTCGACGTCAGCGTTAAGGCCAAGGTCGCGGGCCATCTTGGCGAGCACGCGCAGGGCTATGGCATGGACCATGTTGGTGCCCATGGCCTGGGATTCGTATATGTCGGCGGTCTGCATCCACTTGGGATAGCTCTGCTCGCGCCAATCAATAAATGACGTCTCGCCTCTGACAAGGCCCGGCGACGGAAGAGCGTCGGGCTGACGCACGTTGTCGCCATAGTTGGTGTATGCCACAAGCAGGTCGTCCTCCATCGAGCGCTTTATCACCGGATACGCGAATTCGAGCCAGCCGCGGTCGCCGTTGACCAGATACAGTTCATAGGCGGCCACCGCCCATATCATGCGGTCGGTGCTGACGGGCCACGCACCGCCGCTGCCGGTATCCTGCACTATGCGCCCGGCGGCATCTACTTTGCGCCGCAGAGACACCTCCGAGGCGCGAGGCTGCATGTAGGCCATCGACAGGATTATCGAATAGCTGACGTCGCGCGTCCACACTCCGGCCCATTCCTTTCCGGTGCGCAGGGTGGTGTCAGGCTCAACGGCGTTCACCATCTCGTCGAGGCCCATGTTGTAGACGGCGTCGAGCAGCGTGTTGCCGCTGTTGAGGCGCGGATACATGCTGATGTCGTTGCGCAGCCTCCACTCTTTCTCCACTGGCATGAAGAAATGCGGCTGGGCGCTGTAGGTAGATATAATATGGTCAGGCGCGGGGGCGTAGGCACAGTATTGCCCCTGTATGATCGAGTCATTGCTCCATGTGTAGGCTCCGGTGCTTACGATTCCGGCAGCGTTGGCGCTGATGGCGCCGGCGAGCGCCGCTAAGGCTATGGCGTGTTTCATGTGCGGTCTATTTTTTACGACTTTGCAAATATAACAATTATTTTTATATTCCAAGCTCCCGCCCTAAGCTTAATTAATACTGACAATTGAGTATTTTTAGCAAAAAATAGTTGCCGTAATTTTGCAATCGTAAAAATCAGAACCTAACCCAACATTTAAGTTTATGAAGAAATCTATACTCACCCTTTTCTGCGCCCTCTCTATCTCGGCCATGGCCCAGACAGAGGCTCCGGCAGCACAGTGGGGCAACGTGCTCCACACCGTAAAGAACAATCAGGCCAACGCCGTGGCATGCACCGCCGACGGCACAGCCTACTGGCTCGTGTCGGCAGGCACAGTCAGCGGAGAAGGCAATGCCGACGTATTCTACAACGGCGAGGCGGTATGCACCGGATCGCCCTACGACACAAGCCTCGGAAACTCGCAGGACAACAGCCTGTGCCTCTTGGCCACTAACCCTGACGGCACCAAGAAATGGGTGGCACACTCCGACCGGGGAGATTATGCGGCCAACGCCGGCGCGATGGGCGTAGACTCAAAAGGCAATGTGGTGATAGCAGCCAAGGTGCGCCACAGTTATCTCAAGATCAATGAGCAGATGAACTTCATAGACGCGGCAGGGCAAAAAGTGGAATTCGGCGGCACCGTAGATTATGAGTCAAATTATGGCCCCTACGGAATATTGCTGGCCAAATTCAACTCCAACGGCGAGCGCGTATGGCACAAATATCTCAAGGCCGAGGATGTGCCCGACGCCGCAATCATGCCCGGAGCCGTCAGCAAGGGCCATGTGACCGACGGCGTGCACCTCAAGGCTCTCGTCATCGACGCCGAAGACAATATCTATATCGCAGGCCGATACATCATGCCATTAGCCCTTGACGAGGGCGTGACCCTCGCCCCCAGAAACGTGGCCACATTCAACGGCGACGGCACCCAAGGCACCGGCGGCAACCTTTTCATAGCCAAATATGACACCGACGGCGCATACCTGGCCAACGCCATCGGCAACGACGGGCTGCATCAGACGGAGATCATGGCCATGGAATGGGCCGACGGAGCGATCTACGTGCAGGGAGGCGCCCGTGGAGCCGATGGCTCGGAAGTGGAACTGGGTGGCAAAAGCGCCGCTTGCGGCTCGCTGCAGACTCCCTTCTTCGCCATGCTTGACACCGACCTCAACGCCCGCTGGATAAAGACGCTTAATGCCGAGGGAGTGCAGGGAGCGTCGGTGGTGCAGAATTGCGGCCTCACCGTGTGCGGAGGCAACCTCTGGTTCGCAGCCCAATTCAACGGCAAATACACCGACCCCGCCAACACAGCCAACACCGTGGCCTCCGCCACCAAGAGCACCCGCGAAGGCCTGATCATCAAGATGGACGCCGCCGACGGCTCCTGGATCTCGGCCACCACATCGCGCGCAGCCGAGTTCACGCCGGCGGCAGCCAAGACCGGCATACAGGGATACTTCAAGATACTCCAGAGCCCTGACCACACCGACAAGATCTACGCATTCGGCTATGTGATGAACGCCAGCGTAGGCGTGTTCCTGCGCGAATACGACGCGCAGACCCTCGAAGCCAACGTGGGCAACGCCTGGAGCCTGATCACCGGAGGCGGAGTCCCCACCTGCCAGGTCATAGCCCACGACCCGGAGTCGAACTACGCATACATTTCGGCCCGCGGCAACAATGCCTACAACATCGGCTCCATCACCACAGAGAAAGCCGCCGGATGGTCGCTGGCACTGACCAAATTCGCCATGCCCGCCGACCTCAAGACATCATCGGCCATATCGATCGAAAGCGACAGCGCCGGCGCGCCCGTAGAGCACTACACCCTGCAGGGCATGCGCGTAGACGGCGACAACCTCGCCCCCGGCATCTACATACGCCGCCAAGGCCAGAAAGCCGAGAAGATATTTGTGCGCTGAGCCGACTCAAAGCCCCAAATCGACTCGATGACTCAAAATCATTGCAATATTTAACACTCCACAACGCATTGATTTACAGCGCTATCCAAAAGGTTTAATCTTTGAGTGTGAAAAAAGTGCAAATTTCTTTTGTGGATTTCAGATAAAGCTGTAACTTTGCATCGTTTTTGAAGCTAAAATAAATATTTGTTTTACAATTTAATCTTTTTTGAAATGAAAAAGTTAGTTTACCTTGCAATGGTTGCATTCGCAGCTTCTATGGTAGCTTGCGGTGGCAACAAGGCTGAGAACGCCGAGGCTGCTGTTGAAGAGGCTCCCGCAGTAGAAGAAGTAGTTGAAGTTGCTGCAGAAGAAGTTGCCGACAGCGCTGCTGCCGCTGCTGACACTGTAGTTGCTGCTGCCGCTGAGGTTGTTGAATAATCGACACTCCACAACGCAACGATAAAAGGACGGGCCATCGCCAAGCGATGGCCCGTCTCTTTTTACATAAACTTCAAAGAGGTTTGACAAGGGATTAGCGCCGATCAAGGTTGTTTGAGATTGGCCCGTGCGCTTCAGAGAGACGCACCTCCACCCAAACACATGAACTCCTGTTGCTCCTGTGCTCCTGTCTTTAGGGTGCCATAGGCTTTGGGGCGTGGCTCACTTTTCAATTCCAAATCTCTTTTTATCGTCTTCTTATCGAAATTATTCCCACTATTTTTTTGAATATTTAATTCTTTTTTCTAAATTTGCAACGTCATTCCTCGGAGTGACAAATACATACGATTAACAAGAAGCGTATTGCTTTTACTTGTAGAAGAAAACGTAGGAAATTTTCTAAAGATGCAAGGGAGCAAGCGGTTCTCACGCATAGCGTGGGCTGCTATTCCTACATCTTCATCTTTTGGTTTCCTACGACCATCTTCTAAAGTGTGGCAATTCAGTCCACGCTTTTATAATTCAACCATGAGCCGGACTGACTCATAATGAATTTGTATGAAGAGGTTTATTTCCTTGGTGATTGCCTTTATGGCTATCATTATCAGCGTAAAAGCTGAAAGTACAGTGTATGTTTTCTTAAAGAGCATGTATAACACTGATACTACAATTGCCATCAATGGGGCAGATGTATGTGAGCTAAATGGCTCGGTAAACAAAACAATGGACGTATATGGAGGCGGATCCATGATCAAACGCAATGGTTGCTATCACAAAATTGTAATAGAGGGCGAGGGGCAAATCCTATTAACAGGCACTATGCTATACACTGTACCTAAGAATGGTAATGTAAATACATATAAAGGCGAGATTTCGCTTGATATCACTGACGGGGACACTTACTTCCTTGAACTAACAAGCAAGGGCATACATGATATGCAAATCAAAGAAGTCTCAGAAAAAAAATCTTCTAAGTGGCTTCAGAAATGGGAAAATCTCGGTGATGTGAATTTTGCACTATGAGATACGTAATACTATACGCTTTCATAAATCTGTGCCTTCTTATGCAGGCACAGATTTTTGATTATCCTCTTCCTATTTCTTCGACTACTACTCATATTACTGAAAAGTCCAAAAACGGTTTTTTTGTTGCACAAAAAGTTAAAGGGAAAATTTCAGGCGCCGGACTCTATCAAGGCAAAGATGGCAGTTTATATATTGGAAATTTTAAAGATAAGGTTTATAATGGTTCTGGAATGTTATTGGCCCCTAAAGGTGAAACAATTTCTAATTGCCCAGGCGCAACATTTTATGTTGGAAAATTCAAGAATGGAATAAAACACGGAAAAGGGATTTGCTATAATTACGAAGGGGAGCCTATATATGAAGGTAAATTTGAAAATGATGTTCCCATAGAGAACTACGGAGATAGTGTCGTCTCTGCAATTAAGTACTTTTCAGACGTAAAAACAGAAGATTTTTATTACATCGGTGAATTTTCTTCAGATTTGCCATATGGCTTTGGTGCTATATTCTTTGTTAACGGTGATTTTTTAGTATCACAGTTTTTACAAGGACAGCGTGATGGAATTTGTACTTACATAGAAACTGATGGAAATTGGTTTACAGAGAAAGTCGATGGAGATACAAGCACTTTTATATCTTCCTCCAAGGAATACGCTTCATATGTAAATCAATCAAAATCAGAATGGAATGCAGCATGGAAAAAAGCATTAGGTTCTATGGAAGATTGGGCTAGTACATTGGCGAGTCTTTCAAATGAACTTCAAGGTTTATCTCAGGGTGAGGACATCAATGCTATAGGCGTAAATTCTGTGAATAACAACCTTACTGATGCCGGTCATAATAAGGCGAATGGTATTAATAATCAAAATGACAACAAATATAATATGTCGGAGCAACGCTCCTATAATTCGGACAAATCAACTTATTCAAAATATGACAGTATGTTGTCTCAAGCATTTGCCGGCAATAGGAATGCAAGCAAAAGTGAGATAAATTCATGGCAGCGAAAAATGAAGCAATTAAGAGAGAAATGGGAGAATAAAGGAAAAAGCTTCCCTCATTCCGTAAATGAAGATCGATAACATTGTCTTTTCCGCACAGAGGGCGCTACCATACTTCTACATCATCACCTACTACGCAAAAGTTGTGGGTCGTTAGGATAACGGCTCTTATCTTCTCAAAAAAAGGCAAGACCTTTTTTTGAAATAACACCTCTAACCCTCGCCGAACTGCTGCCGCATCTTGACTGGCTCGGTCAGCCGCTTGCGACATCAACAGCAGATGGATGGCCTAAGCCGCCTTAAAAATCGGGTCACAACCATGTGGTGACAAATACATAGGGGGATATGTCAATCTGCACAACGCCGGACTCACGATACACGATTCAGAATATAAGCCGTATTATCTGACACTCCCAATCAGGATAGGATACAGGCTCTGACTCACGCAGGACCTCGACCTCCAGATCTGCGCAGACCCAACGTTTGGCCTCGGGCTATTCGGAAAGGGCACCGCAAGACATATCCCACAATCAGAGGTCCCATACCCCATCACCACCTACAAGAGCAACAATGTATTTGACTCAAACAGCCAGGGATCGTGAAGCATCGAGACAGGAGCACAGTAGGAACAGAAGTTTTTATGCAATTTTATGAATAATTGCCTATAAATCTATGTGTGCAAGTTGGCCCGTTCGCCTCAAAAAGACGCACCTCCACCCAAACACATGAACTCCTGTTGCTCCTGTGCTCCTGTCTTTAGGTTTTCACTGGGATTGGAGAGTGGTTCTGCGACAACCTCCTCCACTTGCACATGAACTCCTGCTGCTGTGCTCCTGTATTGAGGGAGCCATATGCTATGGGGCGAGGTTCACTTTTAGCATAAAATCCGAAAAAAGGAGAGGGCATATTTGTTTTTACGATTATTTTTTGTAAATTTGCAAAAACAACGGATTTATGGCCTTTGAGGATCAGGATATTTACGCAAGGATCATAGCCAAAGCCAATCTTTTGGCCCAAAGATATGAAGCCCTGCAGAAATTGAAGGAAGAGGCCGACGCGAAAATAGCGTCGCTGCAGGCTGAGCTTGAAGCGCGCGACCGGGAGCTGAGGCTCATAAGGCAAGAGGCAGAGTATCTGCGCACAGCCGCCGTGATTTCGCCTGACCGAGACCAGATCGAAGAGACTCGAGCCATAATCTCCGGAATTGTGCGGGAAATTGACCGCTGCATCGCTGATCTCTCTGACTGATGCATCGCTGATTATGACTGACAAACAACATATCACAATCCACATAGCCGACGCCGCTCCGCTCGACCTGCATGTCCAGAGGGACAAGGAGGCAAGCGTGAGGAAAGTGGAGAAGGACGTGAACCTCCTCTATGCGCAATGGCGCGAAACTTTTAAAGACCTGTCACCCCGAGAAGTGCTCGCGATGGTAGCATTCAGATACGCCCAGGTATACTACGACCTGGCCGAGAAGATGAAAGCCGACGAAGAAGGCCTCACCAACGCCGAAAAGGCCCTCGACCGCCTCCTGCTCGACATCAAGTGACAAAGGCCCTCCAAGATCGTATAAGCCCCGCTGGCGGCAGAGCCTGCCTCGGAGACGCCCCGGATTAAGCAATTTCTCTTTATCACCCCGCACTCACCTCGCGTTGGCCTCGCCAACGTCGGCAGAGTGCGCTTTTTGTTTTTATGACATCGTATCAAATTTTTCAATAACAACAGATTAAAATCACAAACATCTAACAAAAATCCGAGATATGATACTATCGATAATCATCTACGTAGCCATCGCCATAGTGGCAGCCGGAATTGCCGTGTGGTGCACTTTGATGATGCAGCGCAAAAACGCCACGAGCCGCGCGCGCCTCATAGTGAATGACGCCGAGCGCGAGGCCGAAGACCTGAAAAAGTCAAAAATACTCGAAGGCAGGGAGCAAGCCCTGAAAATAACCTCCGAGGCCGAAAAGAACGCCAACCAGCGCATGTCGAAGATACAGAGCCTGGAGGCCAAGCAGAAGCAGCGCGAGCTGCAGCTCAACCAGATGCAGAGCGAAAACGCACGCGCACGCAACGAGATCGACAGCCTGAAAAACAAAGTAGACGCTGAGCAGCAGAAGCTTGAAGCCCGCCGCAACGAACTCGACAAGATCGAATCGCAGGCCCGCAAGGAGCTTGAGAAGATTTCAGGTCTCTCAAGCGAGGAGGCCAAGGAGAAGCTCATCAGCTCGCTAAAGGACGAGGCCAAGACCGCAGCCCAGTCATACATCAACGACATAATGGACGAGGCCAAGATGACTGCCAACAAGGAGGCTAAGCGCATCGTGGTGCAGAGCATACAGCGCGTGGCCACCGAGACCGCCATCGAGAACAGCGTCACTGTCTTCCACATCGACAGCGACGAAATCAAGGGTCGCATCATAGGCCGCGAAGGCCGCAACATACGCGCCCTCGAGGCCGCCACAGGCATCGAGATCATCGTCGATGACACCCCCGAGGCCATCGTGCTCTCCGGCTTCGACCCCGTGCGTCGCGAGATAGCCCGCCTGGCCCTGCACCAACTCGTGGCCGACGGCCGCATACACCCCGCCCGCATCGAGGAGGTTGTGGCCAAGGTGCGCAAGCAAGTTGAGGAGGAAATCATCGAGACCGGCAAGCGCACGGCCATCGATCTCGGCATCCACGGCCTGCACCCCGACCTGATACGCCTGGTGGGCAAGATGAAATATCGCTCAAGCTACGGCCAGAACCTGCTGCAGCACAGCCGCGAGACAGCCAACCTCTGCGCCATCATGGCGTCGGAGCTCGGCCTCAACCCCAAGAAGGCTCGCCGCGCAGGCCTGCTGCATGACATCGGCAAGGTGCCCGACGAAGAGCCCGAATTGCCGCACGCTATCCTGGGCATGAAGCTCGCCGAGAAATACAAGGAGAAGCCCGATATATGCAACGCCATCGGATCGCACCACGACGAGGTGGAGCAGACCACACTGCTCGCTCCCATCGTGCAGGTGTGCGACGCCATCTCCGGCGCCCGCCCCGGCGCTCGCCGCGAAATCGTGGAGGCCTACATCAAGCGCCTCAACGACCTGGAGCAGCTGGCACTCTCCTACCCCGGCGTGATCAAGACATACGCCATACAGGCAGGCCGCGAGCTGCGCGTGATCGTAGGCGCTGACAAGATCGACGACAACGACACCGAAAAGCTCTCTACCGAGATAGCACGCCGCATCCAGGACGAAATGACATATCCCGGACAGGTGAAAATCACCGTCATCCGCGAAACCCGAGCCGTCAGCTTCGCCAAGTAAGCATCAGCGATGGAGTCAATTCAGCCATTGGAGGGCGGGCAGATTCCCGCCCGGGAAGAGAACGCCGCGCCCCCTGCAGCAGCTCCCGCAGGAGAGCCTGCTGCCGAAGCGCCTCACGCCAAGCCCGTCCGCGACCTTTCGGAGCAGGAGGTGCCCATCGAGGACATCCCCGCAGAGGACGAGCGCCCCGGAGGCGAGACCATCTCGGCCATATCGCACCGCAAGGGCGACAAAGTGAAATGCCCCCGCGGCAAGATGCACTGCTACAACTGGCTCGGCGACATCCCCGGCGGATACGCCGACAGCGAGATGGTGGAGGTGCAGTTCAAGAACACCCGCAAGGGATACTACAAAAATCCAACCCACCTGCCGCTGAAAATCGGCGACATGGTGGCAGTGGAGGCCATGCCCGGCCATGACATCGGAAAGGTGAGCCTCGTGGGCGAACTCGTGGAAATGCAGATGCGCAAGGCCAATATCAGGCCGGGCACTGAATTCAAGCGGGTGTTCCGCCTGGCCAAGCCCGCTGACCTCGAAAAATACGAGGAGGCTTGCGCAAAGGAGACCGACACCATGATCCGCGCCCGAAAGATCGCCGAGAGCCTGCACCTCAACATGAAGATCGGCGATGTCGAATACCAGGGCGACGGCAACAGAGCCATATTCTACTACATCGCCGACGAGAGAGTCGACTTCCGCCAGCTCATCAAGGTGCTGGCCGAGACCTTCAAGGTGCGCATCGAGATGAAGCAGATCGGCGCCCGCCAGGAAGCCGGCCGCATTGGCGGCATCGGCCCCTGCGGAAGACCGCTGTGCTGCTCTTCGTGGATGTCAAACTTCGTCACCGTGGCCACATCGGCTGCCCGATTCCAGGACATCTCGCTCAATCCGCAGAAACTCGCGGGCCAGTGCGCCAAGCTCAAATGCTGCCTCAACTTCGAGGTCGACACATACGTAGAAAGCCTGAAAAAGCTGCCCACGAAGGACACCCGGCTCGAGACCCTCGACAATACGTATTTCCACTTCAAAACCGACATCTTCAAGCGCGAGATCACATACTCCACCGACAAGTCGATTGCCGCCAACCTCGTCACCATTTCGGCCGAGAGGGCTTTCGAGATAATATCTCTCAACCAGCAGGGAATCAAGCCCGAATCGCTCAACCCGCAGGCCGACCAGAGCCAGGCCGAAAAGCGCACTTCGCACGACATCCTCGACGCCGACCTCACCCGCTTCGACAAGAAAAAGAAGAAAAAGCAGAAGCCGCGCCGCCCCGACGCCCAGCCCAAAGCAGAGGGCGAAGGAGCAGGAAACGCCGCTGAAAAGCCAAGGAGGAACGCCGACGGCAAACAAGATGGCCGACAGGGCAGACGCGATGCCAGGGGCGACAGACAGCCACGCCAACCGCGCGCCGACAGGCCCGAAGGCGCCCAACAGCCCGCCGAAGGCGCAGACCAGAGCCGTCAGCAAAACCGCAGACCAAAAAAACAGCGTCAATGGAACAAAGGCAACCCGCAGCCCGACGCAGAGCGCCAGGCCCCAAAGCCCGATCAAGGGCAATAGCCGTCTGCGCCGCCGGCGCTCTGATGCTGACCGCTGCCTGCGGCTCAGCCGACGAGACAAGCAGATACTGGAATCTCGGCGAAGACGGATGGAGATACGCCGACACCCTCGCCTACGACATAGACTCGACGGCAACGTCTGACGTGGCCGTAGTGGTGCGCCACACAGCCAATTACGAGTACTCCAATCTATGGCTCGAGCTCTCATACCCGACACCCGCCGACAGCCTCCGCGCCGACACCTTCAACCTCGTGCTCGCCGATGACTTCGGCCGATGGCGCGGCCACGGCATAGGGGTGGGCTTGCAATACGCCGACACGCTGCTGCGCGGCGTGCATCTTCAAGACAGCACCACACTGCGCCTGCGCCACATCATGAGGGCAGACACGTTGCCCGGAATAGAGCAGGTAGGCATAGTGGTGATGCGCACAAATCTGAAACACTGATATTTATGGAAAATCTCGTGTTGATCTCCGCCAAGGAGCAGCAAATAAGGATAGAAAAGATAAAGGCGGCCATGCTGCAGCAAGGCATCGAAGCCGCCCTTATATCGTCAAACGCGTCGCTCTACTACCTCACAGGCAGAGTCTACAGCGGCTTCGCCCTGATCCTGGCAGGGGCCGATGCGCCTATATATTTCGTGAAGCGCCCCGTGCACCTGCTTGCTGACACCGCCATCTCAATCCGCAAGCCCGAGGGCATACCCGGCGAGCTGCAGGTGAGAGGCGTCGAACTGCCTCAAACCGTGGGGCTTGAACTTGGCCGCCTCAGCTACAACATGGCCGAGCGCCTTGCCAAAGCCATTGGCCGCGCCCCTGCCGACCTGTCGGCAGCGATGGCTATGGCCCGCTCTTGCAAGACACCTTTCGAAATCGAGAAGATGCGCATGTCGGGGCTGAAGCAGGAGCGCGTCTACAGGCAAGTGCCGCGCATGTATGAGCCGGGCATGTCAGACTATGAGCTGCAGATAGAGATCGAGCGCACATCGCGCCTCGAAGGCTGTCTGGGGCAATTCAGGGTGCAAGGCGAAGACATGGAGCTATTCATGGGCAATGTGCTTGCCGGCGACAACGCCGACGCGCCCTCGCCCTACGATTTCGCCATGGGCGGAGCCGGCATGGACCCATCCCTGCCGGTGGGAGCCAACGGCACACCCATACGCCCCGGCATGAGCGTGATGGTCGACGTCAACGGCAACTACACAGGATACATGACCGACATGACACGCACATTCTCCTTAGGCTCTATCGACGAGAGAGCGCGCTATGCCCATCAGGTGTCGATCGACATCTGCCACGCCCTGCAGCAGATGGGCGCGCCCGGCGTTGAGGCAAAGGCTCTATATGAGAAAGCAGAGCAGATGGCCGCCGAAGCCGGCCTCGCAGACTACTTCATGGGCCACCGCCAGCACGCCGGATTCGTGGGCCACGGAGTGGGCATCGAGATCAACGAGCTTCCGGTGATAGCCCCACGCTCGCGCGACATACTGGCCGAAGGCAACGCCATAGCCTTAGAGCCAAAATTCGTGATTCCCGGCACCGGAGCCGTAGGCATAGAGAACACATATATCGTGACCGAATCGGGCATGACGTGCATCACCAACGCTCCCGAGGACCTAATCGCCCTTGACAAATGACCGACCTGAGCCATCTGATACAAGACCCCGTGTTCAAGAAAGTGGGCGATTGCGCCCGCTCGCTCGGACGCGAATGCTACGTGGTGGGCGGATACGTGCGCGACGCCATCCTGCGCCGCCACAACAAAGACTATGACTTCGTCACCGTCGGCTCCGGCATAGAGCTGGCCGAGGCCGTGCACAAGGCCCTGGGCCGCAAATCGCACCTCGCCGTCTACCGCAACTACGGCACCGCGCAGGTGAAGCACCGCGACGTGGAGCTCGAATTCGTAGGGGCGCGCAAAGAGTCATACAACCGCGATTCCCGCAATCCGATCGTGGAGGATGGCACCCTCGAAGACGACATAGCCCGCCGCGACTTCACCATCAACGCCATGGCCATCAGCCTCAACCCCGACTCCTACGGCTCACTGATAGACCTTTACGGCGGAGTCGACGACATATGCGACCGCATCATACGCACACCCCTCGACCCTGACATCACATTCAGCGACGACCCCCTGCGCATGATGCGCGCCATACGCTTCGCCACTCAGCTCGGTTTTGACATATACCCCGACACGCTCGATTCGATAGCGCGCAACGCCGAGCGCATCAGCATCATCACCGTGGAGCGCATCACCACCGAGCTGCAGAAGATCATGGCATCGCCCAAGCCGTCGACAGGATGGGACCTGCTCCTGCGCACCGGCCTGCTCAGGCTGATATTCCCCGAGCTCGCGGCCATGAAAGGCGTGGAGGTGGTCAACGGCCGCGGACACAAAGACAATTTCTACCACACGCTGCAAGTGCTCGACAACGTGGCGGAGAAGACCGACAATATATGGCTGCGATGGGCAGCCCTGCTCCATGACATAGCCAAGCCCGTGACAAAGAGATGGGACCAGCAGATAGGCTGGACATTCCACAACCACAACTTCGTGGGCTCGAAAATGGTGCCCGCCATATTCCGCAGGCTTAAGCTGCCCCTGGGACAGGAGATGAAATATGTGCAGAAACTCGTGGAGCTGCACATGCGTCCGATAGCCCTCGTGGAGGACGAAGTGACCGACAGCGCCGTGCGCCGACTCATCAATTACGCCGAGGAAGACCTCACCGACCTGATGACGCTGGCCCGCGCCGACATCACCTCAAAAAACATAGCCAAGAAACAGCGGTTTCTCGAGAATTTTGACATTGTCGACCGCAAATTCCTCGACATCAAGGCAAAAGACGAAGACAGCAAATTCCGCCCGGCTCTCGACGGATTTGACATAATGGCGATATTCTCACTGCCGCAGGGCAAGGAAGTGGGCTGCTTCATGCAGGCCATGACCAAGGCCGCAAAAGACTGCGACATCGAAAACAGCGCAGACGGATGCCTCGCCTTTGTCCTCGACATGGCCCGCGAGAAAGGCATAGAGCCTGCCGGCCTCGACAAATGGAAGGAAAGCCGCACAGCTGACCCCCAACCGACTCATACCCCCAACGACTAACACCCCTGAAACGCACAATGTACTACGTCACAAAGCGCATCGAAATATCGGCGAGCCACCGCCTTGAGCTCGACTATCCGAGCAAATGCACAAATCTGCACGGACACAACTGGATCATCACCGTGCACTGCCGGGCCGAAAAGCTCGACAGCAACGGCATGGTCACAGACTTTACCCACATCAAGACGGCTGTGATGGACCGCCTCGACCACGCATACCTCAACGACGTGGTGCCTTTCAACCCCACAGCCGAGAATCTCGCCCGCTGGATATGCGAGCAAGTGCCCAACTGCTATCGGGTCGACGTGCAGGAATCGGAGGGCAACACAGCAGCATACGAAATCTAATCGTCACGGTCATGCGCGTCAATGAAATATTCTACTCGCTGCAAGGCGAGGGACTGCACACCGGCACACCGGCCGTATTCGTGAGGCTGAGCGGCTGCAACCGCAAGTGCGCTTTCTGCGACACTGACTTCGCCGCCTACAGCGAGATGACCACATCGGAAATTATCGAAGAGATGGCCCGGACCCGGCGCGAGGCCGGAGCGCCCGACCACACGCCCATGCACGCCGTGGTCACCGGCGGCGAGCCCGCCATGCAGATCGACGAAGCCTTTGTCGACGCCCTGCACCGCGCCGGATATTACGTGCAGATAGAGACCAACGGCTCGCTGCCCGTGCCGGCAAACATCGATTGGGTCACTTGCTCGCCCAAGGATGCCCCCTGGGGCATACAGCGAGTGGATGAGCTCAAGATCGTGTACCAGGGACAGGACGTCGAGTCCATCGCCTCGCATTTCAATGCCAAGAGGCTATGCCTTCAGCCTTGCTCGGGCCTCAACACCCGCGAAACCATCGAATACATCAAGGCTCACCCCCATTGGCACCTTTCGCTCCAAACCCACAAGCTAATCGACATCCGCTGACCCCTCCCCCCAAAAAACATCTCCACCTCCCCATACCATTATGCCCTCGGCTTGGCGGCTTGATGCGGAGGGCTATGTCAACGGTTTCTTTTTTCTGATTTATTTGTCACAGTCTGGATAATTTACTATTTTTGCGAATAGAAACCACGGTTGTGGAAACCACGGTTTCTATTCCAATCGTCAAGCATCTTCCTGCTTCACGGCTCTTTTGGAGTGGGGCGGCAGATGACTATGCCAGGGGCGTGGTCGATGAAGAGGCGCCGGGCCGTTGACGCTATCTCGCCGGCGGTGATTGAGCGGTAACGGGCCACTATGCCGTTGATGTCCTCGCCGTGGTATACGGCCATGGCCAGATTCTGGGCGCGGAATATAAGCCCCACATTTTCCATCGTGAAGGTGCTCTCATAGCGGTTTTTGGTGCGCTCGAGCTCATATGCGCTCACATTGCCTTCCTGTGCCAGTTCGCGGGCCTGCTCCTGCAGCATGGTTATGGCCTGCTCCAACGCCTCGTCGTCCTCCCGCGCCAATTGCCCCTGCAATATCAGATATCCCGACTCCTCCGATCCGGTGATCGAGGCGTCAGCGCCCGTGAACAGGTCTGTGCCGAGCACAAGCCGCTGATAGAGCCTCGAGCTCTTTCCGGCCGATAGGATGTCGGTGATGGCGTCAGCCGCGTAATAGCCGGGGGTGCCGTATCGGTCCATGCGGTAGGCTATCGACACCAGGGTCTGAGGCACATTGTCGGTGATCACCGCGCGGCGCTCCTGCAGGGGCCACGGGTCATCGGGCAGATCGCGCACGGGCACAGAACGGCAGGGTATCGGCCCGAACCATTTCCGGGCCAGTTCCTCCACCCTTTCGAGGCTGAGGTTGCCCACGATGCAGAGTATCGCATTTTCGGGCGCGTAGTGGGCGCGGTGCCATGAGCGCACGTCGTCCTGGCACACCTTGGCTATGTGGCCCGGCTCTATGCCGATCACCGGCCAGCGGTATGGATGGTCTTTATACAGCAGAGGCCGCAGCGCGTGCGACACCTTGCCGTAGGGGCGGTTGAGGCACACTTCCTTGAACTCCTCTATCACCACCTGCCTCTGCACCTCAAGAGCCTTGTCGCTGAATGCCAGGGCCAGCATGCGGTCGCTCTCCAGATAGAGGGCCGTCTCCACATTCTGCACCGGCAGCTGGTCATAAAATATGGTGAAGTCATTGCTCGTGGCGGCGTTGCTGTTGCCTCCGGCCATCTCAAGGGTGGAGTCGAAGTCAGGAACATTGGCCGAGCCGCCGAACATCAGGTGCTCAAACAGATGGGCCATGCCCGTGAGCTCGGGCGATTCGTCGCGCCCGCCGGTGTCGTAAAGCACCACCACGGCGCACATAGCCGATTGCGGGTCGTGACTATGCACGACCCGCAATCCGTTTTCAAGCGTAAATGTAGAGTAAGGAATCATCCTTTTTTCAGTCAATCACTTTCATTGAGAGTATGCGCACATCCTCCACGGGGCGGTCAGCCTGGCCGGTGCGTACTTTTTCGATCTTGTCGATGGTGTCCATTCCCGAGATCACCTCGCCGAACACCGTGTACTGGCCGTCGAGGTGCGGAGTGCCGCCCACTGTGGTGTAAGCCTCGATCATCTCAGCCGTCACGGGCGATTTTCCCTCCTCGGCCTGCTTCATGGCCTCGGCCTTGATCTGGTCTTCGAGCTTCTGCAGGCCGGCGCGGTCCTGGGTTTGCATCAAGCGGCGCACTTCATCCATATGCTGGCGGGCAAGCTCGTTGAATGCCATCGATATCTGCATATTCTTCATCTGATCTTCGGTGAGCTTCTCGCCGGTGACCACATAGAATTGTGAGCCTGAAGAGCGGCGCTCGGGATTCACCTGGTCGCCGGTGCGCGCTGCGGCAAGCGCTCCGCGCTTGTGGAAGTGCTTGGGATACACGATCTCGGCGGGGAGGGTGTAACCCGGGTCTCCCGATCCGAGCATCTGCCCGGGACGGGCATTCTTTGAGTCGGGGTCTCCGGCCTGCACCATGAAGCCCTCTATCACGCGGTGGAAGAGGAGGCTGTCATAGAAATTCTCGTTGACGTGCTTTACGAAGTTGTCGCGGTGCCCGGGCGTATCGCCGTAGAGCAGCACGGTGAAGTCGCCGAGCGTGGTCTTCACCTCGACTTTTACTGATGCTGTGTCTGTTGCCATTTCTATTGTAGTTGAGTCGGCGGCGGCAGAGGCTGCTGATGAGCCTGCGGCGCTATTGCTGCATGCAGCAAGGCATAGGGCCGCGCCGCACGCCATAAAAAACTTTTTTATCATAGTTAGCTATAGGGTGTCAGATGGGATTGTTGGGATAAAGGCGCTTGTAGATGCGTCGGAAGTTATTGTCGGTCTCGATCAGCTCCTCGGCGCGCTGCTCATAGTCAGGCCCGTAGATGCCGATGAGTATGTCGGCCAGGTATCTGTGCTCGCGGTCCCTGCCGATAGTGGCCTCCACCAGCGCCTGTATCTGCTTTTCAAAGCGGTCATGGTCTATGGCGTGGAGATATTTGGCCGTGCTCGCCATGATCTGGCCGGTGGTGTCGGCCTTGGCCATATATTCGATGACAGCGTCGATATCGTCGAGACCGTCCTCTATGTGGTTGGCGATGTATTCGTATGCCGCGAGGCCGTCAGTGTCAGCCGCCAGGCGTTTCTTGTCTTCGTCGGTCATTTTTCAGTGCGTGTAAAATGAATAATAAGCAAATATAGCTTTTTTCACCCTAAAACCCGCCATTTAAACAACATTTAGCTAATTTCCACCTCCATTATCACATGGAATCGTCGGATAAAGCCAGCCAATGATCCAAAACACGGATTATCACAGATCCACACGGATTAACACGGATTAATTTCATTTAGCTGAAGTCCATTGTGATTCTTTCGGCTTCCTCTGGATGCCGGGCGCTGTTGCATGCAAGCCGGGCATGCCTGCGCTTCGCTTCGGCATGCCCGGTTACTATAAATCGGCTTCCTACGGAAGCCCTCGGGCGGTAATCTCTCCCCATGGGCTGCCGATAAATGAAAAAAAATCCGTGTTAATCCGTGTGGATCTGTGACAATCCGTCTTCCTGGGCCGAGGGGTGGCGTTATCGGGCGATTTTTCAATCGCCCTTCCTTGCTCACTGCGGATTGACCTCCTTGATGTATTGCAGGAATTTCTTGTCGCCGGGATAGGCTGTGACCGTGCGGTTCAGCTTATGGTCGGCGTCGAAGAACAGGTAGGAGGGGAAGGCCTTCAGATCGTAGGTCTTGCCCATCGCGTCGCGCGACGCCTCGCTGATGCGCACGTGCTTTCCGCCTATGTGCGGGGCATGGCGCTGCCACTCGGCCAAGGGCGATGTCACGTCGCTCACATACAGGAACACCACTCCCTCGCTCTCCGGCAGCTCGCGCAGCGGCTCCACATTCTTGTGTGCCTCCATGCAGGGCATGCACCATGTGTTCCATGTGTCCACCACCACGGGGAGTCCGGCGAAATTCTCGTCGATGTATCGCTGCAGCATGAATTCCTCGCCCGAAAGGTCGGCCATGTCCACCTCGGTGTTCAGGTCGCTCACAAGCCTTTCATTCTTGATGAGCAGAAGCTTGCCGAGGTCATCGCCGTATCCGGCCTTGATATTCTCAATCTGCGCTTCCGACAGCGGCTTGTTGGCATTGAGCTGCTCGGCGTAGGAAGTGGCCGAAAGCATGTCGAGCAGCAGCTGAGGCACATCGTCCATCACCCTGCCGAGGCTTGCCTTTGTCTGCGCCTGCCATTCAGCCACGGGCATCTCCCCTATCGGCTTCAGCCCGAGGTTGGGGCTTGACAGCATTTTGCGCATCATGTAGTTGGGCCCGGTGACCACATCGTGGGTCAGCAGCCAATTGAAGTCAATGTCGTTGAGAAAACGGAAAAATTCAATCGGCAGTTCCGCGCCCTCATTTTCAATAAATTCGCGGTATCCAAGGTAATAGTCTCCGTAAATCATATTGTTGAGATGCGTCAGAAACCAGCCGTCAAATGCGGCGGGCACCTCCCTGCCGTGCAGAGCCTGGTCGATGACGTATGCCCTGAATTCATCAAACTTCTCAATAGCCTTTCCGGCATCAGCGCAATCTTCCACATATAGGCGCGGCTGTTTTTCCTTGTTCCAATATCCCGGACTGGCCGCTATGTATGCCGCATCGGTCAGCATCATGTCTTTGTCGTCGGGCGAAAGCATCAGCGGATTGGCGTTAACGCCATCTTCGTTTGACTTCACCGCCTTCACGGCTTTCCCGTCGGCGAATGTCACATCAATCACAAGCGGCGTCTCCTGCGACAGTTCCACATATCCCATAGCGTATCTGTCAGCATCGCCCATAAGCATAAATGCAGCGATTGCACGGGGCGTCTCTATCTCTATCTGCCCGGCGAGCCTGCCCGCGCCGGATTCGCTCAATTGCGTCTCCTCCGACGTGAATGTCCTGTCAAATATTGAACTCACCCCGACTACAGCGGAGAGGTCAGCGGGCACATCGCCATGACATACCACCTCGATGTCAGCGACACCGAGCTTAATTTTATTCTGTGTTTCGTTGTTGGCATCGCCTCCCTTTGACGAAGGAGAACACGCAGCCATCGACGCTGCCATTAGAGCCATAAGCAGTAACTTTTTAATTTCTGTTGATAAACCCATTGTGTTAAATGATTGATTTAAGGTTATATTATAAGTGAGTTATAGCGTTACTGTAGATATATACGGGCTCAATAATGGCCAATAGCATAAATACGACTGCAATATTAAAAAAAAACTTCAATATTCCAAACCAAAAACACAAATCCATTGATAAATTGGTGAAAAAGACCAATTTTACCATCAAATCCGCCAACCCAATCAAATGCACACCATGTAACCCAACGGTAGGGGCGCGATTTATCGCGCCCGCCTCATAGCATAGCCTTTGGTGTGCGGTGGGGCATCCGGAAGGATGCCGAGCACTGTTGCAGGCAAAGCCGGGCATGCCTGCGCTTCGCTTCGGCATGCCCGGTTACTTTAAATCGGCTTCCTGCGGAAGCCCACGGGCGGTAATCGCGCCCATGGGCTGCCACTAAATGAAATAAACCGTGCTAATCCGTGAGGGTCTGTGATATAGCCCTTTGGTGTGCGGTGGGGCATCCGGAAGGATGCCGAATTATATTAACCCCGTATGACGAAGTGAAGCGATGTCATGCGGGGTTGCATCCCACAAGGAGTGCTCGGCATTCGGAGAAAGCCGAAAAAGTCACAATCGGCTTCCTCCGGATGCCGAGCACTGTTGCAGGCAAAGCCGGGCATGCCTGCGCTGCGCTTCGGCATGCCCGGTTACTATAAATCGGCTTCCTGCGGAAGCTCGTGGAGGCAATCGCCCCCAAGGGCTTCCGCTGAATGAAAAAAAATCCGTGTTAATCCGTGTGGATCTGTGTCAATCCGTGTTATTTGGGCCGAAGGTTGGTGTTATCGGGCGATTTTTGAAATCGCCCCTCCATGAGGCTTGATGCGGTTCAGAATTTGAAGCTGACGCCTGCCAGGCCGGTGAGCGTGGGGGCAGGCAGGGCGCTTATGAGGAGGTGCTTGTTGTGGATTTCGGCGTTGATGAAGGCCGTGAGCTGGGGAGTGATGCGGTAGGAGGCCTTAGCTGTGATGCACGAGGCATTTCCGAGGTCAAAGCGCCCGGCTTCGGCCCAGGGGTCTTCAAAGTCGCTGACAGCAAGGATGCTGCGGCATCGGCGCAGATCCCAGCGCAGTCCGATCTCGAGGCCGTCGATAGGGTGGGTGTCGGCCCAGGCCGAGAAGACATATTTGGCGCTGTCACGCCAGCGGTACCAGCTCATGAGGCCGTCCTCGCTGTGGGCGCACTCTGCCGATGCGCCGATGGAGAAGTAGTGGCGGTAGCTGTATTTGATGCGGGCGCCGATGCGCGATGACTCGGCGTTGACGGAGGCGAACACGGTGCCTCCGTAGGTGCTGCGCGGAGTGGTGGCCGGCATGAGCCATTCGCGCGGAAGGGCGAATGCCCCGAAGGCCTCAAGCTCGAATCCGGCCACGGGGCCGACAACTATCGACGCCTCCAGATCCATCAGCACACGGCTGAAGCCGTAAGAGGCTATGGGGCTTGCGTAGGGGTCGATGGCGAAGAGGCCGCGCATGGTGTTGAACTGCTTGCCGCCCGTCAGGCCAAGGCTCGCGGCGAAGGGCTTGTCGGCCGGGGCATAGGCAAGGTCAAGCTCGGGAGCGAACTGCAGTGACGACCCGCTGCCGGAGGATATCGAGAGGTTGAAGCCCGCGCGTCCCTTGAAGTCGTTGCGACCAAATCTCGCATAGGGCCTCACGTGATAGAGGCCGAGGGTGCCTACGCCATTGTTGGTGTGGAGATATGCGCCGTCGATGTCTACGCCGTATCTGCGCGGCATGGCTATGGCAGGGGCTGCCGGAGCCGACTCGGAGCAGAGGCCGGCCCCAACCCGAAACTCCACCAAGGTCTGCGAGAGGGGATTGAGTGATGCAGCAAATTCGGTCGGCGATGCCTCGGTGAAACTGAAATTGCTCACGCCAAGGCCTATGTCATAAGATATGCGCCCAGGCTGGGAGAGCCAATCCACCGATGCGCCGAAGTCATTGGCAGTCTGTGTGTAATAGTACTTGTCGGCCGCGCCCGATTCGAAAAACGGCACTTGCTCGCGGTCATACCGGTAGCCGAGCGAAGCATTCAGCACAGAGAACGAATTGGGCCTGAAGCCGCCGTCCACGGCCAGGCGCGCATCCTGGCTGTTGAGGTCATATCCCTCGCGGCTGTAGTCGATGCCATGATACTGGAATGAGCCTCCGAGCCACGATTTGGGCTTGTCGATGAACCGGTATCCGGCATCGACGCCGAAGTTGAGCGAGGGGAAATATCCTCCGCTGATATATCCGCGATATGGGATATGGGCCACCGAATCCTGCCACCGGGCGGCTCCGAGGCGTGTGAGCAAGGGGGTGATCTCGCCGGGCTGCATCCATTCAGCGGCTCTCGGGAAGCCAGCCTGCAGCTGAGGCGACAGCAACTGCGGCATGAGGGCCGGACGCAGAGCCTGGCGCTGCGACGGCTCTACGATGCGGTCAACGGTGATTTCCGTCGACAGATCTTGTGCCCGGGCGCCCGCGCAGACGGCGCAGACGGCTATAGCTATCTTTAATCTGGAAATGTTGGTGTATGATGTCATTGTAGTCTTTAGCGCGAAGGTGTGTTATTGATAAATTGGCATTTCAGAGGCGTGTCGAGATCATCTCAAATATGTCAGCCTCTGTGCCGGGATAGTTGTCGCGCAGCGACTTGAGGTATTGCTGCGCCTTGTATTCATTGCCCTGGCGGGCGTAGATGTCACTGAGCAGGATGAAGGCCCGGGCCACCCAATAGGCATGCTGCGAATCAGAATTGGCCACAGCCTTCGCTTCGGTCTCCGCGCGGTCGAGGTCGCCGGAATCGAAGCTCTGCTGCGCGAGGGCGAAGGCGCAACGCATGCCGTAGAGGTCGTTGAGATCATCGGCGCCCAGCATCCACGCCTGGCGCGCGCCGTCGGCGTCGCCTTGATGCGAGAGCGCGTCGCCAAGGATGTAGGTGGCCTCTGTGAGCGCCGCCCGGTCGATGGCCGACGACGCCATGAGAGAGCGGGCGGCATCAGCCGCTGCTCCATATTCAGAGACAGCCATGGCATTGCGCGCCACGCCCATGCGGGCCATGTCGATGTAATAGGGAGTCGATGCTCTCTTCTCGAGGTCACGCCATGTCTCAAGAGCCAGGGATGACTTGCCGCGCCGCTGGTCGATCATGGCTTTGGCGGCGTATGCCTCGAGAGCGAGCCCGTTGTCAGGGTATCCCTCGATCAGAGCCGAGGCCCACCGGTAGGCCGCATCATCGTCATTCACCTTGTCGGCATGCTGCAGCAGATAGCTGAGCGCCTTGGCTCGGTATGCTCCGCCGGCGTATCGGTCGACGAAGGCCTCAAGCCTCGATGTGATTCCGGCTGTGATGAAGGCTTTCTCGGCCGATTCGTATTCAAGTTCTTCTGCCTCTGAAGCATCGAACCTTGGCGCGCCGGGCACCGAGTTGATGAAGTCGGCGTATGCGGATAGCCATCCGTCATCGGCGGCTATGCGCTTCAGGGCCTCGGCTCCCTGGGCAGCCTCGTCGCTTGTGGGATAGAGACGCACAACATCCTTGTAGGCTTCGACCGCGCCTTTGCGGTCGCCTGAATTAAGCATGGTCAGGGCCATCTGCAGGTATCCCTGGCGTCCCTGCGAAGTGCCGGGATATTTGTCTACGAGCTTTCGGTATGTGGCTATTGCGCCTGCGTTGTCGCCGAGCTGTATGTAGCTTTCGGTCATTTCGAGCAGCGCGTCGGGGATGTATGTCGACTTCGGGAATTCCTGCTGCAGGCGCTCAATGTAGGATATCTTCGATCGGTGATTGCGCCTGTATCCCTCCATGAGGGCTTTCTGCAGCAAGGCGTAATCGCCCACTGCCGGATTGAGCGAGTATGCCCGGTCGTAGGCCTGCGAGGCCGCCGTGAAGTCTTTTTGATAGTACCCGCAGTCGCCGAGACGGCAGGCGGCATCAGCCCTGACGGGCGCGGGGAGCTGGCCGCTGTCGGCAGCGCGGCTGAAAGCAGTGGCCGCCTTGGCGTATTTCTTCTGTGCGAAAAGCGCGTATCCGAGGTCAAACTCCGCCACGGCGCGGTTGGCCGCGCCCTTAGGAGCGGCATTCAGGTATTCCTGAGCCGATTTGGCTGCCTGGCCGTATTTGCCTTCCCTGTATTGAGCCTCGCCAAGCAGCAGGGTGGCCTCGCGGGCTGCGGCTGCGTCATATTTTGCCAAAGCCTTTGCCTGCGACAGGCAATCGACGGCCCGGGCGGCATTGCCCCTGTCGAGGGCCTGCGCGCCGAGATGGTAGAGGGCCATCAGCTTTGCCTTCTGAGTGTCGGCAGTGGGGCGGGGCATCGAATTGATGCTCTCTACGGCTCCGGCGTAGTTTCCGGCGCTTAAATATGAGTCGATCACATATCGCTGGGCCTCTGAAGCGTACCGGCTGTCGGGGAAGGCCCTCATGAAGTCTTCAAACGACGAGACGGCATTACCGAAGGGGACCTTTCCGCCTTGGAGCGAAGCCACGGCGAAATTATAGTGGGCGGTCTCCTGCACGGCGGGGTCAAACGTCATGTCCTTGGCCTCGCCCAGGGCCATCACCGCGCCGTCGTAGTCTCCCTCCTTCATCAAAGCCTGGCCTATGTAGAGGTAGGCGCTCTGCCCCATGGCGTCGTCAAGGCCTGTGGCCGGAGTCATCAGCCCCGGCACCCGGCTGTAATCGCCATCCTGATAGGCGTAGAGACCCAGTATGTAGAGGGCCGATGGCTGCGGGGCATGGGCCGACGAGGCATACAGAGCCAGATATTTGCGGGCCTGATCGTCATCGCCGGTGCGGTATGCGCTCTCGCCCGTCAGGCGCATGGCTTCGTTGGCGTATTGCTCCGGGATGCCCGGGCGCTTGAGCAGACTCTTGCCCATAGACAGCGCCTTCTGCCAGTCGCCGCGCAGATACGCCATCTGGGCCAGATAGAAGTCGGCCATAGAGCACGGAGCCTCGAAATCGCGCAAAGGCGCGAGCATCGACTCGGCGCGGGCATAATCGCCAAGGGCATAGGCTATGTATCCTTTGTAGAACTGCGCGGCGCGTCCGTAGGCCGGAGTTCCGAGCAGGGTGTCAAGGCAGCGGTCAGCCCTTTCGTAGAGAGCCTTGGCCTGCCGTTCATCGACGCCCTGGGCTATCTCCATCAGGCAGAACGCCTGCCGGTAGGCCAGATCGCACTGCTCGGCGTAGGGGAGCAGACCCGGATCGATAGAATCATATATGTCGAGGGCGCGGCGATAATCCTGCGGATAACCCGGGCCATAACTGCAGTCGGCAAGAGCCATAAGCGCTTCGGCCCTGCGGGGCGAAGCAGGGTAGTCAGCCAGGAATTTCTCGAGCATCGTAGCGGCGATAGCCCTGTCGAGGCGCACGCTGGCCTTGGCTTTGAGCAACAGCGCCTCCTGCTCCAGGTCAGGAGCCATCATGCGCGAAAACGCCGCATCGACCTCGTCGACGCATCCCACGAAATTTCCGTCGGCGTACATGGCCCGTGCCCGCTCAAGGCTTCCGCCTGCATCGACGCCATTGATTCCGGCGGTGGCCGCCGTCGCACACATAGCCGAGGCCGCCACGCTTATAATAAGTCTTCTGATCATCTTGTTTGCATTATACGTGCAAAGGTAATGCAAATCCCCCACTCCACACCACAATTGTTTACTATTTTATTGTAATATTATTCTTTTTTCTTAACTTTGCCATTTCATGAGCCGCTGTTAGAGAGCGGCCCCCACAAATTTCAGCAATCATATCACATATCTGATGAGAATACTCTCCACAATCACCGCCTTAGCCGCGTTCGCGGCCACGGCAATGGCTGTGCCAGCACTGCACCGCCCAATGACATTCACGCAGCCTGACGGATCGCAGATAACCGTGATGCTGCGTGGCGATGAGCGCGCCCACTGCTATCTGTCGGAAGACGGATACCTGCTTGTAAATGACAATGACGCACTATACTACGGCAATGTCGCCTCCGATGGCCGGATAGTGCGCTCTGACCTCCTGGCCAAGCGGCCCGACCTGCGCACTGATGCCGACCGGCAGTTCCTGGCCAATGTGGACATGGCCGGAGTGGAAGTCACCATGCGCAAGATGTCAAAAGCATCAAAATTCGCCGAGCGGGCAGCCATCCCCCAGGTTCAGCGCCAGAGCGCGCCGGCCAAAGCCGACGGATCGAACCCGAGCTACGGCAAGGGCCTGTTTCCCGGCAATCACTTCCCGGCCACCGGCAAGCAGAAAGGCCTTGTGGTGCTGGTGCAATACAAAGACACTAAATTCACGCTGAATGACCCATACGATTATTTCAGCCGCCTGCTCAACGAGAAAGGTTTCAGCGACTACAAAGGCACGGGCAGTGCCCGCGATTTCTTCATCGACAACTCCAACGGACAGTTCCTGCCCGATTTCGACGTATACGGCCCCATCACCTTGAGCCAAAACCGATCGTACTACGGCGGCAATGACTATAGGGGCGACGACAAGGCTCCCGAGAAAATGGCCATCGAGGCCTGCCAGCAGCTCGACGCCACAGTCGACTTCTCGCAATATGACCGCGACGGCGACGGGCTGATCGACAACGTATACGTGTTCTACGCCGGAGGCGGCGAAGCCTCCGGCGGCGGCGCCAACAGCGTGTGGCCGCATTCGTGGGATGTGCGCTACGCGGGCGGCAAGCCTTACGTGTTCGACGGCGTGCAGCTGGCCAACTACGCCTGCTCCAACGAGTGGTTCAGCTCGGGCCCCGACGGCATAGGCACATTCGTGCACGAATTCAGCCACGTCATGGGCCTCCCTGACATATACGCCACCGACTACACCGGGGCTTTCACCCCGGGCACATGGTGCGTGATGGACCAGGGGCCATACAACAACAACAGCCGCACACCTCCGGCCTACGGCGCTTTCGAGCGAAACGCCCTCGGATGGTGCAAGCCTACGGTGCTCACCTCTGAAGGGGCATCCTACAGTCTGGGCCACATACTCGACACCAACGAGGCCTACCTGATACCCACTACCGACCCCAACGAATTCTTCCTGCTGGAGAATCGTCAGCGCTCGGGCTGGGACTCATACATCCCCGGCCACGGCATGCTCGTGTGGCACATCGACTATGACGAAGAGGTATGGAACCTCAACGAAGCAAACAATGACCCCTCACACCAATACATCGATATCGAGGAGGCCGACGGCACCCAAAGCGAATCGAGCCGCGCCGGCGACGCATTCCCCGGCACATCGGGCGTGACAGCGTTCAACGGCAACACAAGGCCCGGCATGGTCACATGGGCCGGAACAAGGCTCAATGTGCCCATCGCGGACATAGCCGAGACCGACGGACAGATCACATTCAAGGTCGGAAACTCGGAATACAACGGCACATTCGTGCTCAATGAGGCCGCTCCCGAGGATATCACCTCTACCTCCGTGACCGTGTCGTGGAACGCTCTTCCCGATGTCTCGCGCTATGAGCTGCACGTGGAGGCCATCGACGGAAGCTACACCGGCAGATACAGCAGAGGGCGCACTGTAGGCACAAAGACAACGGCAAGCGTCACCGACCTGAAGCCCGGAAAGGAATACCAGATATATGTGGTGCCCGTATACTTATACAGCAATCCCACCCAGATCGTATTCGGATCATCGTCCAACACAATAACCGTGCGCACGCCCGACACCGCAGGCATAGGCTCTGTCACCGCCGACGAGACCGCCGAGGCTGAATACTTCACCCTGCAAGGCCTGAAGGTTGACCCCGAAAACCTCACGCCCGGCATCTACATCATGCGCCAAGGCTCCTCAACCCGCAAGATCGTCATAAGATAACAATGAAACCGGAAAAAGCACTCAGGACGACAATCCTCACCATAAGTCTATGCCTCTCACAGGTGAATGTGGCTCAAATATCATCGGATGACTTCAATAATCCACCGCTTCAGGCCCGCCCCAACACCTATTGGGAATGGATGAACGGCAATATCTCAAAACACGGAATCACCCTCGACCTCGAATACATGAAACGCGCCAACTACGGAGCCGCAATGATATTCGAAGCAGGAGTGGGCATCCCAAAAGGAGGCGTCGACTATAATTCCCCTCAATGGCATGACGCCATCATCCACGCCATGAAAGAGGCGGAAAGGCTGGGGCTGAAGCTGTATATGCATAATTCCCCCGGATACAGCGGCACGGGAGGGCCGTGGATTCCGGCGGAAAAATCCATGAAGCAACTCGTATGGAGCGATAAGCACATAGAGTCATCAGGCAACGGCGAGATAAAGACCGATATGCCACAGCCAATATCGAAACTCGGTTTTTACCGGGACGCATATGTCCTGGCGTATCCGTCAGTCCCCGGCGATGACACAGATTTCTCCGACTTGATTAAGTCAGTCTCTGTAGGCGGCGATAGAATAGACGGAAGCATATTCACCGACCTTGACCTGAGCACAGAGCTAAGGCTGGAGGGAGGCCAATCTGTGACCTTCGAACTGAAAAAGCCATTTACAGCCAGAGCCGCCACCATGTACCGAGGCAAAAGAGAACTGCCGCTCGACCCCCATGACGGCCCGCGAGACTATGCCCCGGTCATAACGGTCGAAGCATCGGCCGATGGCGTCAATTTCTCCCCAATCGGCAGATTTACCAACGGCCCCCTGAGGGAGCTCGATGTCCCGGGCACAATGACATTCGAGCCGGTCACCGCGTCTTTCTTCAGGCTGACCACCAACCGTGGCACCAACTTGGCCGAGGCATCATTTCACGGAGAGCCGCGCATAGAGAATTACGCTCCAAAAAACGGAAGCGTGAACCAAGCCATCCCCCTTGTCGACAGCAAGCAATCAGCCGACAAGGCCTTTACCATCGATCCAGACCGGGTCATTGACATCACCGACAAAATGGGGCCTGACGGCAAGATAAGATGGAAAGCGCCCAAAGGCCGTTGGACCATAGTCAGGATCGGATACACCACCACCGGCGAGACCGTGGCGGCGGCGCCAGACGCGGGTCGAGGTCTTGACTGCGACAAGCTGAGCAAAGCAGGCCTCGATGCCCACTTCGACTTGTTTCTGACTCCACTGCTCGATGAGCTGAAGCCTTGGTGCGGCAGCACATTCGACGGGCTCGCCATCGACAGCTGGGAGGCCGGAAAGCAAAACTGGACAGAAGAATTGCCTTCATACTTCAAGGAGAAACGCGGATACGACATATCACCCTGGATTCTGACAGCCACCGGACGAATAGTGGAAAGCGTTGATGACAGCGAACGATTCCTATGGGACCTGAGACGCACCCAGGCTGACATGTTCATTGACAACTATGCGCGGTATTTCGCCGAGCGCATGGCCGACCGAGGCCTCAAATACGCCGGCGAGGCATACGGCGACGGCAATTTCGAAAGCCTTGAGATGGCGGCATGCCAGGATGTACCGATGAGCGAATTCTGGACGCACTACATATACGGAAATATCATGACCACCTACATGGCAGCATCGTCAGCCCACGTATGGGACAAACCCATAGTGGCCTGCGAATGCTATACAGGCACGCCGTTCAACAGCAAATTCACCGAGCATCCATATGGCATGAAAGCCCTCGGCGATTATATAATGACGGCTGGCGTCAACCGATTCGTATACCATGCCACCACGCATCAGCCTTACACTGCCGACCAGCCGGGAAACATCATGACTATGGGGCCATTCGGCACTCACCTCGACCGCACGTCGACGTGGGCTTCTCATTTCTCCGACTTCAACACATACGTATCACGATGCTCATACATGCTGCAGCAAGGTCACACCGTGACTGACTTCCTGATACTAAAAGACGAGGGTATATCCTCGGCAATCACCAACTATACATCTTCCTTGCCCTATGGATACCGCTGGGACGCAATAGACAAAGAAGGGGTGCTGAAGCGCCTGTCAGCTGACGACGGACTTCTGACTCTGCCCAACGGCATGCGCTACCGGGCCCTGGTGGTGCCCGACATCCGCCGCATGACACCCGAACTGCTGCAAAAGCTGATCGATCTCACCCGCCAAGGCATCTCTATTGTGCTTCAAGGGGAGATGCCCGCAGGCCATCCCGGCCTTGACGCAGAAAAGGACAAGGAGTCGAAGAGGCTGGCAGCCCTGCTATGGGGCAGCGATACCTTGGGCGAAGGAAAAATATATAGAGGAGTGTCTTTTTCTGACCTGCCTGAGGCTCTGTCTCTTGCTCCTGATTTCGAATTTGTGTCACAAAACCTCGACGCACAGATACATTTCATACACAAGAAATCAGGAGATTCTGACGTATATTTCATCTCAAACCATCGTCGGCGTCCGGAAAGGCTGACTGTGAAATGCCGCCTGAGCGGCAAGCGCCCCTATCTTTGGGATGCGGAGACCGGGGATACCGACACCACAATAGACTGGGACGATAATGGCTCTTCGGAATACGTAAATATAGATCTTCCGGAATCAGGGTCGATATTCCTGGTGTTCAAGCCTGACGACTCTCCGGCTCCGGGTATAAGAGAGGTATCGCCCGAACCGGCCACCATCATCACAGAAAGCGGGAAGAGGCCATACAGCGTCACAGACAGCTTAGGCTCCACTTTCTCTATCTCTCTATGGGCAAAGCCCGAAACATTCGCCGCTGCCAACCGCGGATTCATATTGTTTCCTCCGCAAGGCCGAGGCAACACAGCCTTTGTGGGCATAGCGATGGGACAGAACGGAATATTCGTGCATGAGCGGAACGCAGGCAACAAAAGGGTGCTTGAATACAATGAACCTATCGAGGGATGGACACACGTATTGCTGCGCTATGACGAAGGCGTGCCTGAACTCTTCGTCAACGGCAAGTTCGCTGCAAAAGGCATCAAATCAAGCTATGATTGCATCCCTGCGATCGATGTCGCAATGGCCGAGGAACAATTCATAGCCGGATTTGAAGGTGACGCTACTCTGCCCCAAGCATACGCCTACGCCATATCGGCCAATGAAATAGACAGCATCTTGGCCGGAGGGCTTCCTGCGCCCGCGATAATCGGCGAGCCACTGAAAGACTTGTCGGCGGAATGGAGCGTGACATTCCCGTCATGGAGCAAAATCAACGGCTCCATCAACATGCCCGCTTTGGAATCGCTGCACAAGCACGAAGACTTTGACGTGCGCCACTTCGCAGGCACAGCCACCTACACCAGGAGCTTCAGCCTGCATCAGCCCGCCGATGGGAGCAGAGTCATGCTCAATCTGGGACGTGTGGAAAACATCGCCGAGGTGTCAGTCAACGGCAGCGAGCCCGTCACAATCTGGAAAGCACCCTTCGCACTCGACATCACTGACTATCTGAAGGAAGGCGAAAACGACCTTGTGGTCAAGGTGACAAACCTCTATCCAAACCGCATCATTGGCGACGAGCATCTGCCCGAACTATATGAATATGATGAATATGGCCGGTTGAAGTCATTCCCGCAATGGTACACCGACAGCGAGCCCGACCAAAGAGAGCGAGTGCTCTTCCTCCCATGGAAACACTACACAGAGGATTCGCCACTGCTTGAATCAGGCCTTATAGGCCCCGTGACATTGAGCATCAATGACAGGAGCACAGTAGCAACAGGAAACTAAAGAGGAGGCAATCCGCACTCCTTAAGCTTTATAAACATCCATGAAGCCCGCGGTGAGCGGGCTTCTTAACGAAATTGGGACTGATAATCCTTGTTATTTGGCAGGGGTTGGCGTTACTGAAATCGCCCATCCATGGGGATTGGCCCGTGCGTTTCGGAGAAACGCACCTCCTCTTTAAGATACTCAACGCCACAAAAAAAGCTGTCTAAACGAGTTTAGACAGCTTTTTTTTGTGGTTTATCGCGTCAGACGCGTATCAGCGGATGCTGCTGATGTTGAAGTTTGCGAACTCCAGGTCAGAAGCGGCCTGGGCAGCCATGGCGGGATTGAACTTGACAGCCTTGCGGAGGTTATCGAGCACGCCTGCCTCGTTGTTGGTGCGGGCAGCGAGCACAGCCATCAGATAGAATGATGTTGCGTCGGGAGTCTCGATAGATGCGAGGGTGTTGCGAGCCTTGCTGTAGTCCTTGGTGAGGATCTGGGCGAGGGCAGCGTTGTTAGTCTTGGCATCGCCGAAAGCGCGTGCAGCAGCGGCGTTGTCGCCCATCTTCAGGTAGTATGTGCCCAGGGCTTCGTTGAGGTTGCTTGCGCCGGCGGCAGAGCCGAGGAGCTGGTTGGCGTTTTTGTAGTTGCCGTCGAGCATATCGATGAGGGCGAGGTTCATGTTCGACTCAGGATTCTTCTGGATAGAGTTTGCCTTTGCGAACGAAGCCTTTGCGTCGTTGTATTTGCCGGTCTGGTACTGCACCATGCCGAGGTTGTTCCAGGTGCGGTAGTCCTTCGGGAAGAGGGCTGTAGCCGACTTGTAGATCTGCATCTTCTGGTTCATGTCCTTCGTGAGGGTAGCCGCATAGAGGATCTCGTCTACGTTGAGGGCGATGGGGTTGGTCTTGGCCAGGTTGATGAGCTCTTCATCGCTCTTGCCGATGATGTTGACCGAAGCGGTGATGCGAGAGTAGCGGAGCTGGGGCAGGATGTTGTCGGCAAGTTCCTCGAATACGCTTGAGAGATTGCGTATCTGCTGCTCGCGCTCCTCGGGATCCTTGTACATGTTGAGCACGTTGAGGATGAGGTCCTTGTCCTGGATGTTGCTCTTCTCGATGAGTTTCTTGAAGCCTTCCCAGTCTTCGGCGGTGAACTGCGATGTGAGGTTGTTGAATTCGGTGATCTTAGCCTGCTGGAGCTGCTTCTTCACGTAAGCGTCGGTGTTGTCTTCGCGCTGGCCTGCGAGCTTGTAGTTGAAGTCGTATGCGCCGTCGGGCGAAGCGTATGACTCGATGTTGACCTCGGCGAGCTCAAGATTCTTGGCCTCGTTGGTCTTCTGGATCTGGCTCCAGAGCTCCTGCATTGCATCGGTGTTGAGCTGGTTGCTGCGGATGTTGGCCTGATTGATGAGGAACATGATGTCAGCGGCATACTTCTCGTTGATGATGCGCTGGTACTTGTCGGGGGTGATCGAGGGGGTCACGTTCTTGGCGTTGGCGAGAGCTGCTGTGCCTACCACGCCGTATCCTACAGCCACGCGGGGGAGGACATACTGCTTGCTGCCCTGGTTGACGGTGAACGCGAGCTCAAGCTGGCTCTTGGCCATTTCGGGCACGTAGTTGAATGAAACGGGGATGGTGACTGTGCCGCCGTTGTTATAGCTGATCACAGGGGCATTGCCGCGCACTTTCTCACCCTGGAAGGTGTATGACTGCGAGGCGGCCTCGGTGCCGTTGTATACGAGGTAGGGGGTCACTGTCACGGTAGCGTCCTTTACGAAGAACTTTGCGGGGATGTTACCGGTGACTGTAGCGGGCACTTTCTCGCCAACAACCTCAAGGGGAGTGGGATTAGTGTTGAAGTAATCGGCGCTGAACTGGCCGAGCTTCTTACCGCATGATGAGAATAGAACGGCAGCGCCAAGGGCAACTACCAGACCGAGCTTTTGATTCATGATGGGTTTATTAAGGGTTATACTACGTTAGCTGCACTATTTTTGGCAAAGATAGCGAAAATATTTAAAAAACCTCTCTATTTAGACGTTTTTTTATCGACCCCCAAAACAACCGCCCCAACCCAGCCCTAAACCGCCCTAACAATAGCGTCATCAAGGGCTCAACACGGCCTCACTCCAACTCATCCCAAACACACAATCCCGGACAGTACACTTTACAATACTAACAATTAACAAACAGGCGCGGTAATAAAACATCAAAATCGAAACATAATTTCACCAAATAACATAAATTTATAACTTATTTTTTTTTGGAAATTAAAAACAAACGTATTATCTTTGCCCAAAAACATCAATAACAGCAAATACACCACCACAACCTATCATTCAGCCCAAACACAGATTTGCAGTCGACGCAATATAAACAAACATTCCAATAGTGAACTGTATCCGGAAACTACCGCTTGAGGGAATGTCGTTAGTGGTACCGCGTAAGTGTACTTAACCAATAAAAACTACAGCAAATGAGCACGATTCAGAAACTCACTGTTGATGACGCGGGAAAACTTCGAGGAGGCTTCTCGCTACAATCAATAAGGGGCATAGGCACTGTCTATGCGAAAATAACCAACATAAACTGCAACAAAGGGGGAAGCGGCATCGGCAATAATGACGATGAAATATCTAACGTCAACTGCAGTTGTGAAACATGCGGAAGCGACACCAAAACTGAATACAACCTCGACTGTCCCGTCTTCCCTGAGCCAAAACCGTAACTACACATCAACAGTCCTCCCTTGCATTGTTTTTAACAAAAAGCAAGGGAGGGCATTCAAGCACATCTATAGACATAACCAATAAACATGAAATTAAGTCGTTATACCGAATTATTTGAAGGTAAGGATGGGTACTCTTATCTGTTTAATTGCATGACCCTTAAATGGATACAGATAGAGAAAGAACTTGCCGATATTTTCAAACTTCATGAAACCAATATCGATGATTTGAGGGAGATACATCCTGATTTTTATGATGCTCTCGTTTCAGAAGAATACCTTGTTAAAGATATAGATGACGACATCAACAAATGTGTAGAAAAGATAATCAAAGAGTACAACTCTTTTGACAATCTGACCATAACGATAAACCCTACCCTTGATTGCAACTTAAGGTGCTGGTATTGTTATGAGAAAAGACACGCCCAAAGTGTAATGTCTGAAGAAACAATAAAAAACACGATTACATTCATCTCTAATACCCTAAAAAGCCGTAATGTAAAAAAACTCAGACTTTCCTTTTTCGGTGGAGAACCCATGCTTAGATATAAGGAAGTAGTCAAACCCATCATAGCACATATTTATGATTCATGCAAACTCACTTCAACCAAACTTTCACTTACAATAACCACCAATGGGATTCTTCTTACAGACAAAACCCTCATTGATTTAAAGAAGTTTTCACCTGATGTCAACATTCAAATTGCTTTTGACGGATCACGTGAATTCCACAACAAAGTCAAACATCTTGGCAACCATATTAGTTGCTACGACAAGAGCGTACAAAACGCAAAGAAAGCTATTGAGATGGGATTTAATGTCGTTGTGAGATGCAATTACAATAAAGAAACTATAGCTTCATTCAAGGAAGTAATTGCTGACTTCAAGGATTTTCATCATTATAACAATCTACGTTTTTTATTTCAAAGAATTTGGCAAGAAAAGAATGACGAAGAACTTGGTACATTATGGAAGAAGTTGATAAATGAAATTGAGACGAACTATTCAATAAACTCAAATTTCCATAAGGATTCCGGACACTCTCTCAAAGTATGTTACGCGGATTTCAGAAATAATATTGTAATAAATTATGATGGAAACGCATATCGATGTACCGCAAGGGATTTCAATACAACTAATAGTATTGGAAAATTAAATGAAGATGGTTGTCTCATCGAAAAAGAACGAGACGAATCAAAAACCATTAAAGGCACATCGTATGGCAATATATGCCGACAATGCAGGCTATTGCCTATATGCCCCTCTTGCTCTCAGGCCAGGCTTGAATGCAGATTTGAGAAATGTCCAATAGGAATAAATCCAATAAAAGCAGTTAACAACATGAAAAATATATTTCAAATTCTTACGGGGATAGAGGTATATCATCAACTGCTCACAAGTAAATAATGGAACTTCATTATGTATAAATATCTTATTTTAGTGGTGATTGCCGTTTGGGGAGGGGCATTGAATGCAACTGCTCAAACTGAAGCAGCGGACTCCACCATGGCTGTAGAACTGAATGATGTAGTGGTATCGGCGTCATCTATTGTCAATACAGCCACAGGATATCGGGTGAGGCTTGCAGGTCAGGAAATAGTCACAGCCAAAAGTACAACCGACGTGCTCAATTATCTACCCAACGTATCGGTGGAACAAGGAAACATAAAGATCAACGGGTTGACAGCCAGCGAAATCACCGTCAATGGCCGCAAAATATATGACCGCTCTGAATTAGAGCGTCTGTCGGCTGAAATGATAGAGTCGGTAGAGGTTAAGTATTCAGGAGCCGCAAAGAACATAACCAACTCTGCTGGAGGCTCTATCGCCATCAAGTTAAAGCCACTACACAACAATGGATATTATGGAAACGCATATGCCGGGAGCGCGTATGGCAGACGCCAGGGTATATACAATGCTTTTCTTGGCGGTTCGGTATTTGCCAAAGTGGGCAGACTCGACATTTATGAAGCTCCGTATCTATTTGGAATGGACTATGACGAATGGTCTGAACAACGAATCGAAAGCCTTGTATCAGGCAATGAGGAATCAAATGAGAAAGTTCGCCAAAACAAACGGCAGGGCAACTTCACTAACACATTATCACTCAACTACGATATCAATGCCTCGCACAGTCTTGGCGTGAGTTGGCGCACAGCATACAACAAGAATAAGTCATCCGACTTTTCTTCAGGCAGCAAATCTCTGATGATGCGGCAACCCGGACACCAATCATCCAATGTGGTTTCGGCCACTTATACCGGTACTTTGAGCAAGAAGGGCGACCAACTTCAGGTCAGCGCCGACTGGATGAATCGCCATGCCGAAATGCGACAACTATTTTTCAACTCTCCCATCAACGATCTATTACAAAATGGCAATTCAAACCTGTATGAGATCAACGCCGACTTCGAACATCCGTTTGGTAAAAAACACCGATTTAATACCGGTTTCACATACCGAAGAGTGCATATAGAGCAAGACCAATCTTCGTCAGAAATCCCCGATGGAATTATCTCCCGCACAAAGGTTACTGCACAGACTCCACAACCTTACGCATCTATGCAGGGCAATTTATGGCGTTTCCGATATTACGCCGCACTCAATTGGCAGCAAAATTCAGTTAAGGTAGGCTCTGAAAAGACTTACAGCCAAAATGCCGTAAACCCCTCATTGCAAATTTCTCTGCCATTTGGCGACAACAGCCGACACAGAGTATCGGTTACATACAAGCACACCCTTGGCAATGTGCCCTACGACGCAATCTCCGAGAAAAAAACTTGGGTCGACCCTTATTCCTACTCAGTGGGCAACCGAGACCTGAAAGCCTCCAGAGATCAATATCTCACCGCCAACATCAGTCTATGGAACAGCAGCCTTAACTTTTCGGCGTCGTATAGCTATACGGGCAACGAGATTCTTTGGCAGTCTTTCAACGACGAGGTTGACCCGGACGTCACATACACAAAACCGATAAACATCGGTGCGAGCCATTATTATGCCTTGCGCGGTGAATACATGCGTAAGTTCTTTGGTGTATGGACAATTAAAGCCTTTGCCAGATTGAGTTTCTCACCTGAAAATCAGACAATATCAGGCGTGACATACGACAAGACCCGTCTCCACCAATATTATTCTGTCTTCAACTCCATATCTTTCCGTGATTGGGGCCTGGGCGCAGAATTCTGGATTGAACCGACCTATCGATCTTACGACCGCACGATGCACACTGTGTATCAATGCAATGTGATAGCCTATAAGACATTTCTCAAACGTACTTTACAGGTGAGAGTTGACTTAAAGCCTTTTGAACAACGTCGCCGAATAGACCGACGCACGTCAGACCGCCTCGTCAGCATGCGATACACTACACCCGCACAGATATTAAAATTGCAGGTGACATGGTTCTTTATGGGCGGAAAGAAAGGCATCAGAGTCAACGTCAATAATCCGTCGCTCGGATATGAAGAGTCGAGGGATAACCGCTGACGGGCGGCTGGTCAGCCTTTGAGGAATTCGCTCGGGGAGATGCCGGTGACGTGCTTGAAGTATTTCCCGAATGACGATTGGGTGGGGAAATTCAGGCTGTAGGCCACCTGCTGCACGTTTTTGTTGGAGAATCGGAGCAGATTCTTGGCCTCCATCACCACGTATTCGGCTATCCACTCGGTGGCGGAGCGCCCGGTGGCTTCCTTGATCACATGGGATAGGTATTTCTGTGATATGCAGAGCTTGTCGGCATAGAAGGCAATCGCGCGGTGGTGGCTGTGGTGAAGCTGCAGCTGCCGCATGAATTCCTGCACGTAGGCCAGCTGGCGCGAGCCTGTGGGGGTATCGTTCCCTACTATGCTTTTGGGCCTGCGCGACGAGAATATCTGCAGCTGCTGGTATATTAGCGCCTGCGTCACCGAGCGGGCTATCTGCAGCGAGAATGTTGGCTCTGAATTGTATTTGGCGTTTTTCAGCAGCACAAGGGCCAGATGCTCCATGAGCTGGGCCTCCGAGTCGGTGAGCTTTATGATGGCGTCGGGCCTGTTGTCGACAAATTCGTGCAGATTCAGGGTGTGCATGTCGAAATTAAGGTCATGGAGAAATTTGCTCGAGAAGCACATCATGAATACCTCTGTGCCGTGGGCGGCAAGCGACTTTAAGGAGAAGCGCGAGTTGGAGTCGGTGGCCATCAGGGAGTTGGGCGACATGGCCACCTCTTTGAAGTCGATATTGATGGTGGCGTGTCCTTTTTTCAGCAGGCAATACGTGAGGCCGGCGATGCTCGTTGGCACTGACAGGATCTCCCTGTCGATGGCTTCAGGCTTGAAATAGGCCACGATGTAGTCGTCTCCGAGCATGCCGAAGTCAATGGCCACGTCGCGCAGGATGGCGAGGTCTTCTATGTTCAGGCTATTGTCCATGTTGTCCATATTTTCCACCTCTATCGGTTATGCTTCTTCGAGCGATGAGAGTATCTGGCGCAATTCAGCCTCTGTGGCAGTCAGCTTTGACCGGCAGGCAGCTATCAGCTCTGTGGCCCGCTTTGTCATTGAGGCCAGCTTGTCGATGTCGCATTGGTCGCTCTGCATGTCTTTGAGTATGGCTTCGAGTTCGGCAAGGGCCTTTTCGTAGGGAAGATCCATGATTTTCATGATTAAGGGTTAAATATTAAGAAGCCGGCGCGCATCATCCGCTGATGGTCGATTTAATTTCGCCGTCGGCGAATTGCGTGACGATCTGGCATCCGGCGGACACGTCGCCCACCGATGAGACAGCGTGGCCGCCAACGCGGGTGATGGTGTATCCGCGCCTGAGGGTGGCTTCCGGCGAAAGGACATCGAGCAGCCTTGCGGCGGCGTCGAGGCGCTGCCTCTCTCTCTGCAGTGCGTGGACCGAGGCCTGCGCCATCTGCGCCTCTATCGCGTCGAGCCGGGAGCGGGCAGGCATAATGCGCCTGTCGATCAGCATGGTCAGCGCCGATTCGGTGGCTTGAAGCCGCTTATGCGTTTTTGCCATCACGGCCCCTGCCAGAGCCGGCAGCTGTCCGCTGTAGAAAGCGAGCTGACGGTGGCAGCCAGCCATGCGGTCGGTGACAGCCTGAAGCATCGCCGCTCCCATCGCCTGCAGCGCGCCAAGCAGAGCGGCGCCGCGGGCTATAAGCCATTCGGCGGCGGCTGTGGGGGTCTTCACGCGCATATTGGCCACATAGTCAAGCAGGGTGATGTCACGCTCGTGGCCGATGCCTATGATCACAGGGAGGGGGAATTGGGCTATGTTGGCGGCAAGGTCGTAGTTGTCAAAAGATGCCAGGTCAGAGGTGCCTCCTCCGCCACGTATGATCACCACGCAATCCCACTGCTCCTGCTCGGCCGCAACGCGCTCAAGAGCCGTTATCACGGAGGGAGCCGTGCGCTCGCCCTGCATCACCGCCGGAAACAGGCGCGTGGCGAAACGCAGGCGCATAGGGTTGGAATACAGCTGATTGATGAAGTCGCCGTATCCGGCCGCGTTGGGAGCCGAGATTACGGCTATGCGCTGGGGGAAGAGGCGCCACGGCAGAGTGCGGTTAAGGTCGATTATGCCTTCAGCGGTGAGGCGCTTTATCATCTCATTGCGCATGCGCATGGCATCGCCCATGGTGTAGGCCGGGTTGATGGCGCTGATATTGACTGACAAGCCATAGACAGGGCTGTAATTGACGGCTCCGTAGACCATCACCTTGAGGTCGGAGCCGAACTGCCTCCCTGTGGCGGCATAGAATTGCCCGGCCAAGCCTCTGAATACATTGGCCCATATCGTGGCGCGGCAGCGGGCTACGGGGCGGCCGGCAGCGTCTTTCTCTATCAGCTCGAGATAGCAGTGGCCTCCGCTGACGCGCACGTCGACGGTTTCGGCCACGAGCCATGCGCCGCGCAGCAGTGTGTCAGCGGCCACCACCTCGGCCAGGCGCCGGGTGATCTGCGAGAGAGTGTATGCCCGGGCCTCACCGCTCATTTCGACACGGGCTTGAACCGCTTGCCGTCCCATGCATAGGCGAGCTCGGGCTTGAGCAGAGCCAGCGAGCCAGGAGCGTCAGACGAGACAAAATAGCGGTCGGTGCGGTTTGTGGCCACGAGCCTGCCGGTCGAGGGGCTGTAGGAGAAAGTGGCCAATATGAAGGGGACCTCCTCCTCGACTTTCGCGCGGGAGCGCGCACCCTCAGGGGTGAGCCAAGCCGAAAGGCCCGGTTGCGCCCATGCCGATGGCAGCTTTTGCCAGCGGGTGTTGTAGAAAGCCACCGAGCTGTCAGGCATCGGATCGGAGTATGTGGTGATCACGCCTATCACGGGCGCTTCAGAGTCAGGATTGAGCACGAATAGCTGGCAGCGCACGCTGTCGGTGAGCATGAACGTGACCGACGAGTCGCTCATCTCCACAATCGAGCATGAGCCCATCGCCTTGTTGGCCGATGCTTTGCTCTGGCCGGCCATGAAATAGTCGATCATGTCGAGGCGTGTATTCTTGTCAATCAGCGGGATGACAGCCTCCGGGGCTTCGGCCAGGCATTTAGGCGCCGAAAGGCCCTGCCCCCGCCCCAAAAGGGGAAGGGCAAGGCAGATGACGGCCAGTATTCTGATCAATTTCATTTTGATATATCAGTGTTTGAATTTGCGTGGGCGGCTCTTCGAGGCTGCGGCGCGAGTGCGGCGCGCGGGCTTCTCGTCGCTGCCATATTCCTTGTCGATGCCGGCAACCTCGCTGAAGAGGCGCTTGTCGAAGAATGTCGCGCCCTTCAGGGCCGAAACCACTCTTTTGGCGTCAGCCTCGGGAATGTCAAAGAGGGTGTAGGCGGGGAGCAGGTCGATGCGGCCCACGTCGACGCGGCGTCCGGGCACGTTCTTGTTGAGCGTCTCGATGAGGTTCGACACGAAAAATCCGTCGGCCTTTCCGGCGTTGACGTATATGCGCGCCCATCCGGGCTCGGCTGTGCGGCGGTCTTTGTCGCCGCTGTTCTCAAACGTCTTCTTTCCTTTCTTCCCGCCTTTCTCTCCCTTGTCTCTTTTCGAGGGCTTCTCATCGATGAAGTCGATCTTGGGGGCGTCTTTGTAGTATTCGAGCAGGCGGTTGAATTCCAGCGAAAGCACACGCTTCAGCAGGTCGTCGCTCGACAGCCATGACAGTTTCTTGCTGACTCCGCGGAAGTATTTCTCGATCTCTTCCTCCTTCACCTCCACCTTCTCAAGGCGGTCGGCCAGGCTATAGAGCTGCTTCTCGATGATGTGCTCGGGGGTGGGCACCTCCTTGCGCTCGAATTGCTTGCCTATGATGCGCTCTATCTCCTTGAGCTTTCCTTTCTCGCGGCTGTGGATGATGGCTATCGACACTCCGTTCTTTCCGGCGCGGCCTGTGCGGCCCGAGCGGTGGGTGTAGACCGAAGTGTCTTCGGGGAGGCCATAGTTTATTACATGGGTGAGGTCATCGACATCAAGGCCTCGGGCAGCCACGTCGGTGGCCACGAGGATGGGAAGCACGCGGTCGCGGAATTTCTTCATCACCAGGTCGCGCTGTGCCTGGCTCAGGTCGCCGTGCAGAGCCTCGGCGTTGTATCCGTCGGCGATCAGATGGTCGGCTATTTCCTGCGTGTCGCGCCTTGTGCGGCAGAATATGATGGCGTAGATGCTGGGCGAGTTGTCGACCACGCGCTTAAGGGCCAGATATTTGTCGCGCGCATTAACCATGTAATAGATGTGCTTGACATTCTGCGCGCCTTCGTTGCGGTTGCCGATCACGTATTCCTCGGGGTCATGCATGAATCTGCTGGCTATCTTGGCCACTTCCTTGGGCATGGTGGCCGAGAACATCAGCATCTTGCGGTCGGTGGGCACGTGCTCGAGGATTTCGTTGATAGAGTCCACGAAGCCCATGTTGAGCATCTCGTCGGCCTCGTCGAGCACCACGGTGTGCACCTCTTCGAGCTTGACCACGCCGCGCTTGATCAGGTCGATCAGGCGTCCGGGAGTGGCCACGATGATCTGCACGCCGGCCCTGAGCTGGCGTATCTGGCTTTCGATCGAGCTGCCGCCGTAGACGGGAAGCACCTCCACCTTGGGAGAATACTTGCAGAAGTCGGCGAGGTCGCCGGCAATCTGCAGGCAGAGTTCGCGCGTAGGAGCCAAAATCAGCGCCTGGGGCACCCGACGGCTCTGGTCGATGCGCTGTATGACGGGCAGGCCGAACGCTGCGGTCTTTCCCGTGCCGGTCTGGGCAAGGCCCACCACATCGTGGTCGCCGTTGAGCAGCACAGGTATTACTTTTTCTTGCACGGGCATTGGATTCTCAAATCCAAGATCCTCGATGGCGTGTCGCAGGGGTTCGTTGACGCCCAATTCTTCAAATGATGCCATATAAATGATATGTGTTCCACAAGCAAAATTTCCTGAAAGACGGGGCTGCGGATGCTTGCGGAGATTGCCGCGCAGCCTATTGTGTTGAAACGCCTTGGCGAGGCCAAGTGTTCATTCCCGCAGCCTTGAGTCAACGAGAATAGTGACAGGCCCGTCGTTGGTCAACGCCACCTGCATGTCGGCCCCGAAAACGCCCCGGGCCGTGGGGCGGTCGAGCAGCTGCTCGAGTTTGAGGCAGTAAGCCTCGTAGAGCGGCACGGCCAAGTCATGGCCGGCTGCGCGGATATAGCTCGGGCGATTGCCCTTGCGCGTGCTTGCGGTGAGCGTGAACTGGCTTACGGCAAGCACCTTGTGGTCAGGCAGGTCAGAGATGGCGATGTTCATTACGCCGTTGGCGTCATCGAATATGCGCATGCCGGCCGTCTTGGCGGCAAGCCAGTCGACGTCGGCCATGGTATCGCCCTGCTCCACGCCCACCAGCACCATCAATCCGGGGCCGATGGCCGAATGCAGCTCTCCCCCGATCGTGACGGAGGCTTCACGCACGCGCTGTATGACGATTCTCATTTGTCTGCCTTTGTATGTTGATGTTGTTCATTGGGCGGGCGCGATTTATCGCGCCCCTACCGGTTTTGGGGGGCGCATCTCACCCACATTGTTTTGGGTGCGATGCGCCCGTAGTTTCAGTATTGCTCTGAGGCGTTGGGGAAATCGCCCGTCTTCACGTCGTCGATGTATGCGCCCACGGCCTGGTTGATCACCGTGGAGAGGTCGGCATAGCGACGCAGGAATTTGGGAGAGAAGCCTTTGTTGATGCCAAGCATGTCGTGCATCACGAGCACCTGGCCGTCGACGCCGCCTCCTGCGCCGATGCCGATCACGGGAATCGATAGCTCAGAGGCCACTCGCTCGGCCAGCTTGGCGGGAATCTTCTCGAGCACCAGGCCGAAGCATCCGAGGTCTTCGAGCATGTGCGCGTCGGCGATGAGCTTTTCGGCCTCGGCCTCTTCCTTGGCCCGTACGGCGTAGGTGCCGAATTTATTGATCGATTGCGGAGTGAGGCCCAGATGCCCCATCACGGGGATGCCGGCGCTGAGGATGCGCTCGATCGACTCGCGGATTTCGGCTCCGCCCTCCATCTTCACTGCCTCGGCATGGCTCTCCTTCATGATGCGCACAGCCGATGCCAAAGCCTCGATGGGATTGCCCTGGTATGAGCCGAAAGGCATGTCGCAGACCACAAGGGCGCGGGTGGTGCCCTTGATCACGCTCTTGGCGTGATATATCATCTGGTCGAGGGTCATCGGCAGGGTGGTCATGTTTCCGGCCATAACGTTAGAGGCCGAATCGCCCACGAGGATCACATCCATTCCGGCCTCGTCGATGAGCTTGGCCATGGAGTAGTCATAGGCGGTGAGCATTGCTATCTTTTCTCCTCTGCGCTTCATCTCGATGAGGCGCGAAGTGGTGACTTTGCGGGTATTGTCTACTGTGTTTGTCGACATTTTATTTGAGTTTTACTATAAAACATCGCAAAGTTAAGTCTTTTTTTTGTGATTTCAGCAAAAAATGCCTACCTTTACCACTCCAATGCGAAAATGCAGCCGACAAGCCAATCAATAACCAATTACGCAATACACCAATTATTATGTTTAAAGACCATCCCAAAGGCCTTATCCCCGCCGCCCTGAGCAATATGGGCGAGCGCTTCGGATACTACATCATGAACGCCGTGCTTGTGCTATTCCTTTGCTCAAAGTTCGGCCTTTCGGAGGAGACCAGCGCCCTCGTCTACTCATTCTTCTACGCAGGCATCTACCTGCTGAGCCTCGTAGGCGGCGTGATCGCCGACCTCACGCGCAACTACAAGGGCACCATCATCAGCGGCCTGATCGTGATGACTGCGGGCTACGCCGTGCTCTCGGTGCCCATCCTCTCCACAAGCGACAACATCTCCTGGCTTCTGCCGCTCACCTGCGTGGCCCTCTTCCTGATCGCATTCGGCAACGGCCTCTTCAAAGGCAACCTGCAGGCCATCGTGGGCCAGCTCTACGACAACCCCAAATACCAGAGCAAGCGCGACTCGGGCTTCCAGATTTTCTACGTCTTCATCAACATCGGCGGCCTCATCGCTCCTTTCGTGGCCCCGATGCTGCGCTCATGGTGGCTCGGAGTGCACAACCTCGCCTACAACGCCAAGCTCCCTGCCCTGTGCCATGAATACCTGAGCGCCACCGACAGCATGAACGAGCAGAACATGAACAACCTCTACGCTCTCATCACTGAGACCGGAGGCGACGCCGCCGCCGACATCTCGGCTTTCTGCTCGCAATATCTCGAAGTGTTCAACACCGGCATCCACTACTCATTTATCGCGTCGGTGGCAGCCATGCTCATCTCGCTCGTGATATTCCTGCTCTACAAGAAGCAGCTCCCCACCCCGGCATCGAAAAAGAAAGAAACCAAGACCTACACCGCCCAGGAAAAGGCCGAGCTCTCGAAGCAGGCCAAGGAAATCACCCAGCGCATGCTCGCCCTCTTCGCCGTGCTCGGCGTGGTGATCTTCTTCTGGTTCTCGTTCCACCAGAACGGCACTTCGCTCTCGCTCTTCGCCCGCGACTTCGTAGACACATCTTCGATCGCGCCCGAGATCTGGCAGTCAGTCAATCCATTCTTCGTGATCGTGCTCACCCCCCTGGTGATGCTTCTCTTCAACTCGCTTTCAAAGCGCGGCATCGAGATATCCACCCCCCGAAAGATCGGCATCGGCATGGGCCTCGCCGCCCTGGCCTACCTGTTCCTGGCGCTTGTGTCATACGCCTACGGATACCCCTCGGGCACCGAATTCCGCGAAATGCCCGTGGCCGAGACCGCATCTATGCTGTCGGGTCCCTGGGTGCTGATCATGCTCTATTTCTTCCTCACCGTGGCCGAGCTCTTCATCTCGCCCCTGGGCCTGTCGTTCGTCAGCAAGGTGGCACCCGCGCACCTGCAAGGCCTGTGCCAAGGCCTATGGCTTGGCGCCACCGCCCTCGGCAACCTGCTGCTCTGGATCGGCCCGCTGATGTACAACGCATGGACCCTGTGGCAGTGCTGGGCAGTGTTCCTCGTAGTCTGCCTCATCTCTATGGGCGTGATGTTCTCGATGGTCAAGTGGCTTGACCGCGTGACCCAGGCTCAAGCCTGATACGCTCCCGACACATACCGCCGGCCCCATGCAGATACCTCTGCGTGGGGCCGGACACAAGAACACAACGCAGCGGCTGTCTCCCGACAGCCGCTGCGTTTAAACTTAAAAATCTAATCCTATGAAAAAACTAATTCTTTTTGCCTTGCTTCTTTCTGCTGTTTGTACAATAAAGACAATCTCCTGCCCCATTTTGTTTGCGCCCACACCACCATTTAACATATTTTCACCAAACCATAATTAGCCCGCAGCGAGCGGGCTTGCCCATATCAGCGCAATTAGAGGCTTGATGCTCCATGATTTCGTTACATATTGCCCCCCCCCATTGTTACTTTCCCCTGAAATAATCAGATGACACGCTGCGGCGAGTCCGGTGGCGGACAAAAAGCGGGGGCTTGGCCGTTTTTTTTTGGGAGTGACGAAATTTATCGCTAACTTTGGGGCATGATACATGTAGCATTGCCCGACGGCACTTCGCGCCGGCGCCTGCCCTTCTATCTTGCCATGGAGGAGTGGGTGGCCGCTGCATTGCCCGCAGGCGAGTATTTCTTCGTCTGGAACGTGGAGCCCACCGTGATATGCGGCCGCCATCAGGACATCCCCGTGGAGGTGGATCTGGCGTATTGCCGTGAGCGCGGCATCGACGTGGTCAGGCGCAAGAGCGGAGGCGGATGCGTATACGCCGACCTCGACAATCTGATGCTGAGCTACATATCGCCCGACACCGATGTGCAGCGCGCCTTTGGCGGATACACCGCCATGGTGGCCCGGGCGCTCCGCCGTCTCGGCGTGGAGGCCGAAGCCTCGGGGCGCAACGATGTGCTCATCGGCGGGCGCAAAGTATCTGGCGGCGCATTCCTGCGGCTGCCGGAGCGCTCGATAGCCCACAGCACGATGCTCGTGAGCACGAATTTCGAAAATATGCTCAATGCCATCACCCCCGACCGCAGCAAACTCGAGGCCCACAAGGTGAAATCGGTGAAAAGCCACATCACCACCCTCTCGGAGCATCTGCCCGGCCTGAGGGTAGAGCAGCTGGCGTCATTCCTCATCGAAAACATCACCGACGGCGAAATCGCCCTCACTCCCGGCCAAGTGGCCGAAATCGAAGCCATGGAGCAGGGATACTACAGCCCGCAATGGCTGCGGCTCGACCTTTGCGAAGGCCTCCACGGGCGACGCATAGAGGGCGTGGGCACGATACGCCCCGCGGTGAGCGTGGCTGACGGCTTAATCCGCAGCGTGGAGCTGAGGGGCGACTTCTTCAATTCTGCCGACACAGCGCCGATACTCGACCGATGCGCCGGCCTGCCTCCCGAAGCCGACAGGCTGGAAGCGGCTCTCGAAGGCATCAACAAGGCCATAGCGGGCCTGACAGCCCACGATCTGGCCCACCTGATCATTTCCGCGACAAAAAACCAAGACATAAAATACCAAGAGAGATGAAAACAACTTGCCTGCATGACCTGCACATCGCGCAGGGCGCGATGATGAGCCCTTTCGGCGGCTTTGATATGCCGATACAGTACGCTGACATCATCACCGAGCACAACGCCGTGCGCAATGCCGTGGGCGTATTCGATGTTTCGCACATGGGCGAGGCCTTGATCACCGGCAATGAAGCCGAGAAATTCGTCAACCACATATTCACCAACGATCTCACCGGCGCTCCCGACAACAAGATCTACTACGGCATGATGCTGTATCCTGACGGAGGATGCGTAGACGACCTGCTTGTGTACAAGCGCAACGACAAGGAATTCTTCCTCGTGCCCAACGCAGCCAACATCGACAAGGACATAGCCTGGATACGCGAGGCCGCAAAGGACTTCGACGTGCACGTGCATCATCTGAGCGGCCTCTACGGCGAGCTCGCCGTGCAGGGCCCCGACGCCGAGAAGACGCTGCTCGACGTGCTCGGCATCGACGCTTCAGACCTGGAATTCTACACATTCAAGGACATAGAGCTTGAGGGCGAGGACGTGATAGTGAGCCGCACCGGATACACCGGCGAGGACGGATTCGAGATCTACGCCTCTCACATGCTCACCCGCCGCCTCTGGACCAAGCTGATGGAGGCCGGCGTGCAGCCATGCGGCCTCGGATGCCGCGACACCCTGCGCTTTGAAGCCGGGCTGCCCCTCTACGGCGACGAGCTAACAGCCGAAATATCGCCGATAATGGCCGGATTCGGCATGTTCGTGAAGCTCGACAAGCCGGAATTCATCGGCAAGGAGGCTTGCGCAAAGCAAAAGGCCGAAGGCACCGAATACAAGCTCGTTGGCCTCGAAGTGCAAGGCCAGGCCATCCCGCGCCACGGATACGAGGTGCTCAACGCCGAAGGCGAGACAATAGGCGAAATCACCACCGGATACCACTCGATCACCCTTGACAAGAATCTGGCATTCGCCCTGGTGAAGACTCCCTACTCGAAGCTCGGCACCGAAGTGCAGGTGAAGGTGCGCAAGAAGACCTTCCCCGCCGTGGTGGTCAAAAAGCGCTTCTACACCCCCAACTACAAGAAATAACAACCGAAAAAACATCACAAACACAAATAAAAATCTTACGATCATGACAAAGTATCTTTCTTCGCACGAATACGCCCGCGTTGAGGGCAACATCGCCTATGTAGGCATCTCTCCCTATGCAGCCGCTCAGCTCGGCAACGTGGTCTACGTGGACATGCCCGAAGTGGGCGACGACGTTGAGGCCGGCGAGGACTTCGGCGCAATCGAGTCAGTGAAGGCAGCATCTGACCTCTACGCTCCCGTATCGGGCGCAGTGATCGAGATCAACGAGGCCCTCATCGACAATCCCCGCCTCGTGAACGAGGATCCCCTGGCCAACTGGATCATCAAGGTGGAGATGACCAACCCCGCCGAACTCGACGAACTCCTCGACGAAGAAGCCTACGCATCCGTCTGTCACTGATTGTTCAGGCCTTTGGCCTTGCAATCAGTGACAGACGGATGCAATTAGTAATTATCAATTAGTAATTAGTAGTTAAATGACTTCCTCCCTGGAAACAACTACTAATTACTAATTGTGGAACATTACTAATTACTAATTACACATTACTAATTGATGAACATTTCTAATTGAATATAGATGCACAGGTATCTCCCACATACAGAGCAGGACATCGAGCAGATGCTGCAGGCTTGCCACGCCAAGGCGCTCGACGACCTATACTGCGACGTGCCGGCTGAACTGCGCCTGAAGCGCGACTATGACCTGCCGGCTGAAATGAGCGAGAAGGAAGTGCGCGATTTCTTCGCCTCTCTGCGCGATGACTGCCGCACCCTCACTTGCTTCGGCGGAGCCGGATTTTACGACCACTACTCGCCGGCAGTGATCAGCGCCATCACATCGCGCAGCGAATTTCTCACAGCCTACACTCCCTACCAGCCCGAAATATCGCAGGGCACACTGCAATACATCTTCGAATACCAATCGATGATGACCGCCCTCACGGGCCTCGACGTGTCGAACGCCTCGATGTACGACGGCGCCACGGCCACTGCCGAAGCCATGATGATGTGCGTGGCAGCCGCCCGCAAGAAAAACCGCGTGCTGATCTCTGCCACCGTCAACCCCATCGTGGCCGACGTGTGCCGCACCTACGCCCGCTATCACAAGATAGCCCTTGAGGTGATCCCCGAAAAAGACGGCGTGACATCCCGCGCCGAATTTGAGGAAATGATGCAGGCGGGCGACGTAGCCGGAGTCATCGTGGCCGCCCCCAACTACTACGGCATCGTAGAGGACTACGCCGGATACGCCGACCTCTGCCACTCAAAGAAGGCCCTGCTGGTGATGAACTGTCCGGCAAGCGCACTCGCTGCAGTGCGCACTCCCGGAGAGTGGGGAGCTGACATCGCTGTCGGCGACGCCCAGTCGCTCGGCATGCCCCTCAACTACGGAGGCCCCTACCTTGGCTACATGTGCACCACCAAGGCCCTGATACGCAAGATGCCGGGCCGCATCGTGGGCGCCACCAAAGATCGCGACGGAAAGCGAGTGTTCGTGCTCACGCTCCAAGCCCGCGAGCAGCACATACGCCGCGAGAAGGCCACATCAAACATCTGCTCAAACCAGGGTCTGATGGCTCTCTACGCCACCGTCTACCTCTCGCTCATGGGCCCCGAAGGTCTCAAGCAGGTCAACGCCCTCAGCATCGACGGCGCCCATTACCTGGCCGGGCAGCTGGAATCCACAGGAAAGATGAGCCTGCAATATCCCGACAAGCCTTTCGCCTACGAATTCCTGATGCGCCTGAGCGACGGCATCACTGCCGACCGAGTGATCGACGCCTGCCTGGCCCAAGGCATTTTCGCCGGCGTGAAGGTGGCCGACGATATGCTGCTCATAGCCTGCACCGAGATGCAGACCAAGGCCGACATGGATAAATACGCATCAATCGTCAATTCGCTCTGACGCTAACAGTCAAATTCAAAATTCGGTTTATGAATAGAGACTTATACGGAAAGCTGATATTCGAGCTTTCACACCAGGGGCGCCGGGGCTTCAGCCTTCCCCGCAACGAATTTCCGGCTTACGAAATTCCCGCCGGCCTGCGCCGCGAGACTCCGCTGGGGCTGCCGCAGGTAGACGAGCCCACCGTGGTGCGCCACTACACCAACTCAAGCAACAACAACTTCGGCGTTGACACCGGCTTCTATCCGCTGGGGTCATGCACCATGAAATACAACCCCAAGATCAACGACGAGATGGCCGCCGACCCGGTGATGAGCCGACTGCACCCGCTGCAGCCGCAATCCACCACGCAGGGCGCGCTGAAGGCATACTACACCCTGCAGCAGATGCTGTCTGAAATCGGGGGCATGGCCGAGTTCACGCTCAATCCCTTTGCGGGAGCGCACGGCGAGCTCACCGGCCTGATGACCATCCACGCCTACCACGACAGCCGCGAAGATTGGGCCCGCACCAAGGTGATAGTGCCCGATTCGGCCCACGGCACCAACCCCGCCTCGGCTGCCGTGTGCGGATATGAGATCGTGGAGGTGAAGAGCATGGCCGACGGCACAGTCGATGTGGCCGACCTCAAGAGCAAGCTCGGCCCCGACATAGCCGCCATGATGATGACCAACCCCAACACCGTGGGCATGTTTGAGAAGAACATCCCCGAGATCGCCAAGGCTGTGCATGACTGCGGCGCGCTGATGTACTACGACGGAGCCAACCTCAACCCGATGCTCGGCGTGGCCCGCCCCGGCGACATGGGCTTCGACGTGATGCACATCAACCTGCACAAGACATTCTCTACGCCTCACGGCGGAGGCGGCCCCGGCTCCGGCCCCGTGGGTGTGCGCGCAGGCTTGGAGCAATTCCTGCCCAATCCGCGCGTAGTCAAGAATGCCGACGGCACCTACTCCGCCATCTGCGACGACAGCGCTCTTGGACGCATCAGCTCATGGATCGGCAATTTCGCCGTCGATCTCCGCGCCCTCTCATACATCCTCAGCCTCGGCGCCGAAAACCTAAAGATGGTAGGCCCCCTCTCCACGCTCAACGCCAACTATATCATGCACGCCCTGCGCGACCTTTATCTGCTGCCTATCGAGGGCCCGTGCAAACACGAATTCGTATTTGACGGCCTTGCCGACAAGAGCACAGGCGTCACCACCCTCAACGTGGCCAAGCGCCTGCTCGACTTCGGATTCCACGCTCCCACCATATATTTCCCGCTCTTATTCCACGAGTCGCTGATGATAGAGCCTACCGAAACCGAAAGCCGCGAGACTCTCGACGCATTCATCGCCGCCATGAGGCAGATAGCCAAGGAGGCCGCCGAGACGCCCGACCTGGTGAAGGATGCGCCCCACAACACCCCGATCTCTCACCCCGACGACACGGAGGCCGCCCTGCACCCCGTGGTGACATGGGCCGAACTCAATTAAGGCATGAACCACTCTGACATAATAATCATTGGCGGAGGCCCCGGCGGCTATGAGATAGCCACCGAGGCGGCCCGCGCCGGGCGAAAAGTCACCCTGATAGAGAAAGCCGACCTCGGAGGCACCTGCCTCAACCGAGGCTGCATCCCCACAAAGTGCCTGCTGGCCTCGGCCTCGGCCATACTCAGCGCCCGCCGCGCCGCCGACTTCGGAGTCAGCATCGAAGGCATCACTCCCGACTATGCCAAGGCCGCCGAGCGCATGCAAGGCGTGGTGGCAAGCCTGCGCCAAGGCGTAGAGGGACTGCTGAAGGACGTGGAGGTGATCCGTGGCGAGGCATCGCTCGGCACCGTGCCCTTCGTGGGCCTCGTGGGCGACCACGCCCCCGAGCCTGAAGCCTGCAGCCTCAATGCCGAGAACGGCGAGCGCACGATGCTGCCTGTGGTGCGTGTCGACGGACGAGAATTCACCGCCGAGCAGATACTCATCGCCACCGGAAGCGCACCGGCCATCCTGCCCATACCCGGAGCCGACCTGGCCATCACCAGCGACGACCTCCTGAAGCTAACATCCCTGCCCAAGAGCATCGCCATCATTGGCGGCGGCGTCATAGGCATGGAGTTCGCCTCTATCCTCCAGGCATTCGGCGTGGAGGTCACCGTGATCGAATACTGCAAGGAAATCCTTCCTCCCTTTGACAAGGAGGTGGCCAAGCGCCTTCGCACCACCCTGTCGCGCCGCGGCGTGAAGATCATAGTGGGCGCGGCGGTGAGCAAGATAGAGCAGGCCGCAGAAGGACTGCTGCGCCTCACCTACGCAGGCAAGAAAGGCGACGAGAGCCTCGAGTGCGAGACAGCCCTCATGGCTGTAGGCCGCAAGGCCGTGCTGCCCGAAGGCTGCGCCGAGGCAGGCATCAACGTCAATGCCCGAGGATTCATCGAGACCGACCCGTTGATGCGCACCTCTGCCCCGGGCGTATACGCCGTGGGCGACGTCAATGGCCGCTGCATGCTGGCTCACGCCGCGTCGGCCCAGGCCCGCGTGGCCTTTGGCGATGACGTCGACATGGAGTATATCCCCTCAGCCGTTTTCACCTCGCCCGAATGCGCCATGGTGGGTCTCACCGAGGAGCAATGCCAGAAAGAGGAGATAGAGTACGCATCGGCCAAATCCATGTTCGCCGGCAACGGCAAGGCTCTCGCCATGGGCGAAGGCGAAGGATTCGTCAAGGTGCTCTACAGCCCGGCCACGCGCCTGATGCTCGGAGTGCACATCATAGGCCCCCACGCCAGCGACATAGCGGCAGAAGCCACAGTGTGCCTGGCAGAGGGTGTCACCGTCGACGACGTGGCCCACACCATCATCCACGGCCACCCCACCCTGAGCGAAGCCCTGATGACCGCCTGCGCCGCCGCAAAATAATCCGAGAAATCTGCGTGAATCCGAATTCTTTTGTCCGGGTGGCCCGTGCGTTTCGGAGAAACGCACCTCCACTCGCCCATACTAAAAGCAGTTCCACTGAAGAGCTGCTTTTTTTGTTGCCGATACGGCTCGACTGTCATATATTTTGCTTATCTTTGTAAAAATTTATGGATATGACACACATTACACCATTACGCATCGGCCTTTGCGCGATAGTTTCATTTATGGTCATGCTGTGCTCATGCGGCAAATCTACCCCCGACGAGATGCTCGCCCAGGCCGAGGAGGCCATTTCGCACGGCGACCCATCTGAAGCGGTGGAATGCTGCAAGAAGCTCGAGGATGAGAATCTATCCGTCAACCAACTGTGCCGCAGCGCGCTCATATACGCCAAGGCCTCTCAGCTGGGCAACCGTCCCGAGCATATGGCCATGGCTTCATCGTGCCTGAAGAAAGCAATAGCCCTGCAGCCCGACTCGGTGACATCATACATCTCATCGCTGCAATATGCCGACATGGCCACTCTCAACGAGGTCTACGGCCTGAGCCGATTCAATCCGGACAGCGTGAGGATAGATGACTATTTAGAATATATCGAAGACCCCATGGATATGGAGGTGCTCAGATAACAGGAGCCTATGCTCACCATCTACAAAGCATCGGCCGGATCGGGCAAGACGTTCACCCTTGCCCGCGAATACATATTGCTGCTGCTTGGCATAAAGGACCCCGAGGCCGCTGCGGCACAGGGCAATATCGTGCCGGGCACTGCTCCGCGCCCCTACAGGCTCAATCTCATACAGGGAGAGAAGCCGAGGCTGGCTGAAAACAACCGCCACCGGGCCATCCTCGCCATCACTTTCACCCGAAAGGCGACAGAAGAGATGAAAACCCGCATCATCAACGAGCTGCGGAAACTGTCGCAAAACCCCGACTCATCTGACTACGTCTGCGACCTGGAGCGCGACCTACACTGCTCGCGCCCCGACCTGGCGCTGTGCTCACGCCTGGCGCTGAAGCAGCTGCTGTTTGACTATCAGAACTTCAACGTATCCACGATCGACGCCTTCTTCCAGCGAGTGCTGCACACGTTCGCGCGCGAGCTCGACATACAGAGCGACTACACGGTGGAGCTCAACGACAAGGATGCCATGCAGTCAGCCGTAGGCTCGATGCTTGACCAGTTCAACGCCTCGGCTCCGGGTTCCACCCCACTCGAGGGATGGCTCTATGCGTTCATGTCAGAGAAAATTGAGGAGGGCCGGTCAGGCAACTTCCTCAACCGCCAATCATACGTGCACCGCTCGCTCGTGGCACAGCTGGCCGAGATAGGGCGCGAGAGCTTCAAGCCCTATTTCGACAGGATGAAGGCCTATCTGGCCGACGAGGGCCGACCTCTCGACGCATTCCGCCGCGCCGTCTATGCCCAGCTTTCGCCCATCCAGGCCCGCATACGCGATCTGGCCTGCTCCACCTTCGGCCCCGGCGGCATAGAGCCGGAGTGGCTCGCGGTGAAGAGCGTGACGCAGATAGTGCTCGACATAATAGACGGAAAGGAAATATCTGTTTCAAACCTCACAAAGACGGCATATGTCAAAGACATGGCCGATGGCCGGCCTGACAAGAAGGCTTTCAAAAAGGGCAAAGGCTCGGATGAGCTGACGCCAAGGGTGCATGACTTCTTCGCACAGCTTCTCGCGCTCACCGCGCGGAAAGAATACCTGAAAGCCGTGCGCGACAGCCTCACCCAGCTCAGCCTGCTTTCATACGCTTGGCCCCACCTTGAGATGTTTTCGAAAAACAACAACACCCTGCTGCTCTCGAACACCAACCATCTGCTGCAGTCGATCATAGGCGGATGCGAGACTCCGTTTGTGTACGAACGCATGGGCATGCGCCTCAAGCACTTCTTGATCGACGAATTTCAGGATACGTCGCAGATGCAGTGGGCCAACCTCCGCCCCTTGGTGAGAAACGACATCGAGGAGCAGGACAGCCTGGTGATCGGAGATGAGAAGCAGTCGATCTACCGCTTCCGCAATTCGGATTCAAGCATACTCCACTCACAGGTGCAGGCCGATTTCGAAAACAATTATGTGGCCACCGGGCACGAGCCCGACCGCAACACCAACTACCGCAGCTCGGCCGACGTTATCCGCTTCAACAACACTCTCTTCTCGATAATCGCCGAGAGCCTTGGAATAGCCGGATACGAAAACGTGGTGCAGTCAATAAAAAAAGACAATCTCGGATACCGGGGCATGGTGCGATGCGCCGAAAAGCCCAAGACCGACGAGGAGACTTTCGACCTCATGGCCGAGCAGATACTGCGCCAAATCAACGATGGCGGATACCGCCAGAGCGACATCGCGATCCTCGTCAACACCAACAAAGAGGCGCGCCGCGTGATAGAGCATCTGCTGGCAAATTACCAGGGTGTGCTCAATGTGGCGTCTGACGAGGCCTTGATGGTGGCATCGTCATCGGCTGTGCAGATGGTGATAAGCGTGCTGAAGGCCATAGACCAGGCAGCCTCCGACACATCAGAGCCGGGACAGGCAAAGGGCTTCTACCCTACGCGCCCGGAGGTGATACAGAAAATCAACCGCTATCAATATTTCATAGGCAAGGGCCCCCGGACGCCCGAGGAGGAGGCTGACAGAGAGCTGTTCGCCACCCGGGCCATGATACGCGCCCTTTCAGAGGCAGCATCACCCGAGCTCGGCATCGACGGGGTGCTCGACCTGCAGCCTGATTCGCTCCCTGCTTTGGTGGAGGCTGTGATACACAATCATTTCAGCGCCGATGAGCGCAAGCGCCACGGAGCATACCTCTGCGCCCTGCTCGATGCCGTGGCCGATTTCTGCGCCAACAACATAGTCTCGCTCCATGGCTTCATAGAGTGGTGGGACGAGCACTCGTCACATCTCACCATCGGCGCCGACAGCAATGCCAACGCCCTTAAGGTGATGACAGTGCACAAGTCAAAGGGCCTGGAATTCCACTGCGTGCACATACCGCTGTGCACATGGTCGATCTCAATGGGACGCTCGCCCGACGTCTGGACCACGATGTCTGACGAATTCGTATGCAGCCTATTCCCGGGCATGGATCCGGAAGATGCCCGAAGGCTCGCGCCTCCCGCTGTATTCGTCAATCTCTCGTCGGTGCACCGACTCCCCGATTCGCCTTTCAACAAGGACTATGCCATTGAATACGACGCAGCCGTGGCCGACACCCTCAATAAGACATACGTGGCCTTCACACGAGCCAAGTCAGAGCTGTGCCTATGGTACAAGCCCGCAGCATCGGGAAGCACCATAGGCTATCATCTCTGCCAGGCTTTCAAGAAAGGGCTGCCCGACACCGTGCGTCCGGACGCTATGACCGACTTGGCCGCAATGGATCGCGGAGACGGACTCTGCCTGCTCGGCTCCCCCACCATGGCCCCGCCGGCTAAATCCGCCGACGACCTCGCAGCGCCCGAGACAATTCCATACACCGTGTATCCCACCGCAGGAAGCTCGCTGCTGATGGGAGCCGACACCGGGCGCGAGCTCGAGAGCGACATCGACGACATAGCGATGCCGCCGCAGCCGGTGGCAGAGACCGACGCCGACAGCGCCGAAGCCATGGACATGCTGCAGGACGGCCTCGCCATGCACGAGATCATGTCGAGGGTGAAACGCCCGGCTGACGTGGACAGGGCAGTGCGCATGGTGTGCGGCCGCCTGAAGTCAGAGCCTGAAACCGCCGGCCAATATGCCTGCCTGGCCCGCAGGCTCACCTCCATGCCGGCGCCCGAGATACTGCGATGGTTTGTAGATTTTGAGCGGGTGCTGACAGAGGCTCCAATCTACATACGCGGCAACGACGCCGTCAAGCGTCCAGACCGCGTGGTGGTGTGCCCTGACGGCTCGGTCGACATCATCGACTATAAATTCACCTCCAATCCATCCCACGCCGGCATGCGGCAGCACACCGACCAGGTGAGCCGCTACGCATCGCTCCTGCGCGAGATGGGCCATCAGCGCGTGAGGGCCTACCTCGTGTATCCGCGCCTTGACCGCATCATAGAAGTTGAATGATGAAATCACGATAAATGATACTCCAATCCATAAATATCACAAATTTCAAGAATATAGCCCGGTGCGACCTCGAATTCTCGCCTAAATTCAACTGCCTGCTGGGCGACAACGGCATGGGCAAGAGCAATCTGCTCGACGCCATCTACTTCTTGAGCTTCTGCAAGAGCTTCACCGGAGTCACCGACGCCATGGTCATCAGCCGCGGAGAGGACTTCGCCATGCTGCAAGGCCAATATGATCGGCGCGGCACAGCCGAGACCCTGGCGGCCGCGCTGCAGAGAGGCCGGCGAAAGAGCCTGAAGCGCAGCGGAAAGGAATACCAGAAATTGAGCCAGCACATAGGCGCTTTCCCGCTCGTGATAGTGTCCCCGGCCGACATGGAGCTCATCAACGGCAGCGGAGAGGAACGACGCAGGCTCATGGACATGGTGATATCGCAGACCAATCCACGATACCTCGACGCCCTCATGAGGTATTCGCGGGCCCTGGAGCAGCGCAACCGCATGCTGCGCGACGGCATCGCCGACCCCACGCTCTACATGGCCATCGAGGGCGCCATGGAAGCCTCGGCTTCCTACATCTGCTCCACCCGGTCGAAATGGGTGGAGAAGCTTTCGGAAATCTTCCGCCGTTACTACTCGGCCATAGCCGGCCCCGATGAAACGCCGTCGCTGAAATACACCTCGCATCTCGCCGACCCGGGAATACGCCTATCGGCCCTGTTTGACGAGCGAAGGGCGAGGGACGCTGCCCTCAGATACACCACCGCGGGACCTCACCGCGATGACATCGACATGCAGATTTGCGGCATGCCGGTGAGACGCACGGCGTCGCAGGGACAGTCGAAGACCTACACCATAGCCCTGCGCCTGGCTCAATACGAATTTCTGAAGGAGGCCACTGACCTGACGCCGCTGCTGCTGCTCGATGACATATTCGACAAGCTCGACGCCACCCGCGTGGAGCGCATCATGGCCGTGGTGTCAAGCCCCACTTTCGGCCAGATATTCATAACAGACACCAACCGGAAGCACCTCGACGAAATCCTGCAGCACGGGCATGGCGACTATGCCCTATGGAGGGTGCACGAAGGGGCTTTCGACAGACTCTGACCTAACATGAAAAAAAGAGAAGCCCTCACCGTAGGGCAAATAATAGAGCAAGCCATAGCCGAAACCGGCAACAGCCAGGAATATGACCTGCAGAGGGCATGCTTTTGCTGGGCCGAGGTGGTGGGCCCGGCCATAAACCGCCACACCGTGAGGCGCTGGGTAGACCGCGACACGCTCCACGTGTCGATCACCTCGGCCTCGCTCAAGAACGAGCTCCAATTCCACATACCGCGCCTGCTGCAGCTGCTCAACCAAGCCGTGGGGCGCGACGTACTGAAAAACATAGTGATACATTGAGCATAATCCCCCTAATCTGAATCGACATGACATCTTTCCGCCACACATGCGATGTGCAGATGAGATTCAACGACCTCGACCTATTCGGCCACATCAACAACACAGTCTACCTCCAATACATGGATCTCGGCAAAGAGCAATACATCAGCCGGGTGATCGGCGACATATTCAGCAACGAGAATGAGGCTATGGTAATCGTAAATCTCAACTGCGACTATTTCCAGATCACAAAGCACAAGGAGAGCCTTGAGGTGCGCACACGCGTCGACTCCATCGGCAAGCACTCGCTGACCTTCGAGCAGGAAGTGGTCAGCAAAGCCACCGGCGAGGTGAAATGCAGATGCCGCACCGTGATGGTCGGCTTCTCACCGGCAAGAAACGAATCCATAGAGATACCGCCCCACTGGCGCAAGGCGATAAGTGAATATGAGGGCCGTCAGCTGTAGCTTTCGGCCGATGTAACATGGAGAAGGGTTTCTGTTACGCCCTTTTTTTGATTTTTCCGGGAGTTTGCCTACTTTTGCCTCCATAAATAAATTCTTTTGAATTCCCATGAAAAAATTCTACACCCTATTGGCTTTGCTTATGGCCTACGCATGCTGTCTCGCTGCTCCCGACCCGAAATTCTACATTTATCTCTGCATCGGGCAGTCAAACATGGAAGGCGCCGGCAACATCGAGCCCATCGACCGCAATGATGTGCCGGAGAGATTCAAGATGATGGCCGCAGTTGACTACTCTTCTCCAGCCCGACAGAAATACGGTTGGTATCCGGCGGTGCCTCCATTGGTGAGGCAGGGCACAGGCCTCGGCCCCACTGATTGGTTCGGACGCACCATGGTCGACAATCTGCCCGCCGACGTGAAGGTGGGCGCTCTGTGCGTGGCCATCGGCGGATGCCGCATCGAGCATCTTGACAAAGACTTTGACGAGGCCGCGCTTGCCAACGAGCCAGACTGGTTCAAGTCATTCATGTCGGCCTACGGCAACCATCCCTACCAGGTGCTTATCGACTGTGCCAGGAAAGCGCAGGAGCAAGGGGTGATAAAAGGCATACTCCTGCATCAGGGCGAATCAAACAACTGCGATCAACAATGGCCGGCAAAGGTCAACAAAGTCTACACCGACATCCTCAACGATCTCGGCCTCAAGGCCTCTGATGTGCCTCTGATAGCCGGCGAGGTGGTGACCACAGGCATGGGAGGCGTGTGCGGCGCCCACAACGGCATAATCACCACCCTGCCCCAGACCATCCCCACGGCCCACGTAGTCTCTGCCGGCAATCTTGAGCAAAAAGGCGACGGACTGCACTTCACGTCGCACGCCTACCGAGTGCTTGGCGGGCGATACGCCGCAGCAATGCTCAAGACCATGGGCATCAACGACCCTGTGATCAAATATACCGAAGAGGAGCCTTTCGTACCCGAGCCCAAGCCGGAAGAAGGCGATTTCGTGTTCGACCTCTCGCATTTCAACCCCAAGATCTGGGCCGAAGGCACATGGGACGCCTCAACAGGCACATTCGTAGCCGGCCAATATGGTTTCGGCGGCTGGGAATTTGAACGCCCGATCGACCTTTCAGGCTACAAATACATAGTGGCCGAACTCGCCGCCCCGCAGTCAAACACCGCGAAATTCCGTGTTTTCGATACCGCCAGTTATTGGGTCAACCCCTACAGCCGCGATTTCGGCGAGAGCACGCTCATAGTGGCCGATCTTGACGGCATGATGAAGCAGGTAGACGAAAACGACCCGTCGAAAGGCATCGTACCCGTCAACACAGCGGCCATCTACCGCGTTGGATTCTGGGCCATGGGCGGAAAACCGATACAGATAAAGCAAGTGTTCGCCACCAACACCAACCCATACGACGGCATTCAGGCCATCGGGGCCGACCGTCAGGCTGAAGACAGCGTCTACAACCTGCAAGGCATGCGCTTAGACGTGGCCTCAAGCGACATAGCCGAGCTTCCGGCTGGCGTATACATCGTCAACGGAAAGGCACTGCGCGTGCGTTAGACTTTAACGATTTTTAACATCTGAGGTAGTCCTTTTTAAAGAAAAAAGGGCTACCTTTGCCATACTGACAAATATGGAGAATTTATGAGGATTCCGGAGCCATGCGGCCTGGGATTCCTTATTTTTTACTATCACCGAATCAACATAAATTATATTAAATCACAATAGCGGCCAACCTCTTGCATGATCTGAAAGCTTTGGCTTTCAGCCCACAAGCATCAGGCCCACACAAGCCTGCAGGCTTGGCCGCCACTAAAAAAACAAAGAAATGGCAATAACCTACATGACCCGCGAGGGGTATAAGAAAAAGATGGAAGAGATCGCATACCTCGAATCTGTGAAGCGCCCTGAAGTATCGCGCGCCATAGCCGAGGCCCGCGACAAAGGCGACCTCTCGGAGAACGCTGAATACGACGCCGCAAAAGAAGCCCAGGGCATGCTCGAGATGAAGATCTCTCAGCTCAAGGACATGGTGGCCAACGCCCGCATCCTTGACGAAAGCAAACTCAACACCGACGAGGTGCAGATCCTCAACAAGGTTAAAATCAAGAATGTAGCCAACGGCGCCACCATGGAATACACCATCGTGGCCGACTCCGAAGCCAACCTCAAGGAGAAGAAAATCGCTTCGTCCACGCCCATCGCCCAGGGCCTGCTCGGCCATAAGCTCGGCGAAGTGGTGGAGATCAAGGTGCCTTCAGGCATGATGAAGTTTGAGATTGTGGAAATCTCATTCTGACGCCCTGCGCAAGTTTCACCCTATCAAACCCATTGAGATGAGCAGCATTTTCTCACGCATTGTGGCCGGGGAGATCCCCTGCTGCAAAGTGGCTGAAGACGAAAAGCATTTCGCCTTCCTCGACATAAACCCTGTGGCCAAAGGCCATACGCTCGTGATTCCCAAAAGAGAGGTCGACTACATCTATGACCTCTCTGACGAGGAGCTCGCCGCGCTGCATATATTCGCAAAGAAAGTGGCCGAAGCCATTAAGAAGACCATACCTTGCCGCAAGGTCGGGCAGGCCGTGGTGGGCCTTGAGGTGCCTCACGCCCACATCCACCTGATTCCGATCAACAAGGAGTCAGACATGTACTTCGACAAAGAGCACCTGCAGCTCCCTATCGACGAACTGAGCCAAATAGCAAACCAAATAGCAGCCAATTTTTGAGCGATGACAACTAAATCAATATTCAAATTCTCGGCAGTGGCCGCTCTCGCGGTCATGGCCTCATGCTCAGGCAACAAAGGATGGACCGTCAGCGGCAACATCCAGGATCCCGAAAAGGGAGTGAAGCTCGCTGTAGACGGCTACGGCCCCCTTGGCACATGGTATAACATCGACTCTGTCGATGTCTCGGCCAACGGCGACTTCAAATACCGCGCCGAGGCGGGGTCTCCCTATCCCGACGTTTACCGCCTCACCTACAACGGCAAAAGCGTGTACTTCCCCATCGACTCGCTTGAGTCAGTGACCGTGAAGTCATCGGCAAAGAATTTCGACACCGACTATGAGCTCTCCGGCTCTGACCTGGCTGCGACATTGATGGATGTCGACAGGATGATAGCGTCGGCAATCGCATCGAAAGGCGCTGACGCAGCCGCCTCCGACCCGACCCTTAAGCGCCAACTCGCCGAAATAGCCCTTTCTGACACCGTAGGCATCACATCGTACTATCTGATCAACAAGACCATCGGCGGAAAGCCTATATTCAACGACCACGACAAGTCAGACATGCGCCTGATCGGAGCAGTGGCCAACAAGTTTGACCAGCGCCTCCCCAACGATCCCCGCACAGCCTTCCTGAAGCAGCGATTCCTTGTGGCCCGCAAGGCACTGGGCATGGGCGAGCAGGCCACCACTGTGGTCGAGATCCCCGAGATGGGTCTCATCGACATTGAGCTGTATGACGCCAAAGGCCGCCAGCAGAAACTGTCTGACCTTGCGAAGAAGAGCAACCTCACCGTGCTCAGCTTCACGGCATATTCGCTCGACTCCTCCACCCCCTACAACATGGAGCTCAACAAGGCCTTCGAGAAATATGACGGCATCGGCATCTATCAGGTGGCATTTGACGCCGATGAGGCTATCTGGGCCAAGTCAGCGGCCAACATGCCCTGGACAGCCGTGCGCTTCGACCCCACCAAGGGCGACACCCTGCTGCGCCTCTACAACGTGGGCGCTCTCCCCGCCACCTTCATCATCGATGGCAAGGGCGACATCGTAGAGCGCGTGGCCGATCCCTCGCAGATCGACGCCGCCATTCGCCGCCACATCTGATAAGCCTACCATAATAAAAAAATGCGGCATCCCAAAATTGGGATGCCGCATTTTTTTCGGGCCTATCGGTAGGGGCGCGATAAATCGCGCCCGCATGAACAAAAAGCCAAGGGTGAAACTTTTGCTGGCGCGTGCGTTTCGGAGAAACGCACCTCCACCTTTCTGGCACCTCCGCTTTTCAGATGTCTTCCTCGATGCCGAATTCGTCGTCTACGCCGAGATCATCATCGAAAAGACCGCCGTCGGGATCCTGTGCCGGAGCCTCTTCTGCCGGGGCAGAAGCCTCCTCATTGTCTTTGGCTTTGGCCTTGCTCTTTGACGCTGGCTTTGTGCCATTGTGGTCAGCGGCGTACATCGCCTCCATGATTTTAGCCTGAAGCTCTTCGGCGAGCTCGGGATTGTCCTGTATCATGCGCTTTGCTGCGTCGCGGCCCTGGGCGAGCTTTGTGCCGTTGTAACTGAACCAGCTTCCCGACTTCTGTATCACTTCGTAGTCTACGCCGAGGTCAAGAATCTCGCCGGCCTTGGATATGCCTTCGCCAAACATGATGTCAAACTCCGCGCGGCGGAAGGGAGGCGCCACCTTGTTTTTCACCACTTTTATGAATGCGCGGCGTCCGAGCACGTCATCGCCGTCCTTGATGGGATTGCGCGAGCGGATGTCGATGCGCACCGATGCGTAGAATTTCAGGGCGTTGCCGCCGGTGGTGGTCTCTGCGGGGCCGAACATCACGCCAATCTTCTCGCGCAGCTGGTTGATGAAGATGCATGTGGTGTTGGTACGCGAGATGGCGCCGGTGAGCTTGCGCATGGCCTGCGACATCAGGCGGGCCTGCAGGCCCATGTTGCGGTCGCCCATCTCGCCCTCTATTTCATTTTTGGGTGTGAGGGCCGCCACAGAGTCGACCACGATTATGTCGATGGCCGATGAGCGTATCAGCTGCTCGGCGATCTCCAGAGCCTGCTCGCCATTGTCGGGCTGCGAGATGAGGAGCTCGTTGACGTTTACGCCGAGTTTCTCGGCATAGAAGCGGTCAAACGCGTGCTCTGCGTCGATTATGGCCGCAATGCCGCCGTTTTTCTGCGCCTCAGCGATGGCGTGGATGGCGAGGGTGGTCTTGCCCGACGATTCCGGACCGTATATTTCGATTATGCGGCCTTTGGGGTATCCGCCTACGCCCAGGGCGTAGTTGAGAGATATGGAGCCTGTGGGGATGACGTCGACCTTCTCGGTGACTTCGTCGCCAAGCTTCATCACGGCGCCTTTGCCGTATGACTTCTCTATCTTGCCAAGAGCCTGGTTGAGGGCATCGAGTTTGGCGTTTTTGAGAGCCTCGGGAGTATCAGGCTTGGCGGCCGCCTTTTTGGCCGTTGCCTTTTTTGATTTTTCAGTTGCTGCCATTGTATATTGTGTTATTTATTGTCATTAAAATGTTTAGTCGATCAATCTGATGCAAAGTTAAGCCAAGACGTGTGCCAACATACTGCCCGATATAGTTAACAATAGTTAAATCAATCATAGTCGTAAACAATCCTTGCCCGATGGTGTTTTATTAGTACAGAGCAAGAAATACTTTTTCCATTGCAAGAAATGTGATAATGATTGGTTTATTATCTTTTTAGGAGATGCCGTGAGGCATCTCCTAAATTGTTTTTGTCACTTTACGAGGCCGGTGATCTGGAGCACCACCTTCTTGTGCTTCTTGTCGTTGGTGCGCACCGTCACAGATTTGTGCACCTCGCCAAGCTGATTCCTGGGATTGAACTTAACGGTAATCTTCGACTTCGCGCCGGGCGCGATCGGCTCTGACGGGTATTCGGGCTTTGTGCATCCGCAGGCTGACTTCGCCGAGATGATGACCAGCGGAGCATCGCCCGTGTTGGTGAATTCAAATTCGCAAGTGACCTTGGGGCCATCCTCGCTGATAGTGCCGAAATCATGCTGCTTCGCCTTGAACTCGATGCAGGCGGCTTGACCGTCAGCAGCGCGCAGAGCCATGCCCAGCACCAGCATGAACAGAAATATTATCTTCCTCATCTTCTGATGATTTTCTTTTCAAAATTTTGTCTTGAAATAATAGTCGATCACATCGCGGGCGGCGATGAACGAGCTTATTTCATTGTTGAGCACGCGGCGCTCTCCCACCTTGAGCATGGCCTCGATCTCCGGATTGCTGTAGAAGTGGTTGCGCAGCTGCTCGTTGATGGTCTCAAACATCCAATATCGCGATTGCTCGCGACGGCGCCGCTCAAAGTATCCGTTCTCCTTGACAAAGGCGAAATATCGGTCGATCATGTCCCAAAGCTCGTCGATGCCGAGGGCGTAATACCCTGAATAGCACAGCACCTCGGGCATCCATCCCGAAGCCGTGGGCGGAAAGAGGTGGAGGGCATTGCGGAACTGCGCCTGGGCCAGGCGGGCGCGGTCGATATTGTCGCCGTCGGCCTTGTTTATGGCAATGCCGTCGGCCATCTCCATGATGCCGCGCTTTATGCCCTGGAGCTCATCGCCGGTGCCGGCGAGCTGTATGAGCAGAAAGAAGTCGACCATCGAGTGCACGGCGATCTCGCTCTGCCCCACCCCAACGGTCTCTACGAAAATGGTGTCATATCCGGCGGCCTCGCACAGCACTATGGTCTCGCGCGTCTTGCGTGCCACGCCTCCGAGCGACCCTGCCGAAGGGCTGGGGCGTATGAAGGCATCGGCTTGCTGCGAGAGCTTCTCCATGCGGGTCTTGTCGCCGAGGATACTGCCCTTGGTGCGCTCGCTCGATGGGTCGATGGCGAGCACGGCAAGCTTGCCGCCATGCTCGAGCACGTGCATTCCGAATACGTCGATCGAAGTGCTCTTTCCGGCTCCGGGCACGCCTGTGATGCCTATGCGGCGACTATTGCCGCTGTGTGGCAGGCATTTCTCTATCACTTCCTGCGCCACTGCCTGATGCGCGGGCTGCAGGCTCTCCACCAAGGTCACGGCGCGCGCCAGAGTGGTGACATCGCCCTTGACTATGCCCTCCACCAGCTCCGACGGAGCGGGCAGAGGCTTGCGCTTGTGGCGCTTTAGATATGGGTTGACGCTTGGCGGCTGAGCCACGCCGCTGTTGACCGAGAGGCCTGTGTATCGCGTATCGTTTTCGGGATGATCCATTGCTTTGGGGGGATTGAGGTGCGGAAAATCGTTTTAACGTTATTACGTAATAACGTTAAAACGATTCTTAGTGCTTAGGGGTCACATTGATACTTTCACGTCTTTGGCGGTAGGCTTCCAGAGGCCGCGGTTGCGCAGCAGGGCGTCGACAGTGGGCTCCTGGCCGCGGAAGCGGACGTAGAGCTTCATGGGGTCTTCCGACGCTCCGGCCTCAAGCACATTTTCCTTGAAGCTCTTGGCGGTCTCGGGGTCGAAGATGCCTTTTTCCTTGAAATGCTCGAAGCCGTCGCAGTCAAGCACCTCAGCCCAGAGATAGGTGTAATAGCCTGAAGCGTAGCCGTCGCTGCCGAATACGTGCTTGAAATAGGGCGAGCGGTAGCGGTAGGTGAGCTCGGCGGGCATGCCGAGTTTCTTTGTCACCTGCTCCTCGAATGCGAATACGTCGGTGTCGCCCTGCGGGTTGAGCTTGCCGTATTCGAGGTCGAGCAGAGCTGCTCCCACGAGCTCGGCGGTGGTGAATCCCTGATTGTGGGTGGCGGCTGCCTGGAGCTTGTCGATGAGCTCGGCGGGCATGGGCTCTCCGGTCTTGTAGTGGTGGGCGTAGATGGCCAGCATCTCGGGCTCGAATGCCCAGTGCTCGTGGATCTGCGAGGGAAGCTCTACGAAGTCGCGGTCAACGTTGGTGCCGGCGAGGCCTGCGTAGTTGGCCTTTGTGAGCATGCCGTGGAGGCCGTGGCCGAATTCGTGGAACATTGTCTCAACCTCGTCGATGGTGAGCAGCGAGGGAGCGTCGGCGGTGGGCTTAGAGAAGTTGCCAACGTTGTAGATCACGGGGCGGGTCCACGATCCGTCGGCATTGTGGCGGGCGGTCAGGAATTCGCTCATCCATGCGCCCTGGCGCTTAGAGGCGCGGGGGAAATAGTCGGTCATGAACACGGCCACGTGCTCGCCGGTGTTGGCGTCGGTGACATTGTATACGTCAACCTCGTCGTAGTATTTGGGAGCGTCGGGCATCGGCTTGAAGTTCACGCCATAGAGCTTTTCGGCCATGGTGAAGATGCCGTTGCGCACAGAGTCGAGGGCGAAATATTCGCGCACCACTGACTCGTCGAGGTCATATTTCTGCTTGCGCACCTTCTCGGCGTAGTAGTAATAGTCCCAGGGAGCGATCTTGATCTTCGCGCCCTCGGCATCGGCCACCTTCTGCATTTCGGCTACCTCTTCCTTCACGCGCACCTTAGCCGGCTCCCAGATCTGCATGAGCAGATTCTCGGCGGCGTCGATCGATCCGGCCATCACGTTGTCGGTCATGTATGATCCGTAGTTCTCAAAGCCAAGCAGGGCGGCCTTCTTGGCGCGGGCCTGGAGTATCTTGTTGATCACGGGCTTGTTGTCATACTCTCCGTCGGAAGCCAGCGATGTGTATCCCTTGTACATCTGCTCGCGCAGGTCGCGGTCGTCGGCGTATTGCAGCAGGGGCAGGCGGCTGGGGGCATGGAGGGTGAATACGTATCCTTCCTTGCCGCGCTCCTTGGCTGCGTCGGCAGCCTGGTCGATGCTCGACTGGGGCAGTCCGCTGAGGCGGGCGGGATCGGTCACCACGATCTCAAACGAGTTTGTGGCCGAGAGAAGGTTCTTGTTGTATTGCAGATAGAGATTCTGCAGCTCAGTGTTGATGGCTTTGAGCTGCTCCTTCTCCTCTGCTCCGAGCAGGGCACCGGCGCGGGTGAAATTCTTGTAGTATTTCTCCACGAGGCGGCGCTGGTCGGTGGCGAGGCCTTCGCGGCTGTCATATACGGCCTTCACTCTCTGGAAGAGGGAGTCGTTCATGAGCATGTTGTCGCTCTGGGCGGTGATGGCGGGGAAGAACACCTCTGAGATCGAGTCGAGCTCAGGCGAAGCGTTGCTCTCTGTGAGGGCGAACATCACCATCGACACGCGGTCGAGTATCGGGCTTGAATTTTCGAGGGCATGGATGGTGTTGTCGAAAGTCGGAGCCTCGGCATTGGCGATGATGGCCTCGATGTTGGCGTTCTGCTCATCGAAGCCGGCCTCCATGGCCGGGAGGTAGTGCTCATACTTGATTTCCTCGAAAGGCGGTATGAGATACTCGGTGGTGTAGCCCGCGATGAACGGGTTGTCTGTTTTCTTTTCTGATGTGCACATGATGGTGGATGCGGCTATTGCGGCCACGCACGCAAGGGTCAGGATTGGTTTTTTCATTTATTTATCAGGGTTTAGAGATTCTGTTGGAGGTTCTATACGCAGGGGGCGATTGAAAATCGCCCTTCCACAGGGCTGCATTAAGGGGCGATTTGATATAGCCCTTCTATATAATAAACGTGAAATCACGTCATTTATTGCATTTTAGCGGGGCGGCCGGCATTTTGTTCGCGTATGCGAGCCAGTTGATCGCCAAGGCGGCCAGATGCATGCCGAATGTGGCTGTCACGGCCATGCCGCTGCCCTTTGGCTCGCCCTTTGGCGCTTCCTCGCTGTATACGCATCTTATCTTGCGCGCAGGGAAGGTGCCGTCCTTCTTGAATCGGTCGCGCAGGGCCCTGGCCAGCGGGCATCCGCGCACCTTCCAGAATTCGCCGTCTTTGACCTGCGCAGGATCGATGCGCCGAGCCGCGCCCATCGACGAGAAGAGGCGCGGACGCGAAAGAGATGCGACATGGAGCATCAGCGCGGCCTTGTCTGCCACCGAATCTATGGCGTCGATCACCGCATCGTAGTCCTCGAGGCCGAATGCCTCGGCGTCGGCCTGCGTGTATCTCCTCTCCAGAGCCACGATCTCGGCATCGCACACCGTGCGCAGCCTTTCGGCCAGGGCCTCCACCTTGGGCTGCCCTATGGTGAGCCGCGTGGCAGGGAGCTGGCGGTTGAGATTGCTGACGTCGACGGCGTCGAAGTCAACGAGCGAGATGTGGCCCACGCCCGTGCGGGCAAGCGCCTCGGCGCACCAGCTGCCCACGCCCCCGCAGCCAAACACTATGACGCGCGCCCGGCGCAGGCTCTCCATGCCTTCGGCGCCGTAGAGAAGTTCCGAGCGGTTCATCTCACCATCACGCGTCGCGCCTCGGCGCCGTTCGACACTATGTAGATGCCCGGAGCCACGTCGATGGCGGTGACACCCACTGGCATGAGGTCATCGGCCCAGACTATGCCGTCGACTCCGCATACGGTCACCCTCATTGGCGCAGCGGCATCGATCAGCAGGCGGCCTCCGGCGCTGAAGGCGCCCCAGGCTATGCCCTCCACCGTCTCTACCGATGCGGTGTAGTCGCTGATTTCTATGTCATCCACCAGGAATCGCTTTCCGGCGGTCTGCTGCACTCTGATGCGGCCCTGCCCGGGCTTGTTGACAGTGAAGGTGAATTCCTTGTATTCCTCGCTGTCGGCAGTGGCCGTGCCGGCGCTCTGCCATGTGTCGCCGCCATCGGGCGAGTATTCAAGCCTGAATGTGGCCGGGCCCTCATTCGAGGTCCACTCGGCGGCATGCACTTTCACCACGCCTATGCCGTGGGCCTTGTCGGTGACCAGGGTTATCGCGCTGTTGGAGTTCCTGCCCATCCTGACGCATTGCTTGCCACTGTGCACAGGCTTATCGCCGGGCCAGATGCCGGCGTTGGCCAGATGCCAGTCGGCGTATGCGCCGTGGTATGTGCAGCCATTGTATGTGCCGCAGCCCTTGGCGTCAGCCTCGAAGTCTTCGGCGAACGATTGCCGCTCGGCCACCTCGCCGTAGACGTACATCTCGTCATTCACATAGTCGCCTGCCTCGGCCAGAAGCAGCTTGCCGAATTTTCCGGCTGTGTCACTGCAGATGCGCACGTATATGACGTCCTGCTCCGGATCTATGGTGATGGCATGAGCCCAGACGGAGTTGTCGGCGCTGAGCTCGAATGGCGCGTCGATGCTCAGCCTTATTGGGTCGGATATGTTTTCGGCGTAGAGCTCAAGTTCGTAGGCTTCGGATGGCTCGCCGGGCACTGATTCGGGATATGGCGAAGATGCCAGCTCGATGAAGGGGAAAGCCTCGCCGGTGACGAACTCCACCACATTCGACGTCAGATGCTCCGAGCGCAGGCTGTAGGCATACTGCGTCAGCGGCTCAAGATCCTCGATGAGGTATTCGCCCTTGGTCGCATCCACCGGATATTCCACGGGATTGGTCAGCGAGGGGCCGGAGAGCGTGAGCGTGTAGGCCGTGCCGTCGCCCACATAGGCCCAAGTGGCCATGGCCGATGTGGCGGTCACATAGCGCGGCTCCTGCGCGGGGATGCCGTCTACGGCGCGTGCCTTGACGGTGACCACGCTGTTAAGATCGCCGCTTGAGACGCTTATGGCTGAGGCGTAGTCACCGGCAGCCTTGGCGGTGAGGCTAACGGTGAATGATGCGCCGCCTGAGGCTGAGGCCGTAGAGGCCGGAATCACGGCGGGACTGACGGTGAATGCCGCGTCCTGGCAGGAGATTTTCACGTCGGCCTTCAGGTTTGAGCCTTGCAGGCGCAGCGTCTTCGACGCCTTCACGCCCACGGCCACATATCCCATGTCGGCCACGTCGCCGCCGGCCACAGTCAGCGTAGGCTCGCCGTTGGCACTCCAGCGGTCGTTCTTCTTGTCGCCCCAGATGTATTCGGCCATCTCCGGATGGTCGATAAAGGGATTTCGGTTGTGCTGGTGCTTGTAGACAGCGTCGTTGCGGCGCGTCTCCTTGTCGCTGACCGGATCCTGACGATGCCATTTCAGCAGCAGCTCCACAGCCCACGGCTTGAAGGCCGGATAGGTGTTGCCGGCGAGCATGTCAGAGTGCCAATCGTCAATCAGATGATTGTAGCAGGCAGCCATGTAGAAGTATGATCGGGCAAAATCGCCCTTGTATTCGTCGTCCGGCTCGAACACTTCGCCCGAATAGCCCGGAAATGTGCACGCGCCTATCTTCCCCAAGGCCTTTATGCCCGAGGGGGCGGAGGGAGTGGTGCCCCGGGCGCACTCGCCGTAAGGCATGTTGCCGCGCAGGCCGTTGACCTTTCCGTCGGTGGGATAGATGTGGAAGCCGTCGCTGTACATCGGGCTTGCATCGTCAAACCAGCTCTTGGGCATCGAGTGCTCGCGGTTGTAGCAGTCGCCCACGCCGCCGTAGTTGCCGCATTGCTCCGCCTTGTAGGTCCAATGCTTG
>CANNVE010000012.1 GCA_947525975.1 uncultured Muribaculaceae bacterium | reverse complement strand
CGTAGACGTTTTTGAGCACGGCTGCATACTCGATGCCGTTGACGTCGGTGGATATGATGGTGTGGCAGTTTTTCGATGTGATGCAGTGCGCGAATGTGTCGGCGCGCGTGATGTCCTGGCACCCGATGGTGAGATACGAAATGCGGTCAAGCGCCACCTCCTCGGCATGGCACGGGCCGGAGATTACGAGCATCTTGTCGCGCGCCACGCCGAATTTGCTGACCATATAGTCAGTGATAAGCATATTCTCGCCCGGCACTATACCCTTAATGGCCGACACCACGGCTTTGTCGCTGAGGTCGACCGTGATCTTCCCCACGTGGTCCTTGAAATAGGGCGAAGGGGTGGCCAGCAGCAATGTGTCGCATTGCTCGCAGGCCTCGTTGATGTCAGAGGTGAAGAATATGCGGCGCACGTCAAATTCGGCGTCGGTCAGGTATGCGGGGTTATGGCCAATGCGCTTGAATTCCTCAATGCGGTCTTCGCGGCGCATATACCAATTGATTGTCTCACAGTTGCGGAGCAGAAGCTTCGCGAGGGCCGTGGCCCAGCTGCCTCCGCCCATCACAGCGATTTTGCCTGGAAAATCCATCTTTTCGTGTTTACGACTTATCGATTAATATAGGGTTCGATTTATCGTCATTTCTTTATAACGATGTTTCGGGGCTTAAAGAAGGCGGGTCGGGAGTCAAGCCCGTGCGCCACTGAGAGGCGCACCTCGGCCTTCTACAGCCTCGAAACAATCAAAATCAATTATTTCTTTTCGGGACGCATCTGCGGGAAGAGAAGCACTTCCTGTATGGCGCTCTGCCCGGTCATCAGCATCACAAGGCGGTCCATGCCTATGCCCATGCCCGATGTGGGGGGCATGCCATATTCGAGGGCGCGGATGAAGTCCTTGTCGATGATCATGGCCTCGTCATCGCCCTTGGCGCCGAGGCGCATCTGCTCCACGAATCGCTCGTACTGGTCGATCGGGTCGTTGAGCTCGGAGTATGCGTTGGCAAGTTCCTTGCCGTTGACCATGAGCTCGAAGCGCTCGGTGAGCTCGGGATTGCTGCGGTGGCGCTTGGTCAGGGGCGACATCTCGATAGGATAGTCGATGATGAACGTGGGCTGTATGTATTTGCCTTCGCAGAATTCGCCGAAAATCTCGTCGATGAGCTTACCCTTGCCGAGCTTAGGGTCGACCTGCATGCCGAGATCCTTGCATACCTGACGCAGCTGATCCTCGTCCATGCCGGTGATGTCAACTCCGGTGAATTCCTTGATCGAGTCAATCATGGTGACGCGCTTGAACGGAGCCTTGAAGTTGATCACATTGTCGCCGACCTTGACCTCGGTAGTGCCGTTCACGTCGAGGCATATCTTCTCAAGCATGCGCTCGGTGAAATCCATCATCCAGTTGTAGTCCTTGTAGGCCACGTAAATCTCCATGCAGGTGAATTCGGGATTGTGGGTGCGGTCCATGCCCTCGTTGCGGAAATTCTTGGAGAATTCGTATACGCCTTCAAATCCGCCTACGATCAGGCGCTTGAGGTAGAGTTCGTTGGCGATGCGCAGGTAGAGGGGTATGTCGAGGGCGTTGTGGTGGGTGATGAAGGGGCGCGCGCTGGCTCCGCCGGGGATCGACTGGAGAATCGGGGTCTCGACCTCCATGTATCCGGCTTCGTTGAAGTATTGGCGCATGGAGTTGTATACCTTGGTGCGCTTTACGAAGATGTCCTTCACTCCGGCGTTGACCACAAGGTCTACGTAGCGCATGCGATAGCGCATCTCGGGGTCTTCAAAAGCGTCGTATGCCACGCCGTCCTTCACCTTCACGATGGGCAGGGGACGCAGCGACTTGCTCAGGAGAGTGATCTCGCGGGCATGGACGGTGATTTCGCCTGTCTGGGTGCGGAACACGTATCCCTTCACGCCGATGAAGTCGCCGATGTCAAGAAGCTTTTTGAACACGGTGTTGTAGAATTCCTTGTCTTCGCCGGGGCATATCTCATCGCGCTGCACATAGACCTGTATGCGGCCCTGATTGTCCATCAGCTCGATAAACGACGCTTTGCCCATGATGCGGCGGCTCATGAGGCGGCCTGCGATGACCACCTCGCGCAGAGGCTGCTGGTCGTCGCTGAAATTTTCCTTGATTTCTGTAGTGTATGCGTCGATGGGGAAAAGGGCTGCCGGATAAGGCTCGATGCCCATCTGACGTATTTTGTCGAGACTGGCGCGACGTATCGCTTCCTGCTCTGAGAGTTCGGGTTGGCTCATTGTATATGGAGTTTGTATATTCTTTGCAAAATTAACGAAAAAACTTGGATTACGCTGAATATAGCGGCCTAATTTTGGCCTCGGCGAGGGTCGGGAGCCGTCATTTAGCCAATTCGGGGGCTTCTTTCGTGTCGGGGATGCTGCGGTAGTGGAATGTCTGGCGGTTGATTTCAGATCCGTCGGCCAGGCGCACCCATGTCTCGAACACATCGGGAGTCTGCTCCTTGAGCTCGATCACGCGGGCGCCGTTGGAGAGCTTGCCGTAAGGCTCCTTGATGCCGCCGAAGCGTCCATAGCCCAGGAGCATGCCCAGAAGCTCCACGGTGAAGTCGTTGTCGTGGTCATGGCCGCAGAATACTGCGCGCACGTCGCCACGGTTAAGCATGGTCAGGAACATTCCTGAATTGAATGTGCTGTGGGCGATGCCCTCGCCCTTTGTGCCGAGCATGGGCTTCTTCACCTTGTCGGCGTTCTTGTCATGCACAGCCAGCGCATACTCGGGCAGCGGGATGTGGATGAAGAGCATCGAAGGCAGCAGGCCGTTCTTGTCGGCATGGGCGTCGCCCTCTTTCTTGTACCACTCGATCTGGTCGACCTTAAGCCAGTCATATCCCTTGCCGAGGGGGTTATGGTCATGGGTGTCCATGCAATAGAGCAGATACTTGGTGCGGGGGTTGTAGGCCGACTCCACCTCGATCACAAAGTCATACTTGCCGCTTTCGGTACGCTTCGGCATAAGGCTGCGCGGAGCCGACTGGCAGAGATCGTAGATTTCGTCGAGCGACATATCGAATTGGTGGTCATGATTGCCGAAGACGACGGCGAAGGGGATGTTGCGCGACTTTATCACGTTGATCAGGTCGACCATGCTCTCGCGCACGCCGTTGGAGTAGACCTGGTCGCCGGTGAAGATGACAAGGTCAGGCTTCTCGACGTCGATGACCGACTGCACACCGTTGAGGATGTCGCGGTATTGCTTATTGCCCTGGATCAGGTGGTTGTCGGTGAACTGCACTATACGCAGCGAGCCATCGTTCTTGAATTTCACCCTGCCGGCGGCGGAGGCTGCCGCAGAGCACATTATGGCCACCATCATGGCCATTATCAACTTTCGCATATCAATATCGTTTAAGTGTAAATTCCGGTAATCCCGGGCATCCCGCCATTGGCGGGATGCCCGGGATTACGCTATTTTGTTATTGAAAGCAACCGAGCGGGAGATCACTCAGCGACTTCCATGACGAGGCGCAGGCCGGTGTCGCCTTCGCCGGGGTGCTGGCCGTTCTTCACGGGCACGCGGCGGCGGTAGGCGCAGCGCATGCAGTCAGCCTTGGCGTCCCAGGATCCGCCGCGGCGCACACGCTCCGAGTTGGCGCCCTTGTCTACGAGGGGATCGCGCTGCTCGCCCTTATCCTTGTAGTTCTCTTTCGAGTCTTCGCAGAGCTCATATACGTTGCCGCTCATGTCGTAGATGCCGAGCTCGTTGGGGGCGAGGGTCTTCACGGCATGGGGGCGCAGATTGCTGTTGTCGGCATGCCAGCCGATGGCCTTGGGGTCGTTGCTTCCGCTGTAGGTGGTGCCTTTCGATGCGTGGCCTCCACGGGCGGCGTATTCCCATTCAGCCTCGGTGGGGAGACGGAATTTCTTGCCTGTGAGGCGGCTGAGCATATTGCAGAATTCGTGGGCCTCTTCCCAAGAGATATTCTCCACGGGGAGCTCGATGCTCTTGTCCTTGATGGTGGAGGGGTTATTGCCCATGACGTATTCCCAAAGCGACTGTGTCACCTCGGTCTCGCCGATGTAATAGTCATGCGAGATGAGCACGCGGTGGGCGGGCTTCTCGTCGCCTTCGTTGCTGTGCTGGTCGGGGGTGGCGCCCATCATGAAGCGTCCGCTCTTCACCAGGGCCATGTCAAAGCCGGGGTGGGTCTGATTGCCGATGGCGGGCAGGTCGATGTGCACGTAGTCAAACTGCGGCGCTCCGGCGTCGGCTCCGCCCTTGACAGTCACGAGGTAAACCTTTTCGGGGGTCTCGTCAGTGATCTCGATGTCGACGGGGGCGAATCCCTCGGCAGCCACCTGCAGCTTTCCGCCGGCAGTCTCGAGGAATACCCAATATTCGCCGGGGCGGCGCTGCTCGGCCTTGATGACCCAGCCGTAGAACTGGAGATTGTCGAGTCCTGAACGCACCTTCACGAGGGTGCCTCCGCTGAGGCGTCCGTCTTTCTGCAACTCCTGCACGAACGACATGTCGGAAGGTTGCAACTCGGGAGTGGTGGCTTCGAGCTCACCGTCGGCATAACTGAAAAGAAAGCCGAAAAGCATAGCGAATGTAAATAGCAGTTTTTTCATATTATGGAGTTTTATTGTTTGTTTTCAGATCAATAAGCGAGTGGCGCGGATGTGTCATTCGAGGTTGTCGAAGTCGATGAAGTCCCATCTCTTTGTGTCGTCGATAGCCTGCCACACTCGGGCCAGGATGGTGGGCTTTTCGGGGTCGGCCATGTCCCAAAGCACGAAAAGGCGGCCTTTGTCAGAGTATTTGCGGCCTGTCTTGGTGTTGGCGGCGTTCCAGAGCTGGGTGACGTCGACGATGTAGTATCTCGGCTTGCTCACACTCTGCTTCACACGCTGTCCCTCCTCTTCAAAGGTGACCTTGATGCTGTTGAAATTCTTGAATACGTTGTTCTGGAGATTGAGTATGTATTCTTCCTTTGTCTTCTTGTAGTAGACATATTGGTCGCTGGTCATCTTGGCCGAAACGTCGGTGCTGACACGCTGGGGCTTGCGCACGCCGGTGATGATCACGGCGTCGTCGCTGAGCATATCCTTGAAGAAGTCAATGTCGCGCTCCTCGTAGGCATTCTTGAGCTGCCCCATCCAGTAGGCTATCATCGACTTGGCGTATTCGTCCTTTACGTCGCTGAGGCCGGCCTTCATCAGCTGGCCCAGCTGCTCGGTAGAGAGCGTGATGGAGACATCGATGATTGCTCCCGAGCCGTCGAAATTGAATGCCAGGGCGCTCTCCTCGGGCACGCCGCCGTCCACCTTGTGTATGATGCACGAAAGGGGGCTGATCTGGTATCCGCCGGGAATCTTCAGACAGGGATTCTCGATGAATAGCTTTCCGTTCTGGGAGTTGCCCGTCATCTGCACATGCTTGTAGTCCCAAAGGTCATTGAGATTGGTCTTGGCGTATTCGGTGATCTTTATTCCGGAATAGTCGATCGTCGCGCTCTTGTCGGCGTAAGCCTTGTTGATGGCTGTGATCAGAGCCGAGGTGTTGGCCTCGATAGAGTTTCGCAGGGGGCCGGTGCCCACAGTGCCGGGAAGGAGGCGGAAACGCACCACATCCTGAGCCGCGCCGCAGGGCGCGGATGCAAGAAGCATGCACAGAGCCAATAATATGCCGGTGAATTTACTCATATATGATTTCTTGTGTAGTTTTATCGTTGACGTATGCGGCCAGGGTGACATCCACCGCAGGCTCGGGGCCGAAAAGCCGGTCAAGGGCGGCTGTGACCTTAAGCAAATGCACATATCCGAGGTCGGGGTTGGCCATCTTCACGGCAAGAGTGACGCTATCGCGATCCGACTCCATCACTCCCCAATATGGCGAGCATCCCTGCCGCAGAAAATACCCCACCAATGCCGACAGCGGCATGGTGAATCTGCGGTTGCGCCCGCTGACGCCGTACATCATCATCTTCACCTCGGCGGCTATATCCTGCGAGGCTATGGTCGATGACATGGCGTTGGCAAGGGTCTCGACCGGAAGCTGGGGGTCGAACACCAGCTGCGGAGACTTCGTGCGCTTTCCGGCCTTCAGGTACACGGCGTTCTCAAGCAGGCTGCCCGGCAGAGGCGCCCCCTTGACTACGGTATATTCCGCAGCCGGCTCCTCAACTGACGGCAACCGATAGCCCACGATAGGCTCGGTGCACGGCGGCAGGCTCCGCAGGCAATCATACAGGTCGCTCTCCATCTCGCGTAGAGTGGCGCCGCTGATGAGCTCATAATTCACGGGGAACACCACTGTGCACAGCGTCTTGCCGCCGGATGTGGCCCAAGAGGCCTGATATTGCCTGCCTTGCACGTTTTTGCACGTGAAGGTCAGGTTTTCGTTGTCGGCCCTAAGTACATCTTCAATCTTGCCCTCGGAGCAAAAGGCCTCATCGGAGCATACCCAATCAACAGGGAGGGCGTCGGCCTTGCAGAGAGCCTGCTCAAGGGCATGGCGCTCTACAAACCGCAACGCGGCTGACGCCGCCCCGGCAGGAGGCAGGCTCCAGCCTATGTGGCTCACCGTGCCCCGGTCTATGATCAGGTGCAGCGGAAATGAAGCGTAGGCGAATCCTTCGCGATAGTCGCCGTCGGGCAGCGAGGCTATCTGCGCCGTCAGGCCCAAAGCATCGGCCATGCCGCGCAGACGCGCGGTGGCATAGCGTGTCTGCGCCGAAATCGCGCAGAACGCCACACACAAGGCCATGACTATCACTAACCGCTTCAATTCAGTATCTCGCTTTTAATCAAAGTGCAGTGTTGATGCCGTCGTATCTGTCTCCGTTATACACGCAGCTGCGGAGGCGTCCGTTGGGATGGAGCGCCACCTTCTGAAGCACGGCTCCGGCAGGCAGGCTGATCACGTTGTCGCCCACCTTCAGATTGTAGGGGGCAGAGAATGTGATGGTTCGGGCCGATGCGTCATACACAGCCTTTCCGCCAAGCACATTGCGCGTCTTGGGCTGGGCCGGCGTCTGCGGCTTTTCGGGCTTAGCCGGCTCGGCCTGAGGCTCGGCAACGACGGGTTCGGTAACGACGGATTCGGCTACAACGGGTTCGGTGACGACTGGCTCGGTGACGATGGGGTCGGCGACATCGGTCTTATCGTCATCGCCTGCCACGGGTGTGTCGACGGGCGTCGGGTTTTCAGCAGGCACCGGATCCACCACCACTATCTCCTCGCCCTCGGGCTGATCCTCTCGCGTGAGGAAGTAGGCTATGGCGCCGGCGGCAATCAGCAGCGCGGCGCAAACGCCTATGATGAGCCCCAACTTTGAGCCTCCGGCTGACTGTCCATTGCCTCCGTCGGGCTTTTTCTCTGTTTTTTTCTTCTTGCGGTCGACCATCACTGTCGATGTGCCGAAGGGGTTGGCGGGGGCTTGCGAAGGCGCAGTCTCCCAAGGATTGGCAGGCTTCTGACGCTGGGCGCCGGCCACCACAGTGCCTTCATCGGGCCTCACGGCCTCGGGCTTTTGCATCGGGGGCTCAGGCTGCGCCGGAGCGGCAGGCTGAGCCTTCAGGTCGGCCTGGGTCCAGATCTTGACCTCCTCACCGGGCTGAAGCAGCGGCTCGATTGCGGCATACATCTCAGCGACAGACTGATAGCGGTCCTTCTTGCGTGGCTTCATGGCCTTTGTGAGCACCTCTATCAGCTCGGGGCGCACCTGGCGCTCGTAGAGGCACTGCGGCGGGAGCACATCGTTGTCAAGAATTTCGTCGGGCATCGGAGGCATCTTTCCCACAAGCATCTTGTAGAGGGTGGCTCCGAAAGCGTATATGTCCATGGTGACAGGCAGCACCGACGACTTTCCGCCGTAAAAGTTGGCGAGTTCTACCGAATTCTGCTGCTCGATGGGGGCATATCCGGGCGTGCCGCCGCCTATGGTGGTGCTCGACTCCGGATTGCCGCTGTCATCAAATTGCTTCGCGAGGCCAAAGTCTATGAGAGCCACATGGTCGCGGTCGCGCAGCATGATGTTTGACGGCTTAAGGTCGAGGTGGAGCATATTCGAGCTGTGGAGATACGACAAAGCCGATGCCACCTGGGCGGCAAGCTTGAGCACCTGCTGCTGCGGGAGCGGGCCGTTGGCCGCGAGGTCGTCGTCAATGCTTCCGCCGTTGAGAAACTCCATGGCGTAGTACACCGTGTTGTTAGCCTCGAAGCAGCTGTGCACGCGCACTATGTTCTCGTGGTTGAGGCGGTTGAGCGCGCTGGCTTCGTTCTTGAATTTGCGCATGTATTTGTCATACATGCCGTCCATCACGCTGCTCGTGACCAGACCGTTCTGGCGTCCGTTGATGTCGTGCATGAAGAATTCCTTCACGGCCACTTGCCGAGGCTGGCTGCCGGGCGCAGAAGCGTCCCTCAGCCAAGCGAGGTAGGTGATGCCGAACGATCCCTCTCCCAGCACTTTTATTATCTCATATTCGTGCTGCCCGTCATGAAGCACGGTGCCTTCGGGCAGCTGTTTTTGATTGGTCTCTTGCGACATAGGTATTTGCTTATTTGGTCTGTGGCAACGGCCCGCAGGCTATGCCCGGCTTTTTTTATGGTTTTCAGAACACGGAGGCCTTCAGCGAAAGCCCAACCTTCTCATGCAGTCCGAAGAGGAGATTCATGTCATGCACGGCGGTGCCGGCCGCTCCCTTCAGGATAGCGTCCATCAACGCGGTGATCCTCACCCGGTCGTCGGCCTTCTCAATGTGTATGAGGCAGCGGTTGGTGCCTTCCACCTCTTTGGCCAATGGGTCTCCATGTGATATGATGGTGAAATTATGGTCGTCGTAGAAGTCTTCAAACATCATGATGATCTCGCCTATGTCGAGGCCCGACTCCAGCTCGGCCACCGATGTCATCACCCTGCCCTGCGGCATTGATGAGGCCTTGAGGCGTATGGCGCAGTCATGCAGGGGCGCCAGCGAGGCGAGCGTGGCTGTTATCTCGCCGGCCACGGCAGCTTCATCGTCGGCCTGCTCCGACACCGGGGGCACGTCGACGCTGACCTTTACATCGCCCTTCAGCGCGCCGGCCTTGGCCAGCGGCAGCAGCGACAGCTCGGCGATATTGGCCACCGGATGCGGCAGCACGGCTCTTTTGGCGCCGCGCACCATGGCCTTGCGGTTGAGCTCGGGGAGGCCGTAGACAAAGTCGTGGGCCTCGGCGTTGGCCTGCTCGCGCATATCGACGCTGAGGTCCACTATGCGCAGATTTTCCGGAATTTCGTGCTCGGCGAGCCATTCGAGCGTCTGGCCCTTATGGCGGAACACGAACAGAACGTTGATGTCGGTGAGTAGGTTGGCACCTGAGGGTGTGATGCGCAGCTGGGTCTCTCCAAGGAGGCCATGATGCACGTCAGAGACAAGCCGACCTGTGAAGCGGGCAGAGTCCACCCATATTATCTCCACGTCGGGGTGATTGATGAGCAGGCGTATCAACTCGCCCGCCATCGGATTGCTGCCTCCGATGATTCCTGCTTTTATCATAGATTGGTGCTTAAGAAAGCTTTCGGTTTTTAAGAAATTACGTAATATTCAGCAAATATAGCGATTTATTGCCGAATTGACAAACACATAGACTTGATTTTAATGGTAATTTTGGCATGGCTTCACACGGGCGGGGAAACAAAACCGGCATTTCAGCGCTTCGGCGCTCATGTAGCGCCTATACGCCGAAATGCCGTCTTATGCGTCAGGCAGCGTCGGCAAGCATCTCAAGCCTTGCCGAAAATGCCGGAATATATCAGGTCGGTGCTGCCGAGGCTTTTCTTTATGTATGAGCCGGCGGCCTCTCCGGCCTGCCTTAAGGCCTGCGGATCATGCGTGAACCGATCGAGGATTGAGGCCAGGCTCTGGGCGTCGGTGTATTCGTATCCGCCGCCGCAGGCTATCAGGTCGGCGGCTTCCTTGAATTTGTAGTGCTTCGGGCCGAAAATCACGGGCATTCCGTAGACGGCGGCCTCGTTGATATTGTGTATGCCCACGCCGAATCCGCCGCCGATCAGGGCCATGTCGCCGTATCGGTAGAGGCTCGATAGCTTGCCGAAGCTGTCGATGATCACCGTGCGCGTGCCCTCGGGGATGAAGCCGTCTTTCTCGGCCTGCGAGAATAGGATGCTCGGGGCTGTGAGCGAGGCCTGGAGCCTGGCCAGCCGGTGCTCGTCAAACTCATGAGGGGCGATGATGGTGAGCAATTCGGGATGCGAATTGATGTATGGCACGTAGCAGGCCTCGTCGGGCCCCCACGAGCTGCCCGCTATCAGCACCTGGCGATTGCCTTTCCACTTTTCGATGAGCGGAAACTCCACGGTGCTGCGCATGATGTCGGTGACGCGGTCAAAGCGTGTGTCGCCGGCCACGGTGACATTTTCGAGGCCTATTTTAGACAAAAGCTCGCGGCTGGCTTCGTCCTGCACGAAGAGATGGGTGTATTTGTGCAATATGCCGCGCATCGGGCCGCCCCAAGGCCTGAAAAATATCTGCCCCGGGCGGAATATGGCGTCGATGATGTATGTGGGCACACCGCGCTTGTGCAGCTGCCCGAGGAAATTGCCCCAGAATTCGTATTTTACGAAGATGGCCATCTTCGGACGCGCGGCGTTGAGGAAAGCCCTCACGCGCCCGGGGGTGTCGAAGGGGAGGTAGGCCACAGTGTCGGCCATGGCGTAATTCTTGCGCACCTCGTATCCCGAGGGGGAATAGAAGGTGAGCAATATCGACATATCGGGGCGCTCGCGCTTGAGCCTCTCGATCAGCGGGCGCGCCTGCTCAAACTCTCCGAGCGAGGCGGCATGCACCCACAGGTCGTATCCGCCTTCGGGCGCTTTCTCCTTCAGCAGGCTCACAGTCTGTTTCTGACCGTGGATCATCCGGCGCACCTTTTCCGACCGCACGGCGGCGGCGCGCGCGGCGAGCACGTATAGCCTGATAGTGGCCGTGTACAGCTGGTCCATCAGGATGTCAGATCTTTATGGCCTGAATGCCGCTCTCCACGCGGCGGTTAATCTCGTCCTTGCCAATGAGGCGGGCTATGTCAAACATATGCGGCCCCTTGCACTCGCCCACCACGGTGAGGCGGAAAGCATTCATCAGATTGCCCAGATGATAGCCTTTCTCGGCTATGTAGGCCATCACTGCCGGCTCGGTCTCGGCATCGCAGTATTCGGGGCGGGAATTCATTATCTCGAGTATCTCTCGCAGCATGCGCGGAGTGTCCTCGCTCCAGCGCTTCTTCACGGCCTTGGGGTCATATTCGGTGGGAGCCACGAAGAAGAACCGCGCCTGGTCAAGCAGATCCTTCACGAAGTTGATGCGGCCTTTGACCATGCCCACTGCCGAGGCAATGTACCGGTCGGAGAATGCCGACGGGTCGATGCCTGCGGCCTGCATCACGGGCTTGAAGAGCTCGGCAAGGCGCTCGTCGGGGAGCTCCTGCAGATATGTGTGGTTGAACCATTTGCCCTTTTCGTAGGCGAACTTTGCGCCCGACTTCGAGCAGTGGTCGAAAGAGAATTTCGATATCAAGGCCTGCATATCCATCACCTCGGTGTCGTCGCCGGGATTCCAGCCGAGCAGGGCCAGGAAGTTGACCACGGCCTCGGGCAGGTAGCCGCTCTCGCGGTATCCCGAAGACACGTCGCCGCTCTTGGGGTCATGCCATTCGAGCGGGAAGACGGGGAATCCGAGGCGGTCACCGTCACGCTTCGACAGCTTGCCCTTGCCGTCGGGCTTGAGCAGCAGGGGCAGATGCACGAAGCGGGGCATCGTCTCCTTCCAGCCGAAAGCCTCGTAGAGGAGGACGTGGAGCGGAGCCGAAGGCAGCCACTCCTCGCCGCGTATGACGTGGGAGATCTCCATCAGGTGATCGTCGACGATGTTGGCCAGGTGGTATGTGGGCAGGTCGTCGGCGCTCTTGTAGAGCACCTTGTCGTCGAGGATATCGCTCTTTATCACCACCTTGCCGCGGATGAGGTCGTCGACCTCCACGCTGCGTCCCGGCTCTATGAGGAAGCGCACCACATACTGGTTGCCCTCGTCTATGAGGCGCTGCGTCTCCTCTGCTCCGAGCGTGAGCGAATTGCGCATGCCCATGCGGGTCGACGCGTCATACTGGAAATTGGGCGTGGCGGCGCGTGCGGCCTCAAGCTCAGCGGGGGTGTCAAAGGCTATGTAGGCCTTGCCGTCGTCGAGCAGCCGGCGCACGTAGCGGCGATAGATGTCGCGGCGCTCGCTCTGCTTGTATGGGCCGAATGGGCCTCCTTCGCGTACGCCTTCGTCGATGCCGATGCCAAGCCACGCGAGCGCCTCGTTGATATAATCCTCGGCGCCGGGCACGAAGCGGTTCGAATCGGTGTCTTCGATGCGGAGTATCATCTTGCCGCCGTGCTGGCGGGCAAACAGGTAATTATAAAGGGCTGTGCGCACACCGCCGATATGCAGCGGGCCGGTTGGCGAGGGTGCGAAACGCACGCGTACTTCTCTTTCCATGACTATATAATAGTTGCAGTATGAATTCTTATGGCGCAAAGTTAGCGATTTTTCACGATTTGACAATAATTATCTTCAAAAGAAAGAGACCGGCAGCCTCTCCCCCAAAACAAACCCAGCCCTGCCACCAAGGCAGAGCTGGGCCTAATTAAGGAAAAGTTGGGATTAAATAGACCTATGTGTTACCTTTTCCAGACCATTTCTTTCTATGAACGGGTTTTCTTTATTTTATGAACAATTTGAATCCATTGACAATGTATAGGCCGTGGAGCCCCGAGAGAGCCTCCTTAAGCCTGCCCTCGCGCACCATGATGCCTTGCAGGTTGTAGACGCGCACCAGGCTGTCCTCGTCGAGCTCCGACGGATCGACGGGCAGGTAGATGTCATCGATGCCGGCGTTGGGATCAACGGTGTAGGTGAATGTCCAGTCGCGGTCAAAGTACAGCCTCAAGCCTGTGGTATATGTGATGTAGAGGCTGTTGGCCGGTATTGTGGTGGTGTATGTGCCGGCCTTGGTGATGGCGGGCTCGAAGCAGAGCGACATGTTGATGCGTCCGTCGAGATCCATGCCGTCGGGGGTGACGTACTTCTTCAGCACAGCCTTGGATGCCACTGCATCGGCGGGAGCGCCGTCCTCCACGGCGTATACGTCATACTCGGTCTCTGCCTCGGGAGCCACCGACACGGAGAATGCCTTCTCAAAGCGGATCACGGTGCGGGAGAGCGTATTGACTCTTGAGCCGTTTTCGGGTGTGATGGTGATCGGGCCGAAGTCGACCTCCGGATCCTCGCTCTTCTCTATCGTGACCTCGAAGATCATGTCGTCGTTGGGGATGTATGAGAGATTGTTGATGTCTCTCGACAGCCAGAAAACATTCTTGGGCACTACCAGATAGTAGAGGCCGGCGCCGTATATGTCTTTGCTGAAGTCAAAGCGGAAGCTCGCGGTGTTCTCGACAATGTCGTATGACGAAGTCCTGGCCACCTCCTCGTCGTCGGCATCGACCAATACGATGGGCGAGCTGTAGAGAGTGCGGTCGTTGACGTATCCGGCCTTGTATCCGCCCTTCTTGAAATCGATCACGAACGAGCCAATATTGTTGAGGGGCGATGCCTTGCCGTCGATGTTGTAGAATCTCACCTCAGCGTCATACTCTTTCTTGCGCACGGTGTACTCCACGGTCATGGCCTCGTTGTCAAATCCGATGCCGAGGCTGAACATTGAGGCGGGAATCGACAGGCTGTATGTGCCTGCGAGCGTGACGGGGGTGTCGAGCGCGAACACATAGCTGTCGCCCACCTTTGTAAGGGCGCCGGCATATTCCTTGCCGTCCTTGGTGAGGGTGATGGCGGCCTGCTCGTCGATGAGCTCTATGCCGCCTTCGTATGAGAGCACGAATGACGTGAGATCATCGTATTCAACATCGCTCGCGGGCGAGACTGTGAGCAGCTTGGGCACATTGCACTTGAATGTGGCTGTCACATAGTCTTTGCTCTGGTCTCCGCCGATGATGCGGCCTTGCGCATCTTTAGCCTCGACTTTGAGAGAGAATGAAAGATAGTCGTTGATCACCTGCTCCGACACAGCCACAAGCCATTTGGTCTTGGTGTCGTCGGCAGCCTTGAACTCAGCCTGCTCCACGGTCTCGCCGTAAGCCACAGTCACAGTCTCCAAATTGGCTTCGGCGCTGAAGCAGAGAGCCACTTCGTTTTCAGAGACGGAAGTGATCACGGCGTCGGCCGCAGGAATCTGCGATGTGAGCGTCACATCGCTGTAGGGGATGGGTGAGCCACCGTGATAAACCACGGTATATGGCTCGTCGACAACTTCGTCGTCCTTGTATGCGGTGAACACGGCCTCGTAGTCAATGCCCTCGTAGAGCTTGATATCGCTCTCGAATTCGTAGACATAGGCATATACACCTTCCGACACGCCGGCAGGCGCGAGCATGGCATTCAACGCGAACGACGGATCATCGTTGGCTTTCATCGACATCCTGATGCGGTCAGCCTCGAAGTTGGTGGTCAATTTTATGGTAGAATCGAATTCACGGAAAATGTCGATTGTGGAACCAGCGGCAGGCTCAACCGAGAGGAATGCTTTGGCATTGGGGTCATGACTTACCACGATTTCAGTGGTCCAGAGGGTCTTTCCCTCGGCTTTGAGCTTGATTTCGGTGGCACCGACGCTTGATTTCTCTACCACCCGGCTTACGGCCTCGGGCAGGAGAGCGTTCTTATAAATATTGTTGAAGCCGTCGAAACGCATCCGGTCAGTCCCAATCTCGGCAATTGTGCATGCATCGGCGGGCGTCTCACCATTGAAATAGTAGAATCCGGTGATAGAGATCACATCGCCTTTTTTCAAAGGTTCGTTGAGAGTGATGGTTATTTCGGATTGGTCGCCTTCGAGATCGTAGAGATCGACCACTTTGTAGACCGCGCTTTGGCCTTCGGCATTTACCACTGTCTTATCCTTAATGATGGTCTCGGGATCCAGCTTGATGCTGCCGCCAGCGGGCGTTTCGGCAGCTGCCGTCCAGCGGAAGGAGTCGACAAGGTCGGTCTGGGCGAGGGCTGTGCCCGCTACTCCCATGGCCAAAACGAAAAAGGCGATAATATTGCGAAATATCAAATTCATCGTTGTGGGAATATAAACGTATTGGTTTTATCTTGAATAGTCGGTGTCGATAACGGTGGCGTACCATTTGCCGTCGACCTTGCGGAAGCAGAGCATGCACTTCATAACCGTCGAGGGGCCTTCTTCCACGTCAGTCTGATTGATGGTGTATGACACCTCGGTGTCATTGTCGCTGTAGAAGCGCACATCGTTGATGCTGTAGTTCTCTACGGGGAAAAGACGCATATTGCGCATCATCCTCTTGGCCTGTGCGTCCTCCAGTTCGGTGACAGTGCTGTCGTTCACCTGTGATAGCATGGATATGGCGGCTTCGTAGTTACTTCCTTTCAAATACTCCAAATATTCCTTCGTGAGCCTCATCACTTCGGCTGTGTCTCCGGAATTATATACGGAAGAGGCATCGACGCGGTCGTTGGAATTCAAAATTTCATTGCGGTCAAATGTGTCAGTCTGTTTTTGGCCGTTGCCGCAGGAAATCAATAATGCAGATGAGATAAGGATGGAAAATATTGGGTAGAGAGGTTTCATAATGTATTTGAATTTAGGGAGAAAAAAAAGAAAATTTAGAATAATGAGCATTCCCATAGGAAATGAGAATGCTCATTATTGTTTGTAGGATTAAGTACTATGTCAGTCCCTTATTACTTATTTGTTCCGTGAGGATAGATAGGCACAAGGATGTCGGTTGATGCGTTGCCGAAGCCGTACTCTACAGAGCAGGGGATCTTGGCGTAGCACATAGCCTCGATGTTAGAACCACCATTGTTGAAGAATGTGAGGGTCTTGCCATCTTCGCTCTTCTCGATTGAGAAGTTAAGGTTACCGTTGGTGAGGCGATAGAGCTCAGCGGCGGTCATCCAGCTTGTCTGTGTAGGATCGATCTGTACGGTGCCGTTGACAACCTTGAAGTTGTAGGTAACAGCGTCAGTGTTGACAGCGGTTTCTTCAACCTGATAGTAGTTGTAAAGTTCTTTTGCATACTTGGCCTGCTCTGCGGTGTACTGAGCCTTGATGTCAGCGGTGGGGTTGAGAGCAACGAGGTAACCGCGGAAGTCAGTCATCGAAAAGATCTGGTCGAAGGTCACTGATGTGCCTGATACGTGGCCGTCTTCGAATGCGCCGTCATGAGAGAGAGCGTCAACACGGAGAGGAGCGATGAGGCAGAGGTCGTAAGCCTTAACGAGGATGTAGTTGTAGTTGTTGAGGCGTGACCAGATGCCCATGTTCACCTTCTTGTTGTGAGTGCGGACGGGCTGCTTCTGACCGAGCTCAGATACTTCGTTCTCCTGCGACAGGGGGTTGAGGAGGCCTGCGAGAGCGGCTTTGTTCTGGCTGTCGGCGAAGAGCTTGGCAGAGCGCCAGTTGGCGTTTGTCAGATCCCAAGACTCGTAAGCCACAGGAGTTGACATTGCCTTGTAGTCCTGGTTGCCTGCAACTGCTACCCAGTACATCTGGAGAGCATTGGCTGTGCCCTTGTTGAGCTTATAGCCGGCGAACTGGTTCCAGATCTCAGTGGCGGGAGCGGGCTCGTTGTTGTTGGTCCACTCGTTAGTGTAAGTGGGCGAACCCCAGCCTGTCATGGCCTGAGACTTGCGGAACTGGATGTCGTAAGAACCGCACTCGTAGATATCCTTAACGATGTACTTGGTCTGGTTGTTAACCTGCTCGTAAACAAATGCGTTGGTGAGGTTGAAGTCATATACGCAGAAGTCATACTTGCCATCGCCATAGTAGTTGCCGTTAAGCTGGGCGGGAGTGTTGTACTGAACGGGGAGAACGTCAACAGTGTTGTACTTCTCGAACCAGTACTGGTCATAGTAGCCAACGAGTGAAGGCAGGTTGGGAACAGTGATCTTCACATCATAGTTGAACACGAGGATAGGCAGACGCTTCTCGGTCGGGGTCATTGTGATGGTAGAAGAGATGGTCTTGAAGTTCTTGACAGCCTTAACGGGATCGGTGTTGTCGCAGATTACGCGCTCAGCGTCATCCTCATCGATAGTCCAGTTAGCCACAAGTGCGTCACCATGCTCATTGGTGGTAGTCTTGATCACGGGCAGGTTGCCGTCATACTCGCCATTGCCGAAGAGTTTGCCTTCTTCGTGGTAGAGGCTCCAGCCGTTAGACTTGACCACGCGGTTTGCTTCGGGATAGAACTTCTCGAAGTCAGCCTGGCTCATACCATTGTCGCCGATTTGAGCGTAAACGTTGTTTACGAATTCTTCCCAGGTGATGCCGGTGATGGCCATTTCGCCGCAAGGATTGAGAACAACAGTCTTAGAGTAGCCGGTGAGGGTTACGGTCTTCTGCTCTTCGGGAGCCTCGGGAGCGTCATCAGCCCACTTGATCTTGAAGTAGCGTTCGTCGACGATGTTCTTGTTGTTGTTCACGTCGATGAGCTGAACCATCACGATGGGCTCCTTGCCGATAACAGCCTCATTCTGCTCGAGGCCGGCGGGAGTTACAGCGATGATAGTCTTGCCGTCTTCCTTGATCTTGGCGAATTTCTGCTGGTTGGTCATGTTGTCTACGTTCTCAAGATATTCCTGTGTGGGGATTGAGAACACGAGGTTAAGACCATAAGAAGCGAGTTCTTCGCGGGTGATCTGATAGTGGGTTGACTCGGGACGGTCAGGATAGTTGCGGGTCTTGCAACCTGTCACGAGCTGAGAGAGGTCGAAAGTCTCGTTGAAGGGAACTTCGAGAGTAACGTAGCTGTCTGCGTCAACTGCGGTCTCATAGATGAACTCCTTGTTGTAGTAGTGATTCTCGGTTGCGCTCCAGCCTTCGGGATTGGTGTAGCCTGAAAGCACTTCCTTGATGTTGAGCTCCTTGCCGTTGAAGCCATAGGCCTTCTTGCCTTCGATCAGAGAGAGGCCGGCAGCCTTTGACAGGTCAACAGCGGCGATCTGAGGAGTGAAGGTCTGCTCAAGCACCATGCTGTATTCAGAGTAGATCTCAGCGTATTCCACGCCATTGGCCACGTCAGCCTTGCGGGGAACCTTGATAGCGGCTACCCAAACGTTGTCATCGCCGGTAGCGCTGAGGTCGACAGCGGGATTGCGCTTTGCCTGAACCGAAAGCACGCCATTCTGATAGCCGTTTTCAGCGATGCTCTGGAAGAGGATGGGCGACTGCTCGGCTGCGCGAGAGGCGGGATCCTGCTTCTTGGCGGTGTGGCCTACAAATCCGATATTGTCAACGTCGATAGAAGAGAGCTCGACGGTGGTGGGGTTGAGACGATATTTGATCACGGTCTCACCCTTGTCGATGCGCTGCATCTTGGCGCCTGACACCAGAGTGTTGCCGCTGGTACCGGCCACTACGGGATAGTAAGCGAGGTAGTCAAACGATACGGCCTCGATACCGTCGCTGTAGAGTTCGGGGACGAGAGTGACGCTGGTGAGCATCTTGTTGACCAGAACGGTGAGCATGTTGATGTCGGTGTCGAAAGCGTTCACCTTGTTGCTCAAGTTGTTCATCAAGGTCTTCAGCTCGCTCACGTCGCCGGGGTTCATCGACTCGAGCTTCTGCTGAGCCTCTTCGAGTTCGGCCTTGAGAGTGGCGAGTTCTTTGATGATCTTCTCAAAGTCAGTGCCCTGGGGCAGGATGTCCTTAAGATAGTTGAGGGCGTTGATCTGATTCTGCAGGTTCTGCTTTGCTGCGTCGAGATCGCTCTTTGTGGCCACATCTCCAAGTTTGTTGAGAGTAGCGTCGATGGCGTTGACCTTTGAAGACAACGCATCCAAAGCCGACTGATCAGCCTTGCCGGCTATCAGGGCCTTGCACTGATTGATGGCTTCCGAAAGAGCTTCTGCTTTGGCTGTGGCTGCAGCCTCCTGAGCGGCGGCCTTGGCGGCTGCCTCTACATTGTTTAACTCAGTTTGTGTCACGAATTTTGCGTGAGCGGCCTGTGCGTCAGATTTAGCCTGTTCTAACGCGGTCTGAAGGGCGGTAAGCTGAGAGCCGAGATCGCTGATGGCCGACTCATTTTTCTTGATGTCGTCGTCGTAGTCGTCAGAGCAACTTACAATACCCCCCCCCCAAGAATCATGAGGCTCGCGAGAGTCCACACCTTGGTGTTGTTAAGCATTGATTTTTTCATATTTAATTAATTAAAAAGAAATTGTGATTTCTGTTTCTTTTGGCCTTTGTGACATTTTCATTCCCGCCAGCCTAATTAAATCGGGATAGGGTTTTTAAAATACTTTTTGGTCTTTGATTGTCGGGTGTATCTCTATAACAATGCAAAGTTACGAAAAATAATTCACTCCACCAAACTTTTTCATAAAATTATTTGTTAAAAAACAAGTATTTTCGGGCGTTTTCGCTTTATATATTAATTCGCGTGCGCATTCGCGATTTATATGTTAAAATCCGGGCCTAAAACATGGATTTACCCGCTTGCCATGCAATATTTCGTCCATGCTCCGTTATTATTTTATATCCGATTTTATACTTTCACAGCATGGGCATAAGGAAAAGACATTGCATACTGCCATTATTGGGATTAATCGCAGCCTCGGGCGCCATGGCGCAGACAACGTGGAAGGCCGAGGCCACAGCCAACGCCGGCAGCGGCCGTTTCGCCCCATACTACATATCAACAAACACCCACGGCGCGGTCAACACCGCCGACGGCGCCTACGCGCGGGCTTCAATCATCAGCGGCCTCGATCTCGGAGAGCGCTTCTCTTGGGGATTCGGCGCCGACTTCATCGCCGGCGGCGGCAAGGGCACCACCTACGAGCGATATGACAGCGAGGCGGGGCAATGGCGCCCCAACCGCATCAGCGCACCGAACGCTTGGGTGCAGCAGCTCTACGCCGAGGCGAAATACCGCGGAGTATTCATCACGGCGGGCATGAAGGAGCACGGCTCCGCCCTGCTCTGCCAAAGCCTTTCGAGCGGCGACATCACATATAGCGGCAACACGCGCCCGATGCCGGGGATCAGGATAGGATTCGTCGACTTCCAGGATGTGCCCTTCACCCGGGGCTGGCTGCAGATCGAGGGCGTGGTGGAATACGCCAAGATGCTTGACGCCGACTGGGCCGAGGACCACTTCAATTTCCATTCGGGACACTACACATGGGGGCAATGGTACACCTACAAGAGATGCTATTTCCGCACCATGCCGTCGCAGCCGCTGTCGGTGACTTTCGGCATGCAGGCGGCGGGGCAGTTCTGCGGATACACGCAGTATTACCGCGGCGGCATAAAGAGCGAGCTGATCAGCCATCCTGTGACAGCGTCGTATTTCCTGAAGATGCTCATACCACGATACGGCGAGGATTACGTGCCCGGCAGCCACAACGGCTCTTGGGACATCAAGGCGACATACCGCCTGCGGTCGGGACACGAGATCATGGCCTATTACCAATCGCCGTGGGAGGACGGCTCGGGCGTGGGAAAGCTCAACGGCTTTGACGGCCTGTGGGGACTGGAATACCGCAACCCCGACACGCAGGCGCCCATCACGGGCGCGGTGGTCGAATACATCGACTTCACAAACCAGTCGGGCCCGATACACTGGAGCCCCGGCGACATCCCGGGCACTGACATCACATCAAACGCCACCGGATACGACAATTATTACAACAACAACATCACCAACGGATACGCCTACTATGGCCGCGGCATAGGCTCGCCCATGATCATATCGCCATTCTACAATCTGCGCGGGCAGAACAATTTCATCTGCACGCGCACGCGCGGCGTGCACATCGGGGCGGAAGGCCGGGTGTCACGGGCGGTGAGCTGGAGAGCGATGTTTTCGTGGCGAAAAGGCTGGGGCAATTACTCACAGCCCTTCCTGTCGCCCCGCAGCGACACGTCGGCCATGGCCGAGTGCCGCTGGCAGCCGGCGTCGATGCCGGCCCTGGCGGTGAAGGGGCAGATAGCGTTTGACTCCGGCAGCCTCTACGGAGACAATTTCGGCGCTCTCGTGAGCGTGTCATACACCGGAAACCTAACTTTCAAGAAGAAATGAAAAAAGCCATCAGAATATTCGTGGCAGCCATAATGGCTATCGCGGCAAGCGCCTGCACCCACAACAACGGAGATATAGGCCCGTGGTACGGACTGTGGAAACTCGAGAGCCTGGAAGTGGACGGATCCCCTGCCCCTGACTACGACGGCAATCAGTTCTGGGCGTTTCAGAACGACATAGTGCAGATCGACGAGGTGATCGACGACATGCTCTACATCAGACACGTGGCCACATGGCGGCGCGAAGGCGACATCCTGCTCATCGATTTCACCCACTATGACAGCAACGCGCCGTCGACCGACGGCAACTATGCGCCCCCGGCCAACCTCGGACTCGAGCCTGACGCCGTCAACGCCCTGGCGATAGAGAGCCTTGGCGGCAGGCGCATCACCCTATCGCACGACACAGGCGGCAAGGTCTACACCTACCGCCTGCGGAAATGGGGGTGACGAATTACGATAAATCGAAATAACGTTATAACGATTTATCGTAATTACTTGTAAAGGAATCTCTTTATCGACCGCTTGGGAGTCTTGGCGAATTCCTGCGGCATGATCTGTATGTGCTTTATCTGCTCGTAGGGCGCGAGCTGCTTGTTGAGCTCGGGGAGCGTGGTCTCGTTCATGATGCGCTCCACATTCTCGAAAGTCATCTCTTCGGCGTCGAGCTGCTCGGGGTCGGGGTAGACGAGGGCGGTGAGCACGCCGTTGCGGTCCACCACAAGGCTCTCCGACACGTAGGGCATATTGTTGAGCTTGGCCTCTATCTCCTCGGGGTATATGTTCTGCCCGTTGGCGCTTAGGATCATGGTCTTGTAGCGCCCGCGGATGAAGATGGTCTGGCCGTCGTCACCGCCGAGGTATCCCATGTCGCCCGTGTGCATCCATCCGTCAGGCTCGAGCACAGCCTTTGTGGCCTTGGGGTTTTTGTAGTATCCTTTCATCACATTCTGCCCTTTCACCATTATCTCGCCAAGACCTTCGGTGCTGACATCCTCCACCTTGGCGATCTTCGCCTCCATGATGCCCGGCAGGGTATGGCCCGACGATGTGGGGACGAATTCGCTCCAAGGCGTATAGCTGATGAGCGGGCCGCACTCGGTCATGCCGAAGCCCACGGTGAAGGGGAAACGTATCTTATAAAGGAATTCTTCCACCTCGCGGTTGAGCGGCGCGCCGCCCACGATGACCTCCTTGAACTCGCCGCCGAACGCATCAATCAGCTTTGAGCGTATGCGCCCGTAGACGGCCTTGTCGAGCAGAGGCACCGACAGCACCCAGCTCAACGGCGGCTTGCTGATCATGGGCACTATCTGCTTGCGGTAGATCTTCTCAAGGATCAGCGGCACGCAGAGCACCAGCGTGGGCCTCACCTTGGCGAAGGCGCGCAGAAGCACGGTGGGCGTAGGCGTGCGCCCGAGTATGGTGACATGGCTGCCAACGGCGAGAGGCACGAGCATGTCGAACGCGCATCCGTAGGCGTGGGCCAGCGGAAGGAACGACAGCACCCTCGATCCACGCTCATGCAGCTTGCGGCTGATGCCGAAGCTGACGTTGCCGAGCATGTTGTCATGCGTGAGCATCACGCCCTTCGAAAAACCGGTGGTGCCCGATGTGTAGTTGATGATGCAGAGGGTCTGCGGATCGAGCTGCGGGTATGATATGTGCTCGGGTGAGAAGCCCTCGGGATAGCAGGCCGCGAAGCGGCGCGCCACGGCCTTGACCGCGGTGGCGAAACCGGAGCGCCCGCTCTTGCGCTCATCGAGCACCACATGCCTGTCGAGGCTGACCACGGCCCTTAACCTGGGCATGCCGCTGAAATCCATGTGCTCATAGATCGATTCATCGACAAACAGAGTGGTGGCATCGCAGTGGTTCACGATGTGCTGGGCGTCATTCGGATTGAAATCATTGAGAATGGGCACCACCACAGCTCCGTAAGTGATTGTGGCCATGAATACCGACACCCATTCGGCGGTGTTCTTGCCCAGCAAGGCCACCTTGTCGCCCTGCTTGATGCCACAAGCCTTATACAGAATATGTATGCGCGCTATTTTCTTCGCGAATTCCCCGTATGTGAGGGTATTGTTGTGGCCGTATTCCGATACGCAAGGCAGATCAAAATTTTCCCTGAATGATGTTTCAAAAATTTTCAGCAACGATGTTGACATGAGGGGTAGTTTTTAATTGTTTGTTGATTAACGCGGCATTTCATATATAACAAACCTACATCGGATTTTGGTTTGCCGTCGGCATCAAAGCAGACTTATAAAATCAAAAGAGGGCTCTTCGCAGAGCCCTTTTTTTAAGGTTTCCAATAGGTACAATTTCTAAGGTAAAAAAAGATTATTTTAGGTTTGCGGTACAAAGGTCGGTGTTTTTATCTGCCTCACAAAATATATTTTTATGTTATTCAACATACTTTTTCAGCCATTTTTCCGATTATTTTGACATTCATCGCCGCAAACCGCTATGACATAGTCAATTAGTGCATTTACAAATTGTAAGTAGTTGGGCTTTAAACTACGTTAAAATATGTTAAATAGGGGTTTAGACACTCTCATATTGTAGTAATTTGATGTCTTCACCGTCAAAAACAGCGTAAGAATAGTGCAAAATCCAGTCTCCGAGGATCACAAGGCGGCAATTATCAGACAATTTCTCGTCGACCACCACATGCCGATGGCCAAACACGAAGAAATTCACCTCGGGATCCACCTCGCGCAGATAGCGCGCAGCGAATATGGCCTGCGGCTCCTGATCGACACCCATGAAGGGATCGACCCTCGGCACTCCGCGCGAGGCGCTGCTGCATCCGTAGCCCAAAGGCACGGTCCAGCGGGGATGCACGGCGGCGAAAAGCCGCTGGCAAAGACGATTGTGGAAAAGCCAGCTGATAAACCTGAATCCGGCCTTCTGCGGCCCGAGGCCATCGCCATGCGCAAGGAAGAACTTCTTTCCGCCGATGATCTCCACCCTCGGCCCGGTCACTACCTCTATGCCGAGCTCGTCGCGCAGATAGTCGAAGAGCCAAATGTCATGATTGCCGGTGAACCACACTATCCTCACCCCGGCATCGGCCATCTCGGCTATCTGCCCGAAGAAGCGCACATAGCCCCTGGGCACCACCGTGGCGTATTCAAACCAGAAGTCGAGGATGTCGCCCATCAGATACACCGCCTCGGCCTTCGGGGCTATCGAGCGCAGAAAGCCCACGACGCGCCTCTCGGCGGCCTTGCGGTCGGCGATGTATCGCGCTCCGAGGTGTACGTCGCTGATGAAATATGTGAGTTTCTCTGATTGGGGCATCTCTGTCGCGGCTTCGACTATCAAAGAAATCCGAGTTCGAGCTTGGCCTCCTCGCTCATCATGTCCTGAGTCCACTGAGGCTCGTAGACGAGATTGACGTTGACCGACTTTAGGTCATCGATCGAGCGAAGCTTGTCATACGCGTCGCTCACGATGAAGTCGGCCATCGGGCAGTTTGGGGCCGTGAGCGTCATGTCCACATTCAGGTTGGCGTCATCGTCAATGTCTATCTTGTAGATCAGCCCGAGGCTGTATATGTTGACAGGTATCTCAGGGTCATAGACGGTGCTGAGCATCTCTATCACCTTTTCTTCGAGCGCAAGTTTCTTCTCTTGGTTCATTTTCGTATTATCACGTTTCACGAGTCTTAAAGTGCAAATTTAAACATTTTATTTCGATTCGTCCACCTGATTTATAAACAAAAAGTGTTATATTTGCGCATAAATACACGAAATAATCTTAACACACTACTATTTATGAAAAGAGCCATACGCGTCATAGCGTTAATCGCAGCCATTCTGGCTTGCTCGGCCACGGCAAGCGCGCAATTCCGCTGGGGCGTCAAAGCCGGCGTCAACGTCAATTCACTCCATTTCAGCGGCGTCATCGACGACGTTACGTCGAGCGACAACCGGGCCGGATTCACCGGCGGCCTCATGACCGAGTTCAGGATGCCGCTATTCGGCTGGTGCGTTGACGCATCGCTGATGTATACCCACCGCGTCAACAATATGAAGAGCGAGAACGCCGATGTGCGCACATACAATAACGACTACATCGAAATCCCTATCAACATCAAGAAGAAATTCGACTTTCCCGTGATAGGGAATTTCCTTACCCCATACGTCTACACCGGCCCGAGCTTCGCATTCCTGGTGTCGAGCAAAGCGGTGTCGCAGGCATGGCGCAACAAATCGGTTGACATCGCCTGGAACCTCGGCCTCGGCCTTGAGGTGCTGAGCCATGTGCAGGTGAGCGCGTCATACGGCTGGGGCATCAACAAGGTGGCCGAATACACTGGGGCCAACAATCAGACAGTAGACCTCGGGCGCAATAACTGCTGGACAGTGACCGCAGCCTACCTATTCTGACCCCCACCCCGCAATCTTACGTCTTATACCAATTTTCCCCAAAATACCGAAATGAATACAGATCTCATGAACCGCGCAGCCAACAACATCCGCGTGCTGGCTGCCTCAATGGTTGAGAAAGCCAATTCAGGCCACCCCGGCGGAGCCATGGGCGGCGCTGACTTTGTCAACGTACTTTTCTCTAAATTCCTCGTTGTCGACCCCGATGACGCTCACTGGATAGCCCGCGACCGATTCTTCCTCGATCCCGGCCACATGTCGCCCATGCTCTACAGCGTGCTCGCCCTACAGGGCCACTTCACCCTCGACGAACTCAAGCAATTCCGCCAGTGGGGCAGCCCCACTCCCGGCCACCCCGAGCTCGAGGTGGAGCGCGGCATCGAGAACACATCAGGTCCCCTGGGCCAGGGCCACACCATGGCCGTGGGCGCAGCCATCGCCGAGCGCTTCCTGCAGGCCCGTTTCGGCAACTGGATCGAGCACAAGACCTACGCTTTCATCAGCGACGGCGGCATCCAGGAGGAAATCTCGCAGGGCGCAGGCCGCATAGCCGGATACCTCGGACTGTCGAACCTCATCATGTTCTATGACAGCAACAAGGTGCAGCTCTCTACCTATGTCGACGCTGTTGACAAGGAAGACGTAGCAGCGAAATACCGCGCTTGGAACTGGAACGTGATCGAAATCGACGGCACCGATCCCGTGCAGATAGCCGACGCCATCGCCAAGGCCCAGGCCGAGACCGAAAAGCCCACCCTCATCATCGGCCACACCGTGATGGGACGCGGATGCGTCACAGCCGACGGCCAAAACTTCGAGGGCAAATGCTCTACCCACGGACAGCCCCTGAGCGCAAGCGGCGCCGACTATGCTGCCACAATCAAGAATCTCGGCTTCGACCCCGAGAATCCCTGGGCCATCGCTCCCGAAGTGGAAGCCCTCTACGCCCAGCGCGCCGAAGAGCTCCGCGCCATCGTCAAGGAGCGCCGCGCCGCATACCAGGCTTGGGCCGACGCTAACCCCGACCAGGTGAAGCTGCTCAACGACTACTTCGCAGGCAAGCTCCCCGAAATCGACTGGGCCGCTATCACCCAGAAGCCCAACAGCGCCACCCGCGCCGCTTCAGCCACTGTGCTCGGCGTCCTGGCCGAGAAGGTGGGCAACATGATCTGCTCATCGGCCGACCTCGCCAACAGCGACAAGACCGACGGCTTCCTCAAGAAGACCCACGCTCTTACCCACGGCGACTTCTCTGGCGCATTCCTGCAGGCCGGCGTGGCAGAGCTCACCATGGCCTGCCTGATGAACGGCATCGTGCTCCACGGAGGCATGATCGCCGCCTGCGGCACATTCTTCGTATTCTCTGACTACATGAAGCCCGCAATGCGCATGGCTGCCCTCATGGAGCTCCCCGTGAAGTACATCCTCACACACGACGCATTCCGCGTGGGCGAAGACGGCCCCACCCACGAGCCTATCGAGCAGGAAGCACAGATACGCCTGCTTGAGGCCGTGCACAACTTCTCGGGCAAGCCCTCGCTGCTGGCCCTGCGCCCCGCCGACGCCGTGGAGACAACCGTATGCTGGAAGATGGCTATGGAGAACAACAGCACCCCCTCGGCCCTCATCCTCAGCCGCCAGAACATCCCCGACCTGCCCGCTGCGAGCGGCGACCGCTACGCCGAGGCTCAAGGCGCATACAAGGGCGGATACGTGGTGATGAACCCCGCCAACCCGCAGGTGACCCTCGTGGCCAACGGCTCTGAAGTGTCGCTCCTCTGCGAGGTTGCCACCCTCCTCGACGCCGAGAACATCCCCGCCCGCGTGGTGTCGATGCCCTCTATCGGCACATTCAACGAGCAGCCCGAGGCCTACCGCAAGGAAGTGCTTCCCGCTGGCGTGCCCATGTTCGGCCTCACCGCCGGCCTGCCCACAACGCTGAAGATGATCGACGGCTTCAACGGCAAGGTCTACGGCATGGAGCGCTTCGGCGCATCAGCCCCCTACAAGGTGCTCGATGAGAAATTCGGCTTCACCGCCACCAACATCCTGCTCCAGGTGAAGCACATGCTCGGCAAATAAGCCGCTGCGCATCCCATCATAAGAAATCCGCGCGCCTTGGTTGGCGCGCGGATTTTTTCGTTTTATATGAAGGGGCGATTTTCAATCACCCGATGCCACCATGTTGCGGCTTATATGCGAGAAAGAGAGGGCGATTGGAAATCGCCCTTCCTACCTAATGCAAAAATCAGGATATGGACGAGAGGCGCGATGTGCGGCCCACGAGCCAGAGGATGTCGGAGGGGGCGAACTTAAGGTTGGGGTCGGTGTCGATGTATTGGTCACCGCGCTGCACGGCCACCACGAGCACTTCATATTTGTCGCGCAGATTTGAAGTGAGCGGCGTTTTCCCCACCAACGGAGATGACTCGGAGAGCATGATCGACGTGAGCTTGAAGTCATTGGGCGACATGCCGGCCGTCGCCTCCTTGTTGACCTCAACCACCGGAAGAATGCCGGCAATCTGCTCGTCGGTGCCTATCACGCCGATAACATCGCCGGGGAATATGCGTTCCTTCGCCGATGGGATGGGAATCATCTCTTGCCCGCGCTGTATGCTGACCACGTTGACGCCATATCGGCGGCGCAGGTTTGAGTCGAGCAGCTTCTGCCCGATGAAGTCGCACGCGCTGCCCACTGTCATATAGGCGAGGTGAAGGTCATTGACCACATTGTTGTTCTTTCCGCTGCGGCGCAGCTCACGCTCATTGAGATTGTCAAAAAATTTCTGCTCGATGTTTGACACCGAATTGCTGAGCCTGCGGGAGAGCACAAGCACTATGAGCAGGATAGTGACAATGCCGGTGACGAGGCCGGCTCCCTTGCTATAGTGCCATGACACCACATAGACCACGAAGGCGATGGCAATGACAAAGCGGAAAATGGTCATCACCACCCTCGGCACATTGGCCGAAGTCTTGCGGCCGGAATCAGCCGACATCCCCTTTATGGGCTGGAGAAGGGCCATCAGGAAGGGGGCAAGAGCCACGAGAGTGACCACAAGCGACAGCAGACGGCTTTGGGCGGGCATAAGCTGCGACAGCCAGGGATAAAGGAATTTGTGGGAAACAAGGATGATGGCGATCAGTATCACCGAATAGAGCAGCGTGCTCGAGAGATACCGCCGCAAGGTGGCCACCCAAGCGCTCTTCACGGCATTGCTTTTCGTGGCTTCCTTCTGATAGCGGTCGATGAGGAAGTGCAATTTCTTTGGCAGGTGCCTCTCGGCAAAAGAGTATGCTCCGGGAGCCATCTTGATGAAATATGGCGTGCCGAAGGTGGTGAGCACCGACACGGCCACCACGATAGGATAGATGGTGGGCTCAAGCACGCCGAGGCTCATGCCGAGAGTGGCGATGATGAAGGCAAACTCGCCGATCTGCGTCAGGGAGAAGCCCGATTCGATGGCTACCCTGAGGCTCTGGCCTGTGACGAGCATGCCGAATGTGCCGAAGAGAATCATGCCCACGACCACCACAGCCGAAAGCATGAGTATGGGCCCCCAATACTCGGCTATGATGGCCGGCTGCACCATCATGCCCACAGAGATGAAGAATACGGCTCCGAAGAGATCCTTGACCGGATTGACCACATGCTCTATGCGCTCGGCATAGCTGGTGCCGGCAAGGATAGAACCCATGACAAACGCGCCAAGGGCAAGCGAGAAGCCGCAATAGACAGAAAAGACGGCCATGCCCAGGCAAAGGCCCATCGACACCACAAGCAGCGTCTCGCTGTTGAGGAACGGACGCCAGAGATTGAAGAGCGACGGGAGCACAAACACGCCCACCAGAAACCAGATCACGAGGAAGAAAACGAGCTTGGCCACGCTGAAGAGGAGGTCGCCCCCCGCCACGCTGTTGTTGATGGCGATCGACGACAGGAGCACCATCATCACCACAGCGAAAAGGTCCTCGACAATGAGCACGGCAAGCACGAGCGACGTGAACTTCTTCTGCCGCAGCCCGAGGTCATTGAAGGCCTTTATGATGATGGTGGTGGACGACATCGAGAGCATGCCGCCAAGGAACAGGCTGTTGATCAGGGTGAAATGCATCATCTGACCGGCTGCGAAACCCGCTCCCATCATGCCGAGCACGATGATTAGGGCTGTGACTGCGGCTGATCCGCCACTGTTCATGAGTTTCTTGAAACTGAATTCAAGGCCGAGCGAGAAGAGAAGGACTATGATGCCTATCTGCGCCCAGAAGTCGATGTTCTGCTCATCGGTGACTGAGGGCAGATATTCGAAATTAGGGCTTGCGAGGAATCCGGCCACGATGTATCCGAGCACCACGGGCTGCTTGATCCACTTGAAAAGGATGGTGACTATCGCTCCCAGGAGCAGGATAAACGCCAGATCTGAAATTAGGCTTTCAACGTTCATTAGATTCGGATATGATTGACAGTGAATAAGGCTGCGGCCTGAAATATGATGGCTTCGCGTACAAGCGTCAGAAGCTGACTTGATTGGTCATGGAGATGTTGCGCGTGGGATAGACCTCATGCAAGGCGTCGAAGAGCTTGACGAAAGATATCGACTCATTGGCCAGTATCATGAGGTTTAGGCGGGTGGTGGTGGATTCGTAGTCGAAGGCGAGGTAATAATTTGTGAGCACCACGTCTTTCTGCTTCAGCACCTCGCGGTAGGGGGCTATGTCGTCGATGATCTGCGAAATCTCGATGCGTATGATGCGGGCTTCGTTGCCGAGGGTGACACGATGCTCGATGCGCTCGAGCTGCATCAGGATGAAGAGGATGAGCAGCGTGGCCACGCAGGCTATGGCGTACATGCCCACGCCTATGGCCAGGCCCAGGGTGGCCACCATCCAGATACCCGCCGCCGTGGTGAGGCCGCGCACCGAGCCCTTCATCTGTATGATGGCTCCGGCTCCGAGGAAGCCTATGCCGCTCACCACCTGGGCGGCGATGCGGCTCGGGTCTCCGTTCTTGAGGCCAAGATACACCTGCGGCACATAGATAGACAGAATCATGGCCAAGGTGGCGCCCATGCAAATGAGCGAGAAGGTGCGCACGCCGGCTATCTGCCCCTTGAGCTTGCGCTCATAGCCGATGACGCTGCCCAGCAGCATCGACAGCAGGAGCTTGAACACAGATGAGGCCACCGTGACCTCCGGAGCGTTGATTATGTCGAATATATTCTGCATCACAATGGAAAAATGGGGCGGGCGCGAATATTCGCGCCCGCGCCGCATGATTATTTCAGATCAAACGAGCGGCTTGTGAGCCGATAGCCTTCGGTGAAGAGCTCCACTGTGTAGGAGCCCGGGGTGAGGGCTGTGGTGACGTCCCAATAGATGGTGATGCCTCCGATTTCCTCGCCGGCGTATTCGATGGCTTTTTTGGCGCTGCACTCTACCTTGGCCCCTTCGAAGGGGAAGACTCCGGCACCGCCCAGCAGCTGGCCCGATGGCGATATCAGGCGCAGATAGATAACCTTCTCGCCCACCGGGGTGGAGTTATTCTGCGGGATGGTGAATGTCACCATCATCTGCTTCGCCTTCGACACCTTCTTCTCTCTCTTGCCCTTCTTGTTGAGAGGGGTGAGGGAGACGCCGGTGACATTGAGCTTTTCGGCCAGATTCATGCGCTCGTTGAGCTTCTCATTCTCTTTCGAGGTCTGCTCCACCTGCGATGTCAGGCGCGAATTTTCGCTCTTTATCTGCTCGTTCTCGGCTCGCAGGGCCTTGTTCTCCTCGTTGAGCTTGGCTATCTGCGCCACGTAGTCCTTCAGGATCGCGCGCAGGGTGGCTATCTCGTCCTTGAGTTTCTTGATCTCGGCCGAGCTTTTCGATTTTTGGTTCTTCAGCTCCTGCTGCAGCTTCTCCACCTTCATCTTGGCGGCCTGGTATTTCTCCGAAAGCTCGCGCTTGAGAGAGTCATTGCGTATCTCTATGCGCTGGCCCTCGAGAGCAGTGAACTGGCGGTTGAGATCGTCGAAATCGGCGTTCATCAGCGCTTGCTCCTTGTCAAGCTCAGCTTGCTCACGGGCCTGACGCTCCACGGCTATCGCCTTGTCTTTGGCGGCCATGGAGATGGCGAACCACACGCCGGCGCCGAGTATGATCACCAGCAGCACGGCTATCACGCCGAGCATGGTGCGCTTGCTCTTGTCCTGGCGAGGCTTGCGCGGACGAGGCGCCTGCTGGCCCGATGCGCCGGGGGCAGGCTGGCCAAACGGCGAAGGCCTCTGATTTGAATATTGGTCCATAATAGGTCAGATGTTTAATATTCCTGCCAACTCTTGATCTCGATGTCGTCGAGCGTCATCGAGCAGAAAGCCTCGATGAATGCCGATGCCAGGCGTGCGTTGGTGAGCAGGGGGATGTTGAGGTCGATCGCGGCGCGGCGTATCTTGTAGCCGTTGGAGAGCTCGGTGCTCGACTGATTCTTGGGGATGTTGACCACCATGTCGATCTTGCGGCTGTGAAGCAGCTCGAGCGCCTGCGGGTGCATATCGGGCTGCGAAGGCCAGTATACGCGGATGGCGGGGATGCCGTTGTCATTGAGGAACTGGCATGTGCCCGATGTGGCGTAGATCGTGTATCCGTGGTTGTGGAGCATGTGGGCGGCATCGAGCATGGCGGCTTTCTGGCGCGGAGTGCCCGTTGAGAGCAGCACCGAATGCTTCGGTATGCGCTGGCCCACGGCGAGCATCGACTTCAGGATCGCTTCCTGGCTGTCGATGCCGATGCAGCCAACCTCGCCGGTAGAGGTCATGTCAACGCCGAGCACCGGATCGGCGCCCTGCAGACGCTGGAATGAGAACTGCGAGGCCTTGATGCCTACATAATCGAGGTCGAAGGCATTTTTAGCGGGCTTCTGCACATCGAGGCCGAGCATGGCGCGGGTGGCGAGGTCGATGAAATTTATCTTGAGCACCTTCGACACGAAGGGGAAACTGCGCGATGCGCGCAGGTTGCACTCGATCACCTTGATATCGTTGTTCTTGGCGAGGAACTGTATGTTGAAGGGGCCGGTGATCTGCAGCGCCTTGGCTATATGCGAAGACACCTTCTTGATGCGGCGCATGGTCTCGACATAGAGCTTCTGCGCGGGGAACTGGATGGTGGCGTCGCCGCTGTGCACGCCGGCGAACTCGATGTGCTCCGATATGGCGTAGGCCACGATCTCACCATCTTTGGCCACGGCGTCCATCTCGATTTCCTTGGCATTCTGTATGAAGGCCGACACCACCACGGGGTGCTGCTTTGAGACGTTTGCGGCCATGCGCAGGAAGCGCTTGAGCTCATCGTCGTTGTGGCATACATTCATGGCCGCGCCGCTGAGCACATAGCTGGGGCGCACGAGCACGGGGTATCCCACCTCGTCGATGAAGTCCTCGATGTCTTCGAGCGATGTCAGCTCGCGCCAGCGGGGCTGGTCGATGCCGAGACGGTCGAGCATGGCCGAGAATTTGTGGCGGTCTTCGGCGTTGTCGATGCACTTTGCCGATGTGCCGAGTATGTTCACGCCCTCCTGGTCGAGACGCATGGCCAGGTTGTTGGGTATCTGGCCGCCCACCGACACGATCGCGCCGTGGGGCTGCTCGAGGTCGTAGATGTCCATCACGCGCTCGAATGTGAGCTCGTCGAAGTAGAGGCGGTCGCAGATGTCGTAGTCGGTCGATACGGTCTCGGGGTTGTAGTTGATCATGACCGAGCGCCAGCCTTGCTCCTTGACGGTGAGCAGGGCGTTGACCGAGCACCAGTCAAACTCCACCGAGCTGCCTATGCGGTAAGCACCCGAGCCGAGCACTATGATAGAGCGGTGGTCATGGAGATACTGCACGTCATTCTCCGAGCCGTTGTATGTGAGATAGAGATAATTGGTGCGGGCCGGATATTCGGCGGCGAGGGTGTCGATCTGCTTCACCACAGGCACCACGCCGAGCTTCTTGCGCAGGGCGCGCACCAGCAGGTTGGCGTCCTCGCCTGTGCCCATATTGTCTTTGAGCACCGAGCGCGCAACCTGGAAGTCGCTGAATCCCTGCTGCTTGGCCTGGCGCAGGAGCTCCACGGGAAGGGATTCGAGAGTGTCGTATCCCTCGAGCTCGCGCGAGGTGTTGATGATGGCCTGCAGGCGATAGAGGAACCATTTGTCGATCTTCGTCAGATCGTGTATGCGGTCGACGGTGTATCCCTGCTGCATGGCCTTGGCGATGACGAATATGCGCTTGTCGGTAGGCGCCTGCAGGGCATGGTCGATGTCCTTGATTTCAAAATTCTTGTTTTCGACGAAGCCGTGCATGCCCTGGCCTATCATGCGCAGGCCCTTCTGTATGGCTTCCTCGAATGTGCGTCCGATAGCCATGACCTCGCCCACCGATTTCATCGACGAACCGATCTCGCGGCTGACGTTGTGGAATTTTCCGAGGTCCCAACGCGGTATCTTGACCACGATATAGTCAAGAGCCGGTTCGAAGAATGCGGAAGTGTCCTTAGTGACCGAATTGCGCAGCTCCATCAGGCCATAGCCCAGGCCAAGCTTGGCGGCAACGAAAGCCAGGGGATATCCGGTGGCCTTCGACGCCAGGGCCGAAGAGCGGCTCAGACGGGCGTTGACCTCAATCACTCGGTAGTCCATTGACTCGGGGTCGAAGGCATACTGCACGTTGCACTCGCCCACGATGCCGATGTGGCGCACGATCTTTATGGCGAGGGCGCGCAGATAGTGGTAGTCTTCGTTGCTGAGGGTCTGCGAGGGAGCCACCACGATGCTCTCGCCGGTGTGTATGCCCAGCGGGTCGAAGTTCTCCATGTTGCAGACGGTGATGCAGTTGTCATAGCAGTCGCGCACCACTTCGTATTCCACTTCTTTCCAGCCTTTCAGAGATTTCTCCACGAGCACCTGGGGCGAGAACGACAGAGCCTTCTCCACCAGGGTGCGCAGCTGCTGGTCATTGTCGCAGAATCCGCTGCCGAGGCCGCCAAGGGCGTATGCGGCGCGCACGATCACGGGGTATCCGAGCGTATTGGCCACCTCGATGGCCTGATCCACGGTGTCTACTGCCTGACTCTTGATGGTCTTGACATCGATTTCGTCGAGCTTCTTCACGAAGAGCTCGCGGTCCTCGGTCTCCTCGATGGCGCGCACCGGAGTGCCGAGCACTTTCACGCCGTATTTCTCAAGCACGCCCGAGCGCTGCAACTCCACGCCGCAGTTGAGAGCCGTCTGGCCGCCGAATGCGAGCAGGATGCCGTCGGGGCGCTCCTTCGAAATCACCTTTTCCACGAAATATGGCGTCACGGGCAGGAAGTAGATCTGATCGGCAAAGCCGTCAGAAGTCTGCACGGTGGCGATGTTCGGGTTGATGAGGACGGTGGTGATGCCTTCCTCTTTCATAGCTTTCAGGGCCTGCGATCCTGAATAGTCGAATTCGCCGGCCTCGCCTATCTTAAGGGCTCCGCTGCCCAGCAGCAGCACTTTCTTTATGTTATGGTCAGTCATTGACAATTAGCAATTAGTAATGAGTAATTAGTGATTGGGGAGGGGCTTTCTGCCATGGGCCGAAGAGCGGCGGCTCCCAATCAGAGCATAGCTATGAATTCGTCGAAAAGGAACTCAGTGTCCTTGGGGCCGCTTGAGGCCTCGGGGTGGAACTGAGCCGAGAAGAAGGGCTTTGACTTGTGGCGTATGCCTTCGTTCGTGCCGTCGTTCATGTTGATGAATAGCGGCTCCCAGTCGGCGGGGAGGGTGTCTCCGTCGACTGCGAATCCGTGATTCTGCGAGGTCACGAAGCAGGTGTTCGTGCCCACGCGCTGCACGGGCTGATTGTGGCTGCGGTGGCCGTATTTGAGCTTGTAGGTGGTGGCTCCTGCGGCTTTAGCCAGGAGCTGGTTGCCCATGCAGATGCCGCAGATAGGCTTGCCGATTTCCATGGCCTTGCGCAGGTTGTCGACAGTGGCCTGGGCCATATCGGGGTTGCCGGGGCCGTTTGATATGAACAGTCCGTCGTAGGGGATTGTGGTGAAGTCGTAGTCCCAGGGCACTCTCACCACCTTCACGCCGCGCTTCGAGAGGCAGCGCACTATGTTGTGCTTCACGCCGCAGTCCACGAGCACCACGGTCTTGTCGCCCTGGCCGTATTCCTCGACTGCGGTGCACGATGTCTTGGCCACGAGGTTTTCCTTGTTGGGGTCATACCAGTCGATGTCTTCGGCTTTGTCATCGCCGATGATGACCTTGCCGAGCATAGACCCCTTCTCGCGCAGATGCTTGGCCAGGGCGCGGGTGTCGATGCCGTAGATGCCGGCCACGCCCTGCTCCTTAAGCCAGTCAGAGAGGGAGCGTGTGGCGAGCCAGTGGCTGTGCTCCCATGAATAGTCCTGGGCTATTATGGCGCGGCAGTGGATGCGGTCTCCCTCGTAGTATTTGCTGAGGTCGCCCTGGCTTTGCTGCGGCGGCACACCGTAATTGCCAAGCAATGGGAATGTTGTGACGAGGATTTGGCCTTCGTAAGAAGGGTCAGTGAGACTTTCGGGATAGCCCGTCATGGCGGTGTTGAACACCACCTCGCCGGCAGTGCTCTTGTCACTGCCAAAGGAGTATCCGTGGAATTCTGTACCGTCTTCAAGCAGAAGCACGGCCTTTACGGACTTTCGCATACGCAGAAAAAGGCTTTTTTTGACGTGTGAAATAATTTTCGCAAAGTTACGAAATTTCCCGCAAAGGCACAACCCCACTGTGAAAAAAACCACCATACGCGCGCCGATTGAGACTCTTTGTCCGATAAAATCAGCATGGCCCGCGACTTCCTGAATACATGAAAGCCGGACGTGTCATCGCAATGATGCCCGCGCCCGACCCAAACCATAGGTTCCGGTAGTTTATTTCACGATTCGCTTCACTGTCTTGCCGCTGGCGTAACGCAGTATGTAGACACCCGGCGAGAGCGATGCCGAAGCCGGCAGGATGCGCCCGTCAAGAGCAATGACCTCTACGATTTGATCGTCAGACACCTCCGGCGCGTCTATGCCGAGAGTGGAGTCGTAGACCGGCAGGATGGGACATGCCCTCCAAGCGCGCACTGCGTTCATGGCCGCCTGCGTGGGGGCGATGTACAGGCCCTCGACCGTAGGCGAACCGTCTGACGAGCCTCCGCGCTGCAGCTTGTCGCCCATGTAGAATATGTATGTCGTGCCTGAAGGCAGCGGGCAGAATATCTTGCCGTCGGTGACTGTCGATGACAGGAGCACTCCGCGCTTTCCGCCATACGTGATCCATTCGATTTCACAATTAGAGGCCATGGCCAACAATTCGCTGTTGGTGGGCATGCGCCAATTGCCGCCAAGTTCGGCATGAGCCGGGTCGAATTGGGTGCCACCGATGATGTCAACTTCCGGATCCACCCACTGCGACTGGAACGAAGTGGCTGACCTCATCGGCGTAAGGTTGCCAAACATATAGTAGCTGCCGTTTTCGGCCTGCGACGGGGCGTTCAATTCGCGCGACGCCCATAGGATGCCGCTGCCCATATCCACAGTCTCGCCTTGCGAGAGGTTGACAGCCTTGACTGCGATGGTGGCTGAAGCCGAGATCTTCCCCGAAGAGACTGTAATCACGGCTTTGCCTTCTCCTACGCCCTTGACTACGCCGTCGGCTCCGACGGTGGCTACATCTTCGTTGTCAGATTCCCATGCGAGATTCACCAGCAGAGCTCCCACCGGCAGCGGCGAAGGCGTCAGTCGGATCGTGTTTTCCACGTAAATCTCGGCTTCGGCCACATCAAGCTCTATTTTTTCGAGATCAGGCACGGTAGAGTGCTCCACTACGCCGCGCAGAGGATAAGACTTCCATGCAGAGACGTATGTCTCAAGCGAGGCCGTGACGTTTTTTGAATCGATGTACAACGAATAGGCGTCATTCTTCTCGGGAGTGGTCGAGCCGGTGTAAAACACCTGCGTGGAGGCCGACATCGGGAAGCGTATGGCTTTGCCGTTGACCTTCGACACGAAGATCATGGTCCGGCTATCCGGAGCGGCTTCATCGCCGGCGAATGTATACGTCAGTTCGCAATTCGCTATAAGCTCCTCCACCTCAGCCTTCGACGGCAGGCGGTCTCCGGCGTATGCCTTGCCGGGAGCGTTGTAGTAGGCGATGGCGTCATAATTCTTGTCTCCGCAGAAATACTCCTCCGGGAAAACGTATGATCCATTGCGGTAATACTTGTAGGCGAATGCGTTGGCGAGAGTGGTGGATGTCAGATAGCAGAAGGGGAACAGCGAACCGTTGACCGAGCAGTCGGCGGCGCCAAGATCGGCGGTGCACCAGTCCACGCTCAATCCGAGGTCCACGACCTCGGCTGCGGGGTCGGTCTCGACTGCTGTCACGATGATGTCCACGCTTGCCGATACATTTCCGCTGGTGGCCGTGATGGTCACTTTGCCTCCCTTGGATCCGTAGGATGAGCGGACCACGCCTTTGTCAGACACTGTGGCTATGGATTCGTCGCTGGAGGCGTATTTAAGGCTCATAGGCACATCGGCGGGCACTGATGTGGCCGTGACGGCGGTGGAGGTGCCGGCGAAAATCTCGGTGAGGGCAGCGGTGAGATTTATGGCCTCGAGAGGCTTTCCCTCGTATCTGTCGCAGACAGCGCGGAGGGGCAGGCCGCTCCACGGGCCGGTGGTGCCTTGCGTCTGCATCAGCGACACCGTTGAGGTCTGATACTGGTTGGCGGCCATTTTGGCCACGTATGGGAGCTCGCCGTCAGACTCAGATGTGTAGTAGCTGCACGAGGCATTGTAGCCCAGAGTGGCCGAAGGCAGGAATATCGAATTGCCGTTGGTCTTGGATGTGAGCAGAGCGCCGGCCACATTGTTGTATTGATAGGCTGTGATGTCGCATCCGTTGAGCAGCTCTTCCCACTGCTCCTTGGTGGCCATGCGCCAGCGGCCATCCGTCTCCAGGGCTGCGGCGTCATATTGCACGTTTCCGGCGAGGTTGCCCTCGGGGAGCTTGCAGGTCCAGGTCAGATTGTCGAAGTAGGGATAACTGTACTGCATCGAATATCCGCCGGCCTTGGTTGAGGCATAGGCGTAGACTGTCCCTTTTTCTTCCGGAGCGGATGCGCCTATGTTGTAAGCGCGCCAGTTGACGCTGAGGCCAAGGTCTATTTCCTCTCCGGGGGTAGGCTCCTGAGCCAAAGCGACAGTGCATGACAAAGCGCACGCCGAGGCAAGGATCAACTTTGATAATGGTTTGATCATAATTTGGGGTTTTATTTGATTGATAGTCATTTGGTTTATCACTCTTCGACAATGGCTTTGAATTTCAGCCAATAGGAATCTGCCGAATACGCCCGGGCCGAACCGCGGGGCACATACAAAGTGCACTCTTCGTATTTGAATGTCGAGAAGAATATGTCGCCGTCTCTTTGGGGCGGGACCGGATTTTTCATGTGAAGCTCCTTTATGTAGCAGGCTCCGTCGAAAGCCCTGGCGCCTATGTAGCGCACCTTCGACGGAATGGTGAATGTGCTCGACATCGATTGGTAGCCGAGCGCATACGCCCCGATGACCTCAAGAGATTCGGGCAATGTGAGCCCTTTCTTTCCAGAGCCGTTGCAAGCGCCCTTCATCAGCTCGGTCACCCCGTCGGGAATCGTCAGATAGTCCATGCCCACGTGGTCGAGGGCGTACTCGCCGATCACTTTCAGCCCGCGCGGAAATACGATTTCATTTATGCCAAGAGTATTGTGGAGCACTCGGGCAGGAAGCGTATCCATGCTGCACTCAAACACCACCCGGTTGAGGCGGCGGCATTCCGAAAAAGCCGCCTCTCCTATCCTTTCTACCGACGCCGGGACAGTGACCTCAGTCAGCTTGGTCGACAAGAACGCCCCCTTTCCGATTTTTTCAAGGGAAGCGGGCAGGGAGATCTCTGTGAGCGCGCCTTGAGTGGTGTAAGCCTCATAGGGAGCGAAAGCGAAGTCGCCGATAGAGCGCACGCCATCACCCAGAGCCACATCGCTCAGGCTGACAGCGCCTTCGAAGCATCCGAGAGGCAGATCCTTGACGGTGCCGGGAACCGACACGCGGCGCAAATTCTTGCATCCGAAAAACGCCGACTCCTCTATTTCAGCCACACCGGCGGGAATCTCCATCTCCTCCACCTTCGACTCCCGGAATGCGTAATAACCGATTTTCTTAAGTGTACCAGGCAGCGTGACAGCCCTGACATTTGTCCTATAGAACATATAGTGCCCCACCATGTCGTCATCAGTGATTTTGCCCGGACGCCAGCCGCCCGGATAATATTGATGCTGCAAATCTTTCCGCAGGGACGTATTCGACAGGTCTATCTCCACAAGCTCGCCATCCGTAGCCATCTCGCGCAGCGTGGCCACATCCGCTCCGTTGATCTCGCCTTTGACGGTCAGCTTCTGTATTGCCATCTTCTCATCTCCGAGTTCGTCTCCGAGAGATCCTCCCGCCGGCACCTCCACCTCCTGCTCTTTGTCTATGGGCGGCGCCGCTCCAGCCTGCGTCACGACAACATCGCCGCTCCAGAAGGCCCCTGCCGAGAATCGGATCGTGGCCTGCCGCGGCTGGTCAGACGTATTTTCCTTAACATCGAACACCCACGTGTCAATGGCGTATCCGCGCTCGCACACTTTGGCCTCGCGAAGCGATATCCATGACGCCGAGCTTTGGATTGAGGGCGCAATATCAGTATTTGTCATTATATTGACCTTGACGGATGAAGCCACTGCCGCCACGTCCAATTCCCGGTCTTTTATCTCCGGCAATATCGGCTCGTCGTAGCTGACCGACACCATCTCCATAAGCACATCGGCGATTCTGACTTCTACAGAGGCCGATCCCATGGTGCCGGGAGCATAGTTGGCAGGCATAACAAACGTATTGTCTGACATCTTTTTGAGCGGGGCAGACGCTTTCAGAGTCGATTCGAGCGGAGAGGTGACAGAAATAGTGAATTCATGGCTGCGGGCATCAGCGAAATCTCCATCTTCAAGCGATGTGACGATAGTATATTCAAGAGCATCTTGCGTCACAAGCACCGAGTCTTTGGCCGAGCCGTCGGCCAGAGCCAGCACCACGTAGCCACTACGCTCCTCCTTGACGATATTTGGTGAAACCTTTATCTGCAACCTGTGGTCAGCCATCGCCCTGGAGTCGGGAGCATCGGGGAACACACCTATCCAATAAGGCGACGAATACGTGATTTCCCCCTCCGTAGATGCATATTCTATATGAAACGCGCCTCCGGCGCAATCAACGTCGATCTGCCTCTCGCCGCAGACCAGAGCGCCTTTCTCACGCTGCACCACCGTGAGCCGGTCAGACACCGAGCCGTCAGCGGAGGTGAATGTCACGGCTGCCCGGCGTTCGGACGGCTGTGAATTGGCATCCGCGATGAAATACACCGTATGGCTCGACATGGCTCTTGACACATCCTCGCGAAGCCATTCCGAGCCCTCGGTTATCGCGAAAGTGTAATCGCAGTTTGACTTAAGCTCTACGCCGAAACGCCCTCCAAGGGGATTGACGTATACGACAGGCTCCGTGAGCACCAGAGAGTTGCCGCCGAACTGGAGCACACGCACCTCTTCGACCACGTCGGCGCCCGAGAACGTGATCACCCCCTCGCGCGGAGCCGCAGTGTCGTTGGCATCGGCTGTGAACGAATATTGCAGATCTGACAGAGCGCGTCCGCCGGCCTTTCCGTTAAGGCGCAGCCAACCGGCGTATTGAGCCGGCACCTCGCACTTCACCTCCACATTTGAGCGGATTTTCACGGCGAATGTGCCTCCGTCCTCATCCACCTCAACCTTTGACGAAGAGGCCAAAAGCATGGCATCGCGCTGCTTCTGCGCCACGACGAAGGTTTTTCGCGCTTTTCCGCAAGAAAACGTGAGCGATGCGTTGCGCTCATCGTATCCGTCATTTCCGGATACGCTCACCCGCACTTCCGATTTTTTGCCGCCGTCTCCGCTCGCCGGGCTCACCTTGCACCATGCGGCGCAGGCCGCAGGGACATTGACCGCCCAGCTTCCCGATGAATTGAATTCGACGACGAAGGACGCCGCGTCGGAAGAGACGTCGGCGCGCCCCGAGGAGTATTGCCCTGCGAATTCGAGGGATTCGGCCACCACAGGCGGGTCGGGTGGATTAGGAGTGGGTGACGGAGACGGCGAGTCGCCTTTGCCGCACGAAGCAAACGCCAAGAGCGCGAAAACCGCGCACACGGCAACAATGGGTAAGAAACACTTTGATTTCATTGCTGTGGCCTGTTAGTCTGCCACGTCGTCCCCTCATAGGCATAAGTGAATGTCGATCGGTATGTATACAAAAAGGCGTAGGACGATGTTTGCTGCGATGCATGAATGGAGGCCTCGCCAAAGGCCATAACGGATACAAACACAGCCCACCCCCACGCCTTGCCTATGATCGGCACCTCCCAGAGCGTGGGGGGTGGGATACAGACACGCATGAGCGTTTGCAGCTGCTTGTCCTCCGTTATTTGAAAAAGTTTGGCGAAATTTCCATTCAAGGACTAGCAAAAACGCTTTTCGATATGTGGCCACAGCCTCTGCCGTGACGTCTCGGGCACATTAACCGCCCGAAATACATGCAAATATACACACAAAATGACATTACACCAAATTATCCGGCGCATTTTCGTCAAATAATCCACGCTGTCCGCGCATTTGGGCATTGATTTCTTGTGCGTTCGTCCTTTTTTTGTTTTCTTTGCATCATGAACCAACTGCAAAAAATCATACTCGAAGAGGCCTATTGGAGGCGCGAGCGGCTGAAACTGACACATCCGCTCAACCAACTCTTCTGGGAATGCACCCTGCGGTGCAATCTTGCCTGCCGCCATTGCGGAAGCGACTGTCTGGCCGTGGCCGACGCCCCCGACATGCCTTTTGACGATTTCGCCCCGGTGCTCGATTCGGTGCGCAGCCATCAGCCCCGCCAGCGCACCTATGTGTGGACAGTGGGCGGCGAGCCCCTGGTGAGGGAGGACATCGCCGAGTGCGGGCGCAAAATCACCGAGAAAGGATTCTTGTGGGGCATGGTGAGCAACGCCATGCTCATCGACCGGGCCATGATGCGGTACCTCGCCGACGCAGGCTTGCGGTCGATAGCCATCGACATAGACGGGCTGCGCGATGAGCACACGTGGCTCCGCCGCAATCCGGCAAGCTTCGACCGCGCATACGATGCCATCGGCGCCCTGCGCGACACGCCGGGGATAGTGTGGGACGTGATCACATGCGTGCATCCCGGCAACATCGCATCACTGCCCGAGCTGCGGCGCATGCTCATAGAAGCCGGTGTCAGGAAATGGAGATGCTTCACCATCGTGCCCATGGGCAGAGCCAAGGACAGCGGCATGAGCCTGTCGCCGGCGCAGATGCGCTCCCTGATGGATTTCATCGCCCGCACAAGGGCCGAGGGCAAGATCTCGCTTTCATACGCCTGCGAGGGATTTCTCGGGGATTACGAAGGACGCGCGCGCGGAAGCATATATACGTGCATAGCCGGCCTCACCGTGGCTTCGGTCAGGGCCAACGGCGACATATCTGGATGCCTGAGCATACGCAGCCAATACTCGCAAGGCAACATCTACCGCGACGATTTCTGGGATGTGTGGCAAAACAGGTTCCGCCCCTTCCGCGACCGGGAATGGATGCGCAAAGGCCAATGCGCCGACTGCGAGATGTGGCGCCACTGCGAGGGCAACGGATTCCATCTGCGCGACGATGACGGCGAGCTCATGCTCTGCCACCTACACACACTCAAAGAGGCATAGACAAATCTACACTACTATAATATATGGATAAGAAGAAGAAAAACGACGGCCTGCGCACAGCGGCCGCAGGAGCAGCCATAGGCGCGTCGGCCGGCACAGGCGCAGGAATGCCCGTGAATCCGGCGCCAATTCCCGAGCCGGAAACCCCCGAACCCGTGGAGCCTAAGCCCGAGCATCAGCCAGCCAAGCCACAGCCCGAGCCGGAAAAGTCTGAGCAGCCAATCGACGTTATCGCCGATCCGGACAACCCAATCGACATCAACGAGATCGCCGTCACCATCGGAGACATAGCTGTGACAGCAGCCCCCGTGACCGCCATTTACGCCCCGCCGACACCTCCATATCCGGTTGATCCGATTGAACCTTGCGAATACGGAGGCCCGATTGAACCGTGGGATATTGACCCATGGGAGATCGAATGCGTCTACGCCGGTCCCACATACCCCGACGATCCGGGAGACATAGACATCATAGACTTCGATGTAGACGACCCCACAATCCCATAACCCTTAGGCGGTCAGGGGGCGGGACGGCGGAAGATGGTGAAGTTGACTGAGCCGTAGGCGCGGTGGTCGATGTAGCCGGGGAGGTGGGAGAAGTCGCGCTTGGCGCTGTGCTCGATGATGAATATGCCGCCGGGGGCTATAAGGCTTGATGCGAGGACTGCGGGGGGGATTTCTTCAAATCCGGGCAAATCGTAAGGGGGGTCGGCGAATACGATGTCGAATCCGGCGTCGGGCCGGGCGGCTGAGATGAATTTGATGGCATCGCCGCGTATCACCCGATGGTTGTCGGCCCCGAGCTCGCGCGAGACTTTGTGGATGAAGCGGTGCTGGGTCTCGGCCTTCTCTACCGAGGTGACCGACAGGCATCCGCGCGACAGGAGCTCGAATGATATGGCGCCCGTGCCGGCGAAGAGGTCAAGCGCCTTTGCGCCCTCGAAGTCGACGATGTTTTCGAGCACATTGAAAAGGTTTTCGCGGGCGAAGTCGGTTGTAGGCCTCGCGGTTATGTTCTTGGGGACGTCGAACCGGCGGCGTCCGTATTTTCCTCTGATTATTCGCATAGGGGTAGAATTACGAGTTCGAATGGGGCCTCGAGGGCAGCCTTCCCGGCCTTGAATATTTCTGACGGGAAAATCACGGGCATCACGAATCGGGCGAAGGCGCGGAGCTTGGGAGCCACCTGCTCTCTGATGCGGGCGTCGCCGCAAAGCATGATCTCATCGACATCGAGGTCGAATCCGGCCTGCCGGGCCGAGGCCAGGATGAAATATGCCGCATCGTCGGGCGTGGGAGCCGGATAAGAGCAGGCCACGCGGAGGGGAGAGGCTCCGCTGCGGGCTTCGGCTGCCCTGAAGGCTATGACGTCGACCGCGCCCGGAGCAAGGCGCGCATAGATCTTGCCGGTGTTGCCCTGGGCGCTGATGCGCCTGAAATATTTGGCGAGGACGGCCATCGGGTGAGAGGGGACGGCATCGAGAAATGTGCGCGAGATGAAGGCGGCCATGCCCGGATCTATGCCCATCACCAGGGTGTCGGGCGTATCGGGGACGGGGATGGCGCGGGCCGATAGAGTGACCTGCGGCCAAAGGGTGCGTACGGCCTGCTCGCAGACTTCGTCTGTGGCGCAGTCCGAGGGCAGGAATGTGTATCGCGGTGTGTCGATGATGATGTCGACCTTGCGGAAGTCAGAGAGCAGCAGCGGATTTTCATAGACGAGCTCTTCGAAAGCAGCCAGGGGCGACAAGGCCGAGTCGAGAGGCAGGCGCTCGTGGATGAGCGAATTCTCCTCTACGGGCGAATACATGACTACATCGACGGAGCCTTGATGAGCCTCGACTGAAAGGCGCCACATTTCGGGCGCCTCTATCATATCCTTTGTGAGCTGTGACAATTTGAGAGGTTTATCGTGGAGGGATGATTGGGGCATTGGCTCAAAGGAGCTTCTGGAATGCCTGTGGGATATCGCTTGAGAAGTTCATGTCCTTGCGGGTGACCGGATGCACAAACCGCAGGGTCTGGGCATGGAGCGCCAGGCGGTGGATGGGGCTGACGCCTGCACCGTAGCGACGGTCGCCGCTGATGGGGTGGCCGAGATCCTTCATGTGCACGCGGATCTGATTCTTGCGCCCGGTGTCGAGCGAGAGTTCCACCATGGTGCGCTTGCGGGAGGCCTTGATGGTGCGGTAGCGTGTCACGGAGAGTTTTCCTTCCTCGGGATTCTTGGTGGAGTAGACTTCATGGGCCGAATTCTCGGCCAGGTAGCTGCGCACCTCGCCCTCGGGCTGTTCGAGGCAGCCCTCAACAACGGCCACGTATTTGCGCTCGATCACCATGTTGTTCCAGTTGTGCTGCATCGTCTCCTTGGCCTGCAGATTCTTGGCGAACATCATCAGGCCCGATGTCTGCTGATCGAGGCGGTGCACGATGAAGAGCTTGTTGCGCGGATCTTTGCGCTTAAGGTAGTCGCGGAGGATGGAGTAGGCCGTGATTTCCTCTTTTTTGCTGCGTCGGTCAGACGACATGCTCAGGAGGCCGTAGCCTTTATAGGCCACGATTATGTCATCATCTTCGTAGTAAATCTTCATGCGCGGATGGTAGAACACCTGGAATTCACGGCTCTGATTGACTTTCACGTCATCGCCGGGCTTAAGCGGCTGGTCAAACTGGCGCGAGACATTGCCGTTGACCATCACCTGGTTATGCTTCAGATAGTCTTTTACTGTCTGTTTCTTGCATTGCGGCAGGCTGTCGAACAGATGCGGCAACAGCGTGGTTTCGGCCTCTACGGGGAGGTCGATGATCGTATCGGGTACGAAGCGGGATTTTTCTGCTCCCGGCTTTCTTGCTAATGGCTTCAAGTGGATGTGGGTGTATTAATTGGTTTCAATGGGTTTGGGCGCAGGCTTATTTCTACTTTGACCGGCGTGCCTTTGGCTTGGCCTCCTGGCTGTTGACGATCTCCATGGCCTGCTCGTAGGTGAGGTCGGATGGGTTCTCCACAGTCTTCGGAATCTTGTAGTTTCCCTTCTTGTATGATATGTAGACGCCGTATCGGCCGTTGAGTATCTGCAGGTCGGCATCCTGGTCAAATGCTTTCACCAGCTTCTTGCTCTCGGCCTCCCGCTTCTGCATTATGAGACTGATGGCCTCCTCGAGGGTGAGCGCCGCGGGCGCGATGTCCTTGGGGATGGATACGTATTTACCGTCGTGGCGCACGTAGGGGCCGAAGCGGCCTATGCCCACGCTCACGTCCTTGCCCTCGTATTCGCCAAGCTGACGGGGAAATTCAAAGAGTTTCAGAGCCTCTTCAAGGGTGATCGTGGATAGCGACTGGCCCTTCTGCAGCGAGGCGAACTGCGGCTTCTCCTCGTCGGTGGCCACGCCTATCTGCACGAGAGGCCCGAAGCGGCCAATCTTCACGGTCACGGGCTTGCCCGTGCGCGGGTCTACGCCGAGAGAGCGCTCGCCCACCTTGTGCTCCATGCGCATATTCATGGCCGAGTCGACCGACGGATGGAACATGCCGTAGAAATCCTGCATCACCGACGGCCACTGCAGGCGGCCTTCGGCTATGCTGTCGAATTTATGCTCGATGTTGGCGGTGAAATTGTAGTCGACCACAGAGGCGAAGTATTCTTCAAGAAATTCGTTGACGATCATGCCGGTGTCGGTGGGTATGAGCTTGCCGCGCTCGGCGCCCGCCGTCTCGGTCTTCGTCTTCGATGTGACCTTTCCGCCTTTGAGGGTGAATATCTTCAGTTCGCGCTCCACGCCGGGCTTCTCGCCCTTCTCCACGTATTCGCGCTGCTGTATGGTGGAGATTGTGGGGGCATAGGTAGAGGGGCGTCCGATGCCGAGCTCTTCCATCTTCTTGACCAGCGACGCCTCGGTGTATCGCGGCGGCTGCTGGGTATATCGCTGCGCTGCCTCGATGTCGCGCGCCTTCAGCTCCTCGCCTTTTGAAAGGGCCGGGAGGAGGCTGTCAGACTCGGAAGCAGCTTCGTCGTCGGTGCTTTCGATGTACACGCGCAGGAAACCGTCGAATTTGATCACCTCGCCCGTGGCCGTGAAATGCTCGGGGCGGGTCGACGGCTGTATGTCGATCGTTGTCTTTTCGATCTCAGCGTCGGCCATCTGCGAGGCTATGGTGCGCTTCCATATCAGGTTGTAGAGGCGCTTCTCCTGCGGAGTGCCGTCGATGTCGTGATTGCTGATGTAGGTGGGGCGAATTGCCTCGTGGGCCTCCTGGGCACCTTTGGCGCTGGTATGGTAATGGCGCACCTTCAGGTACCGGTCTCCGATTCCGCTCTTGATTTCTTCCGAGATTGCCGCTATGGCCAGGGATGACAGGTTGGTGGAGTCAGTACGCATGTATGTGATGTGGCCGGCCTCGTAGAGCTTCTGGGCCACGAGCATGGTCTGCGTGACGGTGAATCCGAGTTTTCGCGAAGCCTCCTGCTGCAGGGTGGATGTGGTGAAGGGAGGAGCAGGCGACTTCTTAAGGTCGCGAGCCACCACGTCGGTCACCTTGAAATCGGCCTTCTTGCAATCGTCGAGGAAATCGGCCACAGCCTTCTCGTCGGGCAGGCGGCGCGACAGCTCGGCCTTCACGGCGTGGCCTTCAGCCGAGGCGAAGACAGCCGTGACGCGATAGTACGGCTCGCTGACGAAATTCTTGATCTCTTTTTCCCTCTCCACTATGAGGCGCACAGCCACCGACTGCACACGCCCGGCTGACAGAGCCGGCTTGATCTTGCGCCACAGCACAGGCGAGAGTTCGAAGCCGACTATGCGGTCGAGCACGCGGCGCGCCTGCTGGGCGTCGACGAGGTTGATGTCTATCTCACGCGGATGCTCGATGGCGTTGATGATGGCCGGCTTGGTGATTTCGTGGAATACTATGCGCTTCGTGCGCGACGGGTCCAGCCCAAGCACCTCGAAAAGGTGCCAGGCTATGGCCTCTCCCTCGCGGTCCTCATCGGAAGCGAGCCATACGGTCTGGGCCTGTGCGGCGGCTTTCTTTAATTCCTGCACAAGCTGACGCTTGTCTTCCGGTATTTCATAAATGGGCGCGAAGCCGGCATCAATGTCGATGCTGAAATTTTTCTTCTTGAGGTCGCGTATATGTCCGTAGCTCGACATCACCTTGTAGTCGGGGCCGAGAAATTTTTCAATCGTCTTTGCCTTGGCTGGAGACTCGACTATAACGAGATTTTTTAGCATTCTGCCTATCAATTTTATTTCAGACGCCAAAATTACACATTTTTTTCTATATAATAAGGTGTATGGATGAAAAAATATTAGAATTCCATCGTGACGCAAAGCCGCCCACATCCTTGGCACCCTCCGCATCAGGCTGTGAATCAGCGCATGACGCGGAGGCCCAATGCCTAAAACGACATCACCACCCCGGTCTGCTCATCGCTGCCTATGCTGCGCGGCACTTGGCAGATGAAGTGGCGCCCACTGTCTACAAGATTCCACAGGCGGTCATGGTAGGCCTTGGGGTCGGCGATGGGCCGTGTGGCCACGCCGCTCTCGCGGGCCGCCTTGGCCACAGCAGAGCTCACATTGAAGAGCAACCGGTGGTCAAAGGGCTTCGGCAGGATATATTCAGGGCCGAACACGAGCTTGCGCAGGCCGTAAGCCTTCAGCACGCTCTGCGGCACAGGCTGCTTTGCAAGATCCGCTATAGCTCTCGCTGCGGCCAGCTTCATGGCGTCGTTGATGTCGGTGGCTCCGCAATCGAGCGCGCCGCGGAATATGAACGGAAAGCCCAGTACGTTATTGACCTGGTTGGGATAATCGCTGCGGCCCGTGGCCACGATAGCGTCGGGACGCGCGCGCATGGCCTCGTCATAGGTGATCTCAGGGTCAGGATTAGCGAGGGCGAAGATTATGGGCTTCGGAGCCATCGACATGAGCATTTCCGGCGTGACGGCTCCGCCCACCGACAGGCCGAGCAGCACGTCGGCGCCCGCTATGGCGTCAGACAGAGTGTGGATATCTCGGACGGTGGCGAACTCTTCCTTTTCGGGCGACAGGCCTGCGCGGTCGGCGCGGATCACGCCCTTGCTGTCACACATCACGATGTTTTCAGCCTTGACTCCCAATAGTTTGTACATGCGGGCGCACATGATAGCGGCGGCTCCGGCGCCGCTCACCACCACACGCAGATCCTCAATCTCCTTTCCCTGCAGCAGGGCCGCGTTGAGCAGGCCGGCCGAGGAGATGATGGCCGTGCCGTGCTGGTCATCGTGCATCACGGGCACATCGCATTCCTGCTTCAGCCTCCGCTCGATCTCAAAGCATGCCGGCGCGCCGATGTCCTCGAGATTGATGCCTCCGAATGTGGGAGCGATGGCCTTGACAATCTCGACAAACTTATCGGGATCAGTCTCGTTGACCTCAATGTCAAAACTGTCTATGCCGGCGAAAATCTTGAACAGCAAAGCCTTGCCTTCCATCACCGGCTTTGCGGCCTGGGCACCGATGTTGCCGAGGCCCAGCACTGCTGTGCCGTTGCTGATGACGGCCACAAGGTTGCTCTTATTTGTGTATCGGTATGCGGCAGCCTTGTCTGCCTCTATCTCCTCGCATGGGTACGCCACGCCGGGCGAATAGGCCAAGCCGAGATCGTACTGCGTGAAATAAGGTTTGGTGGGCACCACCTCTATCTTTCCGGGCTGCGGATATTCATGATAATCGAGCGCGGCTTCTTTCGTAATAGTCTTTGACATAATCGTGAAACAGGGTTTGTCTGGTTAGAAAAAACATGAGGGCGTCCCCGCCCTCATATATAACCTAAAAACGCCCCCCATTGTTTGCCCCCTCCCCGAAATAAAGGCGGGGGGGCGTCAGGGGAGTTTCATGTCGGTCTGGATTATGCGGATGCCGGGCATGCCGGTGCGGGCTTCGAGGTATTGCTTGATTTTGGGCAGGTCGCCGAGGCGCTTTTTGCTTTCGATAAGGGCGAGGTTGAGGGTGTCGATCTTGCGCGACTCGATGTTGCATACGTAGGCACGGCTGAGCGAGATGAAGGTGATGTCGGGATACAGGGCCTTGATCTCGGGGGCGATGGCGTATGACAGGGAGTCGAACTGCTTGCGGGCGGCGATCACCTGCCGCAGCGAGTCGATGTCGGCCTTTTGGGCCTCAATCTGGCTCACGACCGACGAGAACATATCGCTGAGGCTTTCCGACTTTGTGCGCGCATCGGCGGCAAGGCCCGTGGAGAAGCCTTGCTTGATGTTGACCGTGGTGCCGCGCAGCCAGGGATCTTTTTCCATCTGCGAGGTCATGGCCACCTTCAGGGAGTCGATGTCTACGTATTGCCCTATAAGGGTGACATTTAGATATTTATGCCATTTCTTTATGTATGCGTCCTTGCTGAATACCTGGGTGTTGGGGAAGCTGAGTTCCTCGTCTACGAAATTGTTGGCGTTGGTGACGAAGAAGCTCTCGCGCAGCATCTGCACAGTGAGATAGACGCTCGGCAGCAGGGTGGCGACCACCACGCAGGTGATGATGCGCTTGATGCGTGTGCGTCTCTCGGGATTGACGAAGGCGACCTCCTTGAAGCGGAACAGCTTCACGCCTATAAGGGTGGCGAGGGAGATGAAGATGGAATTGATGAGGAAGAGATAGAACGCTCCGGTGAAATATTGCAGCTGCCACGTGGCCAGGCCGTATCCGGCTGTGCACAGGGGCGGCATGAGGGCGGTGGCTATGGCCACGCCCGGAATCACGTTGCCCTTCTGCTTGCAGGCGATGGCCACAATGCCGGCGGCTCCGCCGAAGAAGCCTATCAGCACATCGTAGATGGTGGGCGATGTGCGCGCCAGGAGCTCGCTGCGTCCTTCGCTCACAGGCGAGATGAGGAAGAAGATGGTAGAGGCTATGACCGAGAATAGCGCGGCGGCGGCGAGGTTGCGGGCCGAGCGCTTGATCAGGGCGAAATCATATATGCCCACTCCAAGGCCGATGCCTATGATGGGGCCCATAAGGGGGGAAATGAGCATGGCGCCGATGATGACGGCGGCGGAATTGGTGTTGAGGCCGAGCGAGGCCACGAATATGGCCAGGATGAGGATCAGGATGTTGGGGCCGCGGAAAGAAACGCCGTCGATGATCGACTGCTTGGCTTCGTTCTCGTCTTCGAGATATGGGGTGAGGCGGAAATATTGCCTGAGCTGATTGTTGAGCGTGGTGAGAAATTGTGAGGCCATAGAATGCTATTGAAACGTGGGTATCCACAAATTTACAGATTTTTATTTTATTTTGGTATGCGCCTGGGGGAAAAGTCGCGAAATTTTAGTAAATTTGCCAATTAAATATCAAGTCACAAATATATAACAACCAATATAACAAACATAGACTGCGAAATGATTGAAAAAATCAATGCATTAAAAGCAGAAATCGAAAGCGCCACCGCCTCGACAGCCGCCGAGGCAGAGGCCCTGCGCATAAGATACCTGAGCAAGAAGGGCGAAATATCGCTGCTCATGAACGATTTCCGCACCGTGCCGGCAGAAATGAAGCGCGCCATCGGACAGGCCCTCAACGAGCTCAAGAATCTCGCCACCGACAAGATCAACTCGCTCAAGGAGGCCGCCGAGAGTAAATCCACGGGCTGCGAGGGCATCGACCTGAGCCGCACAGCCGCTCCGTGGAAGATCGGCACCCGCCACCCGCTGTCGCTGGTGCGCGAGGAGATCATCGACATATTCCGCCGCCTTGGATTCACCGTGGCCGAAGGCCCGGAGGTGGAGGACGACTGGCACGTGTTCTCATCGCTCAACTTCGCCGCTGACCATCCGGCCCGCGATATGCAGGATACATTCTTCATCAAGCGCGAGCCCGACGTGCTGCTTCGCACCCACACCTCGTCGGTGCAGAGCCGCGTCATGGAGGCCGGACAGCCCCCGATACGCATCATCTGCCCGGGCCGCGTATACCGCAACGAGGCCATCTCGGCGCGCGCCCACTGCTTCTTCCACCAGGTGGAGGCCCTTTACGTGGACAAGAACGTGACATTCGCCGACCTGCGCCAGACCTTGCTGTATTTCGCACAGGAGATGTTTGGCAAAGACACGAAAATACGTCTGCGCCCCAGCTATTTCCCCTTCACCGAGCCATCGGCCGAAATGGACATCAGCTGCGACCTCTGCGGCGGCAAGGGATGCGGATTCTGCAAGCACACCGGCTGGGTGGAAATCCTCGGGTGCGGCATGGTCGACCCCAATGTGCTCGAAGCCTGCGGCATCGACTCGAAGGTATACAGCGGCTTTGCCCTCGGCATGGGCATAGAGCGCATCACCAACCTGAAATACCGCGTGAGCGACCTGCGCCTATTCTCGGAGAACGACGTGCGCTTCCTCGAAGAGTTCGAGTCGGCACGCTGACACGCCATAACACACTGAAAATATGCTGAGCGAACTCCTGCAAAGGGAAAAGGGCCACCTGTCGCAGGTGGCCCTCGCCAATATTATAGCCGCTCTTGTGGGCGTGCTGTGCGGCCTATCGGCCTGCGTGCTGAAATACTGCATCAATTTCGTGGCCAAACTTGTGATGGAATATCTCCACGCCGGCTTCCACTGGCCCCTGGTAGTGCTCCCGATCATAGGCATCGTGCTCACTGTAGCCGTGTGCAAATACATACTCGGCTACAGCCCGGCCCACGGCACCAAGAAGGTGGAGGACGCTCTCAAAGAGGGCAACCTGAAGATGCGCCGCTCGCTGATGTACTCATCGGTATTGACCGGCAGCATCACCCTCGGCTTCGGCGGCTCAGCCGGCGGCGAAGGCCCGATAGCCTACACCGGAGCGGCCATCGGCAGCAACATAGCGCAGAGGCTCGGGCTCGGGCCCGACCTGATGCGCGTGATGGTAGGATGCGGAGCTGGAGCCGGTATCGCAGGCATTTTCAAGGCTCCGTTCGCCGGCGCGCTCTATTCGATCGAGGTGCTTCACATCGAACTCACCAATCCGGCCATCCTGGCCCTGTTCCTGGCAGTGGTGGTGGCGTCGCTCACGGCCTACGTGATGTCAGGATTCACATTCGACATCCTGATGGACCAGAGCGTGCCTTTCGATTGGCACTGGCTTGGGTGGATAGCGCTTCTCGGCATCATTTGCGGCCTGTATTCGAGATATTACGAATTTTCAATGGCTTGGCTCGCCCGCTTGCTCGCCAAGATCGGCAACATCTGGGTGCGCGCCGTGACCTCGGGGTGCATCATCTCGGCCTGCGTGGTGCTCTGCCCCGCCCTCTTCGGCGAGGGATACGACGTGATAGGCCACATCATCAACAGCGACATCGACAGGGTGCTGAGCGGAAGCGTGCTCAACTCGCTCCACGGTGCATGGGCCTTGATATCCCTGGCCGCCCTCACCATGCTGCTGAAGGCATTCGCCTGCTCGGCCACCAACAATGGCGGCGGCGTGGCCGGCACATTCGCCCCCACCCTATTCGCCGGCTGCTTTGTGGGCCTCTTCTACGCTCTGACGGTCAACGCACTCTTTGACGCCCACCTGATCGTGGGCCATTTCGCCTTCTTCGGCATGGCCGGAGCCATGGGCGGCATCATCGGCGCCCCGCTGATGGCCATATTCCTCGTTTGCGAAATGTCAGGATCATTCGGATACTTCCTGCCCGTGGCCATCTGCGTGGCCATATCCATGGGCATGAAGCGCCTCTGCACTCCCTCCAAGCCACAGACTACACCCACTGCAAGATGATTTTTCCCATACAGTACAATTAATCCATATTTAACACAATAATATTATTCCAAACTCGTTTATATACCATAAACTTAATACTCAAAGATAATTCTTCTCAAACGATGAACCTCAAAGCCTTGTTTCACATAATTATGATTTCACTTCTTGCAATATCATGCGACGATGGGCCAGAGAGCGTGGATAAAATCACAATGAATGATGGGAAAACGATTTATCTACCATCAAAAGTTGGGCATTACGATACTTACAAAGAATTCATATCCGCTTCTAATTTCCACGGATTGATGAATATAGGTCTAATTTCCTCCATCAACTTTAACTACAGAATAGACAAAATCGATCAAGTCGAAGGATACGATTTAGAATACTCGGGAAATTGGGAGAAATCTACATTTGGGGATTGGTGCATCGATTTTGGCCTTAATCCTAATGAAGTTTATTTCGTCTGTACGTCTATATATCAAAAGGTCATGCCCCCGCTCCCGAAGGATTGTGCAATTGTCCCGTACAAATCCATAGAATATGAAATGGGCATAAATCCGGGTCTAACAGACATTGGATACTCCATCGATTATGGTGTGGACGGACAATTTATATTCACCACTTTAACCAGAACGATCGGATATGACAATTTCCACAATCCTGTCTTCAATAGTATTCCCTTAATAAACAAAAAAATCATATGGAACTTTTTAATCACTTCAAAAAAGGATTGAACCTTTGCACGATTTCGATGCTAATGGTTCTTTCTTCGTGTGATAATGAATATGATTCATTATCACACGAACCTCAAACTCAGCCGGACTCAGAACCGTACAAAGAAATTATACAACTACAAGATGGAACAGAAATAGTCATAACAGACTCTGTAGTGTATAATATCGACACTACACAACTCATTGCGTTCAATGATTCACAAGAAAATAATCTGTCAAACGCCACAAATCTACCTATAAATAAAGTAGGTGTCGCAGAGCAAATGGTAACTTATGGCTTTGATTCAAAAAAGGCTCAATCTGATTATAAGAAATGTACTTTTGCCGCAGCAGAAGACTATGGATTAAGCCGGACCACAATTTACATTGCACGTCCAGAATACGTTTACAAGAAACTTCCATGTGCAAAAAATGCCTTTGTCTCTCCCATTAATAACATATATCATGCAAGTGAAAAAGATATGGGATGGAAGATATCTTCTAACGTCTTTGGGGAACTTGGCTTTGCCGCAGAATCAACCTCTGACCCATATACATACAATGGAATAACACAAATAATGTTTGTAAATTGTGACATATCGGGTATAGTATATAATCAGAGTTTACCTGCGGAACCCCAAAATTTCAAATGGAACTACTTTATGTTTGATGTGAGTGGTGAATGATATCTTTGGTGCCTACTTATAGGCGCGAAATGACACTTAAGCAACGATATGAACGCGCGCTGGAGGTATGGCGCGAGGAGATGCCGGAGGCTGACACAGAGCTGAGATTCGGCGACAACTATCAGCTGATCGTGGCTGTGATCTTGTCGGCGCAATGCACCGACAAGCGCGTCAACATGGTCACGCCGGCCCTTTTCGAGGCCTTCCCCACCCCGCAGGCTTTGGCCGGCGCCACCGCCGAAGAGGTGTTTCCCTACATCAAATCGGTCTCTTACCCCAACAACAAGACGCGCCTGCTGCTGGGCATGGCCAAGCGCCTTGTGGATGAATACGGCGGCGAAGTGCCCGCCGACATCGACAAGCTGCTGACGCTGCCCGGCGTGGGCCGCAAGACAGCCAATGTGATACTGGCCGTGGCCTACGGGCTGCCGGCCATGGCTGTTGATACCCACGTATTCCGCGTGTCGGAGCGCATCGGCCTCACACGCGGCAGCAAGACTCCCCTGCAGACCGAGAAAGCCCTCGTCAGGCACATCCCGGCCGATGTGCTGCCCAAGGCCCATCATTGGCTGATACTCCACGGGCGCTACGTGTGCAAGGCCCGCAAGCCGCTGTGCGGCGAATGCCGGCTCACCGAAGTGTGCAGATATTACCAAGATCAAAACAAGAAGGCGGAATGAGAATCGAAAGCAAGACCCTGGAGCAGATAGTGAAATACGGCGCGGTGGGAGTGCTCAACACCTTCCTGACGCTGTTCGTGATCTTCCTGTGCAAATCGGTGATGGGCGTGAACGAATACGCGAGCAATGCGCTGGGATACACCGTGGGATTCGTCAACTCATTCTTCTTCAACAAGAAGTGGGTGTTCCGCTCCAAGGGCGGATATGTGGGCGAAGGCGTGAAATTCTGCATAGGCTTCCTGGTGTGCTACTGCGCGCAGCTGGCGGTGGTGTGGGCCATCAACCAATCATGGTTCGGAGACACGGAGCATGACATCCTGGGCGTATTCACAATCTCGGGCTACGGCGTGGCCACGCTGCTGGGCAATGTGGTGTACACGGCCTGCAACTTCGCATACAACAAATTCGTGACATTCACGAAACAGACTTCCAATAATTGAACCTCAATCAATAACCTCAACACACAAATGCCAAACCTTAAATGCGCGGCGATCGCATGCGCGATTTTGCTGGCTATCTGCGGATGCACCAGCAGGCATGAGACGTCGCATAATGCCATTTACTACTGGCGCACCACTCTCGATCTGACACAAGCCGAGCGCGATTTCCTGAAAGATCACGACATCGACTGGCTGTATCTGCGATATTTCGACGTAGACATGGACTGGAACGCGGACAACTACGCTCCTGTGCCGAAGGCCACAATCATATTCAATGACTCACTGCCACAGGGGGCGGAGATAGTGCCGGTGGTCTACATCACGCCTGACGCCATAGAGAACATGCAGATGCGCGAGGATGAATACGCCGACAAGATACTGCGCCGCGTCACGGCCATGTCGCTCCGCCACGGCATCGATTTCGAAGAGCTACAGCTCGACTGCGACTGGGCCCGCCTCACCCGCGACACATACTACAGGCTCTGCGAGGAGGTGAAGCGCCGTCTGGGCGACGGCAAGCGGCTGAGCTCGACCATAAGGCTCCACCAACTGACGCAAGATCCGCCGCCCGTGGACTGCGGAGTGCTGATGGTATACAACACCGGCAATCTGCAAAGGATGACCACCGACAACTCCATCTTCTCGCGCCGCGACATTGAGCCTTACCTGCGGGACGACCGACTGACCGACTATCCCCTCCCGCTCGACATAGCCTATCCGGCCTACGGCTGGAGCCTGCTGTTTGAGGCAAACGGGGATGATGAGCCGCGATTCAAGCGCATCATGCGCCGCACCGACTTCTCGGAGTTCCCTCAAGTGGAAAAGAAGAAAGATAACCTGTATGAGGTGACGGAAGCCGTGTATTTCACTCCGGAAAGCCCCCAAGATCATGCCTACCAAGGCGACCTGATAAGGACGGAGCGGCCATCGGCCCGGGAGATCATCGCCGTCAAGCGCATGATCGATTCACGGCTCAAAAGACGTCCCCACGGCAACATACTCTATCACCTCGACGAATCACAATTAAAGCACTATTCCGACAATGAAATCGATAAGATATATAGCAGCCATTAGCATAGCCCTGATAGCGGGCGCGATCACGGAGATACGCGCCTGCGGCCCTTACGGCCCCGACAACCCGATGCACATCAAGATGTTCAGGGCATGCTCCCCTGAAGCCGAGCGCCAATGGCAGGAGGGATGCCGACTCCAGGACTATGAGAAGGCTGAGAATTGCCTGCTGTGGCAGCAGCTGACTTCGCCCGACATCCCCCTGCGCGACATCGAGCGCCTGGTCTACGACACGCCGATGCGCGACTTCGTATTCCTGAAAGAGGGCTATTTCGAAGACAACAAATTCGCCAAGTGGCTGCTCGGCCATGACGAAGACTACGAATACCTGATGACAGCCAAGGAGATCGAGGACATACGCCGGTACATCAACGACCCGTGGTACTATCCCTACGAAGGCGACCAGGAGCACCAGACACTCGACCGCCTACTCGAAAAATGCCGGTCATACCAAGGCTCGCGCCACAAGAGCCGCTACGCGCTGCAGATGGCGAGGCTATTTTTCGCCCAAAAGAATTATCAGGACTGCATCGACCTTTGGGACGGCGGCATCGACAAGCTGCCGCAAGACATCGTGACCGACATGACCGCCAGCTACGTGGCCGGCGCCTGCCTGCGCAAAGGCGACCGCAAAAGAGCCATCGAGTTCTACACGCGCAGCCAGGACATCGGCTCGCTGATGAGCCTGAAAGTATGGGCCGATGCCGAGGCGACATCCGCCTACCGCACCCCGCAGGTGAGGGAACTTGAATACATCTTCCATCGGTTTCCCAACTCGCCGCTGCTGCACATAAAGCTGCAACGGCTGATGAGGGAGAAGGAGCGGATGACGTACATAGCCGATGAGTGGGGCGACGACCGCAACGCATACTACGGCGAGGACATCGACTCGTTGAGCGCGACGCTGTATCCCGAATTGATGGCTTTCGCACGCATGGCGGCATCGTCGCCGCGCACCAAAGACAAGGCCATCTGGCACTACGCCCTTGCCTACATGCACCGGCTCGACGGCAACCACGCCCGGTCGATTTCAAGCCTGGCCATGGCCGAGCAGCAGCCCGGCTCGCCGCTGACAAAGGAATCGGTGAGGGCATTGCGCATATTGACCGACGCTGAAGGCCCGGCCGGCGATCCTGGATATCTGAAACGCCTTGAGGCGGGAGTGAGATGGCTCGACACGAAAATGACCGAATCCATGCCAGCTGACATGCGCGAAGACTGGGAATACGGCAACAAACTGAATTGGCCCGTGGAATATTGGCAGGATGTCACCCGCAAGGCGCTTCTCGGAGGCGCATGCCCCGCCCTGCTGAAAGAGGGCAAGACTGTGACGGCCCTGCAGCTGGCCAACTACGCGTCAAACAGGGCGCATCAGCTCTCGCCGAGATTCGTGACATACAGACAGGACGACGAAGATGCCCGGTCATACCGCACCATCATCACCTTTGACGAATATCGCAATTCGCAGTCGGAATTCAACTCGTTTGACTACAGCAACCAGTTTTTCAACATGATTGATGCCGCATCCGCATCTGACGCGGCGGCATACGCGCGCAGCATCGAGCATCAGCATAAAGGATTCGCGGGATTCCTCAATGAGCGCGGATTCACTGACAAGGATTACATCAACGAGATAGTGGGCACCCTCTATCTGCGCGAGATGGACTACGCCGAGGCTAAATCCTGGCTATCAAAAGTATCCGGTTCATATCAGGCGCGCACCAACCTGGCTAAAATGGGCTATCTCAAGAGGGATCCCTTCCGGATGCAGGATAAAGAGCACCTTATCGCCGACAACAGAAACTACAAACTGGATTTCGCCGAAAGAATGCTCGGCTATGAAAGGAACATGTACGCAAACACAGACCCCGACCGTGAGGCGATGTACAGGATACGCTATGCCACCGGGCTGCGCAATTCTTTCGGCAGATGCTGGTACCTGACGCAATATGGATTTTCTAACTGCAGCGTCAATCCTGACGACTGGAGCGATTGGGCATACTACACATCGGCTGACCGCAAGGCCTTCGCCGACAATCCCCACGCCCAGCGAGCATACGCCCGCGCCGACAGGCTGATAGAGAACGCTCTTAAGGGAATACTCGATCCGGAGATCGCGGCGCAGGCCAATCTCGAAATGCTGAATTTCAAAACCGTGGTCGAAAAATACGGCTCAACCAAAGCCGCCGCCTACGTGCGCGGCCACTGCGACAAATACATCGACTACGCCCTCCACCGGAGATAAGCGTGCACGCGAAGGATGCGAAAAGAACACGGACAAAGACGGATTTTCACGGATTAAGAAAATCTTCGAAATCCATGTTACTCAACCAAATACGCATTATTCGGTTTAAAATTACGCTATCGGGCGATTGAAAATCGCCCATCCATGGCTGCTTCTTGCGGAAGCCCCATAAATTAAGTGGAGGCGTGCCTCATAGGGGCGCGCCTCCACTTAATTTACTTATGGATTGGGGGTTTATTTTTTGTTGAGCTGGTCGAGGAGGGTTTTTACGGCGGCGGCTATCTGGTCATCGCGGCCGTTGGCCACGTCGTCGGGCTGGTTATAGACGATGACGTCGGGGTTGAGCTGCTGGTTTTCGAGCACTTTGCCCTTTGTGTCGATCGATGTTACCTGCGGGATGCCGAACACGATGGTGGGGTCGATCTGCGTTTCCCACCACACGGCTGTCATGGTGCCGGGGATGGGAGCGCCCACCACCTTGCCGAGGCCGAGTGTCTGATAGGTGTAGGGCGATCCGTGGGCGTCGCTGTAGTTGCTCTCGTTGACGAGCATCACCGATGGCTTTGTCCACTGCGAGAAGGGGTCGCTGCCGATGTAGCGGCCACGTGGCACATAGCGCACGTATTCCTTTCCGCCGAGGAGGATGGCGAGGTCGTTGTGGAGCCATCCGCCGCCGTTCCAGCGCGTGTCGACGATGACGGCGTCGCGGTTGCGGTATTTTCCGAGGATGCGGTCGTAGACCTCGCGGAAGCTGGGGCTGTCCATTCCGCTCACGTGCACATAGCCTATGCGGCCACCCGAGAGGCTGTCGACCATGGCCTCGTTGCGCTCTATCCAGCGGGCGTAGAGATCATTGTCGCTGTCATAGCGTGGCTTCACGAGGATGCGGTCGGTCTGGCCTCCGGCGCGGCGCACCGTGAGCTCTGTCTTCTTTCCGGCCTTGCCTTGCAGCAGGGGGAAATAGTCTTTTCCGGCCTCGATGGCCTGGCCGTCTATAGCGAGGATCACGTCGCCGGCCTTCAGGCCGAATTTCTGCGGGGCGAGGGGTCCGCGGGGCAGTATCTCCTCGATAAGGAGGCCGTCGCCATCGTATGTCTCATCGAAGAACGCTCCAAGGTCGGCTGTGGGCAGGTCGGCGCCGTCGGCGTAATATCTGCCGCCGGTGTGCGAGGCGTTGAGCTCGCCGAGGAGCTCGCTCAGGAGGGTGGCGAAATCATGGTTGTTGCTGATATGGGGCAGGAAGCGCTTGTAGTGCTCGCCATAGTAGTCCCAGTCTACGCCATGGAGATCCTTGTCGTAGAATTTATCCTTGACCTGCTTCCAGGCGTGGTCGTAGATGTATTCGCGCTCCTTCGAGGGCTTACGGTCGTATGGAGCCTCGAATTCGATATCTTCAGAGTCGCCGCCGGGAAGCTCGATCTTCTTCATTCCCGATTCGCTGAGCACGAAGAGGTTCTCGCCGTCCTTGTCGGCGATGAATCCTCCGCTGACGCCTTTAGAGAGCACCTTGGTGTCGCCCTTGCGAAGGTCGCGCACCAGCAGGTTGCGTCCGCCTTCGGTGGCTGTGGCAGTGTAATAGAGTTTGTCGCCCTTGGGAGAGAGGAAATAATCTCCTACGCTCGAAGAGCTCGATGTGAGGCGGCGCGAGCGGTACTTGCGGTTGGCGAGATCAAACTTGAGGGCTTTCGCGTCCTCATCCTCTTTTACGCCTTTCTTGTCTTTTTTCTTGCCTTTCTTATCTTTTTTCTTGTCATTGGCTTCAGCCTCGGCCTCTTCCTTGGCCTTTTTCTCCTTCTCGGCCAAGGCTGCTTCCTCCTCTGTCATGTTGAATTCGTCCCATGCCTCGCCATCGAGCACCATGAGGAAGACATCGTAGGTGTTTCCCCAGCTGCCGTGGCTGCGCATGCCATATTTTCCGCTCTCGTATGTGAGGGCCTTTCCGCCGAGCGCCCATTTGGGATTGGCGTCGGCGTATCCGCTCTCGGTGAGGTCGACCACTTCCGAGCCGTCGGCCTTGACGAGGGCTATGTCAGAGTTGTTCCAACCGCCCACGCCGATGTAGTCAATGAGGAACCAGCGGCTGTCGGGGCTCCATTCAAACGAAATGTCGCCGTCGGCATAGGAATAGTTGTATTTCCCGTCAAGGGCCGTGGTCACCTCTTTCGTGTCGAGGTCTATGACACGAAGCGTGCAGCGGTCTTCAAGGAAAGCCACCTTCTTGCCGTCGGGGCTGAATGATGGCTGCTGTGCTGCCGTGGCGCAGCTGTAGAGGGGCTCTTCCACTATTTCAGAAGCGTAGGTGAAGCTCTTCTCGTCAGGATTCTTGATCTTGGCTATGTAGAGACCCCACACGCCGTCGCGCTCGCTGTCGTAGACGATGGACCGACCATCGTCAGAGAAATCGATGCAACGCTCCTGGCCGGCGGTGTTGGTGACGCGCTTCGTGGTCTTATATTTGGTGGATGTGACGTAGACATCGCCGCGAATCACGAAAGCGATCTCATCGCCAGAGGGAGCGACATCCATGTTGGTGGCTCCGTAGCTGACGAATCTCTTCACGATGTCAGAGTCGTAGTCATCATTTACGATATCTATTTCAAGCTTACGGGGCTCGCCGCCTTCTCGCAGGGTATAGATCTCGCCGTCCCAGCTGAAGGCCAGGGTGCCGTCGTTGGCGGCAGAGAGCGAGCGCACGGGATGCTTCTCAAACTTTGTGAGCTGCACGGGCTTGCCGTCGACAGCGCTCTTGTAGACATTGAGCGTGCCGTCGGCCTCGCTCACGTAGAAGAATGACTTTCCGTCAGGGGCCCACTGCGGGTTTAGGTCGTGGCCATTGAACGATGTGAGCTTGCGGTATTTGCCGTCGCTCACGAGCCAGATGTCAGACGTGCCAGATGAGCGCTCATGTTTGCGCAGGGCATCCTCAAATCCCTTCTTGTCTTCATAGAGCATATCGCCCGCGGAGTTGACGCTAAGATTGCGCATCTGCACAGATGCCACCATCAGCGGGCGGGGCTGCTCACGGTTGATGTCGACCTTGTAGAGCTGGGTCTGGAAGGGCCCCTGGATGGCAGAGCGCGAAGGCTGAAGGGCTGCGGTGAAAAGCAGGGTGCTATCGTTGGCGAATCCCATAGGGGTTTCGGTGCCGGAATGGGTGGTGATGCGGCGCACACCGCCACCATTGGCATCGGCTATGAAGATGTCGCGCGAGCCTTCGCGGGTGCTGTTGAATACGATGCGCTTGCCATCGGGGGTCCACATAGGCCTTGAATCAAAAGCCTCGTCAGAGGTGATCTGCCTGGCAGCGCCGCCTTTGGAACTGACTGTGTAGACATCGCCCTTGTAGGTGAAAGCCACGGCGGAGCCATCGGGCGAGATGGCAACGTCGCGCATCCATAGCGGAGACGCCGCCTGGACAGACATCGCTCCCACGGCGGCAGCCATTGCTAAAAATAGTTTTTTCATATCTAAACGTGGATGGTTAAATACTCTAATTTTCACTGCAAATATAGCGTAATTTTTTGGCAAACCGGCTGAAAATCGTGAAAAAGCGTCGCTGCCACAGGCAACGACGCTTTTATTGCGGTCAGGGATCAATGACTGATTCAGAGAGCCACCTTAGCGTTTTTGAAGGCAGAGCCTTTCTTGGCGCTGACGATGTAAACGCCGGCGGGGAGGTCGACAGAAGCCTTGCCGTTGACAGATGCTACCTTCACGCCTGACACAGTGTAGATCTCGGCAGTGTCGGCATCGATGATGATCGAGCCGGGAGCGGTCTCGATGACTATAGCCTCGTCATCGGCAGAGCCTACAGAGACGATGCCCTCGGTCTTGTTTGAATAGTGGAGGATGATCTCTTCAGAGTACACCCAGCTGCTGTTGCGGAACGACTTGGCGGGAATCACCATGTAGTAATCTGACTTTGTGTCGAGATTCACGCTGACAGTAAACTGATCCATATCGGCGGGCCATACCCTTATGCCATTGTTGGCTGAATTGGCCGTGGTGCGCCATGAATCGAAGTCATAGCCAATGGCGTCGGTGCCTTCCACCTTCCCGTCGACGAGCGTGCCTTTCAGGAATTTGGCGCCAGACAGAGTCGATGCCATGACGGTTGGCTTTTCAGAGAAATAGATGGTGACGCCGTCAAAGGCAGATATCTTGGCGTCATCAGCCGGATCGAACTTCACCGGCTCGAACTTGGGCTGCGCGCCTACGTAATGGAGCATGATGCGGTCGTTGATGGCACCGTCGGCGGTCTTGAACACACCCTGCGGGATGGTGATGTAATAGTCCTTGCCGTCTTCGAGGTTGAAGGGCTCGGTGTATTCGTCATAATCCTCGGGATAGAGACGGGCCTTGCCGCCGGTGATGATAGCGTTCCAGCCGGTGACAGCCACTACTTTGCCGTTGGGAGTGCCGGCTACGAGCGGGCCTTGCTGCACGAGCACTTCGGGATTCTTGATCACTACTGAGGGAGCAGAAGCGAACTCCATGGTGACGCCATCGAAAGAGGCGATGGCCGAGCCGTCGGCGGGGTCGAATGACACTACCTCCGCGATGGCAGGCATATCCTCGACCACATTCTTGAAGCTCGAGTTCCAGCCGGCTTTCTTGTAAGCGGCGGTGGTGCCGGCGGGGATATGGAGCGTACTGTTTGATGCAATCTGATAGAATTGATCCTCGTAGCTTTCATAAACCTCTTCGAGCACCGGCGGAACAGCGCCCTGGCAATATACATCGGCGAGGGCGTTGCAGCCTGTGAACACGCGGATGTCGAGATAGTTTACGCTCGACGGGATGGTGACGGATGTGAGCGAGGGGCACTGCGCGAAGACGGCGTCCTGCAGTTCAGGGAGATTGGCCGGAAGCACCACTGATTGGAGCTTAGTGCCGGCGAAGCCCTGCTCGCCGATGAATACGATGGTATTAGGCAGATTGATCTCAGAGAGCGAGCTCTCGACGAAAGCGTATTCACCGATGGCGCGCACCTTCGAGCCGAGAGTCACCTTCTGCACGTTGGTAGCCCAAAATGCGCCCTCACCGATGCCCACGCACGAGGGAAGGACGTTGACCGTGGTGTTGGCGGCTTTGGGCGGGAAGGCCAGAAGCAGTGTCTTAGTGGCATCGTAGACGCATTCTCCGTCCTTCACCATCTTTGAGCCTGCGGGGAGCACAAACTCAGTTATGGCTGTGTGGGCGAAAGCGCCGGAGCCTATCTTTTCAAGGGCTGCGGGGAGGGTGAACGCTCCAGAGAGTCCTGTATGAAGGAATGCCTCATCGCCAATCGAGGTGATGCCGTCAGGAAGGGTGACGGAGGTCAGCGCCTTGCATTCAGCGAACGTGCCGTCACCAATCACTGTGACCGAAGCGGGCACCTCCACTGACTTGAGCTTGTCGCAACGCAGGAATGCCTTAGCTCCGAGGTCGGTCAGGCCGGCGGGAAGCTTGATTTCGGTGATGGGCACCTTGTAGAAGCACGACGAGCCAATCGACTTGAGTGTGGAGGGAAGAGTGATAGAGGTAAGAGTCGAGCATGTGAAGAAGCAGCTCGCGCCGATTGACTCGACACCTTCGGGAATTGCGATCGATGAGAGCTTGGTAGAGCTGAACGCATAGTCGCCGATTGTGCGCAGTGATGACGGCAGGCTGACAGTGGCCAGCGAGCTAGAGCGGAATGCGCCGTAACCGAGGGTGGTGACACCCTCGGGCACAGCCACAGAGGCCACCTTTGACCAATAGAATGCGTCACGCCCGATCTCGGTGAGCGAGTAGTCGACGCCTTCGTATGACACAGTGGGAGTGAGCTCGACAGCGGTGGCCGCGCTGGCCACATCAGAGACGCTTACGGTGGATGCTGTCAGCACGGTGTAGGTGAGGTCGCCGATGGTGAATTCCTCGCCCACGGCGGCTGCGTTGGCCGAAAAAGCCACAGATGACAGCAGACCAAAGACAGAGAGTAGAAATTTCTTCATACCTATTGTAGGATTTTGGTTAGATAAATAGGGTTAACATCCGCAAAATTACACGCTGACACCAACATTTCCAAATTTTAAGCAGGATTTATCTTAAAAATTTGAAGAATTTCCAAAGCAAACGTCTCAATTTCTCATATTCGGAGCAAGGATTACCGTAAGGGTGAACGGGGAATACGGATTGTGACGGATTTTTTTATGATGGTGGTGAGAGTTTGCCCGTGCGTTTCGGAGAAACGCACCTCCACCTCTTCTAAACTCCTGTTGCTACTGTGCTCCTGTCTTTGCAGTCTCTAAAGTTTTGTGCGACAGCTTACATAGTATTATTGCGTATTTTTCGGGATAACGGCGGCGGGGCGGTTGGGGGCGGTATTTTTGCGGGAAAAAGACTATGGAGAAGAATTTTGAACTTTTGCTACTACAGTCATCGACATTTACCTTCGTCAACACAAAATTGATGATTTCGCCCTACATATCGAAATACTATTAGGATAGATAAATGTGCATCTGATACACACGGCGATTCCAAATGTACGATAAAAATACACGATTTGGTAATGTCGTGTGCAAAATTTTATTATCTTTGCACCATCAAAAGACACAAAAAAATGATTATAGGCAGGAAACGAGAAATAGAAGAGTTGGAACAGGCTTACGCCTCAGATGAATCAAAATTTGTGGCAATATTCGGTCGCAGAAGAATCGGCAAAACATTCTTGGTACGGGAGGTTTTTGCCGACAGATTCTCTTTTGCATATTCCGGAATGGCTAATGTGACGACAAAAGAACAACTCCAACGATTTTATCTGACACTTAAAGACACCGGATATGAAGGAGACGCAGTCCCACGAAATTGGATTGAGGCGTTTTACATGCTCGAAAAACTTCTTAAAACCATAGGCGATGGTAAAAAAGTGGTTTTTTTAGATGAACTTCCCTGGATGGATGGTCCGCAGTCAAGTTTTCTGCCAGCATTCGAGAATTTTTGGAATGGGTGGGCATCTGCAAGGAAAGATATACTCCTTATAGTATGTGGGTCAGCGACTTCTTGGATGATAAAAAATATTTTAAAGAATAAAGCAGGACTGCATAACAGGCTTAACAATCAAATTCATCTACAGCCATTCAATCTACATGAATGCGAACTGTACACCGAAAGGCTTAATTTGCCGATGTCGAGATATGAAATGATGGAAGCCTATATGGTATTTGGAGGCATACCATTCTACTGGTCATTGCTCGACAGAAGAATGAGTTTTGCCCAAAACGTAGACTCTCTGTTTTTTGGCCGTAATGCAAAATTAAAGAATGAGTTTCAAGAATTATACGCCTCATTGTTCAAAAAACCGGAAATCTATGTTGAAATAATAACAGCGCTTGGAAAAAAGAAGGCGGGGATGACTCGTGATGAGATTATTTCAACAGCAAAACTGAAGACGAGCGGTCAAATTTCAAAATATATTCAAGATCTGGAGAACTGCGGTTTCATCAGGCGCTATCAAGCCATTGGCGCAAAGACAAAGAATGCTCTTTTCCAGCTGATAGACAACTTCACTCTATTTCATTTCCGTTTTATTGACGGGAAAAACGTCACTGACAAAAATTATTGGTCAAAGATTCAGACAGCCTCCGTCTATTCTAACTGGTGCGGGCTTGCCTTTGAAAGAGTCTGCCTTTTACACTCTGAACAAATAAAGAAAGCATTGGGGATTAGCGGAGTCATCACAAATGAGTATTCGTGGAGGACACCCCCATCAGATGGCGAACCGGGCGCTCAGATAGATTTGCTCATCGACCGTAGCGACAAATCAATCAATATTTGTGAAATCAAATATACTGATGGCCCATTCACCATTGATAAGAAATATGCGGAGAACTTAAGGAATAAGATAACGCAGTTCAGAAGAATCACAAAAACAAGAAAAGGAGTAATTGCAACGATGATTACCAGCTATGGATTGACTCCAAACGCATACTCCATGAATGTCAACTCTCAGATAACGAGTGATGATTTGTTTGTCGATATCTGATAATAATCAGAGTGTGAACCCAGATATTCCATTTATCCGATTATGAAGAACTAATCATCTCAAGAAGGATGACAGATTAGAACTACGATCAATGGCCAAACCAAAGATTGTAAAGCATAGAGGCAGGAGCACAGCAGAAATCATGCAAGTTTACAAATAATTACCTATCAATCAATGTGTATGTGTGCAGGAGTTTGCCCGTGCGTTTCGGAGAAACGCACCTCCACCTCTTCTAAACTCCTGTTGCTACTGTGCTCCTGTCTTTGCAGTCTCTAAAGTTTTGTGCGACAGCTTACATAGTATTATTGCGTATTTTTCGGGATAACGGCGGCGGGGCGGTTGGGGGCGGTATTTTTGCGGGAAAAAGACTATGGAGAAGAATTTTGAACTTTTGCTGTTGGCGCAGAGATGCCATGACGGCATGGCCCGCTTCCGCCGCGAGCGCGAGCGAAACAAGCGATATAATTATGGCGACCAATGGGGCGACCGCATCACTGTGGACGGACGCCGCATCACCGAGGAGGAGCACATAAGCGAAAACGGATCGGAGCCGCTGAAGAATAATCTGATACGCCGATTGGTGCGCAATGTGATCGGCGTATACTCGGCGCAGGCCAACGCGCCCAAATGCCTGGCGCGCGACCCGGCGGAGAAGCCTCTGGCCGACACCATGACCTCGCTGCTGAAATACAATGGCGAACTCAACCGCCTGTCGGCGATCTACGCCCGCACTCTTGAGGAATTCCTGATCAGCGGGCTCGCCGTGCACCGCAAATGGTACGGCACGCGCGGAGGCCGCACCGACTGCTGGACCGATATGGTCAGCGCCGACAATTTCTTCATAGACACGACCATGCACGATGTCAGAGGCTGGGACTGCGCCTACATCGGCGAGGTGCACGATGTGAGCTTCGACGACGTATGCCACCAATTCGCCTCATCGCCTGCCGACTGCGACGCCCTGCGTGAGATCTACGGCCAGGCATCGTCGCGCGAGGGCATCTCACGCGCATGGGAGGATTTCGGATATGGCCGTGCTCCGGGCATGGACTTCCTGACGGCGTCGCGCCCGGGGATGTGCCGCGTGGTGGAGGTGTGGCGACGCGAGACGGCTGGGCATTACCTATGCCATGACGAGGCGCGCGGAGAGGCCTACCGGCTGAGTCGCGAGGAATATGAGGCTATCGTCCGGGAGAATGTGACGGCAAGATGGGTGATGGAAGAGCGCTGGCGATATTATTTCCTCTCGCCGCTTGGCCATGTGCTGGCATCGGGCGACACGCCATACGCCCACGGCTCTCATCCCTACGCTGTGAAGGCCTATCCGCTAATCGACGGCGAGATACACTCTTTTGTGGGCGATGTGATCGACCAGCAGCGATACACCAACCGCCTTGTCACGCTCCATGACTGGATGCTGAGGGCGAGCGCCAAGGGCGTGCTGCTGGTGCCGGAGGACTGCATCCCCGACGGGGGCTCGGCAGAGACGATGGTCGACGCCTGGAGCCGCCACAACGGTGTGATAGTATACTCGCCGTCGGTGCGCGGCGATTCTCCGCGCCAAGTGCAGGGCAGTGTCGACCATGCCGGCATCACGCGCCTGCTTGAGACGCAACTGAAATTTTTTGAGGACATTTCGGGTGTGAACGGCGCCTTGCAGGGCAATCTGACCAACAGCGCCATGAGCGCCGAGCTATACGGCCAGCAGACGCACAATGCCTCGATGGCGCTGATGGACGTGCTCAACACGTTCGCCGAGTTTGTGCGCGACGCCGCCGGCATCGATGTGCGCAATATGCGCCAATTCTATGACGCGCGCACCGTGGAGGCCATCACCGGCTCGCAGGCGCACGGCTTCGCTGATGATGCCGGCAATGCGAGCGATGTGGCGCTTGACTTGAGCGTGACTTCTGACATAGCCACATCGGCGAGCCGTCAAAGCACCAACGCCCTGCTGCTTGAAATATGGAAATCGGGGCAGATCACGCTCGAAGAACTCTTGAGCGCGGGCGAATTCCCATTTGCCGACGCCCTGCTCGCCGCCCGCAGACGCAAGCCGCAGGCATAGCCCATGACGCATGAAGAACATCCGGCCACCGACATCACGCCGAAAGCCGGATGCTCTTGTATGATAAACTGTTTTTTATTTCAAAATAGCAGATGAGCCGATCCCCGCACCGCCAACTTCATCACCACGCTGCACTTTCTTGCCATATCCGAATGTATAAGAGATAGATACTTGAAAGTTCATGTGCAAATCAGGGCTATAGAGGTTGCGATCAAACCCATAATATTTGCTTGACAAAGTTTCTTGGCTTGACATCCAACTTGACCGCAGGAAATTATAAGCCGTAGCAGATGCTCTCCAAGGGCCTTTGCCATATCCAATCTCCATTTGATAGCGAGATGGGGTGCGCTCTTTGATACCTGACTCTTCATTGGGGTATGTGCTTGGAGTCACATACCATCCAAAAACATAAAAATTGCCGAAATACCACGTCAACTGCGCGACACACGTAAGCTCGTTGTGGGTCAAAGCATATTCTCCTGTTGTCCGGCGGAACCACATCTCAGGACGCAGAGTGGCAACCAATTTGCCGTCAAAGAATTTTGCCGTTCCCTTAACTCCTATTGAACTGCTCTGAAAACTACCATCATTTACATATAGCCTGAGCATAGTGCCATTCGGGCCCGTCGGCGAATAACGAGTCACAACCCTATCGTCAACCATAAACATTTTACCGGTGGCCGCAAACTGCCATCTATTATTCGGAATCCATGTGTAGACGACGTGGACATAACTATTCCAACTGTTTTTGAGACCTGGCGTACCGGTATACCACATCAGTTCGTCCTGTTGAAGCATATTAGGGCTCTTTTGGTAAGTTTCAGGCACTTGTTTTGTGAACGCATACCTTATCTCAAATTGATTGTGGTTATTTGGTGAGAATGTCGCGAAGATATTGCCCATTGGATAATTATCCTCGATTTTGTTTCCAGTTAAATTTGCACTGGCGTAGGTCCATCCGAATTGAGTGCCTGCGCTCCATTTATCCCTGGTATATGTATATCTCACACCACCGACAAAACCCAATACATCATAATTCTGCTTTGAGGGCGATGATCCATAATAATCAAGAGAATAAGAAGTGTACTCACCATGCAGATATGGCATTACACTATTATGCTTGTCAGGATTCCAAACAATGCTTGGCGTAAGTCGTCCGCAATGAGAATACTCTATCGCATTATTAACAATGTGAATCTCACCTTGACTGTAGTTTGATTCAGACTTATTATGCCCATATTCATATACAGCCTCTATGTATGCCCCTACATTTTCATTGAATCCGATATAAGTTTCATTTTTGTAATTCAATGAAAGATTATGGTCCGCTGTGACAGTGCTTGTCGTTGTTGAAGGCACAATCGCGTCTGAATAAGAGACCGCTGTTTTGTAGTCTTTTTGAGGCGTTGAAGTATTGTTAAGAGACAAAGTATTGGAAACTTGCACCTTCTCAGTTGTATATAAAGCGCGAAAAGTCACATTATTTTCATTGTTCCGATATTTTGAGGCTATTGGCGTAGAGATTCTTTCCAATGATTTCTCACCGCGTCCATACAAGTCAGGCAATATGAACCGCTCTGTAGACGCAGTGCCAAAATGTCGGTCTTTCATGAATGTTTCATCAGCATATATGTCGAATGTCATATCCTTGTATGAGAATTTTGAATAGACAGACGCATCAGTGTTATTCACACCAAATTTTTGGGAAGCACTAACTTTGGTATAACCGCCATACTTATATTTCTGCATTATAAAATTGATAACATAATTCGCTCCGTGAAAACGGGGGTCTTTTGGATAGAGCAAATATTCAATCTTCTTGACATCCGTTGTCTTCATGCCTGCGAGATCTTGCCGGGAGGCTGATACATAATCTATATAAATGGCTACAGACTCTCCACTGATTGTCTTTACAGATTTGTTGGCCGGATCAACATCAAGTTGTGGCATCGCCATTTGGCTCAAAAGGGCAACCGCATCAGCCGCAGCATTTTTCTGTCGAGCAGTGGGCATGTATATCGACCGGTCAGAATATAAACGAGCATTGTCGGCCTCTACCTTAACTTCACTCAATTTGACTGCATTTTCGGGCATGATGATTGTACCGATGTTGAAAGCTGCGCACAGATGATATGTAGTTTTGTATCCAATACAGGAGAATTTGGCAATAACGTTGGTTTGGTCACAGGGGATTCTGAATCGACCATCCGCATCGGCTATTCCGAAGGTCAATACAGTTGAATCTTTAGGCGTGAGAAGCATGACAGTGGCAGCGACAACAGGCTCGCTGTCCGAGCCCATTGCCCGACCGGTGTAGATGTATTTCCCGTGCTGCAAAGCTTCGACATAATATGTGTTTTTGGCTTTGAGGACGGTTACGGGATTCAAGTCGATTGCCTGGCGGAGCGCATCGCCGGGATTGTCGGCATCTACTGTCGCGCTTGTGCTGTAGTTTTCAAGTTCATTGTATATGAAGTTGATGTTGAGGTCAGGGTGGTTCTCCATGATCAGCTGAATTGCTTTGGGCAACGGAGTGGAGTCAAAGCGATAGGAGAAACTCTCGGCCTTTGTCATGACAAAGGCTGACATGACACAGATAAGCATAAAGACTTTAGCCATGATGTCAGTCGATTTTAATAGTTTCACCCTTGACGGAGATGTGGATCTGCTCGAAATTATTGAGGCTTTCAATAACTTCGTCGAGAGTCTGAGCCTGATTCCAGCGGAAATAAAGACGCAGAGACTTAGGCGCTTCTGTTGAGAAAACAACTTCATGGCCATAATATTCCGCTATACGATTCGCAATATCTTCCAGCTGTTCGTTGTCAAAGACTATGGTTTGGGGGGCGATTGCCGATGTTTCTTCTGAGACGGCTATTGTATCGTTGACAACAATATTTTCTTTCGCAACCTCGACAATCTCTGTAGCCCGGGCATCTGCCTTTCTGTCAAGAACGTAGTTCGCGCTTACCCCAACCACGGCAGCGACAGCCGCAAGAGAGGCTATGCCGATGGCGATGCTCGCCGCCATGTTGCGGGTGAATAGATTTAATATGCGCATAGTGCGGCGCTGTGTAGCCGGATGGGCAATCTTGAATGCCTCCCATTCGGCTTCGACATCGGAAGTGGAAATTGGCGTAAGGACAGCCTTGGTCTTGTCAAGCAGGTCATAAACCTCCTTGACCTCGGGATCGGCGAGCAGAGCCTCAATCTCCTTTCCAGTGTAGCGGTCAGGATGATCGATAGCGTCAATCAGTCGGTCTATTTTATCCATTTTGAGATAGTTTTGAGCGTAAGACATCTATCGCATGACGCAAATGCTTATAGACAGCAACTTCGCTGATGCTCAATGTGGAAGCAATCTCCTTATAACTCTTCCCGTCAGCGAAACGCAATTCTACCACCCGTCGGCAAGCATCTGTAAGGTCATTAGCCACAGTGAAATGAATTTTGGCGATTGTCTCATCATCGGGCCACTCTTCATCGGCAATTTCCTGCTCGTCAACCGCGTAAAATTCCACTATGCGGTCACGCGTGGAGAGGCCGCGAAGATAGTTTAGACATCGGTTTCGCACAGCACGAAGCAGATACTGCGCTGACACATCGGTCAGGCCAGCGTTGAGCAGCGACTCGAAGACATCGTGCACAATGTCTCGCGCCATATCCTCATCTCGCAGTATCAGCATCGCAAGGCGGTGCATCGCCGTGTAATGGGTTTTGAAAAGCTGTTCTATGTCATTAATCTTCGTCATACACAGATAAGACACCTATCTTGTGAAAAACCTAACCTGACAATCGGAAAAATTCCAAAAATTCACACCTCAAAAGACACCTCTATTCAAAAATGCGGTCATTACACTTTGTTCTACTGTGAATATTGGACATTTAAGGTTTGCTCTTATGTCCTTTGCTCTGATTCTCCTGATTCGCAAGGCAAAGTTAACGAAAATTACTGATATGCACAATAGTAGGTCTCTTGATCATTTCTCTTATTCGCTTTTATCAGACATTGACAAAGACCAACCCCTGACTGCTAAACTTCGAGACAGGGGCACAGTAGGAACAGGAACTTTATTTTGTCGTAGATTTTGGCAAGGGAACACGGATTTTCACGGAAAACACGGATTACACGGATTATAAAGATAAAAAATCCGTGTAATCCGTGGTAATCCGTCTTAATCCGTGTTCTCGTGCCACTGGCGATTTCCAAAACACTGGCCCGTGCGTTTCGGAGAAACGCACCTCCACCATTTTTCAGGATAACGGCGGAAGGGGTGGCGGGGAGGAGTAACTTTGCGATGGAAACACACTAACTGTCTTTTTATATGGAAAACACTGAAAACGCTATGGGACAGCGCGACAACCGCGCTGACATGATGCGACTGCTGCTCGCCGAGAGGCTTGACATCGACGTGACTGACGAGAACGCGGTGTTTGGGCAAATCATAGATGATTACGCCGACTATGCCCGCCTTCTCGAAGATGAGCGCCATGACTGTTTACGAAAATGACCATTCTGTTAAAGGGTAGAAAACCTTATTTTCACATTATCGTATATAAACCTAAATTACATCCATATAAACAAAAAAAATTACTAACTTCGCAAAACCGATATCTTTATGATTACTATTGGTGATTTCAATATGATGAACGACGTTAAGTCTAAAAATATAACTAAAGATCCAAATGATGGAACCTTATTATTTATGACACTCTCCACCACTTTAACTTCTAACAACGAAATGCCAATTGTTGCACCATATACAGGAGATCCACCCCTGGATATCATCGGGTTACATAGAACAACCCCATACACTCCAGAAAACACAGCTCCACACTTCTATTTTAACGACAATCGCATCCGTCAATTATTCAATAAACCATTTGTTACAGAGAAAAAGCTAAGCCGGTTCAATTCATCTATTTCTTTAGATTTCTCTTTAACGACAGAAATGGGGCGTCCACAAAAGATTTACTCATCATTCCTTAATAAATTATGGGCCGCTTGGCTTCAGTCAAGAGGACACAATGTCATACCAAACATTTCTTTCCCAAATGAATATTGGGAAGACTATTGGATTGAAGGCTGGCCCAAACATTCTATCATAGCAATAAATAGCGTTGGTGTCATATCGCATGGTGATAGCAAGACGTGGCTTAAGGCTGTTGAAAAAATCAATTCAGAATTAAAACCAATTAAAATCATTCACTATGGTCCGATAATACCTGGAGAAAATACTAAAAAATGTATATATTTCAAGAATGATAACAACAGATTTGCAAATGGGAGGTAATAGTACATATAATAAAACTCTTGGAGTTATACCTCTTATGAGTCGTACACACTTTGAAAATGGGAACCGAATAGACGGACATAAAATAATTGTCCAAAAACAAAGTCCTCATCAAGTTAAAGTCCCGATGAACTCAAATTCAGATTCACCTATATACCTATGCGCAAGTGTCCCCAAAGATCATTTCGACAAAATACGGTTTGAAATAAAATCAATCGGAATATATGAACGTCACAGATGCGTGGCACAAATAGATTTAAAATTCGACAAAAATGGTAATTTCATTCCATATTCCAATACTGAAAAAAGTTCTCATTACCATAAGTTTTCTGACATAAAAGGGGATGGAACAATTGGACGCAAATCCCATGACAACAACAACCATCATCCAATACCAACAAAATACCATTCGTTAATAGAAAAGATAGAGAAATACAATAAAGAGCAAAAAAATGACTGAGAAGACTTCTGTAATCATTCCGGATTTCTTTTGGGAGGGAATCCATTTGCTGTCTGACCAAATAGGATGGCGTGAGATAGAGAAACGCGAAGCCAGGTCTTCCGTATCAAAAAAGATCTTCAACTACTACATTGAAGATCTCGGAAGAAACATGATGTTTTACTACCTCGGAGATGGCAATTTTTATGGCATACATTCGGAAATGTGCCCAACACCGGTTTTCCGGTTCAAGAAAGTCCCGGATGCCAAATATATCTATCTTGAACTCGGAGACCAAGACACACACGATTTCCGAGATGGAGAGATTCTATGCTGGGTCGACGAGAACCATTTGGTTTGGGATGAAGTCAAAATCGACGGGAAGTCGTTAGAAGAAGTCTTACAAAATTCATACATAGTCAATATCAATTGAAAATACCAGTTTTTTCAGGATAGAAGTGGAGAGGGTGGCGGCTCTGCCCCTGCTCGGTGACGGCTCCCGCCACACCTCCACTGAAATTTGACATTGCCAGGGGCTTAACGCAGGCTTTGGCATGGGAACACGGATTAAGACGGATTTATTTTTACAAATATGTGCTCTTTTGACGCCGATAAGCCCGCGGTGAGCAGGTGTGAGGGTGGTAGCACATTCCATCGCCCGAAGACGCCAACCTTGGCCCAATAACACGGATTTTCACGGAAAACACGGATCACACGGATTATAAAGATAAAAAATCCGTGTAATCCGTGGTAATCCGTCTTAATCCGTGTTCTCGTGCCACTGGCGATTTCCAAAACACTGGCCCGTGCGTTTCGGAGAAACGCACCTCCACCTGCATCTAAGTTCATGTTGCTTATGTGCTCCAGTCTTTAGGTCACTGGAGTTTTTTAGAATGGTTTATGAAAGATTTTTGTAATATTCAAGTAACTCGTTCATGTAATAACGACGCAGGATAAACATCGCTATTAACCAAATTGTCATTACACCATTCAGAATAAGTTGACCATAACATTTTTGCTTGATACAATAATATGAGGCAATACTCAAATACGATACCAGCGACACAATCGCGACAACAAGTGCCCAAACAGGAAATGCCTTAACCACCACCGTATATATCATAAGCAGTGGAATTGGTATCAAAACAATGCTTATTTTTATAAGGCTGGGATTCTTTATCATTTTCATAATCAGATATACTTTACGAAGGTTCAATGCCAACGACCATTACAGATCTCATAATCTACCCAAATACTATAGAGTTCCACACCAAGAGCCATTCCTTCAAGCGGAGCCATAGCCAAACCAGCTCCACCAGTCATGGCATCTACCATTCCATCAACTCCAATATCAAATCCAGCCAAAACAAGTTTTGCCGCAGCATCCATATCACATATTTTACTACTCCTTGATTGCACTTCCAAATATCCATGTGCAGTCATAACAGTATATACTGGCCTAGAGAATCTATCAACAAAGACTGCTATTGCCACATATATCTCACCTTGTTCGTCTGACAAATTAGACGGCATCAATCTATTCAAATTTGTCCAGCCTCCTTTAGATTCCAAATACCTAATGGCAAAACTACTCAATGCATCCACACCATCATGCCCTCCCACAATATCAAAAATTCTAACATAATTTTGATATTCAGATTCTTCAATACTATCCAATAGATCTTTTCCGAAAGAATTGATTAGACTGTCTCTTTGGGCCACCATCTCCTCAACAGTAAGTGAGGCCATGTAATTTAAAGTTTCTTCATCGAATGTTGGAAAACCTACATCATCGGAACCCGAACGACTACTTTTGCCAATTAGAACTGATGGAGCATTGCTTAATTCATTGTACAGCTGTTCGTATGAAACCGCATTTGAAATATCCATGAAATCTTCCTGTTCCACACAACTGACATTAACTGTGATTCCTACAGCCATTAAAACAATCATAGACAAAATTCTTACTTTTCTTCTCATAAAATCTATATTTGAAACGATTTGTATTACTTATTATAAGTAACATTTAACGATGAGATATTGTTTTGTTTATCGTGTGTTTTTTCAGGATAACGGCGGAAGGGGTGGCGGGGAGGAGTAACTTTGCGATGGAAACACACTAACTGTCTTTTTATATGGAAAACACTGAAAACGCTATGGGACAGCGCGACAACCGCGCTGACATGATGCGACTGCTGCTCGCCGAGAGGCCTGACATCGACGTGACTGACGAGAACGCGGTGTTTGGGCAGATCATAGATGATTACGCCGACTATGCCCGCCTTCTCGAAGATGAGCGCGGACGCCGGGAGCAAACTGCCCTCCGCGAACAAAAGGCCGCGCAGTCAAGGGCCTCATTGGCGTCTGGCCAATCGCCTGAACTGGCTGAGGCGGCGTTCAAATGGCTCGACGATGTGGCTGCGGCTGTAGGCGAGGGGAATTATTCGGAGCGCGCCTTCGGCATGGCGGTCAAGGCCATGAACTATGACCGCGATGTGAAGGAGGCGGAATTGAGAGGGCGCAACGCCCGCATAAGGGCATCGGTGATGCCCGCGGATCGGACCGACGGCGTGCCCAGGCTCGGCACATCGGCTCCGGCTCCCGCCACCCCTCCGTCGATATTCGATATCGCCAGAGGCTGAAGGCCTTTTTCAGGATAACGGCGCCGGAGGGCAAAGGCACACTAATTTTGCGATACAATCAATTTTTACACTAACCTTTTTCTTTAAAATCTATGGAAGAAACACTCAAATTCCCCAACGGGACACAGCCCGCAGCCGTCGACGGCTCGGCCAATCTCAAAACCCAGCTGCCGGGCGTAGCCTCCACCGTGAGCAACGCGGCGGCTGCCACCGGAGGCATCGCTCCGGGCAATCTTGTGGAGCCTGACATCGACGAGCAGCTGTTCATGTTCCAGAGCGAGGATACGGCGCTGATGTCGATGATGCTCAAGAGCCGCAAGGTGAAGGTGAGCAGCCCCGAGGTGGAGCATTACATGATCGATGGCCAGCGCTCTGTATTCAACACCCTCGGCGAGGTGAAGGCCGGCCCCAACGCGCAGTTCGTGCTCCCGCTTTCGGTCAATGACCAGCCTATACCCCATGTCAACCACACGCTGCTGGTGAGCGGCGTGAACGGATGCTCCGAGGACGGCCAGGAGATCACCTACGGCAAGGAACTCATGCTCTACGTCACAGGCATTGACTCGGCCTCGGGAAATCCGATAGTGAGGGCGATCAATGGCCCCAAGACGAGCCGCACCGACCTCTACTGCACCACGCCTGCCATCCCTGCCGGCACTCGCATACGCATCCTGGCCAACGCTCTCTACGAGACCCAGAAGGAAGTGGAGCCTGACCTGATCGTGCCCAAGCCGGAGACCATCTATCTGCAGAAGCGCGGCATGAACCAGATAGTGAGCGACTATTTCGACGCCCAGCGCAAGCATGTGCCTTTCACCCAAAGCGTGATCGCAGAGCAAGCGATTCTGAACTTCAAGCGCGCCGGCAACCGCACACTCTGGGCCGGGCGCAAGGGCAAACTGTCGGTGAAGGTGCCTAAACTCGGCGACCAGCTCGTGTACTTCACCGAGGGACTGCGCTGGCAATTCAAGTGCGAGGCCACTGCTCTCGGCAACTGGACGATAGAGAAGGTGATGGCGCTGGCAAAACTTTTCTACACAGGCGAGGATGTGCCCCGGCGCGCCACTCTGCTGGCCGGAAAGCACCTGCTCGAGCAGCTGCAGTATGTCGACTTCTCGTCGCACCCCGAGGTGCACGTTATGGCCACCCACAATCCGCTCGGATGGGCGGTGACGAGGATACATACCGTATTTGGAGACATCGACATCAAGCGCGAGCCCACGCTCGACACCCTGGGATGGAGCAACAGCGGCGCGCTTATAGCCGACGACCGACTTGTGCACTACACCTACGCCACGCAGCATGAATTCTCCGACCGCGTGGAGGGAGAGGAGGCCACTCGCCGAGGCATGGTGGTGTGGGACGCCCTGGCCCTGAAGGGCACTTGCCACATCTGGATCAACGGCGACGGCGAGGCCATGGCAAGCCCCGAGAAATCATTCGTGCTTTGGGACAAGGCCGAGGCGCCGGCAGGAGCCGAATTGCTCGAAGACCGCAGCTACTACTTCATCAAGGGCTGCCTGCCCATCGGAGCCACACCCGGCTCCACCTGGCAATACGACGGCAGCGATTGGAACGAAATCTAAATCATGATTGGCCGCGATGAAGAAAAACGCCACCCAATTGAAATGTGCCGTAGCCCTGATTGCGATAGGAGCCGGCCTGCTTATAGCGGGATTCGTGGTGCCTCCTAACGGCGAGATACACTCGTCGGTGCTGGTGGCCTTCGGCGAGATCATGACCTTCGCCGGCGCCATATTCGGCATCGACTACCGATACAAATAGCAGTGGTCGTATAGTAGTGGTCTATAGTAGGGTCGTTCCTTGGAACGACCACTTAACGAAACTAACCTTCCATGTGTACGGTCGTTCCAAGGAACGACCGTTTCACCAACCTATATCTATTTTTTACTATGAATTATCCTCATAAGCAGAGTGGTCGTTCCAAGGAACGACCGTACTATTTGATCGATAACGGTCACGGGGTAGAGACGCCGGGAAAGCGGAGCCCGGACGGGCGGCTGCTGGAATGGGAATGGACCCGCAGGGTGGCCCGCCGTGTCGCGGAGGGGCTTCGGGCCAAAGGCTTAGACGCCGGGCTGCTGGTGCCGGAAGACCGGGATGTGCCCCTGCGTGAGCGCACGGCGAGAGCCAACGCTATGGAGGGCGCGTGTATGCTGATCAGCATACACGCCAATGCCGCCGGACGGGGAGAGTGGAGACAGGCCCGCGGCTGGAGCGCATTTGTGGCTCCTAACGCGAGCGCAGACTCAAAGCGAATGGCTTCGCTGCTCGCCAAGGAGGCCGAGCGGCTCGGGCTGACCGTGAGGAGGCCTATGCCCGGTCAGGACTTTTGGGTGCAGAATCTCGCCATCTGCCGTGATACGCGCTGCCCGGCAGTGCTCACCGAAAATCTCTTTATGGACAACAAAGACGACCTCGCCTTCATGCTCAGCGAAGCCGGAATCGAGACCATAGCCAACCTCCACATCAACGCAATTGTACGGTCGCTTCAAGTATGGTCGTTCCTTGGAACGACCACCTGACGAAACCCATCCCATGTGTACGGTCGTTCCTTGGAACGACCACTTCCCAAACCTCAACAATCCAATTCTAACTATTATGAAAAAACGCCCACACGCAGAGTGGTCGTTCCAAGGAACGACCCTACCATTAACGACCGCACCATTAACGACCGTACTCGTAATCGCACTTATCTTAGTAGGCATCGCGCTGATGTGCAGCAGAGAGCCGCCTCCTGCACCGGAAACAACGCGCATTGACACCATCCGCATCACCATGCCTATGCCTGTAGACAGCATGCCTGTCAGGACTGTTACGGCAAAATTGGCTTTGCCGGCCACAAGCCGCAAGCCGAAGACACCGACAGCCGACTCAACAATGCTTGAAATCCCTGACAGCGTCGAAGCCGAGGTGCCGATAGTCAGCAAAGAATACACCGACAGCCTCACCTACACAGCATGGGTGAGCGGCTGGCAGCCGTCGCTCGACAGCATACGCATCTATCAGCCGCGCCCGATACAGCCCAAGCCAAAGCATTGGCATCTGGGCGTGACCGCCGGCTACGCCATCGGGCCGCGAGGCTTCTCGCCCTATGTGGGCATCGGCATCACATACTCTTTCGTAAGCTTTTAATGAAAAAATGAATAATGAAAACGACTATCACCATCAACAGGGATGACGTATTAGCCGAAGTGGACATCATCACGGCTTACATCGGAGGCAAAAACGGCATGTACGACACCCTCCCCACCCTCGACGCCGACAGGGAGCTTATCGACATCCTTTGGCGCGACGCAAAAGCCTGGGCATGCGCGGGCATAGGTCTCTCGCCGGGAGCCGCGTCCACATCGGCGCACGATGTCAACCTTACTGTCTCAGACGGCAATGAAAACGCAGATCTGCTGCGCGGCGCATTGGCCCGATACATAATATCGCGATGGCTGCAGATCTGCGGCCATGAATCATCAGATATCCACTACGAGCAAGCGCTCTCAACACTCGCCTCCCTGAAGCGACAGGCCCGAGTCCGCTGCCCCGCCCGACGCCCCATCCCACCCTTTTGAACATAAGCGTGTAACAGCCTCTTTACAGATTGCACCGTATCCAACATTTTTTCACTAAATTTATCTGTTGGATTCGGCGCAATCTGTGTTTTTATTCCCGTTTATTCGGGGAAAATGTGTAAATTTGCGGTTTGAAACAGCAATTACAACATTTCAACAGTGGAAACCAAATATATTTTCGTGACGGGAGGCGTGGTGTCATCGCTGGGCAAGGGCATCATATCCGCATCTCTCGCCTGCCTGCTGAAGGCTCGCGGATACAGAGTGACCATTCAGAAGTTTGACCCCTACATCAACATCGATCCCGGCACGCTCAACCCCTACGAGCACGGCGAATGCTACGTCACCGCCGACGGCACCGAGACCGACCTCGACCTGGGCCACTACGAGCGATTCACCGACATGCGCACGTCGCGCGCCAACAATGTGACCACTGGCCGCATCTTCAAGACCGTGATCGAAAAGGAGCGCCGTGGCGACTACCTCGGCAAGACGGTGCAGATAGTGCCACACATCACCGACGAGATACGCCGCAACGTAAAAGCCCTCGGCAACACCGGCGATTATGATTTCGTGATCACCGAGATCGGCGGCACAGTGGGCGACATAGAGTCGCAGCCGTTTATCGAGAGCGTGAGGCAGCTGCGATGGGAACTGGGCGACGACAGCCTCTGCATCCACCTCACCTACGTGCCATACCTCCACGCCGCCAAGGAGCTGAAGACCAAGCCCACCCAGCACAGCGTGAAGGTGCTGCAGGAGGTGGGCATACAGCCCGATGTGCTGGTGCTCCGCACTGAAAAAGACATACCGGCCGACATGCGCCGCAAGATAGCTCAATTCTGCAACGTATCGCCCGATGCCGTCATCCAATCGAAAGACCTGCCTTCGATCTACAAAGTGCCCATAGCGATGCATGAGCAGAAGCTCGATGAGATAGTGCTGCGCAAGATGGGCCTGCCCACCGACGGCGAGCCCGACATGCACGCCTGGAATGAATTCCTGCGCAAGATGGACTCAGCCGAGCAGACCGTGCGCATAGGCCTGGTGGGAAAATACGTGGAGCTGCAGGACGCATACAAATCGATCAACGAGGCTCTCTTCCAGGCAGCCACATACTGCGACCGCAAGCTCGACCTTGTGAGCATACATTCAGAGAAAATCACTCCGGAAAACGTAGATTCGCTGCTCGAAGGCATGGACGGCGTGGTAGTGGCCCCCGGCTTCGGCCAACGCGGCATCGAAGGCAAATTCACGGCCCTGCGCTGGTGCCGCGAGCATGACGTGCCCACCTTCGGCATCTGCCTTGGCATGCAGTGCATGGTGATCGAATACGCGCGCAATGTGCTCGGCCTCGCCGACGCCAACTCCACCGAGATGCATCCCACCACTCCCCACCCCGTCATCGACCTGATGGAGGAGCAGAAAAGCATATCAAACATGGGAGGCACCATGCGCCTTGGCGAATATGACTGCGAGCTGCGCCCCGGATCAAAGGCCGCCGAGGCATACGGAGCCAACATGGTGCGCGAGCGCCATCGCCACCGCTTCGAATTCAACGACTCTTACCGCGAAGCATTCGAGCAGGCCGGCATGCAATGCGTGGGGCGCAACCCTCGCACCGGCCTTGTGGAGGTGGTGGAGCTGCCCGAGAAGCGCTGGTACGTGGGCACGCAGTATCATCCCGAATACTCAAGCACAGTGCTCCGCCCCAACCCCATATTCCTGAGCTTCATGCGCGCGGCCATCGCTCGCTGAAGCCCGCAGAATCATACGCAAAATATTACGAAACTAAAAAAAATCAAGATAAGTGGATAACAAGAACAGTACAACCAGCACCTTCGTGATGATGGCTTTAGTGCTACTCGTATTCATGTGGTGCACCCGCCCCCAACAGAAACCGACCGACACGAAGGCTGCCTCAGCCCCCCCCACCGAGCAAGCAGCCTCTGCGGCGGCAGCCCAGCATTTCTACACCGAGGCTGACATCCCGGCCATAGCCAATGTGGTGATGGCCAAGGGCCGCGCCCAAGCCGACGGAAGCTTCGTCCTTGCCGACCCCACCATGCAGTTAAGGTATGCGCCCGCCGACTCCGCCCTGACCGGCAGCGTGAAGGTGGACACCATGGAGGTGGCCGTGGCCAACATGCTGCGCGCCGACCTCTCAGGCATCAGCCAGAAGCAATTCAACGCAGCCCATGCCAAACTGCGCGCCAACCTCGACAAGCATATGCGCTACAGCGAGTTCGCGCCCTTCTTCTATGGCGATGACCAAAAGACAGTGCTCGAAAACGAGAATATGCGCGTCACCTTCGCCAACAAGGGCGGCATAGTCGAGGAGGTTGTGCTGAAGAAATACATGAACGAGCGCTTCGAGCCTGTGAAGCCCGTCACGCTCTTCACCGCCGCCACCGGCTCATACAGCTTCTCGTTTGTGACAGCGGAGCAGCACATACACACCGACTCGCTCTATTTCCAGCCCACCGAAGTCACCGACTCAAGCGTGGTGATGGCCCTCAATTTCGGGCCGGAGCAATATTGGCGCATACGCTACAGCATCGTCCCCGAGGAGTATCTGGTGAAGGTGTCGGTAGAGCAGAAGGGCATGGATGCGGTGATTCCCCCCAGCACATCGACCATGGCCTTCAACTGGAGCCAGAAAATGGTGCGCAACGAAAAGGGCAACACCTTTGAGGAGCGCAACAGCTCGGTGATGTACAAGATGACAAAGGGATCTCCCGACGAACTCAGCACCACCGACGCCGAAGTCGAGAACATCAGCGGACAAGTGAAGTGGGTGGCATTCAAAAACCAGTTCTTCTCGTCAGTGGTGATTCCCTCCACTCCCTTCTCGCAGGCCGAGATGACCAGCACCCCGCTTAAGGACAACAACACATACGTCAAGGACATGGCCCTGCACTCGATCATGCCCTACTCCACCACCGAGGCCACCCCGGCGGCATTTGATTTCTACTTCGGCCCCAACGACTACCCCTTGCTCAACAGCATCGACGACAAGATCTCGCCCGACGGCGACGACCTCGAACTCAACCGCCTCGTGCCCCTGGGATGGAGCCTATTCCGCTGGATCAACCAGATCATAGTGATCCCCGTATTCTCATTCCTGAGCAAATTCATATCCAACTACGGCATCATCATCCTGCTGCTGACCATATTCATCAAGCTCATCCTCTTCCCCTTCACCTACAAGAGCTATATGTCGCAGGCCAAGATGCGCGCCCTGGCTCCCGAGATAAAGGAGATCAACGACAAATATCCCGGCCAGGAAAACGCCATGAAGCGCCAGCAGGAGACCATGTCGCTCTATAGCCGCGTGGGCGCATCTCCCTTCTCGGGCTGCCTGCCTATGCTGCTGCAGATGCCGATCCTGATCGCCATGTTCGCCTTCTTCCCGTCGGCCATCGAGCTGCGCGGACAGTCGTTCCTATGGGCGCATGACCTCGCCGCTCCCGACTCCATCTTCACCCTCCCCTTCACCATTCCATGGTATGGCAATCACGTGAGCCTATTCTGCTTGCTGATGACCGTGACCAACATAGTCTACAGCAAGATCAACATGCAGAATCAGCCCGGCTCGGCCTCGATGCCCGGCATGAAGTGGATGATGTATCTGATGCCGGTGATGTTCCTCTTCATATTCAACGACTACGCGTCGGGCCTCAGCTACTACTACTTCCTGTCGCTGCTGATCACCATCATACAGACATGGATCTTCCGCAAGTGCATCAACGAGAAGAAGGTGCGCGCCGAGCTTCTGGCCAACGCCAAGAATCCGAAAAAGAAGAAAGGCGGATTCATGGCTCGCCTCGAAGAGATGCAGAAGAAGCAGGAAGCCATCATGAGAGAGCAGGCAAAGCAGCGCGCCAAAAAGAAGTGAGCCGCAAAGCCAAAGCATTTTTCTACACAATGGGGGCGCGATCATTCGCGCCCCCATCAAATCAAAGACCAGATGAAGATACACATACTCGGATGCGGATCGGCCACGCCATCGCTCAAGCACATGCCTTCATGCCAGGTGGTGGAGCATAACACCCACCTCTATATGATAGACTGCGGCGAGGGCGCCCAACTCGGCATGCGCAAGGCCGGACTCAAATTCTCGCGCCTATGCTGCATCTTCATCTCCCACCTCCACGGCGACCATGTGCTCGGGCTCCCCGGGCTGCTGTCGACCCTGGCCCTGCATGATTTCAACGGCACGGTCCACGTCTACATGCAGCAAAAAGGCATCGACGTGATCAAGGCTTGCCTCGACACGTTCTCGCATGAGCCGCAATACACGCTCGTGTTCCACCCCATCGGGATAGAGCAGACGGTGATCTACGAAGACGACGCCCTCACCGTGGAGACTTTCCCTATGCCTCACACCACCCCTGCAGTAGGATTCATATTCCGCGAGAAGCAGAAGCCAAGGCCGCTGCGGGGCGATATGCTCGAATACTACAACGTGCCCATCCGAGAGCGGGCGGCCATCAAGGAGGGCGCCGACTTTGTCGACGCCGACGGCAAGGTGATTCCCAACAAATGGCTCACCACCGACCCGGCTCCGGCCCGCAGCTACGCCTACGCCTCCGACACGATGAAGTCGCAGGCGGTGACGCGCGCCGTGTCCGGGGTCGACACCCTGTTTCATGAAGCCACCTACGCCGATGACAAAGCTTCGGTGGCCCGCGACCGGGGCCATTCCACCGCCCGCCAGGCCGGACAGTGCGCCGCAGCCGCCAACGTCGGCAAGCTCGTGATCGGACATTTCTCAAAGCAATACGCCGCCGACGAAAGCGTCCTCCTCAACCAGGCCCGCGAGGAATTCGCCAACACCACCCTCGCCCGCGAAGGCCTCACCTTCGACGCCTGACAGTAGGCTCCGCATTGGGATTTAGACAGGAGGCTTCGCAGTGGTGTTTTGACAGCAGCACAGGAGAAACAGGAGGCTTCACGGTGAGGATGGTGGTAATTTATTGCCGAAAGTTTTCCTATATTAAAAAACTATTTAATCTGTTGGTTTTATGGATATTGACGAATTGCTGGCTGTCATTAAGGATGCCGCGTATCAGGTGAGGAAGGGGTTGTCATACGGATTCTTGGAATCTGTATATCAAAACGCTCTGATTTTTGAATTGAGAAGCAGGGGCATAAAGGCCGAAAAAGAAACTCCTATCGCGGTGCATTACAAGGGCGTGATAGTTGGCGAATTCAGAGCTGACATCCTCGTAGACGACAAAGTAATAATCGAAATCAAAGCTGTCAGAGAATTAAACGCCATACACGAAATACAATTGGTCAATTATTTAAGCGCTACAGGCCTGGAGTACGGATACCTTATCAACTACGGCAGTGAAAACTACCGCATAATCCGCAAAACCCGCACCTACACCACCAAGGGATAAATAGACGCCTGCTCCATAATCGCGAAGCCTCCTGTCCCTACTGTGCTCCTGTCTAAACCCCTACGCCAAGCCTACTGTCTCTCCTGTGCCCCTGTCTAAACAACATCGCGAAGCCTCCTGTCCCTACTGTGCTCCTGTCTAAACCCCTACGCCAAGCCT
>CANNVE010000011.1 GCA_947525975.1 uncultured Muribaculaceae bacterium | reverse complement strand
GTACTGCACCTGCTGCATCGGCTGCTGCGCGGGGGCCGCCTGCTGATATTGCTGCGGCTGGGCTGCCTGCTGGTACTGAACCTGCTGCATCGGCTGCTGCGCGGGAGCCGCCTGCTGATACTGCTGCTGTACAGGCTGAGGCTCTACTGCCGCCTGATGCTTGGACGAGGCTCCGGTGTTTTCAAGTTCGAATGGCATGTTGATGGTCGGACAGCCCTCTTCGTTCATCACGATCCATACGCGGTTGGTGCCGGGCATCAGATTAGCCACTTTGAATTGATACTTAGTCTCTGTGATCTTGCTTGAGTTCCAGGAAATCTGGCTCATGGGAGATTCAGGCACAATCTGCACATTGATCGGATAATCGGCTCCGTCAGGCTGATCCTTCTCCACATTGACCACGAATTGCACATTGCCGTAAGCGTCGAGGGCATTCTTGGGGTCTGCGTCGATGGTCATGATGTAATTCTTCACATACCAAGCGTTAGCCTTCACATTCTGGCTTGATTGCTTCTCGCCCGAAATCAGCACGTCGATGGGATAATTTATCTCCGACACCTGGTCAGTGATTGTGGGAGGTATGCTCAGGGTGACGGGATAGGTGACGCGGGTGATGCCGCCGGCAGTCTTCTCCGTGCGGTCGAAATCATCGATAGCCATCAGGTCAGCCACTGAGTCGGGCACCGACACGCTGAATTCAGAAGCGCTGATTCCTGCGGGAAGGTCCACTATTAGCTCAGCCTTGGCCTTGGCGTGGCGGAATGCGATATTGTCTTCGTCATTGGCGCCGCGGAGCACGAAATCATAGTTCACTGCTGGCACGAAAGTCAGAATACCCCACTTGCCTGCCTCTTTGACAGCGGCATAGTCGCCAAACATCGACCCGAAAGCCTCGAACTTGCCGGTGGGAACGGTGGCATCCTTATACTTCAGCACATAGTGGGTGGAATCCACTTGCGCAAGAGAGAAATTGCTTGCCGGGAGAGCCTTGTCGGCCTCAGGAGCCTGCTCTTTCTTGTCGGTCGAGGCAGAAGCCTTGAATTCCATGCGCATATCTCCGCTGACGATCTTGTCAGGAACAAATGTCTCGGTGAAGCAGATAGTCACGCTGCGCTTCGGCTCAAGATGGCCACGGAACGTGTACACGCCCGATTCGCCGAAACTCTTAAGGTCATTCAATGTGCGCTCAGTCAGGCTTGGCTGCTGGCCTTCGATCAACATCGGCTTGAACGCGCCGCCATCGGCCTCAAACCAGTATACCTTGTCGCCTATGACAGCAATGGCGCGTCCGTCGGGAGCTACGCTCGACAGGAATTTTATGTCGTCACGCTTGATCTTCTTTCCGTCGATCGAATAGTCGACCTCGCTTCCGAGGCTGCTGTATGCGTAGTAAGGATCTTTCTTCTTTTCGGGCTGTGCGTAAGCCTGATACAGGGCATATCCGTGAGAATACGGGAAAGCGCGTATCACGCCTTTGGGCATCTCATGGCGGTTACCCTCGGTGTCGACGGTGCCGTATGCGCCATCGTTGTCATACATCAGCAGGCCATCTACAAACGCTGCCTCGCCCACGGGCTTTACGGCCGGCATGTCGATTTTCTTTCCGTCTGCGTTCACGAAGCCTACGATCATGCCCGAGTCCTTATCCTTGAGGATGATGTTGCCTTCTGCGTCGGCTGCAGCCGCGCCCGAAGTCTCAAATATCTTCTCGCCTCCCAGAGTGTAGAAGGCTGTGGCATCGGCGCTCTTGGCTTCGATGATTGAATTGTTGCAAACCAGACTGATGCTCTCATAAACGGGGTCGATGACCCACTTTGTTGTCTGTGCGGCGGCAAGCGTCGGCACAACTGCCATTGCGGCAAGCGCAAAGCTGATGGATGATGCGGATTTCATAGTCAAAACTGTGTGTTGTGTGTGTGTGAATATTTACTATTACAACCACGCAGGACTGATTTTTGTTGACCGAATGACACGTTAAATTATGTAAACTTACGCCAACAGGCTCCCGAAGCGGGCCATGCGCCAAAAAAAATGAGTTTTTGCAAGGGAAAATCGTCTTTATTTCGTAACTTTGCCATCTGAAACCAATTGTATTAAGTGAGTATATCATATGGGATTTTTCAAAAGTCTGTTCTCTCGCGAAAAAAAGGAGACTCTCGACAAAGGCCTTGAAAAGACAAAAGAAGGATTCTTTGGGAAACTGCGCCGCATGTTCGTGGGCAGGCGCACAATCGACGATGATTTTCTTGACGAGCTTGAGGAAATCCTCATCACCTCTGACGTGGGCACTGAGACCACGATCAAAATAATCGACCGCATACGCGACCGCGCCAAGCGTGACCAATACGTAGGGTCTGACGAGCTCAACGACATGCTCTGCGAAGAGATAAGCAACATGCTCGCGGGCGCAGACGAGAATCCCAAGGGAGACTTCACCATACCCGAAGGCCGCAAACCCTATGTGATCATGGTGGTGGGCGTCAACGGCGTGGGAAAAACCACAACGATCGGAAAGCTCGCCCACCAATATAAGAGCGCCGGATACAAAGTGATGCTCGGCGCCGCCGACACATTCCGCGCTGCCGCCATAGAGCAGCTCGAGGAGTGGGGCCGACGCGCTGATGTGCCCATAGTGAAGCAGCAGCTCGGCAGCGATGCAGCCGCGGTGGCCTATGACACGCTGGCCTCGGCAGTAGCCCAGGGGTACGACGTGGCTATCATAGACACAGCCGGCCGACTCCACAACAAGAAGGGACTGATGGATGAGCTCACGAAGATAAAGAAATCGATGGCCAAGGTGGTGCCGGGCGCCCCCGACGAGGTGCTGCTTGTGCTTGACGGATCGACAGGGCAGAATGCTTTTGAGCAGGCTCGCCAATTCTCTGCCGCCACTCAAGTGACACACCTCGCCATAACCAAACTCGACGGCACAGCCAAGGGTGGCGTGGTCATAGGCATCAGCGACCAATTCCAGATTCCGGTGAAATACATCGGCCTGGGCGAAGGCATCAACGACTTGCAGGTATTCAACAAGCGTGAATTCGTGGGATCCCTCTTCGGCAAGCGTTGACCTACCCGTCAAAAGCCATCGCCAACACATCCACCACTCCTAACTTTCAGTCAGATTTATGCCCTCTGTAGATATTATCACCATGGGCTGCTCGAAGAATCTCGTAGACTCGGAGCGGCTCATGGCCATGTTTGAAAATGCCGGATACAAGGCCATGCACAATCCGGCAAAGCCCAAAGCCGATGTGGTGGTGATCAACACCTGCGGCTTCATCGGCGACGCCAAGGAAGAGTCGATCGACATGATACTGCAATGCTGCGAAACCAAGAAGAAAAAGAAGGGGCGCAAGGTTTTTGTCATGGGGTGTCTGTCGCAAAGATACGCCGACGAACTCCCCGCCGAAATCCCTGAAGTCGACGGATGGTACGGCAAATTTGACTGGGACAAGATTATCGCCGACCTCAAGGCCGACCCGGCTATCGACGCAAAGGCCTGGGAGCGCAGCCTGACAACTGCCCCCCACCACGCCTACCTGAAGATAGCCGAAGGCTGCAACCGATTCTGCGCTTTCTGCGCCATACCCCTAATCACAGGCCGCTACAAGAGCCGCCCCATCGAAGAAATAGTCGAGGAGGCAGAGTCGCTCGTGAAGGGCGGTGTGAAGGAGCTCAATGTCCTGGCACAGGATCTGTCAGCCTACGGGCATGACATTTACGGCAGGCTCGCCATAGCCGAGCTCGTGGACCGGCTCGCCGCCATCCCCGGCCTCAGATGGATAAGGCTGCATTACGCATATCCGGCTCAATTCCCCTACGACCTGCTTCCGGTGATGGCCAAGCACGACAACGTATGCAAATACCTTGACATAGCGCTGCAGCACATCAGCGACCCCGTGCTCGAAAACATGAGGCGCCACATCGACGCCGACGGCACACGCGCCCTGCTCAAACGCATACGCGAGGAAGTGCCCGGCATACACATCCGCACCACCCTGATGGTGGGATTTCCGGGCGAAGGGGAAAAGGAATTCGCCGAGCTCGAGGACTTTGTGCGCGAGCAGCGCTTCGAGCGCATGGGAGCGTTCGCATACTGCGAAGAGGATGACACCTACGCCGCCAAGCATTTTGCCGACGACATCCCTGATGAAGTGAAGCAGGAAAGGCTCAACCGCATCATGGCCTTACAGGAAGAAATATCCGAGGAAATCAACACCGGGAAAATCGGGCAGCGCATGCTTGTAGTCATTGACTCGCTTGACGGCGAGCACTACCGCGCACGCACTCAATATGACTCGCCCGACGTTGATAACGAGGTGCTGATTCCGGCCGCCGACGGCGACCTCTCGATCGGCGGATACTACATCGTGGAGATTACAGACGCAATGCCCTTCGACCTTATGGGACGCGTCATATCCGAGGGATAACGCCATGCCAGTCGACATCGTCACGCGCAGCGCCATCGACTGGTGCCTGACCTCGGGCTTGCCATTCTTCGCTGTCCGCACACCGGAGGGCGATTCCCTCTTCGGCGCCTCTGCCACTACGCAGTCGCAGCCCCCCGTCGGCATGGGATTTTTCATTGGAGCATTCAACCGCTCATGGAGCGACAACCTGTGGATACCTGCCACGCTCACAGCCAAGCAAGTTTGCGATGCAGACCTTGCAGAGGCCGAGCAGATGCCGACATTGCCCGCGCCAGCCCCCACCGACAAGCGTCAATACATAGCCTCTCTCTCTCTCGTGATTTCCGCGCTAAAGCAGCGTGGAAAAGCCAAAACCGTGATATCAATGGTGAGGAAATGCGATTTATGCGGCAGGAAATTATCTGACCTCTACGCCAATCTCGCTGAGCGCTCGGAAGGCAGCTTCGCCTACATCTGCTACACGCCCGATTTCGGATGCTGGATGGGAGCGCCTCCTGAAATTCTTGTCAAGACCCAGGGCCATGACCTGTTCCGGACAATGGCGCTGGCAGGCACTTTGCCCAAAGAGTCAACGACATGGGACGACAAAAACTCTGTCGAGCATCAGATTGTGGTCGACTACATAATGAGCCGTCTCAAAGGCCTCGGACTCGACCCCGATCAAGGCCCGAGGCAGGCACTGCCATACGGCACCATCAAGCACTTGCTCACTCCGATATCCGGACATCTCGCCCACTGCAAGGCATCAGACATATTTGACGCGCTCAACCCCACCCCTGCCCTTTGCGGATATCCAAAGGAGGAGGCTTTGGCCGACATTTCGGCCACTGAAAGGCACAGCAGGGACTGCTACGGCGGATGCATCGGGCTGTCGATGCCCGACTCATCGGTACATGCCTACGTCAATATACGCTGCTGCCGCATCGAGGGCGATGACGCATACTGCTATGGCGGAGGCGGCATCACTCCCGATTCCGTACCGGAGACCGAGTGGGCTGAAGCCAACAGCAAGATCGATAATTTCCTCTCGAGGATGTCATAACCATACCCCAATCCCAACCCACTATGGCCGACCTTAAGACATACGATATCTTCGACATCTCGCCTCTGCGCGACTTCATCATGTCACACGGCCAAAAGCAAAGCTTCAGGCGAAAAGAATGCCTTGTGGCGCAAGGCGCGCCCGTGACCAAAATCGGGCTTGTGACATCGGGAGCATTTTCATTCTCACGCTCTGACTACAAAGGCGACCATCAGATATTGTCGCTCGCCTTGACCGGCGAATTTGTCGGCGCGTACGTTTCTGCGAATCCCAACAATCGTTCATACTACGACGTCACTGCATTGTGCGGCTCTGAAGTGGCGCTCATAGACCTCGATGACTTCACCGGCTACATGGACCGCGAGTTGGGCATAGAATACAGACTCGACTTCACAAAGGCAATAGCCGTAGGATTCCTGCTGCGCGCCATATCCTACAGATGCGATTCGCCGGAAGAGCGCTACCTTGAGCTGCTCAACCGCCTTCCGGGCATAAACAAAATGATCTCAATGACCGCGATAGCGTCGTATCTGGGTGTCACGCGCGAAACATTCTCCCGCATGCGGCGCAAACTCTGCCTTACCCCCACCTCAAAGACAAGCAGGAACTGACTCTGCAGGACCCCTACAACCGCATTCATGAAAAAACTGTGATTTCAATCACGGTTTTTTCTTTTAAATACCCATATCTTTGCGGTAGACGGATTAATACAGACCTAATTCTTTTCGCCATGAAGCTTAAATCCACCCTATTCATCCTCATCATGCTTGCCTCGTGCGCGCTAATGCGAGGGGCATCCCCCGACGAAAATGTGGTTATCTCTTCCGACACCGAAGAATACCGATTCACCCAAGGGAATAAAGGCGTAAAAGTCAGCCACTCGATCATACGTGAATATCAGGCCACCCGACGGGGCGAAAAAATACAGCCATACATATTCCACAGCAACATCGTCACCCTCGACAAAGCCTCGGGCGGAAAAGCGCAGTACCGCAACGCCAACTCACCCACCGTGTTTCATGACGACAGCAAGGTCTGCTACTTCAACATCACTCTTGGAGGGAAGGACAGCAAGGCTAAAGTGCAGTTCAAACGCACATTCACCGATGCAGCTCACTTCACGGGGATGTTTCCGGCTGAGGATTATCCCGTGAGAAGCAAGAAAATCATATTCAAGATACCCGCGTCGCTGCCTGACATACAATTGATCGACCGCAACTTCCCCGCCGAGGGCATAACGCGCTCTGAACAGACCGCCGCCGACGGCTCAAGGACCATCACCTACACCGCCGCCTCGCTGCCGGAAATCCCTGATGACCCCGGTAAGCCGTCGGCTCTCTCAAGCCTCGCCCACATAATGGTCAAAGGCTATTTCCCTGATTGCGACTCGCTCTATCGCTACCACCGCCAGATGCTTGACGTCGACACAGTGATCCCCGCCGCCGGCTCAATCATCGCCGAGGTTTGCTCCGGAGCCAATAGCCGGGATGAGATGATAAGCCGCCTCTACCGCTACGTGCAGCAGACCATACGCTATGTAGCCTTTGAGGCCGGAGAAGCCGCCTATCGGCCTGACTCGCCGGCTGAGGTGCTCCGCAAAAGATACGGCGACTGCAAAGGCATGTCGCTCTTGCTGTGCACACTGCTCAACCGTGCCGGAATCGAAGCATACATCGCCTGCACCGGCACTGACAAGATTCCTTTCCGCATTTCTGACGCTCTGTCGCTGTCGGCATCTGACCACATGATATGCGTAGTGCCCGATAGCGGGTCATACCTGTTCCTCGACCCTACGCACAAACAAATCTCAGCGCGCCACATACCCCAGTGGATATGCGGCAAAGATGCAATGGCATTCTTGCCTGATGGCTACACGATGATCGACATCCCCGAACGCTCACCGCTCGCATCCGCCGACAGCCTGTGCTACGACTACAGGCTGACACCCGATGGGCTGACGGGGATTGCCTACCGCATTTGCACCGAAGATGTGGCCGAACGCTTCTTCAGCAAATACTCCGACGTGCCCGGCCAGCACCTGAATGAATTATTGGCCAAATCTATGATACCAATGTCGCGCGCTTCCGTAGTCCCCGACAGCATCGTTTATGACACTTCGGCGCCGGGACGCATCTCCATCTCAGCTCCCATCTTTAATCCATCGGCCATCACCGCTGCCGACAACGCCATATATCTTGACCTTAATACGTCAGGCGATCCACTGGAGGAGCGCATTGACACCGACGGGCGCAAGAGCGACTACATATTTCCGATGACATGCAGCATCACAAGCCGGTCGACCGTTGAACTGCCCGCCGGGGCCGAACCGACCCTACCGACCGACTTCCGAATGGAGACGCCGCAGGCTGATTTCATCTGCGTTTTCGCGCATGAAGGAGACAAAGTGAGCATGACGAAAACCATCACAGTCAAAAAAACGCTACTGCCGCTGGCCGAGATTCCATCGTGGAACAAGAATCTATCAGTATGGAAGGACGCATGCAACCAACAGATTGAAATAAACTTGAAATAATCCACCTCCATTTACACATCACCACATACCATGAAAAAAGCAATTCTGACAACGGTGGCCATGACTTTAGCCATCCTCGCATTCGCCGACAAGAAGGATGACTACCGCAACTTCACCGACACTATCCGCGCGGAAGTCTACGCGATGGACCTACCGGCATTCAACGTTAAAGACGTGCCCGCAAAATACCAAAAAGAATCATCTGTGATAAAAGCCATATACGAAGAGGTCAACGCCCGCAAAAAGACCGGATTCGGCTTGGCACCCGGATCATTCCTGGCCTTTACGAGGAAGGCGCAGGTGCGCGGCAGCCAACTGACACGCATGCTGATACACATAAACGACAAGGCCGCGCTCGAGAAATACTCAGAACTCGACTTTGACACCGACAGCAAGACCAAAAACTACGACGGATATGACCGCAGGCGCCACACCATGGGCGTCAGGCTCATAAAGCCTGACGGACGCATCGTCGACATCGACACATCAGAATTCGTAGAAATCGAAGAAGGCAAAAAAGGTGAAAAGAAAAGCCGCAAACTCGCTATCCCCGCGCTTGAGATCGGCGACGATATAGATTTATTCTATTACAGCGAATCTAAACTGCAGAATGTGCACCCTGACCCCAAGGAATTCGTGCTCCGCTCTGACGCGCCTATCATGAACTATCGCATACACTGCGTCATCGACGACAATCTCACCACTCAATACCGGGCGCTCAACGGCGCACCCGACTTCACGGTCAGCCGCGATGAGGATAAGAATTATGTGTTGGACCTTGAAATGAAGGATATCGAAAAGGCCCCACGACTTTGGTATGACCCCGACCAGCAGGCACCCACAGTGCGCATGCACATATTCAATCGGCGCAACAGCGACGAATACACGCCTCCAAGCGCACGCAAAGACGGCCTGCAGGCCAATCCCGAAGCCACAAAGATACAAGGCGACGAGTGGAACGAATGGGATACATACCTTGGCTATAAGATCTGGATCAAATCGGGTCCTCAATTGGTGAAAGACTATATCAAAGACGGGAAAAAGATAAAGCCCGTGCTCGAAAAGATGGTCAAGGCCGGAGAGATAAGCCCGACCGAGGCGGCCGATTACGCCTACAATCTGCTCTGCTATATCTACATCGGACAAATGCTCAGGAAAAATGACACACGCTTTGCAGTCTACCTCAACAGCTATCTCAACGACTGCAAAATACCTGCCGGCGTAGGCATTTCCACATCAGACCTGAATGAGCCTCTTGACCGGCTCATCAACTTCCGGAATTCCACCTCATTCACCAGAGTCGAGGGCGACTGCCCGCGCCTGTATTTCCCTCCTCAGACCATACTTGCGCCATCTGAAATGCACCCTGCCTTCCAGGGGCGCAAAGCCTTGATGTGGCGCAAGGAGAAGGAGCGCAAAAAGCAACCCACCACAGAGGCCGACTATTTCACCACTCCGGCGACAGCGGCATCAGACAACCGCAATGTCACATCGATAGAGGCGTCAATCGACGGGACAACTCTCAAGATCAAGCGAATTGAATCTTATATTGGAGCCACCAAAAACAACGCCTTATCGCTCCTCAGCGAAGAAGACATCAACGAGGGATATAAAAAATATCTTAACCGATACGGCCTGAGCGTTGACCTGAAGGAAACAAAGAAAGAAGCGGCCAACCGCGCCGAGCGCTATGCCGACGGCCGCCATACGCAGAAAGACGATTTCAAAAACGAAATCAGAGGCTATCATGACACTGACGCTTCGGAGATGACCGAAGCCCGGGTGCTCAACATCGGCATTGACCCGGCAGCGCCGGAGCTAACCTACAGCATCGACTATACTATGGACAACCTTGTGAAGCGCGCCGGCAAAAACCTCATACTATCCGCCGGCAAGCTGATGAGCGGACAGATCGAGACTCTCCCGTCAGACAGGGACAGATGCGATGACATCTATATGCGCAACCCGCGTGAATACATCACACGCATCGACCTCAGGATTCCTGACGGATACTCGGTCAATGCCAAATCGCTTTCCGCCCTCAATGCGTCGGTGAGCAACGATGCCGGATGCTTCGATGTGAAAGCGTCGGCCGCTTCGCCTGAAACGGTCAGCATCGAAATCACAAAGCGATACAACTCGGCGATCCTGCCGGCATCAAAATGGAGCGACATGCTGAAGGTGCTTGACGCAGCAGCCGCATGGCAAAGCTCTACTTTGATTCTCGACCGCAAGTAATGCGCTGATCTGTCAGCCCGCCCTTTCCGCGCCCCTGCCGACATCGATGAATGCCGGCAGGGGCGCGGTGTCATCTCAATACTCCATTTATCGGCTTTTTTGAGGATATTCCAGAGTTTTTTAGTAATTTTGTATTCAGATACAATACTTCAATGACAGAGAGAGAATTACTACAGATGCGAGACTTGGCTGAAGCAGGAAGGGTTCAGTTTAAGGAGCGGGTTAACGACCGGTACGATATCGGTTGCGAGATGGTTGCGTTCAGCAATTCCCGCGGAGGCCAAATTGTCATCGGCATAAATGACAAATCGGGCAAAATCAATTCTCTTTCATATATGGAATTACAGGAAACCTCCAATCTTCTGACAAACATAGCGGCGGAGAACGTAATCCCGAACGTGCTTATCGATATTGAGAATGTTCCGACAAGCGGCGGAGCCGTCGTCGTTGCAACAATTCCCGAAGGCAAGAACAAACCATACCATGATAACAAAGGTGTGATTTGGGTTAAGAATGGCGTGGACAAACGGAAAGTGTTTGACAATTCAGAGTTGGCTGAAATGATGAGCGAGTGTGGCAATTTCAATCCTGACGAGGCTGCAGTGCCTGGCTCTTCTATCGCCGACCTTGATCCTGATACAATCAAACTTTATTTGATGAGCCGCTTCGCCAATGTGTTCAGAGGCAAAAACATTGACGAGCTCAATATGGTGGATTATTCTCTTGACCAAATTGCCTCCTTCATCATAAAGGGCTCTTCAATAGAACGCTTGCTCTGCAATCTGCGTTTTATTCGCCCTGACGGTTCGATTACAGTTGCAGCGATGCTTCTATTCGGCAAACATACTCAACGTTGGCTTCCCGCTATGACCGCCAAATGCATTAGTTTCATCGGCAATTCTGTAGGCGGTACATCGTTCCGCGATAAAATGCATGACATGGAAATCGAGGGCAACTTGCTTCATCAGTTCAATGCCATTATGAATTTCTTCAATAGAAATCTGCGTAAGGTGCAAGTCGAACCTGAATTTAACACTCTTGGGGTATTGGAAATTCCATATGAAAGCCTTTTGGAATACACTGTGAATGCCCTGGTTCATCGTTCACTCAATATCAAATCTCCATTACGTTTTTTTATTTTCGACAATCGTGTAGAGATCCACAGCCCAGGCACTTTGCCTAATGGCTTGACCGTAGAGGATGTGAAAAATGGCATTTCCATGCCACGCAACATGTTTCTTTTCACTAATGCAAATTTCTTACTTCCATACACTGGTGCAGGAAGCGGTGTGCAACGCGCATTGGAGTATGATCCTAATGCAATATTCACAAATGGCAATAGCAACAGCAATATCATAACTCATACAGCCAATGAGTTCGTAATTACGATACCACGGAATTGCGATGTTAACTGGACTGGGGACTCTTTAGTACTTGATCCCCCTTATGTATATGGAAAAAGGCCTCTTATTAGCAACCAGCCCAAGGCGGAAAGTAACCAACCTCGCCTAAAAAGTAACCAACCTCCGACGGAAAGTAACCAACCTCGCCTAAAAAGTAACCAACCTACGGCGAAAAGTAACCAACCTCGCCTAAAAAGTAACCAACCTCGCCTAAAAAGTAACCAACCTACGGCAAAAAGTAACCAACCTCACCTAAAAAGTAACCAACCTACGGCGGAAAGTAACCAACCTCGTCTAAAAAGTAACCAACCTACGGCGGAAAGTAACCAACCTAATCCAAGCACTGCTATTCGAAAACTAACCAAGAAGGAAGAAGATATTCGTAATTTCTGCTCTGTTCCTCGTTCGGCAAAGGAAATCATGGACCGCCTGGGGATTACAAACCAATTCAAAAATAGGCAAAAATACATCTCCCCGTTGATTGAGCTTGGTGTGCTTGAACGCACAATTCCCGACAAGCCCAACGATCCAAACCAAAAATACAGAAGAAAGAGATCTTTATGATTCTTAAACATCGCAATTGACAAATGAACGACAAGCCAAAACCATTCCTTATCATATTTTCGGCCATAGCCTTGGTGGCGCTTCTTTCGCTTGTGCCTTGGAGCCGCCTGACCGGAGGCTTCATAAAGGACTACAACCTGCTGGCCGATCTTTTTCCTTCGGCACAGACAGCCGTGGCCGCCACCACCGGAAACGAGGTCATCGACCCGGAATACGTCAAGGCGGTTGAAGAAATGAAGCGCCAACAGCCCGCGGAGGAAAAGGCCGCCCCAGACACTCTTGCTCTCCCCATATACCAAGAGCACACCGAAAAACCGAGCGAAGAAGCCCGAGTTGACGGAGAGATGGTGATCGAAGACTACACCGCCGACGCCGATGGCCTCCGAAAAGTGAAGAAAGCCATCGCTTCAGGCAATGCACGCATAGCCGTAATGGGCGATTCATACATCGAAGGCGACATACTCACGCAAGACATACGCAGCCAACTGCAATCAAAATACGGCGGACGAGGAGTAGGCTTCGTGCCCGGCCACAGCGTGGCCTCAGGATTCCGACGCACCATAAAGCAAAGCGACGAAGGCCTCACCGTGCATGGGATGCAGAAGGCTCCATCATCGAAATACTTCAACATCACAGGCGAATACTTCACAGCCGACGGCCCCGCAAAAGTGACTTACAAGAGCGGACGCAAATGGGATGTATCACGGTTGCTGTATGTGGCTCCGTCAGAGGGCACAATCACATTCCGCACAGACACATCCGAATACATAGTAGATGTGGTGCCCGGCGAGCAGGTGCAGCAGTACAGCCTGCCCGAGCGCACCGGCACGTTTGAGGCAGAGATCGACTGCCCGGGACTCGTGTACCTCGGGGCGTGGCTTGAAGGAAGCGGAGGCATCGGAGTAGACTGCATGTCGGTGCGTGGAAATTCAGGCGTCAACAATCGCCGCCTCAACACCGACCTTGCCGCGCAGATGCGCCAATACGTTGACTATGACCTCATCATCCTCGAATACGGCGTCAACGCCCTCACGTCTGAGCAGACCGAATACGGATATTTCGGCAAGATACTGCAGCAGATGGTAGAGAGGGTGCGCCAATGCTACCCCGGCGCACAGATAATGATCATGGGCATAGGAGACCGCGGACAGAAATTCCAGGGCGAAGTGCACTCGATGCTCACCGCCCCGGCAATGGTGGAAGCCCAGCGCAAGGCAGCCAAAGCAGCCGGGTGCCTGTTTTTTGACACACGCGAGGCCATGGGCGGACAAGACGCCATAGTCGACTGGAAAGAGCGAGGCCTGGCTAACTCTGACTACATACACATCAATTCAGCCGGCGGCAAAAAGATAGCCACCGAAATTGTCAATGCCTTGACAAGATAACCCGCCATGCAAAAAAATCGCCGCTTTGCCTCTTTGCTCCTGTCGATATGCGTCTGCATCAGCGCGCAGGCCGTTTCGCTCTCCGAAGCCGACTCGGCCTGCGAAGCCGAATATGACCTGGAGATACGGGCCAATCCAGACATACACCCGGCGGAGATTCCGTCTCGGCCTGATGCCGGATATTCCGAATATCCATTCCTGCGGCTTGGCGCCAACCACATAGACCTCAACGGCGCCGACTGGACCGGGCTAAAGAGCCTGTTTGCCGCGTCGGCAGACACTTCCATCTCTATTGTGCATATAGGCGACTCGCATGTACAGGCCGAGATGGGCACATCGCGCACCCGATCACTGTTCGACAGCAAATACGGCACCCGAGGGCGTGGCCTGATCATACCATTCAGACTTGCCGGCACCAACCAGCCGGTAGACTATGCCATAGAGTCGAAATCGAGATTCGAGATAGCCAAAATCCTCAAAAAGCCATGGCCTGTAGAAATGGGATTCACCGGAATCGCCCTGAGCCCCAAAGACGCCAACTTCGCATTCGACATATCTGTAAAAAATCATGACTTCGAGGCGATAAGGCTTTATTTCAAAGGGAAGGCCCCTACATTGAAGGGAGCCACCACCGACGGAGCCGACAACCTGTTTGAATACACGGTCGACGGCGACACAGTCACAGCCTACCTCAACGAACGCACATCGCGCATAAGCCTCGATTTCGCATCGCAAGGCCAGTGCCAGATCTATGGCTTTGACCTTGACAATATGGACAATGGCGTGAAATACAATTCCATTGGCAACAACGGAGCCACGTTTTCATCCTACAATTCCATTCCCGGCATGGCCGACGACGTGCGCCGGCTCGAACCGCAGCTCATCATAGTGAGCCTCGGCACAAACGACGCCTTCGGCAAAAGCGACTCCCAATCAATCTTAAGCAGCATTGACTTGATGGTCAAAGACCTGCGCCGTGCCAACCCCCAGGCCCAACTGCTGCTGGTGACTCCCGCCGAATGCCAGAAATCCACTCGCAGGCGAGTGGGCAAAGGCAAAAGGCGCAGATGGAGCCGCACATACTCCGTCAACAGCAAAGTGGCCTCTGTGCGCGAGCTTGTGCTGCGCTATGGCCGGGAGAATGGGATAGCCACATACGACTGGTATGAAGTAGCCGGCGGCGAAGGCTCATCGCCCCTCTGGGTCGACCAAGGCCTGATGGCCAAAGACCGCATACACTGCGGCCCCACCGGCTATGCCCTGCAAGGCTCTCTCTTTTTCGACGCGCTTGACAACGCACTTAACGAATAATTCTCATTTTCAATCAGATGATCGACATACTTGCCTACGACAAAGCCAACCCGCTCCTGTTCAATACCGGCCTATTCCTGATACTATTCGCCATTTTCATCGGCATATACCAGGCATGCCGGAAATGGCCTCGGGTCAAAATGGCGTTTGTCATTCTGTTCTCGCTGTATTTCTACTACAAATCGAGCGCCGAATGCTGCTTCATACTGATGGGAGTCTGCGTCAGCGACTACGCTCTTGGCCGATGGATGGGGATAGCCTCCCGATCTGCCCAACGATGGATAATAGCCCTCAACGTTGTAATCAATCTGGGGATGCTCGTGTATTTCAAATACTTCAACCTGCTCTTCGACACATTCGCGTCAATCACCGGCACAAACTTCGATGCTCTCGACATCATACTTCCGGCCGGCATCTCCTTCTTCACCTTCCGCTCTATCAGCTACATGGTCGACATCTACAGAGGCCAGATGCTTCCATGCCGCAATTTCCTCGACTATTGCTTCTTCCTGACATTCTTCCCGCCTCTGCTCGCCGGACCGGTGGTAAGGGCAAAGGACATGCTGCCTCAGATAGAGGCGCGACCGCAGGCCACAAGGGCGCATGTGAGCGAAGGACTGTTCCTGATCATCCTCGGCCTCATCAAGAAAGTGATTGTGGCCGACTATATAAGCGGCAACTTCGTAGACCGCATTTTCGAAAATCCATCGCTCTACACCGGCCTTGAAAACGTATTCGGCGCATTCGGCTTCACTCTACAGCTCTACTGCGACTTTTCAGGATACAGCGACATGGCCATAGGCCTCGCCCTGCTGCTCGGATACAGGTTCAAAGACAATTTCAACGCCCCGTTCAAAGCGCAAAACCCCACCGAATTCTGGAAACGCTGGCACATATCGCTGTCTTCATGGCTTATGGATTACCTTTACATCCCTCTTGGCGGCAACCGCAAGGGAAAGCATCGCCAGCGCCTCAATCTGATGACCACCATGCTTCTTGGAGGCCTGTGGCATGGCGCATCATGGATGTATGTGCTATGGGGCGGCTACCACGGTGCTCTCCTCGTGGGCCACAAAGCATTGAAATCCAAAGGTTGGCTGCCGGAGCGCGGCGCATGGGTGCGTCCTGCGGGCATCATGCTCACGCTGGTGCTCGTAGTCATCGGGTTCACGTTCTTCCGTGCTCCGTCGGTGCAGACCATCACAGACATGTACACTGCCATATTCACCAATTTCCACCCCGAAGTGCTGCCCCAGTTCATCAAGGGCTACGCGCTGGTTGTGGCCATCATTGTCATCGCTTTCGCACTGCATTTCCTGCCGGGGCATTGGCTTGGCCGCTTGCGCGATTCATACGGCAGGCTCCACTGGGCTTTCCAAGCGGTCATCCTCGCCATCGTCATCTTCATCGTGATCCAGGCGCGGCAAAGCTCACTTGTGCCCTTCATATACCTGCAATATTAAATTTCAGGGAGCGCACTGCCGTCACTTGCCTTTCCTGAACAAGGCGACCACGCGCTGGGGGTCGGCTCCGAGCTTGACGGCTTTCGCGGCATCGGCCTTGGCGTCGTCAAGCATATAGCGCTTATTGTTGAGCCACGCACGGTAATAGTACAGCTCCGCGTCATCCGGATATTTCACTATGCCCTGCTGTATAGTGGCTGATGCCTCGCTAAGATAGTCGATGGCAAGATAACACCCGGCCAAAGCCGCGTAGTACTCGGCCGACGGGTCCTCCGCTATGAGTCTTTCATAAAAAGGAATGGCCAGAAGCTCACGCCCCGTGCGTGAATAAAGCGACGACAGAGCCACGTTTGTATTATAGCTTGCCGGATCCACCCTCTGGAGCACATGGAAATCCGTCTCGGCCTGGACCACATCACCGCTGTACAGGGCCATCATGCCACGGTAATAGCGTCCGGTGGCGTTGAGCGAGTCGCGGGCCACAACGGTATTGAAGTCGTCGAGGGCGCCGGCTTCATCTCCAACCTTAAGCCGCAGCAGCGCGCGGTTTCCGTATATAGCCGTCATCGACGGAGCCATGCGCAAGGCATCGTCAAACGCCTGCATGGCGAGAGAGTCCTGATCTACGCGCATATACATGTTTCCGAGATTTGAGAGGAGCATCACGTTGAGAGGGTTGCCGGGCTCGTTGGCCATTGCCTCCCGCAGCCTCAATATAGCCGTATAGTAGTCATTGGCTGCGATGGCCGTCTCGGCTTCGCCCACAAGCAGCATATACACATCCTCTTCGTCGTCAGCCACAGCCTCGCGCTCCATCTCGCTCTTCTGAAGTTGGCCGGTATAGTCAAACGGATCCACAGCGCCCGCAAGCAGCGGAGCCACGGCAATGATCAAAGCAAGTATCTTTTTCAATTCGGTAACGTTCTAAATTCGAAATAAGAATTACTGAAACAATAACGTCAGACACCCCCGATACCATATATTCCCTTCATTAAATTTTGCAAAACGAAAATGACGCGGCGAAAGTTTTTTGCCGTTTTCCCGCAAAAAAGTATTATCTTTGCCAATATATACCAAAAAACGTCAATTTTTCCGAAATAAACACATAACCACAATGGCAAACTGGTTTGAATGCAAGGTGAGATACGATAAGCTCCAGGAAAACGGCACTGCCGTGAAAAAAGTTACAGAGACTTTCCTGGTCGACGCTCTTTCGTTCACCGAAGCGGAATCACGCATCATTGAAGAACGCAAGCCCTACATCTCGGGCGACTTCTCGGTATCGGCCGTGAAGCGCACCAAGATATCTGAAATATTCTTTGACGACAACGGCGACAAGTGGTACATGGTCAAATGGCTGATCACCACCATCGACGAGAAGCCTGCCGCCATGGGCAAGCCCCCGGTGGAGAAGAAGGTGTCTGTGCTCACCCTGGTGCAGGCCAATGATTTCGAGGGAGCTCTCGAGCAATTCAAGGAGTGCATGAAAGGCACTCTGGCCGACTATGACATAGCCCAGATCCACGAGACTCCAATCCTTGACGTATACCCCGTGAAAAAGCCCTCTGACCAATGAGCGGCATAGCCCGGAACATCGAGTCAATCCTCTCCACCCTACCCCAAGGCGTGGAGATGGTGGCCGTATCAAAATTCCATCCCGTGGAGGCGCTGCGCGAGGCATACGATGCCGGGCAGCGACTGTTTGGCGAGAGCAGGCAGCAGGAATTGCTGCAGAAAGCGCCGCTCATGCCCGACGACGTGCGTTGGCACTTCATAGGTCACCTGCAGACCAACAAGGTGCGCTCCATCATCGACAAGGTGGCCATGATAGAAAGCGTCGACACCGAGCGTCTGCTTCGCGTGATCGACGACGAAGCCTGGCGCGCCGGCCTCAAGGCAAATGTGCTCATGCAGGTGCATGTGGCACGCGAGGAGACTAAATTCGGATTCCTCCCCGAAGAGCTGGTGGCATTCTTCGCCGAAGGCCGCCACGAAGCATACACGGCTGTCAATTTCCGGGGCATTATGGGCATGGCGTCAAACACCGACGATATCGACAGGGTGCGCAGGGATTTCGAGGCTATCGCGGCATGCCGCCGCTCCATCCTTGCCACAGCACCGGGGCTTACTGGCTTTGACATAGTGTCGATGGGCATGAGCCATGACTATCCTTTGGCCATAGAGTGCGGAGCCAACCTCGTGCGCATAGGCACAGCCATATTCGGCGAACGCGAATACTGAAAAAGAATACAAACCATATAAATAACAAAATCCTAAAAACTAATCCACAATGGAAAGCAAAGCGACAAAAGCGAAAACCAACATCGTTGCGATCATCACGATGTTCTTTATCTTCGCGATGATTTCGTTCGTGACCAACATGGCGGCGCCCTTCGGCAACATCTGGGGCTTCCGCTATGAATGGGCAGGCATGGCCGGCAACCTCATGAACTTCACCGCATACCTGTTCATGGGCATCCCCGCCGGCAACATGCTCATCAAATACGGCTACAAGAAGACAGCCCTCATAGCCCTGGCTGTCGGCGCCATCGGCCTCGCCATCCAGCTCGCCTCGGCCTACTTCGGCAACGACGTAGTTGTGATCGACGGCGAGACGCCCACCACCCTCAACCTCTTCATCTATCTGCTCGGCGCCCTCGTCTGCGGTTTCTGCGTGTGCATGCTCAACACCGTGGTCAACCCTATGCTCAACCTTCTCGGCGGCGGCGGCAACAAGGGCAACCAGCTCATCCAGACCGGCGGCGCCCTCAACTCACTCTCAGGAACCATGACCCCGCTGCTCGTGGGCGTGCTCGTAGGCACCCTCACAAAAGAGACAACGATGGTTTCGGTGGCTCCTCTGGTGCTCACCGGCATCGTAATCTTCGTGGCCGCTTTCTTCATCATCTCGTTTGTCAAGATCCAGGAGCCTCAGCGCAACCTTTCCAAGGTGAAGTATGAGCACTCTCCCCTGGCATTCCGCCACTGCACCCTTGGCGTGGTAGCCATCTTCTTCTACGTGGGCATCGAGATCGGCATCCCCGGCGAGCTCAACGCATGGATCAGCCGCGAGAATTTCGAAGGCGCTGCAGCAGTGGCCGGCTCACTCGCTGCCCTGTATTGGCTCATGATGCTCATTGGCCGATTCCTCAGCTCCATCATCAGCGGCAAGGTTTCCACCCGCGCCCAGATGGTGACAGTGTCTTCCGTGGGCATCATCCTTGTGCTTATAGCCATCCTGCTTCCCGCCGACATCACATTCCGCTCTCCGCAGATTGACTTCCTCAACATCACCAGCGGCGAAGTGCCCATGAAGTGCCTCTTCCTCTTCCTCTGCGGCCTCTGCACATCCGTGATGTGGGGCGGCATCTTCAACCTTGCCGTTGAAGGACTCGGCAAATACACAGCCAAGGCATCAGGCCTGTTCATGACCATGGTAGTCGGCGGCGGCATCATGCCCTACATCCAGGACTGGATCGGCCGCAACTTCGGATACGTCAACTCTTACTGGCTTGTTGTGGCCATGCTGGCATACATCCTCTTCTACTCATTCAGCGGATCAAAGAATGTCAACACCGACATCCCCGTAGAGGAAGAGCCTTTCGACGCCCGCGACCTCTGATAATCCATCTTGTCAACCTATACAAGGCAGGCCTCCGCACCCGGAGAGCCTGCTTTTTTTCGCCATGCAGGCGCTTAAAACGCCTTATGCAAACTTTGGCGGCAACGGATTGCACGCAAATCGACAATTATTGGAAAAAATTTCGTAACTTTGCGTGAATATTCCCCTTTTAGCGATGCAAGAGACCACTCCCGTCAACATATCCTCACAAGCCAAGCAGGCCAAGCTGCGACTTGGCATAGTGGGCAACACCCCTGCGCTCATACAGGCGGTGGAGAGGGCCATCATGGTCGCTCCCATCGACCTGTCGGTGCTCATCATTGGAGAAAGCGGCACCGGCAAGGAATTTTTTCCGCAGATCATACACCAATACAGCTCGCGAAAGCATTCGAAATACATAGCCGTGAACTGCGGCGCCATCCCTGAAGGCACGATCGACTCCGAGCTCTTCGGCCACGAGAAGGGATCATTCACCGGAGCCGTGGCCTCACGCAAAGGATACTTTGAAGAAGCCGACGGAGGCACCATCTTCCTCGACGAGGTGGCCGAGCTGCCGCTCACCACCCAGGCGCGCCTGCTCAGGGTGCTCGAATCAGGCGAATTCCTGAAAGTAGGATCATCGACCGTGCAGCGCACCAACATACGCATCGTGGCCGCCACCAACGTAGACATGGCCAAGGCCGTGGCCGAGGGGCGATTCAGAGAAGACCTCTTCTATCGCCTGTCGACCGTGCAGATATCGATTCCGCCGCTGCGCGACCGCGGACAGGACATACAGCTGCTCGCAAGGAAATTCGCGGCCGACTTCGCCGAGAAATACCGCACTCCCGCCATATCGCTCGCCGACGACGCGAAGCGCCTGCTCATGGCCTACAGATGGCCCGGCAATGTGCGCCAGCTCAAGAACGTGGTGGAGCAAATGGCCCTGTTCGAAGCCGGAAGCGAGATCAACGCCCCGGTGATGGCATCGTATCTGCCCGCCGACGCCCCGTCGATGTCATCGGCTGCTCCGGCAGTAAGGCAGAATCCCAACGCTTACGCCCAAGAGCGTGAGATGCTCTTCAACTTGATTTTCCGCCTGCAGGGAGAGATATCCGAGCTTCGCGAGCGACTCAACAGCCTCGACTCGCGCGGCGAGATGCCCCAGCCCCACAAATTCCCGACATCGCTGGTCAAGATCGACCACCCCCAGCCGTCGCTGCCTCAGCACCCGTCGGTGATAGACGTCGACGCGAGCGACATCAGCTCACGCCAGCCTTCAGCGCCGGCTCCGTCGACAATCGAGGAAACCGAGCGGGCGCTAATTTCCGACGCCCTTGCACGAAACGACGGACGCCGCAAAGTTGCCGCCAAGGAACTCAACATCAGCGAGCGCACCCTTTACCGCAAAATTAAAGAATATGGCCTGGATTAGAACCATAGTGTTATCACTGCTGATGATGTGCGCGATATCATCGTGCCGCATCAGCTACACCCTCAACGGAGCCTCCATCGACTACAACGTATACAAGACTATCTCGATCTCTGACTTCCCCATCAGAGCCGCACTCGTATATCCTCCGCTGCAGCAGACATTCGAAAACGAACTTCTCGACTACGTGGCCCGAAACACGCGCCTGAAGATAGTGGAGAACAACGCCGACATAGAGATCGAAGGCGAGATCACCGGATACCAGCTCTCGCCACAGGCTGTGACCGAGAACGCCTGGGCATCAGAGACCCGACTCACGATCACCGTGAGAGTGAAATACATAGACAACAAGGAAGACGGAAAATCGAAAGACCAAAGCTTCAGCGCATACCGTAACTTCCCCGCCTCGGAAATGCTCACCGACGTGCAGGACGAATTATGCCAACAAATCAGCAAAGAGCTCGTCGACCTCATCTTCAACGCCACCCTCGGAGATTGGTAATCAAAATATCCAGGCCAAGGCAGTTTCGTTGAGTGGTCGTTGCAAGCAACGACCGTACAGCAACTACCGCGCAGCCAACCCGCATAAAACCCACCTACATGGCATCGATTAATCCCAGTCAATTGCAAGACATCCTCGCCGGAAGAGAGACTCCATCGGCCGCACTCGCGCTGGAGACGCTTAAGGAGCATCCCACTTGTGTGCTCCCCGCCGCCATGTGCCTGCATGCAGGGGCGCCCGATGCCTCTCCACGTGAGCGAGAGAGCCTGATTCGCGCCGTGGCTCTGGGCTGTGCCGACCGCATAGCCATGTCAGACCTCGCCGATCTATCCGGCCAGGACTGGGCCACTATGTATCCGCCTCTCGACCTCCCTAAGCAAAAGACCACGCAAGACGCCATTAGCGTCTTCATCGAGACATACGGCCACGCATCGCCCGAAGAAGACGCCTTGCTCGAAAAGCTTATATTCAACCCGGTGGCCCCCGATTATTTCCAGGACACCGATGCCCCCCTCGACCCCGCCGACCCTCTGGCGCTGCCGCCCGAACTGATGCCATCTCCCGAGCCGGAGGCATACCCGGCGATTGCAGAGGAGCACGATACGGAGCCTGCCACGCCTATGGCCGAAGATGAGGCTGAAAAACCCGCCGAAAGCCACGAAGAGCCTTCGCTGATGGAAAGTTTGGCCAAAATCTACATAAAACAACGTCGTTATGGCCGTGCTTTAGAAATTATTAATAATTTAAGTTTGAAATATCCGGAAAAAAGTGTTTACTTTGCAGACCAAATACGTTTCTTGCGGAAATTAGTGGCAAACCAGCGGCTGAAGGAGGCTTCCGGGCAGAGTTGAACGCCTTTTTTTCCCATACGACGGATACATAATCGATAAACCAAACAAAACAGATAACTCTCATCAATTAAATCGACATGATTCATAATTTAGTCATCATTTTCACAGTGATCCTCGCCATCCTGCTCATTGGCATTGTCCTCATCCAGAAATCAAAAGGCGGCGGCCTGTCTTCGCAGTTCGGCGGAGCCAACGCTGTGATGGGCGTTCGCCAGACCAATACATTCCTGGAAAAAGCCACATGGTGGCTCGTAGGCCTGCTGGTGCTCTGCTCAATCCTTTCAGCCTACACTACCCCGTCGGCCACTACACGCCTCCGCACACAGCAGACTGAGCTCCCCGCCGCTCCCGCCGCCAATCAGTTTGACACCCAGGCTCCCGCCGCTGAGGCCGCTCCCGCTGCCACAGAGGCTCCTGCCGAAGCGAACTAAGACACTGTTATATAAACGATAACGAATCTCATCCCTGAGCCTCCCAAGGGCAGCAGGGATGATTTTATGTATAATTATGCAGCGCAAAGACTTTGAAATAATGGCCCCCGTGGGCTCTTATGATTCCCTGCAGGCGGCAATTGACGCCGGCGCAGATGCGGTATATTTCGGCGTGCAAGGCTTGAACATGAGGTCAAAGTCAAGCGCCAACTTCTCGCTCGACGACCTGCGGGCCATAGCCGCCAGATGCAAAGAGGCCGGAGTGCGCACATACCTCACTGTCAACACTGTGCTTTACGACAGCGACATCGAGAAGTGCCATGCCATAATCGACGCAGCCCGCGAAAGCGGCATTTCGGCCATCATAGCCAGCGACATCGCGGCAATATCCTATGCCCGCAAGGTGGGCGTGGAGGTGCATATCTCCACCCAGTGCAACATCACCAACACCGAAGCGCTGCGATTCTACGCCCAATGGGCCGATGTCTGCGTCCTGGCTCGCGAGCTGTCGCTCGACCAGGTGAAGGCCATAAGCCAGACCATAGAGGCCGAAAACATCACCGGCCCGGCCGGAAAGCCGGTGCGCATCGAGATGTTCTGCCACGGAGCATTGTGCATGGCCGTATCCGGCAAGTGCTACCTGAGCCTGCACGAAATGAACTCATCGGCCAACCGGGGCGAATGCACTCAGATATGCCGCCGAAGCTACACGGTGACCGACAACGAGACCGGAGAACAGCTGGCCATCGACAACAAATACATCATGTCGCCCAAAGACCTTAAGACCATACACTTCCTTGACCGCATGGTCGATGCCGGAGTCACTGTCTTCAAGATCGAGGGACGCGCCAGAGGTCCGGAGTACGTGTACAACACCGTGCGCGCATATTCGCAAGCCCTTGAGGCTATCGCCGACGGCACATACACCGACGAGAAAGCCAGGCAGTGGGACGAAGACCTGGCCAAGGTATTCAACCGAGGCTTCTGGGACGGATACTATCTGGGCCAACGCCTCGGCGAATGGTCGTCGAAGTACGGATCATCGGCCACCCGCGTGAAGAAATACATAGCCAAAGGCGTAAAGACATTCTCAAAACTTGGCGTAGCCGAATTTATGCTCGAAGCCGGCACCCTGAGCGTAGGCGACGAGGTGATAATCTCCGGCCCGACCACCGGAGCCATATTCCTCACCATCGAAGAGATACAGGTCGACTGCAAACCGGTGGCGAAGGCCGTCAAAGGCCAAAGTTTCTCAATAAAAGTGCCCGGGAAGATACGCCCCAGCGACCGCATGTATCTTTGGGAAAAAACTCAAACCGACTGACACTGAAATGAAAGACCTCTGGCACTGGACGCGCCGATACTTCTCCATCGTAGCCGCATGCGTCATCATGTTTTTGGCCTACATGCTCTTCCTGCAGGATAATTCCGTGTTCAGATACATGGAATACAGCCGCACCGTCGACAGCCTGCAATATGAGATCGCCCTGGCCAATGACACCCTTGAGCGCTACCAACTGCTCAACCGCCAGCTTTCGCATGACCCCGAAGCAATGGAAAGGGTGGTGCGCGAGCAATACAACATGGTGCGCCAAGGCGAAGACGTATACGTATTCGAGTGAGTCTCGCCCTCATCCGGTCATCTACAGCCGGATGCCGTCAACTAACCCCCTAAGATTATGACTAAAGACAAGATAATGATGGCGCTGGTCATCACAGGCATGCTGCTGATTGTGGCAGGCATAGCCATTCCGCTGCTGACCATGTCAGTGCAGAATCCCGCTTTCAGATACATCTACGCCTGCGGAGCAGCCCTGACTCTCATAGGGCGCGTGTTCTCGCCCTACAGAGGCACAAACGCCCGAGTGAAGCGCCTGGTGCGCATCGAGGCATGGGCCTCGATATTCTTCTGCGTAGGCGCCTTTTTCCTATTCTATCCTCCCCACAACCCGGTGCGCGACACCTTGGCATTCACCCTCGCCGGCGGAGCCATACAGATCTACACATCGATCATGATACCACGGGTACAGAAAAAGAAATAACCGAGACCTGAGATGGAGAATAAACACGCTCGCTGGCTGCTGCTTATCATGCTGGCCCTATTGCTGCTGCCGTGGCTCGGACAGACCGTATTCAACACCAAGGGCGAGCCACGCGAGGCGATCGTGGCCATGTCCATGCTGCAATCGGGCAACTGGATACTCCCTGTCTCTTACGGCGCCGACATCCCCTACAAACCGCCTTTCCTGGCATGGCTGATAGCCATTTTCTCATGGATATTCAATGGCGGAGAGGTCAATGCCTATCTTTCGAGGCTGCCTTCAGCCCTGGGAGCCATAGCCATGATCATGGGCGGATACAGATGGGCATCGCGCCATGGGCTTCAAGATCTGGCCATGCTCATGGCCGTGATCACGATCACATCGTTCGAGGTGTTCAGGGCCGCTGTGGCCTGCCGCGTCGATATGGTGCTGACAGCCTGCATGTGCCTCGCTCTATATCAAATGTTTGAATGGCGCAGCCGCGAAGGCCTGCAGCCGCTGCGCCTGCTGTGGATTTCGCTGCTGCTTAGCGGCGCGGCCCTCACCAAAGGCCCGGTGGGCACCCTGCTCCCCTGCCTTGCCATGGGCATTTTCTGCCTGCTCAGAGGCGATAACTTCTGGCGTTCGCTCGCATGGCTGACGCTTGTGTGCATCCTCTCCATGGTGCTCCCGGCGCTATGGTATTGGCAAGCCTACAAGATCGGCGGCGATGGATTCATGGCGCTCGCATATGAGGAAAACATAGGCCGGCTCACGGGCAACATGGGATATGACAGCCATCTCAATCCCTGGCCCTACAACGTGGTCACCATCATTTCAGGCCTTGTGCCCTGGACTCTCGCCGTCATATTCATCGCCATCTCATGGATCGCCTCTAAACCTTGGCGCAAAGCCCGAGGATTATCGGTCAAGTCAATGTGGCGCAAATTCAGGTCAGGTCCCGACGCTCCGGCATTTGCCCTTACCGTCAGCCTGGTGATATTCATTTTCTATTGCATTCCGGCCAGCAAGCGCAGCGTATACCTCCTGCCTATGTATCCGTTCTTGGCCTATGGCATAGGACGGCTACTCATGGCTTATGACGCATCAAGGGCCATGGCCATCTTCAACCGCATCATCCTCGCCATCTGCCTTATAGCGCCGATCATAGCCATCTGCGCGCAATTCACAGGCATAGGCAAGGTGCCGCTGCAGCCAATGCCATGGTGGCGCTATCCGCTTGCTCTCGTTCCCTTCTTCGCCGGCCTTTACTGGATAAAGCGCGACAAAGCCAGCCACACCCTGAGCGCATCGGCCGCCGTGCTCGCGCTGTATTTCTGCTTCGCATCGGCCATAATGCCGATGGCGCTCAACGCGAAGACCGACATGGAAGCCGTGCGCAGAGTCAAAGACATATCTTATGGCGAGACTGTATACTCCCACATAGGCTACGACTCCCTCATCCGCTACTACACCCTCAACTTCTACGTCGGCGACCGCCTGCGACGCTTGGAGCCCGGCATAGAGGGACCGATCACCGTACTGGCCCCTCCCGAAGACCTCGACGCGGTGCAAGCCATGTACCCCGACGCTGACATCGAGGCCGACACCCTCGTAAAGCGCTCGGTCGACACGCGCCGCCCCACCCTCCTTATGCGCCTAACCCCCAAAAACACCCCCTAACCCTTCAATCACAAGATATGGCAAGCATCTCAACTCAACAATTAGATCTTTTCTTTGAATTTGATTTCGGTTTGGAAAATGCGGAGAAAAACAATCACGTTAACGTTTCAGACCACAAAAACGAAATATTCCTCATTGGATGTTTCCGCAATGATCAAAAGAATCAATTGGAGTGGATTCACAATAACGCAGAAACCGGATGCTGTGGAAAATATAATGTCAGATTGGGAAAGGGCAGAGACGGATGGGTAAATTACACAAACCCCAACATAGCCAATCCCCGATATGCCATCTTATATGAATTCGGAAACGAAACTGCTTCCTATTGTTATATCGTTGATGGCAGCCGCGTTTATTCCCAAGAAGAGATGTCAGACGCCGGATATACAGATCCAAAAGGCGAGTATCTTGTATACAGGCTTGCATCCGAATGCAAAATAGAGGGAATTGACATAAAGAAGGTGCTCGACCGTTACCGTGAGCGCACTAATTGGATAGATGGCAAACCCTTATATCTGACCGGGAAGGAAATAATCTCAGCGATGCGTCCGAAATCTTTGAAGCCAACAAAAAAAACCGATGGTGCGGAAAATCTGTTTGAGAAATGCGAATTGTCATTACAAGAAATAATTGGCAGATTGCACAATCATGTAGAATATCCTCATGACGCTTTGACTTCAATTGATTTATTCTCCGGATGCGGCGGTTTGACAAAAGGCTTTTCAATGGCTGGAATAAAATCCATTTTCGCCTCTGACATCGATGAAAATGCCGCGAAGACATTCCGACGCAATTTTCCCGACACCCCTTTTTTATGCAAAAGCATAACAGACATCGAAAAGGCGGAAGTTGATGCTTTGCTAAATGGCGCGACACCTGACATCATAGTCGGAGGCCCACCCTGTCAAGGATTCAGCCTGGCCAACAAACGCAGAAACAAAGTGGCTGATGATCCGAGAAACCAATTGTTTTATGGCTTTGTCAAATTCATAGATTGGTATTCTCCCAGGGCCTTTGTCATGGAGAATGTCAAAGGTCTCCTCTCAATGAAGAATGGCGAGGTGCTGGCCACAATTCTTGACGCATTCCGCAATGCCGGCGAACATGGAGGATACGATGTCGAATACAAGGTGTTGATGGCATCTGATTATGGAGTGCCCCAAAACAGGGAGCGGGTCATCATCATAGGCACCCGACACGACCTGAATCTTAAGCCTTGTCATCCTCAGCCCCTTGATATTGACCACCGCGTCACCATTGACGAAGCGATAGGCGATCTGCCTCAGATTAATGCCTGCGAAGGCGCGGAAGTGATGGAATATCCGGTTGATCCACAGAATGACTACCAAGCACTGATGCGACAAAACATGCAATATGTGACTAACCATATCGCAATGAACCACACAAAACGCCTCATCGCGCGCTTTGAAGCCATAAAGCCCGGACAATCACTTGTAGACGTCTGGGAGACGCATGGATCAGTAAAACGCGGAGCACCGACTGAAAAATCAAACGTTAAGTTCAGTCAGAACAATCAACGTCTGCATGGAGATCAGCCCGCTCCTACGATAGCCGCGTCATTTCAATCTAATTTCATACATCCGCATCTCAACAGAAACTTCACAGCAAGAGAAGGAGCAAGACTCCAGTCTTTCCCTGATGACTTCATATTTGAAGGCATGAGGACAAAAATGAGTTGGGAAAAAGGTTTGAGCCAATATCAGCAAATAGGCAACGCCGTGCCTGTGCTCATGGCAAAAGCCATAGGCGAATGCGTATCAGACATCCTTAGAAACATTTAATAATGCCATGAATCAATCTGAAGATTTCAGCTTTATACTGGAAGCGAAAAAGCGGTATCCACAATTGTGCCACGCTTCCAATATCATAAAAAAGAATAGCGGTGTGCTTAATGCGAAGCAAGAAAGCGCCTTGAGTCTGCTCATTGCGGCTTATGCCGGCTATTTAAGGAATGTGCTTGCGATAACGTCATATGGACAAGAGGCGATATTCAAAAAGTGAATTACCTTAACGAATATTACAACTTCATGCGCTCCAACCAACTCGATCAGGCGTTTTCTTCACAGGGAAAATTCAGACCTACGATATTGGAAGAGTTCCTTTTCTTGCTCTTCAAAGATTACCTGACTGACATAAAACTCTCGGATGACAAAGACAATGTGCTGAACAGCGGTTCGGTTAAGGCTTATTCAAACCTGTATTTCAAGGCTAAAAACTTCAAAGACTTCATAAAATCACCGATGATTGAAGTCAATACAAAAGATCAGGATTATGCCATATACCGTACATTCAACATATCTATCGACAACGGCAATCCATTGTCAATACAGATTCCGGCTGTAGCCATTGAAGCGAAAACATATATCGACAAGACTATGCTTGACAGCATCATAGCCACAGCCGAAAAGATCAAGAGCGGCAACCCGCATGCGCGTTTCATTGCCGTGGCGGAACGTTACGATGTAAGTTTTTCAGTCGATCCGGCCTATTCACGCATTGATCAGATATACGTTTTGCGTAAATCTATACGCAAGAATGAATGGAATGACATAGACAAAGATGTCGTGTGGAGGCTGTTCAGTGAGACATTATGGCATCTCAATCGGCCTTGGTCTGATGTGGAGACACGCATCAAGGATGACGGTGTGATAATATAGGCGAGCAAGCCGACCTTTTTTGGTCGGCTTGTTCGCTTTTTATGAGGCTACGGATCAGAAGCCTGTCTCGATATCGATATCCGAGTCTTCGAAGCCAGAGGCATCCATATCCTCGACTCCAATGCCGGGAGCTTCGCATTCAAAGGCCTGATCGCCGGTCATCACCATATCTGCATTGTAGATGGGCTGTATCTCCACTTCGTCACACGCCACCTCCTCAAATGTGCCGTCAGGGTCTTCGATCGTGACGCTGCCCACGGTGTACACGCCGCTCACAGCGCTGAACGCCGTGAATGTCGCGCCCTGTGATCCGCCGCTCACAATCTCTACAGCCTCCTCTTCAATGTCAAAGCCATCCACCTCTTCTACATCGGCATCGGCATGCTGAACCGCGCACTCATGCTGAGGCACGCTTGCCGCAGCCATCTGCTCTTGCGTAACTGCTTGCGGCGCTGTGGCTGAAGGCTGCGGGGCATCTGCAGGCTGGGGCTGCGCGCCACCCGACGCATGCAAGGGCGCAACAGCAGGCGCCGCCGGCACTCCGGCTGCGGCTCCTGCGGCAGGCTGCTGCCCCGCCTGGGCGCATCCGTCAACAGCCTCATCGGCATCGCCGCTTTCGCCGGCAAAGGCGTTTGCGGCCATCGCTGTGCCGCCGCCGGCTAAACCTACTGTGGCGGCCACTTGAGCCGCCTGCCGCTTCATCCTGTCGCGCGCTTCCTTTTGTCTCACGCTTTCCTTTTTCATATTATCAGTTTGATGGGGTTTTATATTAATCGCTGAGCTCTGCTCCGCTCAGCAATTACAAAGATAGCGCATCGGCGTTGTATCGATGCGCTATCTTTGACGATATTGTGCGAAATCGGTGGATTATTTTACGACAGCGGGAGCAGCCGGCAGAAACTGGAAGAGATTGCTGATCTCGGCCGGCTTCATCTTGTAGATTTTGTCAGCCATCGCCTTGTCGGCCTTAAGGCCTCCGCGACCGTTTTCGTAGCATGACGCAAGGCGCTTGGCAGCCGATGCTGTGAGCAGAGCCTCTACTGACTTATAGCACTCTACAGCCTTTGCGTAGTCCTGCGTGACTCCGCGGCCCTCGAAGTACAGGTCACCGAGCTCGCATGTGGCGCGGTAATATCCGGCCTCCGAACTCTTCTCATAAAGGCCCACAGCCTGAGTCATGTCTTGCTCTACGCCATCGCCGGTCTCATATCTCTTGGCCATCAGATATTGCGCCATAGGATCTCCTGCCTTCATGCCCTCCTGCAGCAGCTTGATGCCCTTCTTCACATTAAGTTTCTTATATTCCTTATCAAGAAGCACGAGCGCTTCGAGCGTCTTGGCCTGGGGCAGCTTGGCCTTCGAGAGCACCTTGATGTCTTTTAGCGCCTCCTCAAAGTCTTTAGCGTCTATGGCTTTAAGCACACGCATATACACGGCGAAGTTAGTGCCTGCAAGCTCGCCGCCCTCGGCGAAAGCCGCCTTCATCTGCCGGGTGAATCCCTTCTGTGTGGCTACGGCAAGCCAAGCGGCCGCAGTCTCGAAATTGGCGTCAACGCCATTGCCTGTGGCGTATGCGAGGCCAAGGGCATACTGCGCGCGCGCCAGGCCATTGTTGGCGGCCTTTTGCATCCATTGCGCGCCGAGAGTCTCATTGCGCACCGTGCCGTCGCCGGTATTGTAGGAATGCCCCACTGCGTATTGGGCTGCGGGGAAGCCCTCGTCAGCGGCGCGCAGAAGCATGTTGAAGCCTTTTTCCTTATCCTGTGCCACGCCCTCGCCCTTCTGAAGCATATCGCCGCAATAGTAGATGCCCGTCAGATTGTTGGCCTTGGCAGCCTTGGCAAACCATTCGTAGGCCTTCTCCGGCTTCTTGCTCTCTCGGTAGAGGATGCCCAGCTCGCACATAGCGGAAATTGATCCATGCTCGGCGGCATTCTCGTAATATACGGCTGCTTTACCGAGATTCTTCTTGGTGCCGAGACCGCGCTTGTAGCAGCTGCCCACGTATGATGCGTAGAAAGTGTCGCCATTGTCGGCGAGACTCACGAGGTCAGGGAACAAGGTGGTGTTGCCTTCCTTAAGGGCGCGGTCAAGGAGGCCTACAGCCCTCACAGAGTCGGGCGTGACGCCAAATCCGGCCTGGTAGCTGATGCCAAGATTGCCAAGCGCGTAGGGGTTGCCTTGCTTTCCTGAAAGCACCCACCATTTGACAGCCTCTTCATAATTCTGATGCACGTGACGGCCTATGAAGTACCAGTATCCCACTTGATTCTGAGCCATAGAGTCACCCTTCTTGGCGTCTTCGTAGATAGCCTTGATGCTGTCTGTGGCCTGGGACAGCGACTGCTGCGCGTTAGCCTTCTGCACACCGCCCGCAAATGTCAGAAATGCGGCGAAAAGGAATAGAAATTTTTTCATTGCCATATAGATTTTTATTTTTGTTTTCTGAATAATCCGGTCAGGCGATCGACCAGCGACGATGCCGGGGCCTGAGGCTGCACCGGCGTGATGCCGTATGCGATTGTGAGCCCTTTGGCGTCATCTCCGAGGCGCTGCAGGGCCAAAGCCGCCAAGGCTTCGTCGGTCAAGCTTTCCTGCGCCTCGAAATCCTCCGGCTCCACATCGGCCACTCTGACAAGCGTGGCCGTGTTGTTGTCTGACGACGAGGCTGATTCATGGGCGATCATGTCCATCTTCTCTTTGTCGGAGCCGGGCGAGTGGCAAAGCAGCTGCACCAGGTCGGCGTCGCTTATAGAGTGAAGCACTCCGTCGGAGCAGAGGAAGAAGCAGTCGCCCGGGCGCACGTCGCGCGTCATGCAGACCTCGGCATAGGGCATTTCAGCGCCAGCCGGCGTGAAGCACATGCAGCGGGTGATGTAATTGCGCATCGGGTGGGTCTCTGCCTCTTGGGCTGTTATCTCACCCCTCTGCACCATCTCATTCACAAGCGAGTGGTCCTCAGAGCGATACACAATGCCCTTGCCCGGGCGTATCTGGTAGATGCGGCTGTCGCCCATGTGCGCCATTGTGGCCCCGGATGCGCTCAGGTAGAGGAAAGTCAGCGTTGTGGCCATATCGCGGTTATGCTTCGCCCGCATCGTGTCATATAAAGCCTGATAGGCTGCCGTGAGCCCTTCCTGAAAGTCTTCGAGCGTGAATGGCAGCTCCGGATCCTGGTCATCCATATAGGCCCCGAGAGCCGAGCACACTGCCGCGCTCGCGCATTCGCCGCCTTCAGCTCCGCCCACGCCGTCGCACACGGCGAAGAATGGGGCGCCGCTTGCGCTCGGAGCGTCAGCGTCGGGATATCGGGCATCCTCCTGATTGGCCCGCATGCCAATCTGGTGGAAGGAATAGGGTTGGTCGATACGTATCTTCATAAAGATGATGCTACAGCGTTTGCGAATATTGACATGAGCCTACCGCCATCAATCATCGGCCTCAAACCTGAATGTGGTCTCGCCAAGCACGAAAGTATCGCCGAAGCGTATCTCGCGCGAATACGGCGTGCGGCACTCCTGCTTATTGTATATCACCGGATTGGTCGACTGCAGGATGGTGAATCTGAATGAGTATCCGCCCATGACGGGAGTCACCTCTATCTCTACGGAGCGGCGACTCATAAGCCCGTCGCCTGCGATCGCTATGTCTGACTGCTTTGAATGGTCAAATCTGCCTATCACGTTCTTGCCGTCGCGCAGCTTGAACACGTCGTTCTTGCGGAGAAAGCCATTGACTTTGACCAATCGTCCGCGCTTCGTGTGGGTAGGCTTTCTCTGCCCGGGCATCACCACCGTCTTGCTCTTGGCGTTGAAGCCGATGAATCCCTTGCATTTGCCGCATTGCATCTTGCCTTTTCCCTCCTTGGGCACCTTTATCTTAAGCTGGGCGGCGCAATGCGGGCATGAGATCATAGTCTCCTTTCCAACCACCAATTCATCCTCAAGCTCAATCACCTCCTGAGGCTTAGGGGCAGGCTGAGGCTGCGGAGCCGGTTGTGGCCTGGGGGCAGGCTGAGGCTGCGGAGCCGGTTGCGGCCTGGGGGCGGGCTGAGGCTGCGGAGCCGGTTGTGGCTTGGGGGCAGGCTGAGGCTGCGCGCCGAATTTCACGAGGCCAAGAGGCGTGACCGCCGGCTTGCCGGGGTCTGTGCCGGGATCTATTGAAAATGCCTGCTTGAGCATGCACGTAGGGCAGTCTAACTGCACTTTACGATACTTAGACACTTTAAATTTCAATGGCGCGCCACATTTGTCATTCTGGCATCTGGTGCGTACCTCTATTTGCTGACCTTCCATTGCTTCTTATGATATCTATTATACTTGTCATGAGGCCCACCTCTCACCTGATTGGCTTGCGGCTGCCGTCGATGCCTTCAAAAATAAAATCTGTGGTGCCAATGCGGAAACTGTCTCCGAACACCAGTTCCTTCGAAAATCCCTCCCTGATGTCCTTGCCGTTGAAATACGCCGGATTAAGCGACTTTATGAGGGTGAACTTGAATCTGTATCCCCGAGGCTCGGCGTATACATCAATCTTCACCGAACGCCGGCTCATGAATTTATCATCGATCTGCACTGTCGATGGCTTTGCCGCATCGCGCTGCCCCACGGTGTTCTCCCCGGGCACGAGATTGATCAGCTCATTGCGATGGAAAAAGCCGCTGCGCACCCTGACAAGCCTGCCGGGGATCGGGCTCAGCCTCATAAAGCCTATTGGCGTGGGCCTGTCAGGCTCCACCTTGGGCTCAGCCTTTGGCTCACTCCTGACTATGCCCTTTGGCACCACCACAGGCTTGCACTGGGAGTCAATGCCCTCATACTGCCACTTTTGCCGCGTCTTGCATTTCGGGCATACGATGATGAAATCCTTGCCGGGCTGCGGAGGCTTCATCTTCACCAGCGCCGCGCAGTCTGCATTCTGGCATCTGAAAGCTATGTAGTTATCGAGTGAGGGCATCGTTTATAGTGATTGGTTTTATAAAGAAAACACCCTGTGCCGACAGATGCGTAGCGCGCCTCCTACGGCACAGGCTGTCTTGGTTCTAAAGCCTGCAGATTGTGGCGATAGCCTTATCGCGTTGGCTGTCAATTGTCATGCTCGCCGTTGTATACAAGTTTGAGCTTGCTTTTGCAGTGTGGGCAACCGAATGTCATTTTGCAGGCCCTTTCAGGCGCCATAAGCTTGAGCTTGCCTGAGCATTTCGGGCAGGTGATGTAAAGGTATTTTGTCTTTTCCATCGCTGTATCTCTTTTTCGGGACCGTATCAGGTGGTGATGATGTCATCGGTGAAGTCAATGTCATCGGGCATCTCCACTTCAGTGCCTGCTGCGGCCAAGTAGTTCGGATCCTCAGCGCTGAGCTGCTGCTCGGCATCGCCGTAGCTGAAGTCATAGGGGGTCTCTACCTCCACAGTGAAGTTCTCGTCTGTGATAATGTCAAACACCTCATCGCCGTCGACATCGACCATCACAAACTGCTCTTCGTCGCCTTCGAAATGGAATGTTGCGGCTGAATACGCCTCGCCGTCGAGCGTATATACGGTGCCTACGTTGTCAAACACCACCTTATCGCCGGCATTGATGTCGGTGGGATCGATCTGCTCCTCGGCCAGGATCACGTCAGTCTCCTCGTCTGTGCTCATGTCGATCTCCTCTACCTGTATCTCGATGTCATCGGGATTTATCTCCTGCGCCGTGGGGGTAGCGGGTGTGGCAGGAGTAGCGGGAGTTGTGGGCTCGGCAGGGGGCGTCGTCGGCGTCTCGGGAGTGTTATTTCCGGAGATCGCATTTGCGGCCTGCTGACCGCTCACGCCTTGCGACGGCTGCTGCGCGGCTGCATGGGAGCCGGCGCTTGACGCGGTCGACGACGGCGCAGTCTGCTGCTCTTGAGCCTGCTGGTCTTCATTGTTTTCAGGCACAGGCTCAGGATCGGGATCGAATGCCGAGTTTGCGGCCCATCCGGCCACTCCGCCACCCACAGCTCCGATTCCGGCTGCAGCTGCCTGTTGTGCGAAATTGCCCTGTGACTTTCCTTTATTGCTTCCCGCTTGGGTCGGCTGACCGAAGGGAGTGTTGGGTTTGGTTGTGTTCATTGCCGTTGTTGTTTTGATTTCTGATGCAAATTTAATGCAAATCAGAGACGCATACCAAATAAATCAAGGTATTTAGGATGAATGATGCGGATTTTTGGTCGAAGTCGTCAATTTTTCTTGTTCCAATTGCAGAGCACCGCCTGGTGCAGACGCTCCGGAGCGATCAGCTGCGGATGCTGCTGCCCTTTCGACCTCCGCACTACATCGTTGTATACAAATTTGAAGAGCTCTATGACGGTCACCTTTTTGTCGGCGTTGGAGTCTGCCTTGCCACGGAGGCCAAGAAGCAGGCTGCGTGTGAAGAATCCGGCTCCGAGCACAGCATTCTCGAGCGAACTCTCTTCGGGGCGGCATCCCACCACATATACGCAGTCATTCTTCTTTGTGGGCCCGGCGCTCGTGGCCGTGGCCGATGATCCGGCATGGCAGGCGTCGATGTAGCAGATCTTGAACGTTGCGTCCGACGAATCGAGCAAATCGGCTATCTCGTCATACTGCAGCAGTTTGTTGTCATAGACATAGAGGCCGCCGTCGGCGCCGTGGCCGCTGTAGTAGAAGAGTATGTTGTCGCCTTTCTGCGCGCGGTTGCAGATGGCGCGCATCTTCTCGATGATATTGTCCTTGGTGGCGTATTTGCTGGTCAGTATAGTGACATCTTTGGTGATGGCCTTCTCTATGAGAGCCTTCATCGACTTGGCGTCCTTGGCTGTCTGCGAGAGGTTGGCGTCCTCTACCTGATAGCGCGATATGCCCACTACGAGCGCGAATGTGCGCGCCTGCGCCGATACGACAGCCAGCATGAGCACAGCCAATATTGATATGATCAGTTTTTTCATTGCTTTGCGATGTGATTGTTTGCGGGGAGGAGGGGGAAGCCGGTCAGCAGGCCTTGCATACAGGACAGAATCCCTGGTTGACCGCGTGGTCAGAAAGAGGATTGCCGCAGCGCGGGCAGCGTATGATTTTTGAGCGCTTCTCGCGCATGGCCCTCAACTGCTTTGCGGGCTTGGGCAGGCATGCCTTTATGATCACCGGGATTGTGCTCATGGCCATCATGCGGTACATCACGCCGTTTGAATCCATCCCCTTTCCGCTGCTTTGGGTGAGGAAATAGTAGACCATGAAAAGCAGCGAAGCCACAGCTCCGGAGCAAGATGCGATCCAGTTGTAGCGCTCAGTCTTCTTTTCAATCTTGGCTTCGTCGTCTTTATACTCCGCGAGCATGCTTTTCAAAGCCTGAAATTCCGTAGAATAGTCATTCTGATCTTCGGCCACCACTCGCTGCGCCCAAAACTCAAAGCTGCGCACATTTTCAGGGCCAAGACGCACCACAGTGGTAGGGGTGATCTCTGTCTGGAATACACGCTCGTAGTCTCCGTCGCTGTTGCGCACATATACGCCGTTGGCCGAATTATTGTCGGTGATGGTCCAGCGCCCGTAATCGTCGATCTGCAACAACGCGTGCTCATGGCTCACGAGTGTCTTGTCCGAGGGAATTGAAAAAGGCTGGTTGCCGCCGCGCCCGATGATGTATTGTGTCATATTGTAGTGTTATAAGTATTTCAGTCTGATATGGGTCACTTGGCCACCACCTGCGCCGCCATCACCTTTTTGTATTCCTTGAGCAATTGCTTTGGCACAGAGATGGAGTAGACGTGCCCGTTGAAGTCCGACAGCACGAGTTTCTGCCTGAGAATGTTGATGGCATAGAGATATGCCTGGTTTATGATGAGGCTTCGGCCCATCCTCACGAAAGGAGATGCCGCTCCCTTGGCGAAGGACGCCCTGATGAAGTCCTCAACCTTCGAGAGCCCGATGGTGATCATCTGTTTCTGCCCGCTTATGTACGTGAGCTCCGTATAGTTGCCATTCGCTTGCGCAAACGCCATTTTATCGAGATCGATAAAGAGCATGTCGTCGCGAGTATTAAGACACATCTTTGCCATGGTGAATCTGGTTTTTATGATTAAGGTCTATAAACATTAAAGATATGCAAAGATATGTATTATTTTCGTAACGACAAGTGAAAATCAAACTTTTTTATCAAATATCATCGCATATCCTTATAGACATTAAGAGATGTGCATTCTGCATTCTGCATTCTGCATTCTGCATTCAGCATTCAGCATTCAGCATTAATCAGTGTATCGCGAACATATGGGCGGGCAAGCTGATCCGATGCCCGTCGATCTCCACTTGCATCTCAGGCACCATCTCTGTGCCCGGAGCCTCCGCCACGAATCTGTAGCTGAACACCGTAAGGCTATCGCCTTCCGACCGGCGCCCCGCCACGCTCACATCGGCAAACCGGCTGCAGCGCAATGCCGGCTGCATCACTCGAGCCATCGAATCCACATCCCTGAGCCCGCTTTTAGTCTTCACGCCTATCTCCACGATGAAAGCATCGCCAACATTCGCCTCCACAGGGATGCTGTCGATATTTATCATTGCCCCCGGAGCTTCGATGCCGCCATATCGGTCATCGCCATAGATGCCATAGCCCACAGCAGCCGTGTCAGCCGCATCAGCTTGCTTCACAGGCTCAATATCATCAGGGTGCCCTGGATCGACTCCAAGCCACATGAATGCCCCCGCCAAAGCCACTGACATCAAGGCAAACACACACACGATGGCGAGAAGACGCCTGCGTATGCCCCTCCCGAGCCATGGGCGCGAATCGGCGTGGGCATCAGCGTCGTGGGCCAGAGCCTCCGAGAGTTCTCGCTTGAGCGCGCCTGCGTCTGGCTGGCGGTCATCCCTTGACATCGACATTGCCTTTGACACCACTTCGGCCACCCTCGAATCTGTGCCCGCATCGGCAAGCCTGCGCCTTATCACAGCACTCCCCGCCGTCGATGCCATAGGAGGCGTCTCACCGGTCAAAAGGAAAAATAGCGTGGCCCCGAGCGAATATACGTCGCTCTGCGGGCTGAACGTGGACACATCCTCGGCATACTGCTCTGCCGGCGCATAGCCCGGTGTGCACCCGGCCATCGTGCTCACAGTGGTGGCCACGCCGCTCTCGTCGTAATGCTTCGAAAGCCCGAAATCAATCAGCACCGGGCGCATGTCCTGGCCGGTGCCGGATAGCAATATGTTGCCCGGCTTTATGTCGAGATGCGTGATGCGGGCAGCGTGGAGCATGGCCACAGCGTCGATCACCGGCATTAGCATCTCCACGGCCTTCGGCGCTCCTATGGGGCTTGCGTCGGCGCGGCTGCCGACAAAGGCGGCAAGGTCCTTCCCCTCGACAAGCTCCATCACTATGTAGACCGTATCGTTGTCATAGACCAGTTCCTTTACATCCACGATATTCCGATGCTTCCCGGCTATGGATTTAAGGCGGTTGCCTTCATTGACGAATGCCTTCATCCCGGCAAGCACCTGCGCCGATACAGGCTCGGAATATTCCATGCGCGATCCGCGCCGCGAACAAAGGCTCGAGCGGAAATACTCCTTAACCGCCACAGCCTGCCCGTCGACGCCGACAGCCCTGTATGTTATGCCGAAGCCTCCGATGCCGAGCACCTCACGCACGGTGTATTTCCGCGCTATGACAGAGCCTTCTTCAAGCGCCTTTCCGCGCACTTTAGTCTCGTCCATCTCTCAATAGTTGATCTTGCCGTTGGATTTTACCGCAAATATAGCTCAATTGCGTCAAATATACAACAACAAAGAGAGCGGCCTTGCTCACGCCTGGCCGCCCTCTCCACGTTTCAACTATTTATTTATGAGAGCTTTTTAATCCAGTATCACTACTCGAGTTAAAAAGACGAGGGAAATTATGGTTTGTATTCAATTTCCTTTAGTGTCAAAAGACTCATACTTTTTTAGTTCAATTCGTTGTCTATGCGTTTTTAAACCTACGATATTATAACAATCAAAACTGACGAATTATCACATCGATTCATTTAAAAAAATTAAAACTGTGTGAAATTCTATGTGTTAATTGTGCTAAATTTTACATTCCCGCTGTGAGTCTGATGCGGCGCCCTCGGGGGCCATGCCCCGCTGCCGGCAAAAAAACACCTCCGCCTGAAGCGTCAACTCACGTTTTTTCGCTATCTTTGCGGAAATAATTAAGCGAGCCACGGCTCATCAACCCAAAACTCTAACTTATCACTTGTCTGATGGCGGTAGTCAAGCGTCTTTACTCATTCATGCTGCAGCAGTTTTTGCCGCTGCTGGCGATGACGTTTTTTATCTGCCTCTTCATAGTGCTGATGCAATTTCTGTGGCGATTTCTTGACGACCTTGTCGGCAAGGGATTGTCAATCTATGTCATAGCCGAGCTTTTCTTCTACGCCGCCGTCACTATGGTGCCCACGGCGCTCCCGCTGGCCGTGCTGCTGGCCTCGCTCATGACATTCGGCAATCTTGGAGAGAAATTCGAGCTCACAGCCCTGAAAGCGGCGGGCATCTCGCTGTTCAGCATCATGAAGCCGCTGATCATTTTCATGGTGTTTCTGTCGGTGGGCGCCTTCTATTTCCAGAATTACGCCTTGCCGGTGGCGCAGACCAAAATGTGGACTTTGCTATTCTCCATGCGGCAGAAAAGCCCCGAGGTGGAGATTCCCGAGCGCACCTTCTACGACCAGATTCCCGGCATGAACCTCTACGTTGAGAAGAAAAACCCCGAGACGGGCATGCTCTATGACATGATCATATACGATGTGAGCAGAGGCCTCGACAATACGCGCGTGATACTCGCCGACAGCGGAAAGCTCAATTTCACCGAAGACAAGACACGCCTCTTCCTGCATCTATACAGAGGCGAGATGTTTGAGAATCTTAAGGACAACACCATGGGCACGTCGTCAAGCAATTACCTGCCCTTCCGCCGCGAAGGATTCTCCGACAAGCAGATATACTTCGTCTTCGACGCAAACTTCAACCGCATGGACGAGAGCACGATGCGTGGCCAATACATAGGCAAGAATGTCGACGAGCTTAACGACGCCATCGACTCGATCAAGCACATCGTTGACAGCATCGGCGACACTTACGCCTACGACATTGCCCGCCGCCACAACACATCAATACAGCCCCAGCCCATAGCGAAGCCCGGCACAGTGTCGGCAGGCCCAATGTTCGGCTCACAGACGCCGTCAGCCGCTCCGCCCGATGCAGGCTCCGGAGCACGCACACCTGTGCCTTCTGCCGAGGATGTGGCGAAAATCAACATCGACACAGTCTTTGCGGGCTCGTCGCCCACCCAGGCGCGGCAATTCCTGCAGACAGCCATAAGCAATGCCAACCGTCAGCGGCAGGACTATGAATTCCTCTCTACGATACTCATGGAGCAGGCCAAGCTGATGCGCCGCCATGACATAGAGCTGCAGCGCAAATACACCCTCCCCTTCGCATGCCTCATATTCTTCTTCATAGGCGCTCCCCTCGGAGCAATCATCAAGAAAGGCGGCATAGGCACGCCGCTGGTGATTTCGGTATTCCTCTTCATATTCTACTACATCTTCGACAACATGGGCTACAAGATGGCCCGCGACGGACGCTCTGAAGTATGGGTAGGAATATGGCTGAGTTCGGCCGTGATGCTTCCACTCGGCATTTTCTTCACCTACAAGGCGGCCGGAGACTCTTCGGTCTTCAACTTCGACGCATACAAGAATTTCTTCCGCGCCCTCACCGGCAAGCGCGACAAACGCTCCCTCTCGCTAAAGGAAGTGGTGATGTTTGAGGTAGAGCGCGACAAAGCGCTCGGCTTGCTCTCCGGGCTGCGCGCTGAAGCCGAAGCCCTGCTAAAAGCCCCGAAACACAGCCGTCTCATGTCGATGATAATGAGGAGAAATGAATTCAAGGGAGTAGACGCCCGCATGGCCGATGTGGTAGAGCACCTGAGCAACACGCGCGACCAAAAAGTGATAATCCAGCTCAACCATCTCCCTTTCCATGCACGCCGGTCTGACCTTAAGCAGATCGTCACTGTGTGCGAGTCAATAGAGAGCATCCTCAAAAACGATTGACGCCGGGCCAATCGCAGGGATTAATCCGAATAATACAGCGTGGCCATTGCCACTCACCAAATAATACAACCCAAAATGTCAACAGATAACAATATCCTCCTCGACCCTATCGAAGACGCTATCGCCGACTTCGCGCAAGGTAAGATGGTGATCGTGGTCGACGACGAAGACCGCGAGAATGAAGGCGACATCATAGTCGCCGCTGAAAAAATCACTCCTGAGCAGGTCAACTTCATGCTCAAAAACGCGCGCGGAGTGCTGTGCGCCCCTATCACCATGAGCCGGTGCCACGAACTGGACCTTGAGCCGCAGGTGAGCCACAACACATCGGTGCTCGGCACGCCTTTCACTGTCACCATCGACAAACTCGAAGGCTGCACCACCGGCGTCTCGGCCGAGGACAGATGCGCCACCATACGCGCTCTCGCCGATGCTGACTCTACGCCAGCCACCTTCGGCCGACCCGGCCACATAAACCCGCTCTACGCCCAGGAGCAAGGCGTGTTGAAGCGTTCGGGCCACACAGAGGCAGCCGTCGACCTTGCCCGCCTCGCAGGCTTGTATCCTGCAGCAGCGCTGATGGAGATAATGAGCGATGACGGCTCGATGGCTCGTCTGCCCGAGTTGCGCCGAAAAGCCGATGAGTGGGGCATGAAGCTGATATCAATCCGCGACTTGATCGCCTATCGCCTCCGCAACGAGCGCCTCGTGGAGATGGGCGTGGAGGTAGACATGCCCACAGAGCACGGCCATTTCCGCCTCATCCCGTTTCGCCAGATAAGCAACGGCCTTGAGCATATAGCCCTGATCAAGGGCGACGTATCCGACGGGCTTCCGGTGCTGCTGAGAGTGCATTCATCATGCGCCACAGGCGACATTTTCGGCTCCGAACGCTGCGACTGCGGCGCTCAGCTGCACAAAGCCATGGAGATGGTGGAGAAAGAAGGACGCGGAGCCATCATCTACCTCAGCCAGGAAGGACGCGGCATAGGCCTGATGGAGAAAATCAGGGCCTACAAGCTGCAGGAGGAAGGCATGGACACCGTTGAGGCCAACCTGCACCTCGGACATAAGGCTGACGAACGCGACTACGGCGTCGGAGCGCAGATCTTGCATCTGCTCGGCATCAAGAAGATGCGACTGATGACCAACAACCCCTGCAAGCGCATCGGCCTCGAAGGATACGGCCTCGAAATCGTGGAGAACGTGCCCATCGAAGTGCCCCCCACCCCCTACAACCGATTCTACATGCACACCAAAAAGGAGCGCATGGGCCACGACCTGCATCAGGTAGACTGACAAGTATGATGGAGGTGCATTTAACATAAGCGGAGGTGCGTTTCTCCGAAACGCACGGGCTATCCTGCTCCAACTATGCCACCATAAAAATCCACGCTGATGGGTCAGTAGTTCTCCGACAACCAGACAAAAACATAGCGGGAATCACTTCAAAGTGATTCCCGCTATGTTTATTATGTGGATAAGGATTCTTACATCACTGCGATGCCGCTGAGCCAGTTGTAGACGCAGCTGACGATGCCGAGCAGGATGATGCCGGCCACTGTGATCCAGAGGCCGAGACGCTCGCTGCAAGCGCTCTTGAACGTGGGTATCACGCACTCGTCGGGGCTGATGAACATTGCCTTCACCACCAGCAGGTAATAGTAGAGCGAGATGATGGTGTTGATCAAGGCGATGAGCACAAGCACATAGATGGCAACCGATCTCTGGGCGATGGCTCCGGTGAAGATGAAGAACTTCGAGAAGAAGCCTGCGAAGGGAGGAATACCGGCGAGCGAGAACATGGCGAGCATCATGGCAAACGACAGACGCGGGTTAGTCTTGTACAGACCCTTGTAGTCATCCATGCTGAGCTTGCCGGTGGCATTCTCGATAGCCTGAATCACGCCGAATGCGGCAAGATTGGAGAAGATGTACACAAGGATGTAGTATACGAGCGACGCCATGCCTGTGACATTGAAAGCGATCACGCCGAGCATGATGTAGCCGGCCTGCGACACTGACGAGAATGCGAGGAAACGCTTCATGTTGCGCTGGCGCATGGCGAAGAGGTTGCCGATGGTGATCGTGAGCACGATAAGCGCATAGAGCATCCACTCCCATGTGTCGGCGTAGATTGTGCCGAAAGCCTGGGCCAGAATCACCAGGAAGGCGAAAGCGGCCGAGCCCTTGGAGATTACCGACAGGTATGAGGTGACCGAGGTAGGGGCACCCTGATATACGTCGGCTGTCCAGAGGTGGAAAGGCACGAGCGAGAGCTTGAAGCCGATGCCGGCCATCACAAACACCATTGCGATTATGAGCAGCGGGCTCATCTGCGAGGCGATGTTGACAGCGATATCGTTGAAGTAGAGCGAGCCTGAAAGGCCATAGACGTATGACAGGCCCATCATGAACACTGCCGACGAGAAGATGGCGGTGAGGATATACTTCACGGCTGCCTCGCGGCTTTCATAGTGGTCTTTGTCGAGAGCCACCATAGTAGCGAGGGGCAGAGACGCGGTCTCAAGGCCGATGACGAAGAGCAGGAAGTGGCGGGCGGAGATCATCAGATACATGCCGAAGAGCGTGAGCAAGGTGAGCTCAAGGTATTCGCCACGGCGCTGCTGCATGGGTGCGCTGTCGGCCCACACATAGGATTGGATAAGCACGATGACCACGCCGATATTGAGCACGCCCTTGATCGCGCATACGATGGGCGATGTCTCATACATGCCGGCGAACGCCGACATGCTGCCTGTGCCGAGGAGGCAAGGGAAGAAGCCTGCCACCGTGGCGGCCAGCATCAGCACGGTCGTGAACACGGGCAATGCCTTGCCGCTGCGCTGCGGCATGAAGGTATCGTACAAGAAGACGAGGAGGAAGACCACCAACAGGCCGATCTCCTGCTTCATTGCCAAGAATTGTGAATAGTCCATTTTCGTGATAATGTTTATTAGTTGAGGCCGAGCACGGTGAAGATCTCGGGCGTGAACGTTGCTCTGATAAGGTTAGCGAAGAAGTTGGGGAAGCAGCCGATGGCAGCCACGCAAACGATGAGGGTGACTGTCGACACGCGCTCCCACCAGGTGGCGTCGGTGAGCTGGCGGTGGTGCTCATCCTGCACGGGGCCGAAGAGCAGCTTGCCAACAACGCGCAGGATGTAGACTGCGGTGATCACGATAGAGCAGCAGGCCAGCACGGTGAATACGCGGTGGAACATATCAGTGTGGGCGAATGAGCCGACGAATATCGTCATCTCAGCCACAAAGCCGCTGAGGCCTGGCAGGCCGAGCGATGCCATACCCGCAATCACATAGCATACCGACAGATAAGGCATGATCTGCATCAGACCGCCCATCTTGGTGATGTCGCGTGTGTGGGTGCGTCCGTAGATCTGGCCGATGAGGGCGAAGAAGAGAGCCGTCATCAAGCCGTGTGAGAGCATCTGCATGATGGCGCCTGTCATGGCGGTGGTGTTGAGCATGAGGATGGCGAAGAGCACAAGACCGCAGTGCGACACCGATGAGTAGGCGTTGATGTATTTGAGGTCGGTCTGCACGCATGCGCTGAAGGCGCCGTAGACCACCGAGATGCCAGTGAGCACGAGGAAGATCCAGGCCAGGTCATGAGCGGCTTCGGGCATCAGATAGATGGCGACGCGGAAGCAGCCATAGCCACCGAGCTTCATGAGCACGCCGGCGTGGAGCATCGACACTGCCGTAGGGGCTGATGCGTGACCGTCGGGGCTCCAGGTGTGGAAGGGGAACATAGCACCGAGCACGCCGAAGCCCACGAATGTCATGGGGAAGAGGAAATATTGCCAGCCGGTGCTGATAGAGCCGTTGCGGGCGATCTCAAGAAGATCCCAGGTGCGCTCCGCGCCTACGGGCGCGCTGTGATAGTAAATGCCGATGAGGCCGAGCATCAGGAAGGCCGAACCGCCCATGAGCATTAGCGTGAGCTTCATGGCCGAGTATTCCTTGCGGCCTGATCCCCAGACACCGATGAGGAGGTACATGGGGATGAGGGCAACCTCATAGAACATAAACATTGTGAAGAGGTCAATCGAGATGAAGAAGCCGAAAACGCCGGTGGACAGAAGGATGAGCCAAAGGAAGAACTCCTTGGGCTGATCGATGGTCCACGATGCGAACGAGCCGGCAAACACGATGATCGACGAGAGCAGAAGCATGGCGATCGATATGCCGTCGACGCCTACTGAAAGGTTGATGTTGAGCGGGCCGAACCATTCCCAAGAGCCCAGATAGAGCATAGGAGCGGTGTCGCCGGCCGCGCGCAGAGCCAAGAAGTCTACAAGCAGGTAGACCGAGAGAGCCGTGAGGGCCAGAGAGCCAACGACTGCCACAGCGCGTATCTGCTTGATATTCTTGCACAGGGCGAGTCCCGCAAGCATCAGCAGGGGGATCACCACAAAGTAGATCAGTATATTAGAAAACATTGCAAAAACGTATTTTTTAGGATTAGCGCGGGGCTGTCATTAGAATACACAAATTATGCCTACGGCCGCAAGCAGAAGCGCGCCGATGAGATAAACCCAAACATACATCTGCACCTGACCGCTCTGGAGGCCGCGTATAGCGTAGGATGCCTTGTTGGTAACGATTGCGAAGGCATCCATGGTGCCGTCGATGATGTGGCGGTCAAACCAGGCGATGGGCTTGCAGATCAGGCCGAAGATTATCTTGTGGGTGATGAACATATAGAGTTCGTCCCAGTAGAAGCGGTGGTGGCACCAATCCCAAAGAGCGGGAAGCGCAGCCTTCATCTTGGCCGGAGCGTTGTTTTCGTGGCAATACATCTTGTAGGCGATGAAGATAGCTACAAGAGCGATGCCGATGCTTGAGCCTGCAACGGCGAGATCGAGATGTATGTCATAGGGCATGCGGTCCCAGGTCACGAAGTGGCCGAAGGGAATGAAGCCTGCCACAACAGAAACTGCTGCGAGGAAGATCAGAGGTATGCGCATAGGCAGCGGAGCCTCGTGGGGAGTGTGGCCGTGCTCCACCTTGTGCTCTTTCCACCAGAAGATGAGGTAGTAGAGGCGGAACATATAGAAGGCCGTCAGACCGGCAACCATCGACATCCAAAGGCCGATGAAGGGATGCCAGTGATAGCAGGCAGCCAGAATCTCGTCCTTCGAGAAGAAACCCGAGAAGGGAGGAATGCCCGCGATTGCGAGACAGCCGATGAGGAAGGTCACATGGGTGATGGGCATGTATTTGCGCAGGCCGTGCATGGCTGTGTAGTCATTGCTGTGCACTGCGTGGATAAGGGCGCCGGCTCCAAGGAAGAGAAGTGCCTTGAACATGGCGTGAGTGAACATGTGGAACATCGAGGCCATGTAGCCGAGCCCATGGTGAGAGGGTATGCCCATGCCGTCGCTGGCTACGCCGAGCGAAACCATCATGAAGGCAATCTGCGAAATCGTGGAGAATGCGAGCACGCGCTTGATGTCGATCTGGGTGCAGGCCACCATGGCTGCGTAGAAAGCGGTGATGCCGCCAACGCACACGATGAAGAGAGTGGCGTCGAAGTCAAGCAGATAGACCGGGAACATACGGGCCACCAGGAACACGCCTGCCACAACCATAGTGGCTGCGTGGATAAGGGCCGACACGGGTGTGGGGCCTTCCATAGCGTCGGGAAGCCAGATGTGCAGAGGCATCATGGCTGACTTGCCCATACCGCCGGTGAAGATAAGGATCAAAGCCCAGGTGAGAGCCGATGCGCCCATGAATGTGGCGCCACCGAAGCGTGTGAGCACGGCGTCGGGATTGCTCGTGAGGGTGATGAAGTCAAATGTCTCGGTGTAGAACGACAGGATGAGAATGCCGAGGAGGAAGCCAAGATCGGCAAAGCGGGTCACGATGAATGCCTTCTTCGAGGCCGAAACAGCCGAATGCTTGGTGTAGTAGAAGCCGATGAGCAGATAAGAAGATGCGCCCACGAGCTCCCAGCCGATATACATCTGGAAGATGTTGGTGGCCACCACGAGCAGAAGCATCGAGAAGCTGAAGAGAGAAAGGAAAGCGTAATAGCGCTGGAAGCCTTTCTCGCCCTCCATGTATCCGAGCGAGTAGAGATGCACCAGGAATGAAATCGTGGTGATCACAACAAGCATAAGGGCCGAGATGGGATCAAGCAGGAAGCCGATGTTGATCACAAGCTTCTCTGTGAATTGGAGCCAGGTCTCGTTGAAGAGAAGCACCTGCAGGCGCTGACCGATCTCGGAGGTGTATTCGGGGTCGAAATAATAGGTGAAGGCTGTGGTGTAAGCCAGCACCAGGGTAGTGCCCATGCCAAGGCAGCCCAACCATCCGGCCAGCTTGTGGCTCATCTTCATGCCAAGAAGACCAAGCAGCAGGAACATGAAGAGGGGGATGGCCAAAATAAGAATAGCTAATGTTGTCATGGCGCTCAGAATTTCATTTGGTCAATACCCTGCACGTCTACATTCTTCACGGAGCGGAAGATATTGAGGATGATGGCGATGGCCACAGCCGTCTCGGCCGCCGCGATGGCGATGGCGAAGAGGGTGAAGAACATGCCCTCCATCATCTCGGGGTGCAGGTAACGGTTGAACAATGCGAAGTTGATGTCTACGGCATTGAGCATGAGCTCAAGCGAGATCAGAATCGCGATCATATTCTTGCGGGTGATGAAGCCGTAGACTCCGCAGCAGAACATCACGAGGGTCGGCACAAGCCAGTAAATCAGTGTAATCTCCATAATGCGTCAACGTTTACGGGCGATCACAACGCCACCGATTATACATGCCAACAACAAGACGCTCACTGCCTCGAAGGGGAGCAGATACTGGGCGTGTCCGGTGCCCATGAGAGTTTCTCCCACCTCCGCCATCGTCTGCTCTGCCATCTGGGGCATCGCTGTGGCGCTGATCACTTGCTTGACAAGGCCATAGCCTGCGACGCAAAGCATCGCCAGCGCGGCCACCATGCCGAGAGTGTGAGATTTAGAGGTGAGTTTCTCGGCCTTGTCACCGGGCTTAGACGTCAGCAAGATTGCGAAGACGAATAGCACCACAATGCCTCCGGCATAGACCGCTATCTGCACCGCACCCAGGAATTCGTAGCCGAGCATGAAATAAAGCGCGGCGGCGGCGAAGAGGGTGAACAGCAGATAGGTGGCCGCACGCAGGATCTTGCGGGTGGTGACAGCGAGTACCGAGCAAGCGATCATCACAAGGGCGATGACCACATACAGAATGATACTTCCTACTGAATCCATATATTGATTGTTTTATTATTTCTTTCGATGATTATGCGGTTACGCGCAAGGCATCACATAGCGCCCTTGGCTTTGAGGGCAGCCTCGATCTTGTCGAGCTTGGCCTGGGCTGCAGCCTTCTCCTCGGGAGTGGCGGCGTCGGCCACGGCCTGCTTGGCCTTCTCGATTGCGGCTGCGAGCTTGTCGTTGACGGCGGGAGCGGCTGCGGGGGCAGCGCCGGCTGCTGCAGCCTTCGCTGCTGCGGCGGCTTTGGCGGCGGCTATCTTGGCCTCCTTCTCGGCCTGCAGCTTGGCTATCTGCTCGGGCGTGGGCTTGGGCTCCTCCTTCTCGGGCAGGTAGTTGAGTTTCTTAAGAAGTTTTTCGCGTGTGAAGACTGCCTGCTCGAAATCGTTGCTGAACGCCAACGCGTCGGTGGGGCAGTTAGTGACGCAGAGATCGCAGAATGTGCAAGTGCCGAGATCGTAGAAGTATTTGTCGAGCTTCTTTTTCTTCTTGCCATCCCATGTCTCTACCATCTTTGTGTCAAGATGGATTGTGCCGTTGGGGCAAACACGCTCGCAAGTGCCGCAAGCGATGCACTTGTGGTTTCCGTCCTTGTCATAGACCAGGGTGAGGATTGCACGGAATCTCTCAGGCCACTTGTAGGTGTTTCGGTCTTCGGGATAGTATTCGGTGATCTTGCCTTTTACAAGCTCCGAGCCTGTGACCTGAAGGCCTTTGACCAGGCTGACTACGCCCGCGCCGAGAGATTTGAAATATTCGGATACGCTACCCATTGTATTGAGTTTAGTTTTCGGTTTTCGTTTTTATGCCTTGTATTAATCGCGTTTCTGGCCTCCGACGATGTCGAGAAGCTCATTGGTGATGCTTTGCTGGCGAAGTTTGTTGTATTCGAGCTGCAGCTGGTCGAGGAGCTTCTTGGCGTTGTCGTTGGCGCTCTGCATGGCCATCACGCGGGCAGCCTGCTCCGAGGCTCGGTTCTCGCCGAATACCTCTTCGAGGGTCGACAGCAGGAACATCGGAAGCACCACTCCGTAGATGGTGTTTGCGTCAGGCTCAAACAGATATGGCTTCACATGGCCGCTGTCATCGCCAAACATCTCTGGACGCACGGGCATCATCTGCTCGGCCACCGGCACCTGCCGGCTTATCGACTTGAAATTCATATATGCCAGGTCGACGCGCTGCACTTCCTTCGACAAAAATTTCTCAACAAGGAGGTTGTTGAATGCTTTCACCTTCTCGCCCGAGCTCTTGGTGTTGACTTCGGAGTCAGTGAGCACACGGGTGTTGGCGTCAGCGAGTTTGAGCATAGCCTTCACCATCTTTTTGCCCACCGGATAGATGTCAATCTTCAGGCCGAGCCCCATGTCAGCGCGCAGCTGGTCGATGTGAGCCTTCAGGTACTTGGCCATGTTGGCATTGTAGGCTCCGCAGAGGCCGTCGTCGCTGCCTAACACCACGATCGCCATTCTTTCGACAGGTGCGCTCTCTGTCAGAGGCGACGAGAACTGAGCGTCGCTGCTTAGGAGATTGGCGATAATTGCCTGGATCTGCCTGCGGAACGGGAGCAGGCGCTTGAGCTCGCTCTCGGCCTTGTGCATCTTGGCTGACGATATCATCTTCATGGCGCCCGTGATTTTCTCCGACGAGGCTACCGATCCGATGCGTCCTTTTAATTCTCGCAGTGTTGCCATTTATAGTGGTTGGAATATGATTGATTTCGTTATTGTCATTGCTCGGTCAGCCCGCTGGGCCGCCAGATATTTATTTTCCGCGCCGCCGCGGAGGGCGGCGCGGATTTGTGGGTGCTTTTAATCAGCCAGAGCGCCTGCCACCTCATTGGCGGCTGCGGTGAGCTTGGCTGTGACATCGTCGGTGAGCTTGCCCTGCTTGATCACGGCCAGCACGTCTTCGCGGTGTTTGGCCTTGAGCAGCTGCAGCATGCGCTTCTCGAACTCGGCCACCTTGTCGAGGGGCACGTCGCTCAGAAGTCCGTTTACGCCGCAGTAGATGAGCGCTACTTCGTCTTCTACAGCCATCGGTCGATACTGAGGCTGGATGAGCAGGCGTTCGTTCTTGCGGCCTTTGTCGATTACGCGCGCTGTTACGGGGTCGATGTCGCCGCCAAACTTGGTGAACGACTCGAGCTCGCGGAACTGAGCCTGATCGATCTTGAGCGTTCCGGCCACTTTCTTCATCGACTTGATCTGTGCGTTGCCGCCTACGCGCGACACAGAAATGCCGACGTTGATGGCGGGGCGGATGCCTCGGTTGAAGAGCGATGTCTCAAGATATATCTGGCCATCGGTGATCGAAATCACATTGGTGGGGATATAGGCCGAAACGTCGCCAGCCTGAGTCTCGATCACGGGAAGAGCGGTGAGCGAGCCTCCGCCTTTCACCTTGTCTTTGAGCACGGCGGGGAGGTCATTCATCTTTGAGGCGATCTCCTGGTTGTCGATGATTTTGGCTGCTCGCTCGAGCAGGCGAGAATGCAGGTAGAAAATGTCGCCCGGATATGCCTCGCGGCCCGAAGGACGCTTGAGGATAAGAGAAATCTCGCGATATGCCACGGCCTGCTTCGAGAGGTCATCATAGACGATGAGGGCGTCGCGGCCGGTATCGCGGAAATATTCGCCGATGGCGACTCCGGCGAAAGGTGAATAATAGCGCATCGAAGCCGAGTCGGAAGCCGATGCGGCCACTACCACCGTGTAGTCGAGCGCTCCGTGCTGACGCAGAGTCTCCACGAGGGCGGCGATTGAAGAAGCCTTTTGGCCGATGGCCACATAGATGCAGTATACAGGCTTGCCTGCCTCATAGTTAGAGCGCTGGTTGATGATAGTGTCGATGGCGATGGCTGTCTTGCCGATCTGGCGGTCGCCGATGATGAGCTCGCGCTGTCCGCGACCGATAGGCACCATAGAGTCGATAGCCTTGATGCCGGTCTGCAGAGGCTGGTTCACGGGCTGGCGATAGATCACGCCGGGCGCCTTGCGCTCAAGAGGCATGCGCAGGAGTTCGCCCTGTATGGGGCCGCGACCGTCGATGGGCTCGCCAAGCACGTTGATGACGCGTCCGAGCAAGCCTTCTCCCACGGGAATGGAAGCGATTTCTCCGGTGCGGCGGACTGTCATGTTTTCGGTGACTTTATTGACATTGTTGAGCAAAATCACACCGACGTTGCTCTCTTCGAGGTTGAGGGCGACGCCCTTGACACCGTTCTCAAACTCCACAAGCTCGTTGGCCCTGACATTGTCGAGGCCGTAGACGTGGGCCACGCCGTCGCCTACTTCAAGCACAGTGCCGACTTCCTCGAAGGCCACCTTCGAGTTGACATTTTCGAGTTGCTGTTTCAGAACGGCGGAAATCTCGCTTGGATTTATCATTTTGATGCCTAATTATTTCTTAAAAGTTTAAGACGCAGTTGTTTCAATTCATTCTTGACAGAGGCGTCGAGTCGCTCGTTTTCGATGCTGACTGTGAAGCCGCCGATCAGATCGGGATCTACGCGGAAGGTATACTCCATCGCGCCGCCGTCGAGGTGCGAGACTATCATGTCCTTTAGCCTCTTCTCTTCAGCCTCGTCCATAGGGGCGGCTGCTGTCACCACCACGCGGAAAATCTTGTTTTCCTTGCGGTAGATGCTCTCATAGGCCACGGCTATGTCGCGCATCAAGCCTATGCGGCCGTTTTGTCTCAAAAGCTCAAGCACCCTGCCGAGGATAGCGGTGTCGCCGCCTGCGGCGGCCTTTATCAGCGCCACCTTGTCGGCTACGGAGACAAACGGATTGTTGAGCGTGGGGTTGAGCCCGGGCTCCGCGGCGAAAGCCGATGATATGCGCTGCATCTCGCCGTAAAGCTCTTTTTGAGCCCCGCCGGCCAAAGCCACCTCATAGATGGCTTTGGCGTAGCGCTTGGGTATAAGTCCTTGATCCATCAGAGTCAGTTTTTACCCTCCATCTCGTTCAAAAGAGAGGATACGAGTTTAGATTGAGCCTTGGGATCGGCCATTTCCTGCTTCACTACCTTTGAGGCGATCTGCAGGGCGAAGTCGCTTACAGAGTCGCGGAAGGCCTGCTCGGCCTCTTTCTGCTGCTGCTGTATCGAGAGCTTGGCCTGGTCCATCACCTTCTGGGCCTCTTGCTGGGCCTGCGAGCGGGCTTCCTCGATGATCTGGTTTTTCATCTTGTCGGCCTCGCGCAGCATATCAGCCTGCTGCTTGCGGGCGTCAGTGATCACTTCCTGAGCCTGCTGGCGTGCGTTGTCGAGCTGTGCCTTAGCGTTTTGAGCATACTCCACGCCCTTGTCGATGAGGTCGGCACGCTGGTCGAGAGATTTGAGGATGACCGGCCAGGCAAACTTCCAAAGGACAAGGAAGAGAATGCCGAACGACACAAACATCCAGAAGACGAGGCCGAAGTCGGGGGCGAATAATTCCATTCAGGTATGCTTAAATGATTATACGAAGAGGGCGAGGATACAAACGATCACAGCGAAAAGAGCAACACCCTCGATAAGGGCTGCGATTACGATCATGTTGCTGCGGATGTCGCCTGTTACCTCGGGCTGACGCGCGATAGCCTCCATGGCTGCTGCGCCGATTTTACCGATACCGATACCTGCACCGATTGCTGCGATGCTTGCGCCAATAGCCGCACCTACGGGTGCAAGAGCTGCGTCTGCTAAAAATCCTAACATAATTGTAAGTGTTAATGAGTTGTTTTATTTTGTTTTGTTTAATTTCAATTTTGTCTATGTGCGCTGACCTTACACAAGAGCGTCTTCGATGGCTTTGGCCACACTCTCCTTCTTCTCATGGCCGTGGGCCTTGGCCTGCGCAAGAGAGATGAAGATGGTGGAAAGCATCGTGAACACGTAGGCCTGAATAAAGCTCACAAGCACGTCGATCAGAAGCATGAACACCGAAAAGCCCACCGATACCACTGTGGTGAGACCGCCGGCCACGGGGCTCATGTATGAGAATATGAAAATGAGGAGCGTCAGCACTATCACGATCATGTGGCCGCCCATCATATTGGCGAAAAGACGCACTGTGAGCGCGGCCGGCTTGGTGAACATGCCGAATATCTCGATCACAGGCATGATGGGAAGTGGCACCTTAAGCCAAAGGGGCACCTCGGGCCAAAATATCTCTTTCCAGTATTCTTTTGTGCCGAAGATGTTGGTCACAAGGAATGTGAGCACTGCCAGCACCAGAGTCACAGCTATGTTGCCTGTGAGGTTGGCGCCGCCGGGGAAGACCACGATAAGCCCCAGGAGGTTCATGCCGAGAATGAAGAAGAAGGCCGTGAGCAGATAGGGAGCGAAGCGCGGGGCATCTTCCTTAAGAGTTGACTTCACTACGCCGTTGTAGACAAATTCTACGCATGTCTCTACGGCGCCAAGACCCTTGCGGGGGCTGCGGAAGCCGTTGCGCTTATACCACGATGCGAGCCAAAGCATGAGACCGATTACGAGAATCATCGAAACGAAGAGCGCGGCCACGTTCTTAGTGATAGAGAGGTCGAGCGGACGATAGAACTCGCCGTCGGCCAAAATCTGCACCACCTTGCCCTGATGATCAGCGCCTTCGGGGGCAATCATGAAATCAGCGCCTGAAGAGGCGTAGACCTCGCCGTGCTGCACACGGGCCGAAGAAAACACATGGAATCCTCCGTCCTTAGCCCTGACGATGATGGGAAGGGGTATGCGCACATGATGATTGAACGGCACTTCCCAGCCATATCCGTCACCAAGATGCTCAAAAATTATCTTTTTGGCATCGATCTGCTCTTCTCCCTCGGTGGCAGCCTCGGCTTCGAGGCGCGCCTCCGCGGCCACAGCAGCCTGGTCGGCAGCAGCCTGCGCGTCAGACTCCGGCTCGGCAGCACGTGCCGAGAATGAGCAGATGGCGAGGGCCAAAAGGAAAAATATCTTAAGGAAGCGATTCATATTCATCAATATATACACACTGAAACGATATTATTGTCGATGTCGGCAATGCCGCCGGGCACCTCGATGGTGTGCTCGCGGTCTTGCTCATCCTTATAGACAATGTTGCCGGCAGCAAGCGTGGAGATCAGCGATGCGTGACGGTCAAGGACAGTGAAAGCGCCCACCGATCCGGGCAGAGTCACGCTGCGAGCCTGCCCTTCAAAGACGATTTCCTTGGCCGATATTATCTTAAGTGTCATTTCAGTGTCTGATGGGTTGATTGTTGATTTATTTACTTGACCTCAGCCAGAAGCTTCTTGCCCTTCTCGATGGCCTCGTCGATGGTGCCGACATTGAGGAATGCCTGCTCGGGGTATTCGTCCATCTCGCCGTTGAGAATCATCTTGAAGCCGCGGATAGTCTCGGAAAGAGGGACCATCACGCCGGGAAGGCCGGTGAACTGCTCTGCCACGTGGAAAGGCTGAGACAGGAAGCGCTGCGCGCGACGTGCGCGGGCCACGACGAGCTTGTCCTCGTCAGAGAGCTCGTCAACGCCGAGGATGGCGATGATATCCTGAAGCTCATTGTATTTCTGCAGCAGCTGCTTCACAGCCTGGGCAGTGTTATAGTGGTCCTCGCCAATGATATTGGGGTCGAGTATTCGCGATGTAGATTCAAGTGGATCGACAGCCGGGTAGATGCCGAGCTCGGCGATCTTACGCGAAAGCACGGTGGTGGCGTCGAGGAAGCTGAACGTAGTGGCGGGAGCCGGGTCAGTCAAGTCGTCGGCGGGCACGTAGATGGCCTGCACCGATGTGATAGATCCGTTCTTGGTCGATGTGATTCGCTCTTGCAGAGCGCCCATCTCCGATGCCAGAGTAGGCTGATAGCCCACAGCCGAAGGCATGCGGCCCAGAAGAGCCGACACCTCAGAACCGGCCTGGGTGAAACGGAAGATATTGTCGATGAAGAGAAGCACGTCCTTGCCGCCGGCGCCCTGATCGCGGAATTGCTCGGCCACGGTCAAGCCGGAAAGAGCCACGCGCAGACGCGCGCCCGGAGGCTCGTTCATCTGTCCGAAGACCAGAGTGGCCTGGCTTTCGCTCAGCCCCTTCTCGTCGACGTCGGCAAGGTTCCACTCACCCTTCTCCATGCCTTCCTTGAATTTATCGCCGTAGCGCATGACTCCGCTCTCGATCATCTCGCGCAGCAGGTCATTACCCTCGCGGGTGCGCTCGCCCACCCCGGTGAACACAGAGAAGCCGTCGTGTCCCTTGGCGATGTTGTTGATGAGCTCCATGATGAGCACGGTCTTGCCCACGCCGGCGCCGCCGAAGAGGCCGATCTTGCCGCCTTTGCTGTAAGGCTCGAGCAGGTCGATCACCTTGATGCCTGTGGTCAGGATCTCGGTGCCGATGGTCAGATCCTCAAATTCGGGAGCAGGCTGGTGTATAGGCCTGAGATCCTTGCGGTCGAGTGCGGGCAGATTGTCGATTGCCTCGCCGATGACGTTGAGAAGGCGTCCCTTCACCTGCTCACCGGTAGGCACAGCGATCGGGCGCTCAAGGCTGAGCACTTTCATGCCGCGCTGCAGGCCGTCGGTGCTCTCCATGGCCACACATCTCACGGTGTCTTCGCCGATGTGCTGCTCTACCTCGAGAATCAGGTCTGAGCCATCTTCGCGGGTTATGCTGAGGGCGGTGTAGATCGGGGGCACGATATTGCCTTCGCCTTCGAAAACGACGTCGACTACGGGTCCGATCACCTGGGCTATTTTGCCGTATTTTTCGCTCATTGTATATTAGCTTTTATAAATTTCGCTTAAGATTGTGACAATTTGTCAATCGTTAAAAATGGAGGTTGAAGGCAATCACCAGCACCATCAGCACAAGGTTGACAAGGTTGATGGGCAGCAGGTATTTCCATTCCAGCGCCAGCATGTTGTCGATGCGGATGCGGGGGAATGTCCACTTGAACCAGATGATCACATACGACAGCAGGAAGCACTTGCCCAGGAACCACACAATCGAGGGAATATAGTCCATCACATGGTTGAAGCCTTCCCAGCCGGGAATGTGCAGGGGCATCCAGCCGCCGAGGAACATCAGAGAAGCCACGCCCGACACGATGAAGAGATTGAGGTACTCGGCCAGATAGAAGAAGCCGAAGTGGATGCCTGAATACTCAGTGTGGTAGCCGGCGGTGAGCTCGCTCTCAGCCTCAGGAAGGTCAAACGGGCCACGGTTGGTTTCCGCAGTAGCGGCGATGAGATAAACAATGAATGCTATGACGGCCGGAATGTGGCCTTTGAAGATAAACCATAGGTCAGCCTGCTCAGATACTATGCCGCCTACCGACATAGTGCCCGCGAGACACACCATAGTCAGAATCGACAAGCCTATAGAGAGCTCGTAGCTGACCATTTGTGCGCCGGAGCGCATCGCACCGATAAGCGTGAATTTGTTAGAAGATGACCAGCCGGCGAGCAGGATGCCGAGGACACCGATAGAGCTGACAGCGATGAGGAAGAAGATGCCGATGTTAAAATCGATGATCTGAAGGCCATTGCCCCAGGGCAGAACGGCGAAAGCGAGCATCGAGGCGATAATCACCAGGTAGGGCGCCAGCGCGAAAAGAAATTTGTCAATGTTTTGCAGGTGGATAAGCTCCTTGATGAGGATCTTGAACATGTCGGCGAACACCTGCAGCAAGCCCCACGGGCCTACGCGCACCGGACCTACGCGGCACTGTATGTAGGCGCAGATCTTACGCTCGTAGATGATGTAGAATAGGGCCAGCAGAGCGTAGGCCAGGAGCAAACAAACGCCTATGAGCACGCACTCGATGGTGGTGGTGAGCCACTGGGGCATCCCGCACGTGTCAAGCAGGAATTGGTTGATCCAAGTTGTTACAACAGAAAAGTCGAACATAACTTTTTAGTTTATATGTGAGCAATCAATTTTGATGTGGTTAGACTTGATCAGTGAGTGGATTTGATTACTCACTTGGGATTTAGATTTTTGCTATTAGCGGTCCATGTCGGGGATGATGTAGTCGAGAGAGCCGCCGATGGTGATGAGGTCGGCGATCTTCATGCCCTCTGTGATGTGGTCGACCACGCCGGCCAGCGGCAGACAAGGGGGAGCCAGCTTCACGCGGTAGGGGGTGGTGCCGCCGTCGCTCTCGAGGTAGATGCCCAGCACGCCGCGGCAGCCTTCGGTCATTTCAAACCAGTGGCCGGCGGGCAGCTTGATCACCTTGGGCACCTTCACGCAGTATTCGCCTTCGGGGATGTTGTCGACAAGCTGCTCAAGGATCTTGGCGCTCTGCTCGATCTCGTGCAGACGCACGTTGAAGCGGGCCATTGAGTCGCCCTCGGTTGCGAGCACTTCCTCAAAGTCAAGTTCAGGATAGATGCTGTAGGGGCGTATCTTGCGCAGGTCGCATGACCAGCCTGAAGCGCGGCCCGAGGGGCCGGTGACGCCGTAAGAGATGGCGTCTTCCTTGCTCAGTAGGCCAACGCCCACCATGCGCTCCTTGGCGATGACGTTGCCGGTGAAGAGCTTCTGGTATTCCTTGATGTTGGCGGGGATGATCTCGAGCAGGGCCTTCACGTCCTTCTGGAAGTCGGGGTGGAGGTCTTGCATCACGCCGCCGATGCAGGGATAGTTGAATGTCATGCGTGCTCCGCAGGTCTTCTCCATGATGTCGAGGATCTGCTCACGCACACGCAGCGTATAGAATAGCATCGAGGTGGCGCCGAGGTCCATGCAGAATGTGCCCATGAAGAGGCAGTGCGAAGCGATGCGCGAAAGCTCGTCCATCATCACGCGTATCACCTCTGCGCGGCGGCTGATCTTGATGCCGGCGGCGCGCTCCACCAGGCGGCACATGCCGCTGTGATAGTTCTGCGCCGAGAAGTAGTCCATGCGGTCGAGGAAAGGCAGGCACTGCGGGTAGGTCAGGCCCTCCATCAGCTTCTCGATACCGCGGTGGATGTATCCCATGTATACGTCTATCTTCTTGATGGTCTCGCCGTCGATGCAAGTGCGGAATCGGAGCACGCCGTGGGTTGAGGGGTGCTGCGGGCCGATGTTCACCACGAAGTCCTCGGGCTGGAACACGCGCACCTCATTCTTCACGAGCTTGCCCTTCTCCAGGGTCCAGGTGTCGGTGAAGTCGCTCTGGCGCTCGCTCTCGGTCGATATGGGGTTGAGCTTGGGGTCGGTGTCGTAGTCCTTGCGCAAGGGATATCCCACCCAGTCGATGCTGAGGAAGAGGCGGCGCATGTCAGGATTGTTGACGAAAATGATGCCGAAGAAGTCATATACCTCGCGCTCGTAGAGCGTGGCCACAGCCCACACGTCGAATACCGAAGGCAGGTAGGGGCTCTTGCGGGTGCCGGCTGCGATCACCTTAACGGCGAGCGTCTCATTGCCGCGCGATGTCGACATCATATAGTATATGCATCCCATCGACTCCTGCCAGTCCATGCCGACAATGGTGATGAGATAGTCGAAAGCCAAGTCGGCGTCATGCCTGAGGGCTACGGCAAGGTCATGCCATTTAGCCTCTGGGACTGTGACCTGGAGGACATCAGCCTGCTCAAACTGCGCCTCAGGGCAGAGGGCGGCGATCTTATCCTGGATAGTTGCCATATAGTTAGCTTGTTTTATTTCGCTTTTGTGATTATCTTGCTGAAAGGTGAATGGCACCTCCCTGCCACCGCCGATTGCGGCCGAGGCCGGGAAGCCCGGTGCCGGGGATGTCAGTCATTGACCCCTGCCACCGGATGCTCACGCAGGAATTCCTGCTGCTTTTCCTGCCGGTTGACGCCGCCGAAGAAGCGCTCCACCTTGATTTTGCGCGAAAGCTGCATGATGGCGTAGATCATGGCCTCGGGGCGCGGAGGGCAGCCGGGCAGATAGACGTCGACGGGGACTATGTCGGCGATGCCCTTGGCCACGTGGTATGACTTCAGGAAAGGGCCGCCCGAGATGGCGCAGCTGCCGCAGGCAATCACATACTTGGGCTCGGCCAACTGGTCATAGAGACGACGGAACACGGGCACCATGCGGTTGACGATAGTGCCGGCCACCATCATGAAGTCGGCCTGGCGTGGGCTCGAACGAGCCACCTCCCAGCCGAAGCGAGCCATGTCGAAGCGGGCCGCTCCGAGCGATACGAACTCGATGCCGCAGCAGCTGGTGGCAAACGTCAGCGGCCAAAGCGAATTGCTTCGGCCCCAGTTGATGAGCTTGTCGAGGCTGCCTACGATCACGTTTGTGCCGTTGTCCTGCAGCTCTTTTACGAGCTTTTCGATGTATTCGTTATCTTTCCATGCGTCATAAGGCATGCTCTTTGTGGTCACTTCCATTCCAGAGCTCCTTTCCGCCAGGCGTATACGAGGCCCAGCACTAAAATGCCAAAGAATACCGCGATGCTCAGGAGGCCGTCGGTGCCGAGAGCGCGCATTTTCACAGCCCAGGGGAAGAGGAAGACAGTCTCCACGTCAAACATCAGGAAGAGGATGGCGAAGAGGTAGTATCCGATATGGAACTGCGACATGCTCTCTCCTCGGGTGGGGATGCCACACTCATAAGGCTCACCCTTCGACTTATTGAATGAGCGGGGCGAGATGAGCCCGGCTATCCACATGGCGAGGGCGACCAATGCCACGCCGGTGAGCAGGGCCACAAGCGCGAGCAAAGCGTTGTTGATTGCTAAAGATATCATATCTCGTGATTATATGTTATCGATTTAAAGTCTTTTTCCTCCGCCCGCAAAACGCCAAAGCCAATGGCCATCAACCTGACAACCATTGCCTTTGCCCTTCCACAGACGGCTACGTGTTATGAAAAGAGCTCAATTATTGTGCAAAGTTACAAAAATTTCTCTGATAACGGTCAAAATACGCTAAAATAATTTCGCTTTTTTTAAACAAAACCGAACTTTAAAATTCACGGCCTCCCCTCCCCCTGACCGACATGCGCACATTAAACGGGCGTCGCCCCCGCCGGAATTGATTGCGACGGGGGCGACACTTCAATCTTAATGCCTGTCAAAGAGGAAAAACTTCATCGGCCAGTGCCAATCGCGGCCATAGGAAATCGGGTGGCCACCCGCTGCTCAGACGCAGACGCCTTGGAGCAGCGCATGCCCGGATACGCCTCAGGACGCACCTGCGGACGCAGCAGGCCCGTAGCCGCCCTCTTGGCAGAAGCGGGCGCAATCCGGTCGAGCCTCGTCAAATCAACGCTTACCGGAGCGGGCGCAGAGGCGGCAACCACCACGCGCTTCCCTGCTTTGCCGGAGCCATACTCCGCAGCGGGAGAAACACCGTCACGGTCAAGCTTTATCACTCTGCGGCTGACAGGACCTGATTCATCATTTGTGTTGACAGAGAAGCCGATGATCGTATACGTCACGCCATAAGACAAGACGAGATCGCCATTCATACGCCACTCTCCGTATTCAAACAATTCGGGAAGCAGATCCGAATCGGGATGCGACTGCGTGTCGCTCAAGTCGCCCTGATAGGCGCTATAGTAGACTTCGTAGAGTTCATCGCCCTCAGTCTCAATCCAGTAAGGAAGCACCGCGTGGTTTTTCGCCACCGCGAATCCGGGATCCAGCTCAGCGAGTTCGGTGCCGTCGAAATATTTATCGTAGCAGAATTTAAACGAAATGTTGGCCTCTTTACCCTCTGCGGCGGTGAAGTCGGCTCGATACAGCTTAGTGGTGCTTTCGCCATTGACGTAGCCGAACGCCAATACCGAATACCTGTTCTTGGGCTGACAGCCATAGAATGTTGTCTCGAAATCTCCCGTGGCGCCGCGCACCTGCCACTGATAGCCGTTGACCAGCGTGGCGAGGATATCCTCATCGGTCATGCCTTCCCAAACATAGGCGGGAGTGATGCCCACGACGTAATGGTCATCGATGGTCGACTTCACCGATACCGTCACGCTCTCGCTCGTGATATCGCTGAGCGTGATGGCGAGTTCATCCACATCCGGAGCGGCATCGCCGGTGCGCACAGTAGCGGTCACCGGCTCGGAGCATATCTGGCCGAGCGAAGTTATGGCCACCGCGAAACCGAGATATTCGGTGTTAGGCTTGATATTCGTGGCCTGGTCGTAGAGGAACGAAGCGTTGCCCTTGCTGGCGAACCGGGTCACAGCATCAGCCGCGTTGACGCCCAGGACAGAGTAGATATTGATGTAGTTGTCTATGTATTCCTGCATCATAGCCGACAAGGCCGACACATCGCTCACGCTTGAAGCCTCGACAAGGTCAAACATATAGTACCCCTCGTAACTGCCCGGATCCACCTTCATGCGCACGTCGGAATTCATCGTCTGGAACGTGATGCCGAATGGCACTGCTATGGCCTCCACCTTACGGGTCTGGAACTGCTGCTTATAGATGCCTGTGGTGCGCTCGCCATCGGGCGTCAGTCCGTAGACGTAGGCGTAATATGTCTTTTCCGGCTTGAGATTATAGACCGGAGCGGTCAGCTCACCCTTCTTGAGCACCATGGAGAGGTACTCCGCAAGCGAATTCGACTGGCTTTCGGCCGCAGAACGGAAGAAGCTGAGATCATTCTGGAAGTAGGCTTCGTCTGATTCGAAAGAGTCGAATTCCGCGGCCTCCACCACCATGCTGACATAAGTCATCTCTTGATTTTCAGGCTTGACGGTATATGTCACGCTTGCCTCAGTCACGTCAGCCGGATCGAGCGCTATGCTGAAACTTGGAATCTCCGCGCCCTCCTGCTTTACCCTCAAAGAGGCCTGCGCGTCGGCATATACGAGGTTCACTATCGCCTCGCGCGGCGTGGTTTCGGCATTCTCGTCGACCTGGAATGAAAGCGAGCCGGATCCATTCGTATCGAAAGAGTGCACCCACTCCTGATCGCACTTCGCCACGAGCTTGGCTCCTGACACAGGGTTTTCCAGCTCATAGCTCACCGTATAAGAGCCGGCATCAGCCGAAGCCTCTACGCAGTCGTCCTGCAACTGCAACTTTGCGGGAGGAGCCGATTCGGAATCATCGCACGCGGTCGTTCCGATCAAAAGGATGAACGACAAAAGCGCCGCAACCCGATTTTTAAGAAATAATTTCATAGAAAAAATTTTAAGTAATCAAACATGATTGTTTGCCGCAAATGTAAACAAAATAAACCAGGAAACAAGTCTTTTTTTCAAATATTTCGTTATTTCCGGGGAGAATGTTACAATCTTCAACCATCGATGGCTGTTCCCCACACGCCTCCATCTATGATTGTAAATCGGGCCAATACATAAAAAAACAACACCAACGCTGACAAAGCAAAAGCTTGACCATAAAAAACACGAAACTCCCGCGTCATTCCTGACGCGGGAGTTTCTTTATGCTATGGCTGTGTATTCAGGGGCGATTATGCCTTGCCGTTGCTGCCGAGCACGTTCACGATCTTGTGCTTGTAGAGCTTCTCCATCTCGTCGCGAGCCGGGCCGAGGTATTTGCGGGGGTCGAACTCACCGGGCTTGTCGATGAAGACCTTGCGCACAGCGGCTGTCATGGCCAGACGGCTGTCGCTGTCGATGTTGATCTTGCAAACAGCGCTCTTGGCAGCCTTGCGCAGCTGCTCTTCGGGGATGCCGATAGCGTCGGGCAGCTTGCCGCCGTGAGTGTTGATGATGTCAACATACTCCTGGGGCACTGAAGAAGAGCCGTGGAGCACGATGGGGAATCCGGGGAGCTTCTCCATAACGGCGTCGAGCACGTCGAATGCCAGCGGCGGGGGAACGAGCTTGCCCTCGGCGTTGCGGGTGCACTGCTCGGGGGTGAACTTGTAAGCGCCGTGAGAGGTGCCGATAGAGATGGCGAGGCTGTCGCAGCCGGTGCGGGTAGCGAAGTCGATAACCTCCTCGGGATCGGTGTATGTGTGGTGGTCAGAAGAAACTTCGTCTTCAACGCCGGCGAGCACGCCGAGCTCACCCTCGACTGTCACGTCGTACTGGTGTGCGTAGTCAACTACCTTCTTGGTGAGGGCAACGTTCTCCTCGTAGGGGAGGTGCGAGCCGTCGATCATCACTGACGAGAAGCCATTGTCGATGCAATCCTTGCAAAGCTCGAAGCTGTCGCCGTGGTCGAGGTGAAGCACGATCTGGGGGTTCTCCCAGCCGAGTTCCTTGGCGTATGCTACTGCACCCTGGGCCATGTAGCGAAGGAGGGTGGCGTTAGCGTAGTTGCGGGCGCCCTTTGACACCTGGAGGATGACAGGCGACTTCTCCTCGGCAGCAGCCTTGATGATAGCCTGCAGCTGCTCCATGTTGTTGAAGTTGAAAGCGGGGATAGCGTATCCACCCTTGATGGCCTTGGCAAACATCTCACGAGTGTTAACCAGACCTAAGTCCTTGTAACTTACCATATTGCGATAATATTATATAATTGTTGGTTTTCTAACCGCAAAGTTAGCGATTTTTTTTGATAGTGACCAACTTTACGCTCAAAAAAACACATCAGGCCAAAATCAATACCGCTTTGCTCACACGGCCTTCCAAATTTTGAATTTTCTCCCTAATATTTGAGGCACATATCTGTTGACGAACACCGTGGGAGGTATCAATATCAGAGCGTCAAGAAGCACCACCGACAATGCGATACACCCTTTGACAAAAAAATCTTCAGAGCCGAATATCCCAGGCATAAACTTAGCGCCCATTGTGAGCAGAAGCGAATATGCCTTACCATGCAATGCAAAATAAAGCAACGAATTTGATCCGACAAACAACAACAACCTACTGCGACCAAGCCATTTCTTTGAAATGACGATAATCAGCAACAAACCAGCCAAAGTCACAATCATCGCATCTATGATTGAAGTCGAACCGTACCAACTTATATATCTTTTTGAATATGATATATACCCCACATATATCACCAAAGCCAGCATCACCATCCACCCCTTGACAAAGCCGTCTATTTTTTCCTCATATTGTCTGTACAGCCTGCCTAAAGCCATATAAAAGCACCCGAAACCGAATGTACTCAAATGCCATGGTAAGTCGATGCGCAACAAATGCAGAGAAATACAATTTAAAATCAACAAGCACACTGCGGTAACAGCCAATTGGCGACTCGTCTTACACCACAAATCCACAAAATAGAAAAGCATCGAGTACACAAACAATGCCGCGATAAACCACAACGTAGCATGACCGCCGGCCTTAGTCTGCGAAAACAGATTTTTTAAATCTCCAGGGATATCCGACGCTTCATTGAACGACACAATTCCGGTCATCGCAATCAACGCCACTCCAAGAATGACGAATGGGATGATGAGCGTACGCAGACGCTGTTCCAAGACCATAGAAAAACTATTGCCGCTTTTGAACAAATACCCTGACACGAAAAAGAATGTGGTGAGAAACACAGGCGAGAAATAAAGCATCACTGTATCATCACACTGAGGTATGTGGCTGTATATCACCATAAGGAAGGCCAATCCTCTCGATACATCGATCCAAGGGATTCTTTTTCGTAGGTCTGCTGTTTTGCCTGAGGCGTTATCACACATAAGCGTAAATCTTATTTTGTCAAAAATTCATACAACGCGCCATGAGTTCACGGCCTCGGCGATGCGGCGCGCCATGTCGGTGGCAAGGGCGGTGTTGAGGGGGAGGCTCACCACCTCCGAGGCGAGAGCGTCGGCCACAGGGGCCTCCACACCGCCGTATGCCGGCGCATAGCAAGGCTGGCGCATGGGATTTTCGGGGTAGTTGATGTCGGTGGCTATGCCCCGGGAGGCAAGATGGCTGCGGAATGCGTCACGGTCATCAACCCTGAGCACATACTGATGCCACACATGCTCCTGCGCCGCCGGCGGCATTTCCGGCTTTATGACAAGGGGATTGACAATCAGGCTGTCATAGATGCCGGCCAGCTCACGGCGGCGAGAGTTGACCTCGCCAAGATAAGGCAGCTTCACCCTCAGCACCGCCGCCTGCAAGGGGTCGAGGCGGCAATTGAGCCCGGCGTAGACATTGTGATATCGTCGGTCGCAGCCATAATTGGCGAGCGCCCTTACGGTCTCGGCCAGAAGCCTGTCATGAGTGGCCACCGCGCCGGCGTCGCCAAGGGCGCCGATATTCTTCGTAGGATAGAAACTGAATCCCGCCGCGTGGCCAAGGCCTCCGGCCATACGAGAGCCAAAGAGGCCGCCGGCCGAAGCCTCTGCCCCGATGGCCTGCGCGTTGTCTTCCACCACAAGCAGGCCATGCCTGCGGGCGAAATCGGACAAGGCATCCCCCCAGCACACACGCCCGTAAAGGTGCACAGGCATGATGGCCCGAGTGCGCGTGGTAATCGCCCCCTCGAGCAGGGCGGCATCAAGATTGAATGTCGAGGCGGAGACGTCTACAAACACCGGCTTCAGGCCATTGTCGGTCACTGCCAGCACTGACGCTATATAGGTATTCGCGGGCACTATGACCTCGTCGCCGGCCTTTAGCCTGCCAAGCTCCATGTATGCCCTCAGAATCAGACGCAGGGCATCGAGGCCATTGCTCACGCCTACCACATGGGGCACATCCGTGATTGCGGCGAGCTCCGACTCGAACGCCTCAACCTCGGGGCCGCCCACATAGCGGCCCGAATCAATCACACGCGCTGTGGCGCGCTTGATCTCACCGATATAAGGGGCATTGACCTCGGCAAGGTCGAGAAAAGGGCATCCCATAGCGTATTTATTTCATTATCGGCCCATTAGCCTGAGCCAAAGCCATGAAAGCATCGAAATCCCTAACGTAATCCTCCTCGCAGAAGGGCTGGTCGACCAACGACATACACACTCCGCCCGACGAGAAGTTGGTGATGTCGCTCCAGATGCCCGGCGGGAGGTAAAGTCCTTGGAAAGGACGGTTGAGAGGGAAGGTGCGGCGGGCGAATCCGTCAGTGACATTCACGTCGAAACTGCCGCTCACGGCCACAAGCAGCTGGTGGAGGCTTATGTGGGAGTGGCCGCCCCGCTCTTCGCCTGCCGGGACATCGTAGATCCAATATGCCCGCGCTATCTGAAAAGGCACATGTATGCCCTCCTCTACGAAAGTCAGATTTCCGCGAGGATCGCAAATTTTAGGCAGGTCAATGATCAGAGGCTGATTGTATTCCATATTTTCAAAACGCAAATTTAAGAGATTTCTTATATCAATAAGCCCTCTTGCAGTTTTTTTTTCGCCGCTCACATCATAAAAAAATCATAATTCGCAAAAAAAGCGCGCTATTTCAAGCAAAAAACACCGCCCGACATCTCACAATCTGAAATTTGTTTGTATATTTGCACTAAGCAGGCCAAGTAAGACTTACTTCATACAATGAATTAGGATCAATTACAGTTTTACAATAGCCTGCTTTTTTTATGCAAAGAAACACACCAGCCAAGATGCTTGACAAGATCCAGAAAATCGCGCTCCGCAACCGCGCTCTCTATCTCCCCCTCAGCCCCTCCCCTGCTGCTCCGCTGACATCATCGACAGCCCACTGCCTGCAGCAGCTGAGACGCTGCGGATTCACCCTCACCGAAGACGCGCTCAGGGCTTTCAACGCCCTGTCGGCCCCGGAGCAGGGACAAATACTCGAGACCGTCAACGACGTGATGGGCACCACTCTCAATTGGAATCCCCTTGTAAAAGGATGGCTTGAGCCCACGGGCGAAGACATAATCGATCATCTTGCCACTGCCTACGCCAACTATCTGCAAAGCCACGGCATGTGGGTAGACGGTGTCACCCTGCCATGCGGCCACATGATCCCCACCGGCGCCTTCAACCTCGATCGCTACAACGGCTGCCCTTTCTGCGGCAAGCCCTTCCGCATAGGCGACGACATTTTCTATGGCCAAGGCTCTAAGCTAAAGGAACTCAAGCGCTGGACCCGGGATGACGCCAAGCAAGCCCTCGGCTTGCTGGCCGCATCGACCGTGCCGCTCGACGCCACCGCCCGTGAGAATCTAAAAGGCCTGCTCGAGGCCGGCATTGAGCTCGACAACTCGGCCGAGGTGCCCGTGAAGGAGAATGCCATCATCATAGCGTCGTACCTCGTAGACATGGGCCTGGCCGACAAAGCGGGAACACTGCTGGCCTCCCCCGCCGACGTGATGCGACTGCTCTGGTACCGCCACACAGGCCAAATCCAGATCATTGAGCCATCAACCCTCGTGCTCAATACACTTCGCGCCAATTCCGACAGATTCAACCCTGACTCATACGCAGCGTCGATCCTGGCCGACACGACCCGAAAGGAACTGCGCCTTCACTTCGACCGCGCCACCTGCCGCATGGCGGCAAAGTGGCTCAACGGCATCGACATGCCGCCTGCCGCCGCCTGCGCGACGATGCACCCCAAACGCGGAATGTGGACCCGCTTCATCCGCGGCCTGCGCCTGTCAGAATACGCCCGCAAGCCCGGATTCGAGCGGCTGGCCGCCCTGCTGCGCACATGGTGGGCCGAAGACTACGCAGTGCCTCAAGGAAAGATCGACGAGGCGAAGCGCGCCCACGACTTCACGGCTTGCATCGACATCATGTCGAGCCATCCCGGCTTATTCGCGCGCCAGCTGTTCAGTACAATCCTCTGGTTCTACCCCCACGACACGGTCGGAGCGTTTGCCAAAGCCATGGCCGGCGTGCCGCTGAGGCTGATATGCAATCTCGGCTCGCAGGCCGAAGCATACTTCTCGGGCGACTCTCGCCTCATAAAGACCATCACCGGCAAAAGCAAGACCATCGAGGCCAACCCGCGCACCGACTTGCTGTCAGAGGCAGAGCAGGCGGAAATCGTAGAGAAGATCAAAGGCTTGGTAAAGGAGCGCCTGTTCATGCACTATGCCGAAAAGCCGGAGCCGGGAGTGAAAATCTACATCTCGCCGCAGCTTGACTCAATGGTGCTGCCCATTGGCGACCGATCAAGCAACGTGCAGGCATTGTCAACCGCATTGCAGGGCACGCGCTTCCCTCTCGAAGGCGACAAAGTGCGCATCTTCCTGAATTGGGGCGAAGGCATGAACGCAGCCCCCATCGACCTGGACATCAGCGCGAAGATAATATACCCTGACAAGGTGGAAGATTGCGCCTACTACAACCTGTCGCCCGACGGAGCGCGGCATTCGGGAGACATCCGAGAGATTCCCGGCAAGGTAGGCACCGCCGAATACATCGAGCTCGACGTGCCCCGTCTGAAGCGGCTGGGAGCTGAATACGTGGTGTTCATAGCCAGCCATTACAGCGGCGGCACTCTCAACGTCAACACCCGCGTGGGATGGATGGACTCTAAATATCCCATGCATGTATCAAACGAGACCGGAGTGGCCTATGATCCGTCGGCAGTGCAGCACATGGTCTGCGTGGCGCCGACATCCATGACACGTTCGCTCGTGTTTGGCCTCCTCGACATCAAATCGGAGGAAATCATGTGGCTTGAGCTCGGCTCTGACGACCAAGCGGCATTCACAGTTGATTCCGAAGGTGTCATAGCCCTGATGGAGCGCTTGCGCCGAAAGACCACTGTGGGCAGCGCCTTGCGCCTGATGGCCCAAGCCCGTGGCATGCTTACGGTGGAGACCCCTGCCGAGGCCGACCGAGTCTACGACAGCGACTGGGCTCTCGACGTGCCCAAGGTGATAGCCACCCTGCTGTGACCCCGGTAAACGAAAAAAGGCACGCTCGGCGTGCCTTTTTCTTTTTTTCGATATAACGCTTTATCGATATTCCGATTTTTCGGTCAATTGACGAAAGTCAGCTCGTCATCCTTGACATCGATGATGATCGGGCGGTCTTTGTCGACCTTTCCTGCCAGAATATCCTTCGAGAGGCGGTTGAGCACCATGCGGTGTATCACCCTCTTGACCGGTCGGGCGCCGAATTCTGGATCATATCCCTCCTCGGCAAGATAATGTATGGCTGCCGGGGTGGCCTCGAGAGTGACGCCGTTGCGCTCGAGCATCTTCTTGACGCCGCGCACCTGAAGTCCAACGATCTCCTCGATTTCCTTCTCGTTGAGCGGAGTGAACATTATGATCTCGTCGATACGGTTGAGGAATTCCGGCCTGATGGTCTGCTTAAGCATCTCAAGCACCTGGGTCTTTGTCTGCTCTATGGTCTCGAAGCGGTTTTCCTCGGTCATCTTGGCGAAATTGTCGCGGATCACCTGAGAGCCCATGTTGGAGGTCATGATGATGATCGTATTCTTGAAGTTGACGTTTCGCCCCTTGTTGTCGGTGAGGTGTCCGTCGTCGAGCACCTGCAGCAATATATTGAACACATCGGGGTGCGCCTTCTCGATCTCATCGAAAAGCACCACCGAATAAGGCTTGCGCCTTACAGCCTCGGTGAGCTGTCCGCCCTCGTCATATCCTACGTATCCCGGAGGCGCGCCTACCAGACGGCTCACGCTGTGCTTCTCCTGATACTCGCTCATGTCGATGCGGGTCATCATGTTCTCATCGTCAAATAAGTATTCGGCCAAAGCCTTGGCGAGCTCAGTCTTGCCCACGCCCGTGGTGCCAAGGAAGATAAACGATCCGATAGGCCTCTTCGGGTCATTAAGCCCGGCGCGCGAGCGGCGCACGGCGTCGGCGATAGCCTGTATGGCCTCGTCCTGGCCCACTACCCTGTCATGGAGCTCGGCCTCAAGGTGCAGCAGTTTCTCCTTCTCGCTCTGCACCATCTTGCTCACGGGGATGCCCGTCCATCGCGAAACCACGTCGGCGATGTCCTCGGCGTCGACCTCCTCCTTGATCAGAGCCTTGTCGCCCTGCATCATCTTCAGCTGCTCCTGTATCTCCTTGTTTTCGTCTTCCTTCTGCTTGACGCGGCTATAGCGTATCTCGGCCACTTTTCCGTAATCGCCTTCACGCTCGGCTTTCTCGGCCTCAAAGTTGAGCTGCTCGATGTCGATCTTATTCTGCTGGATGCGGTTGATGAGATCTTTCTCGGCCTTCCATTTGGCGCTGTATTCCTTCTCCTCCTCGCGCATGGAGGCTATTTCTTTCTCTATCTCCTTCACCTTCTCCTTCATGCCCTCGCGCTTGATGGCCTCACGCTCGATCTCCTTCTGGGCGATGCGGCGGGTGATGTCGTCAAGAGCCTGAGGCACAGAGTCGATCTCAAGCTTGAGCTTCGACGCAGCCTCGTCGATAAGGTCGATGGCCTTGTCGGGCAGGAATCGATCGGTGATGTAGCGCTCCGAAAGCTGCACGGCGGCGATGATCGCCTCATCGCGGATGCGCACCTTGTGGTGGTTCTCATATCTTTCCTTAAGACCACGGAGTATGGCGATGGCGCTGAGCTCGTCGGGCTCGTTGACCATCACTTTCTGGAATCGGCGCTCAAGGGCCTTGTCCTTCTCGAAATATTTCTGATATTCGTCGAGAGTGGTGGCGCCTATGCTGCGTAGCTCGCCTCGCGCCAATGCAGGCTTCAGTATGTTGGCGGCGTCCATGGCGCCTTCGCCCTTGCCGGCGCCCACCAGGGTGTGGATCTCATCGATGAATAGGATGATCTCGCCGTCGCTCTGGGTCACTTCGTTGACGATGGCCTTCAGCCTCTCTTCAAATTCGCCCTTGTATTTCGCTCCGGCCACGAGCGCGCCCATGTCGAGGGAGTAGATCTGCTTTGTGCGCAGATTCTCCGGCACGTCTCCGCGCACTATACGGTGGGCGAGGCCCTCGGCAATCGCTGTCTTGCCCGTGCCCGGCTCGCCTATGAGCATAGGGTTGTTCTTTGTGCGCCGGCTCAATATCTGCAGCACGCGGCGTATCTCCTCATCGCGTCCGATCACGGGGTCGAGCTTGCCGCTGCGCGCCCGTTCATTGAGATTGACTGCGTATTTCGAAAGGGCGTTGTATTGCTCTTCGGCGCCCTGGTCGGTTGCCTTTTTGCCCTTGCGCAGTTCCTGCACGGCCGCCTCCAGGTCCTTCCTGGTCAGGCCGGCGTCTTTGAGTATGGTGGAGGCCGGAGAGTTTATGTCGAGAATGGCAAGAAGCATTGCTTCGAGGGTGACGTATTCATCGCCGTTCTTCTTCGCAACGTCAAGAGCCTTCTGCATCACGTCGTTGCTCTGGCGGCTGAGGTATGGCTCGCCTCCCGACACCTTCGGGAGCGATGCTATCTCCTTATCGACGAGGCCCGAAAGCTGCTGAATGGGAGCGCCGATCTTCTGGAAGATGAACTTCACTACCGACTCGCCCTCTTCCATCACGCCCTTCAGCAGATGCACAGGCTCGATAGCCTGCTGCCCGGCCGACCGGGTGATGTCGACGGCTTTCTGTATCGCCTCTTGCGATTTGATGGTGAAATTGTTGAAATTCATAATATATAGTTGTTACGGGTTTTTAATCTTTATTCAGTAAAAACAACAAATTATATTTAATAAAGGTTCTCTGTCACATTATATACAAATCTTGCGCCAATGACAAAATGTCAGCGCCTTCAGAAGACCTGTATGAGCAGAAGCCCTACGCCCACAGCCACGAACGTGGCCACCAGCCCCGGCATCATGAATGAGTGATTGAGCACGTACTTGCCTATGCGCGTGGTGCCGGTGCGGTCGAAATTGATCGCTGCCACTACAGTGGGATAGTTGGGGATGAAGAAATATCCGTTGACCGCCGGGAAGAGCGCTATGAGCATCATGGGATTCATGCCCAGGGCCACGCCGAGGGGCATCACGGCGCGCACCGTGGCCGCCTGGCTATAGAGCAATATCGACATCACGAAGAGCGCGAGGGCGAAAAGCCACGGAAATTGATTGACAAGGCTGCGCACAGCGCCCGTGATCTCGGCGAGGTTACCGTTGATGAAGGTATCGCCCATCCAGGCAATGCCGAAAATCGCTATCACGGCCTGCATGCCGGCAATGAAGACGCTGCCTTTGGTGGGGGCAATGCCGTCGATGCCGCATATAAGCAGGATGATGGCGCATGTGGAGAGCATCAGTATCTCGATTATGGCCGGCATGCCCACAGCCTCGCCCCCGAATGACGGACGGAGCGATGGAAACGAGCCGAATATCACGATGGCCACGGTAGACAGCACGAAGAGCAGCACAGAGAGCTTGGCTTTGCCGGTCGACTTCACGCGGTTGACCTCCTTCTCGTTTTCCTCAAACATGCCCTCCTTGACCCGGCGCTGATACTCGGGATCGTCTAGCAGTTCCTTGCCCACCTTCTTTGAAAAGAAAGCTCCGACGAGCACCCCGGCGAGAGTGGCCGGGACTGTGATCTTGAGAATGTCGAATAGCGATATGTCAAACGCCGCGAGCAGGCCCAGAAGAGCCACCGTGGCAGCCGAGATGGGACTGGCGGTGATGGCTTGCTGCGAGGCTATGACCGAAATGCCGAGAGGGCGCTCGGGCCTGACCTTAGTCTCGCGCGCCACCTCTGATATGACAGGCAATATGGAATATGCCACATGGCCGGTGCCGGCGATGAACGTGAATACGTAGGCCACCAGAGGGCTGAGCATCGTCACCTGCGACGGATTCTTGCGCAGCAGCTTTTCGGCGAGCCGCACGAGATAGTCGAGGCCGCCCGAGGCCTGCATGGCCGCAGCCGCCGACACCACGGCCGCTATCATAAACATCACATCAATCGGCGGTGAGGTTGGCTCCAGTCCAAATCCGAAAACGAGGATAGACATGCCTACCCCACCCATCACGCCGAGACCGATGCCTCCAAGCCGCGCACCGACTATGATGGCCGCGAGCACGAACACAAGTTGCAAAATGAGCATATTCTACGTAAGTTTTTCATTTGTTAAAATAAATTGGCTGTGGCCATCAGGCCTCATGATAAAAGGAAAACGCGGTACACAAGTCAATTGTTTTCAATTTACACTTATTATACAGCTGACGCTAACCAGGCCCACACTTCGGCCTAATCACCATAACAGACAATATGTAAACTTTTTACGCCCTAAACACCAAAATAATCGACAAAATAATTTGTTAATTAGCGCAAATTTATTTGGTAGATTCAGAAATAGTTCCTAACTTTGCAACGTCAAACAAAAACAATGACACACGGCGATTTAGTGTAGTGGTCTAGCACGCCGCCCTCTCACGGCGGAAACCCGGGTTCGAGTCCCGGATTCGCTACTGAAAAGCAACCAAATTCAAGGATTTGGTTGCTTTTTTTCTTTTTCCGGAGAATGCCGGGCGCAAACTGAAGGGCCTACGGCTGAATTTCATCAGCCAAACCCCATGTTTCGTCAAAAATCGATGCTCCCCATTTTGTACATTCACACTTTATGCTTATTTTTGCCGCATGAAACATTTCTACTGACATATACAATTTCTGAGGTGAAAAACCACATTTAGTTACCTCCACCCATCAATCCAACTCAAGATGCTGACAGCCAATGGTGTATCCATACGCCAAGGCTTCAGGCACCACGCACGTTGACATGATGGGTGGACGCCGGAGGAAGGCCTCCGGCAACAATTCAAAGCAAGCCGATTGCAGCCATCCCCGTCCACAGGTGGCATTGCCAATCGGCATTTTTTTATTCCCTAAAAAACTAAATGTGTATGAAAACGAACTTCAACCTCAATCTCAAATCCACCACTCCCCTCCAAGCACTCGAAGCCAAGGCAGCAAAAGCCTCGGCGATAGCCATGGCCAAAGCCCGAAACGCGAAGGACACCGTCCGCCCAAAAACCGCCAAGGGAAAGCCAAAGCGCCTGTCGCCGATCGAAACAAGCCTGCGCCAGCTGCAGCGCGCAGTGGAAGGCTGGAGGCTCGACGGCCGCAAGGCTACATTCGAGCGGGCGAAAGGCGGCACATCGGCCTGCGCCGCAATAAACATATACAACAGCGCAGATGCCGCAGTCATCAGCCGCAGATACGTATTCTACCCACATCCGCTCGACGCCTCACGCCTTGGCTCGGTGGCCATTTATGGAGCCGACGCCAAGGAAACACTCGAATCGATCACCCGCTCAGGCTTCATATTCGGCTGCAGAATCAGGCAGGCGACATTGGAATTTGGCCGACGCCCCTTCGTCGACGTGAAATTTTCCAAGTTTTAGCCGATGCCTCCCTATTATTAAAATGATTTTTCGTAACTTTGCACAAGTAAACATACGAGACAAACAAAAGACACCGCGATATGCAAAAATTTGAAATGGTGGCCAAAACCCTCAAAGGCCTCGAACAGGTGCTCGCCGAAGAGCTGAGGGCACTCGGGGCCGAAAACGTTGAGCCTGGAAAGCGAATGGTTTCCTTCGAGGGCGACCTTGAAATGCTCTACAAGGCCAATATGTGCTGCCGCACAGCCCTGCGCATCCTTAAGCCATTCTATTCATTCACGGCCCACACCCCCGACGAGCTCTATGAGCGCGCCAAAGACTTCGATTGGGACACGCTGCTTTCAGTAGACAAGACTTTCTGCATCGACACCGTGGCCTTCAGCGAGGACTTCACCCACTCACACTTCGTGACATACAGGGTGAAGGATGCGATTGTCGATTGGTTCCGTGACAAATACGGACCCGACAGCCGTCCGGGCGTCAGGCTAAAGGAAGCCGACGTGATGATCAATGTGCATATATCCGGCGGCAACGTCACATTTTCGCTCGACTCTTCGGGCGAATCTCTCCATCGTCGAGGCTACCGCGTGGCGCAGACCGAAGCCCCAATCAACGAAGTGCTTGCCGCCGGCATCATCCTGCTCAGCGGCTGGAGGGGCGAAAGCCCGTTTGTAGACCCGATGTGCGGCTCCGGCACATTCCTGATCGAGGCCGCCATGATAGCCGCAAACATCAAGCCAGGCCTCTATCGCAAGTCTTTCGCTTTTGAGCAATGGCCCGACTTCGACCAAGAGCTTTTCGACAGCATATACAACGACGACAGTGAGGAGAAAACTCCTGAATTCCCCATCATCGGAGCCGACATCTCGCCGGCTGCCATAGAAATCGCCCGACGCAACGTGAAAAGCGCCGGTGTGGGCAAATTTGTCGAACTCAAGACTATGCCCATAGCCCATTGGGAGGATTCGCCCGCGCCGGCAGGTGTGCTCGTTACAAATCCTCCTTACGGAGAGCGCATCAGCGCCCCCGACATGGAAGGCCTATACACCACTATCGGCAATCGCCTGAAAAACGCCTTCAAGGGCTACCATGCCTGGATCATAGGATATCGCGACGAATACTTCATGAAGATCGGTCTCGCGCCATCGCAGAAAATAGAGATGCTCAACGGCTCGCTCGAATGCGAACTGCGTGAATATGTGATTTTCGAAGGCGACAAGAAGACGTTTATGGCCAACGGCGGACGCTTGAAGGAAAAGCCTGCCGAAGACGCTCCTCGCGACCGCAAGCCGTTCGACCGCGACCGTGACCGCAAGCCGTTTGACCGCGACCGCGACCGCAAGCCGTTTGACCGCGACCGTGACCGCAAGCCGTTTGACCGTGACCGCGACCACAAGCCGTTCGACCGCAAAGAGGAGGGCAAGTCTGAAAACCCGCTGGCAGTGCGCCGCAATCCCGATGCGTTGAAGATGCTGCAGAACCGCCAGCCATCGATTCCTCCCACAATGCGCAAACGCGGATGGCGCAAAAAAGACGACAACCAGGAATAATCCCGGCCTACACATATTCTAAAATCTAAATTCTCAATTTAAAATTAATGAATATCCTGCTACTGGGCAGTGGTGGCCGAGAAGCGGCCCTCGCCCGCAAAATCAGCGAAAGCCCCCTCACCGACAGGCTTTTCATAGCTCCCGGCAACGGCGGCACGGCCATTTATGGCGAAAATGTTGAAATATCGCCCCTCGACTTCCCCACTCTCGTAAGTTTCGTCAAGGAGCACGGCGTTGAGCTCATGGTCGTAGGCAACGAAGACCCGCTCGTGGCCGGCGTGCGCGATTTCTTTGCCGAGGCCGCTCCCGACGTGCTGATCGTGGGCCCGGCAGCCGACGGCGCGCAGCTTGAGGGAAGCAAGGACTTCGCCAAGAGGTTCATGGCTCGACACAACATCCCCACCGCCCGCTACATGACATTCGACGCATCAACGATCGAGAAGGCCGACGCATTCCTGGAATCGCTCGAAGCCCCCTACGTGCTCAAGGCCGACGGCCTTGCCGCAGGCAAAGGCGTGATCATACTCCAGGACCTCGACGAAGCGAAGGCCACACTGCGCGAGATGCTCGACGGCATGTTTGGCAAATCATCGGCCACTGTGGTCATCGAGGAATTCCTTGACGGCATCGAATGCTCGGTATTCGCTCTCCTCGACGGAAAAGGCGGATACCGCCTCCTGCCCGAAGCCAAGGACTACAAGCGCATCGGCGAGGGCGACACCGGCCTCAACACCGGCGGCATGGGAGCCATCAGCCCCGTGCCATTCGCCGACGACGCATTCATGGGCAAAGTGGTGGATCGCATAGTAGAGCCTACCGTCAAAGGCCTTATAGCAGATGGCATAGACTATCGCGGATTCGTATTCTTCGGGCTTATCAATGTCAAGGGCGAGCCGATGGTGATCGAATACAACGTGCGCATGGGCGACCCCGAGACAGAAGTGGTCATGCCCCGCCTCGCAAGCGACCTCACAGCCCTGCTGCTCGGAGCCGCCAAAGGCGACCTTGCCGACATCCCCGCCGAGCATGACAAGCGAGCCGCAGCCACGGTGATGGCCGTGTCGGGCGGATATCCCGGCTCTTACGCCAAGGGCCTTGAAATCACCGGATGCCTCGACCCCGAGGAGTCGATCCTGTTCCACGCCGGCACAAAGGTCAAAGACGGAAAGCTCCTGACCAACGGCGGCCGCGTGATTGCCGCCACGTCGCTCGCCGACACCCTGCCCGAAGCGCTGCAGAAAAGCTACAAGGCGATATCAGAGATTGACTTCGAAGGCAAATATTACCGCCGCGACATAGGCCGCGACGTGCTGAAATGACGAAATTCCTGCATTCGCGCGCCATGCTGGTGCTGGCCTCGCTCATTGCGCTTGCCAGCGCCTTGGCTTTTGTATGCCTCGCCGGATACCCTGCCGACGCCTCATCCGAAGGCCTTGTGACCGCATGGAGCGGCGCCTGGTCCCTGCCACAGCCATTGTCGATGTGCGCGGCGGTGGCCATCAACATCGGCATCGCGGCGCTCCTCGCCTACATCAACAAGACCTTCAACCTGCTGCGATGCCTCACCATGCTGCAGGGCACCGTATTCCTGCTGATGCAGTGCGCCATACCGCAATTCCTGTCCGGCCTCAACCCCGGCATTGTGCTTTGCGTGGCATGGCTCATGTGCTTGCTGTTGCTGTTCCCCAACTTTTCAGCGCCAATGCCCCAGAAAGAAGTGTTTCTGGCATTCGCCGTCATGTCGGCCCTATCGGCATGCATAGGCGAGGCGCTATTCTTCATCCCCGGCCTTTGGGCGGCCTGCGCGCAGATGCGCATACTCACATTGCGCACAGCCCTCGCTTCGCTGATGGGCATAGCCTGCCCGTGGATCATATATTTCGGGTTCCTGATAGTCACACCGTCCCAGATAGAGTGGCCTGACATATTCAGCTTCCGCAACCCGCTTGACAACCTTGCCCCGGCCTACATTGCCGTGATGTCGTTCACAATCTTCCTGGGCGCCATCTGCTGGGTGCAAAACCTTGTGAAATACGTGACCTACACGGCCAGATACCGGGCTTTCCAAGGCTTCATCACCACATCGATGCTGCTTTCCGTGCTGGGCATAGCATGCAATGTGACCGACAGCACCACAATGCTGCCGATACTCAACGTATGCGCGGCCTTGCAGGTGGCTCACCTCTTCGGCACCATACACTCCACGCGCAAGTCATACATCGCCATCCTGATAATCCTGCTTATATATCTCTTCCTATCATATCCCTTCACACTCCTATGGCAAACAGTGGCCTACATTTTGTAGTAGACAAGAACATACCATTCCTCAAAGGCCTGCTCGAGCCTTTCGGACAGGTTGACTATCTGACAGAGCCTGAAATGACGCCAGAATCGGTGAGCGACGCCGACGCGCTATTGGTGCGCACCCGCACAAAATGCAACGAAGCCCTCCTGGGCGGCTCTAAATGCCGCTTCGTGGGCACATGCACCATCGGCACCGACCATCTCGACCTCCCCTGGCTCGCCACGCGGGGCATCATAGCCGCCAACGCTCCCGGTTGCAACGCGCCGGCTGTGGCGCAGTACGTGATGGCCTCCATACTGAAGCTGCACAACCGCCCGCTGTCGCAATACACCATCGGCATCGTGGGCGTAGGCAACGTGGGCCGCATCGTAGCCGAATGGGCGCGACAACTCGACATGCGCGTACTCCTCAACGACCCTCCCCGCCAAAAAGCGGAGGGCGGCGACTGCTGGAGCTCGCTCGAAGAGATAGCCGCCGAGGCCGACATCATCACCTTCCACACACCGCTCGATGCCACCACCAGGCATCTGGCCGATGCTGCCTTCTTCGCATCGCTGCGCCGCGCCCCGATCATCATCAATGCCGCGAGAGGCCCGGTGGTGGACAACACCGCGCTTGTCGAGGCCATCAAAAGCGGGAATGTGAGCCATGCGGTGATCGACTGCTGGGAGGGAGAACCGTCAGACCTCAACCCCGACCTGCTCAGGCTTGCCGACATAGCCACCCCCCACATTGCCGGATACAGCTTCGAAGGCAAGGTGAGGGCCACGCGCATGGCGCTCGACGCCCTCTGCACAGCTCTTGGGCTGCCAAGGATCGAGATGGAAGAAAAAGTGCCGGCCTCGGCGGCAGAGTCGGTCAACGCCAACGCGATACTGCGGTCATACGACCCCATGACCGACACCAAAACCCTTAAGTCCGCCCCGGAAAATTTTGAAACCTTGCGCAACACCTACAAGTTGCGCCACGAGACAGCCGCCGGAAAAATCGACTGATATGCTTCGATTCGCATTAATCCTCATCTGCATCATAACATCAATGACAAACGCCGCCGCCCAGGACTCGATAACCGTGCCGCGCCCCATCAGGCCCGGCAGCAAAATCGCCATTGTGGCGCCGGCCTCATACATCTACGACAAATACATCAACGGCGCGGTCGAGGCCCTGCAGGCCAGAGGATACCGCCCGGTGGTCATGCCTCATGCCAGAGGCAAGGAGTACGGATCATTCGCCGCTTCTGACCCGCTCAGGGCCGCCGACCTGATGGTGGCTTTCAGAGATCCGGAAGTCGACGCCATCCTTTGCGCCAGAGGCGGATACGGCACTGTCAGGCTGCTTGAGATGCTCGACACAGCCGTTATAAAGGCAAACCCAAAATGGCTCGTAGGATTCAGCGACATCACCGCCCTTCACGCCATGATGACGCGCCTGGGCATAGCCTCGATCCACGGCCCGATGTGCAGCCACCTCACCAAGAAGGAAGCCACCGACACATCGCTCGTGCACACATTCGCCATGCTTCAGGACTCACTACCGCTCACCTACACCCTCCCGCCTACGGTCTATGACCTGCACGGACAAGCCGAAGGACGCCTCGTAGGCGGAAATCTGATGGTGGCCAACGGCTTGGCGCAGACCGAATATGACATACTCAACCCCGCCGACGGCGAGGGCGCGATAATCTTCATCGAAGACGTAGGCGAAAAGATATACGCCATCGAACGCGTGCTGATGCGACTGCACCAGAGCGGCGCCCTCAACAAGGCCAATGGCCTGATCATAGGCGAATTCACAAACTACAAGCCAAGCGACGACTTCGATTCGATGGAGGCCATGATCAGCCATTGGCTCAGGAAATGGGGCTATGTGTCTATGCCCGTGCTTTTCGGCATGCCATCGGGGCATGGAGAGATCAACTATCCCCTGCTCTTAGGCGCAAATGCCTCACTGAGCGTAGGGCCGGAAGGAAGCGTGCTCACCATGGGCACTGACATCCCGCCTAAACAATAAGCACCCTGCGGTTGTTATCATAGTGAATATTCACTATACTGCGGCGCGCCGATGCGGAACGCCGCCGATAACATACCAGCAACCATGAACGAAAAAACACGAATCGAATCTGACCTCATCGGTGAGATCGCGGTGCCCGAATCAGCCCTTTATGGCGTGCAGACACTCCGAGGCATCGAGAATTTCGACATCAGCAATTTCCACCTGCGTGATTACCCGGCCTTCATCAAGGGCCTGGCCATCACAAAATGGGCGGCGGCGATAGCCAACCATAAGCAGGGGCTGATCTCCAAAGAACAGTTCAACGCCATCACCGAGGCCTGCAAGGAGATGGTAGACGGCAAACTCGACGACCAATTCCCTGTCGACATGATACAGGGCGGAGCCGGCACAACCACCAACATGAACGCCAACGAAGTGATAGCCAACCGCGCCCTCGAAATCCTTGGGCACAAACGCGGCGAATACGCCTATTGCTCGCCCAACGACGTGGTCAATTGCTCTCAGTCGACCAACGACGCTTATCCCACCGCGATACACATAGGCATGTACATCAGCCACTTGAGGCTGCTTCCACATTTGCAGGCGCTGATCGACTCGCTGAAAGCCAAATCAGAGGAATTCAAGCAGGTGATCAAGATCGGACGCACACAGTGCGAAGATGCTGTGCCAATGACACTCGGTCAGACCTTCGGCGGCTTCGCATCAATCCTGCAAGATGAAATCAAGCACCTCAATGAGGCTGCCGATGATTTTCTCACTGTCAACATGGGAGCCACAGCCATCGGCACAGGCATCTGCGCCGAGCCCGGCTATTCCAAACTGTGCGTGAAGGCCCTGGCCAAGCTCACCGGATGGGACATCAAGCTCGCTTCCGACCTTGTGGGCGCCACCTCCGACACATCATGCCTCGTAGGCTATGCCTCTGCCCTTAAGCGCCTGGCAGTGAAGGTCAACAAGATCTGCAACGACCTGCGACTCCTGGCCTCAGGCCCGCGTTGCGGCCTCGGCGAGATCAACCTCCCGGCCATGCAGCCCGGCTCTTCGATAATGCCCGGCAAGGTCAATCCGGTGATTCCGGAAGTGATGAACCAGATCTGCTACAAGGTCATCGGCAACGAACTCTGCGTGACCATGGCCGGCGACGCCGCCCAAATGGAGCTCAACGCCATGGAGCCTGTGATGGCGCAATGCGATTTCGAATCGATCAACCTGCTGATCAACGGATTCGACACCCTGCGCACACGTTGCATAGAAGGCATTACAGCCAATGCTGACAAATGCCGCGCCGATGTGCACCGCAGCATAAGCCTTGTCACGGCCCTCAACCCAGTGATCGGATACAAAAACTCCACAAAGATCGCCAAGGAGGCTCTCGCCACCGGCAAGAGCGTATACGACCTGGTGCTCGAACACGGCATCCTCGACAAGGATGACCTTGACAAGATACTCGCGCCCGAAAATATGCTCGAACCCGTGAAACTCAACATCAAAGCCAAAGAGCCTGCCGGCGCTCCCGCATAACCGGAATTACATGACTCAACGCGAGAATCATTTCGCCTAAAGAGGCCGCCTGAACCCTGTCAGGCGGTCTCTGTTTTCGTAAGGCTCAAACTCGGCATTTTCCGGCTATAACGTTTTTTGCGCGCATATATTGAGTTATCTTTTGCAAAATGATTGTGAGAATCAAGCCTAATCGCTATCTTTGTAGCTAAAATTTCAGTGGAATGACATTTAGAGTCGCCACCTCATAGACATACATCATGCCCTAACTACGCAATCACATGAAAAAGATAGCATTAACCATTTTCTTAGCAATCTGCTCGATAGCAATCACGCCGGCATTGGCCCAAGACAGCGACAAGCCCTTCGTGTACCCCTCCATCCCCGACTCAAAGACCACGCTTTCAGAAAGATGCAACTATCTGGTATTCCACTTCTGGGAGAGATGCAACCTCAAGGAAATATTCACCCGCAAGAAAGACGTGGACAAGGCCATGTCAGACTGGCTTTCATTCATGCCATACGCCACAGCCGACACTGTGCACCTGGCCATCGACACATTCCTGGCCGATGTGGTGAAGACCGGCGCCGACAACACCCTGCTCATAGGCAAGACCGCCGAGAAATACCTATACACCGACACCGCCGAGATCTACTCTGAAGAGCTCTACCTGCCCTTCTGCAAGGCCGTGGCCAACCATAAGAAAGTGGGCAAAGCCGACAAAGCCAGATTCCAGGCGCAGGCGCAGATACTCGAAAACAGCTCCCTGGGCGTCAAGGCCCCGGCCTTCGAGTATGTGACGGTGGATGGAGAGAAAAAATCGTTCGGCGATGTCATATCGTCGCGCATAATCCTGTTTTTCAACGACCCCGACTGCTTTGACTGCATGATGGCGCGCACGCGCCTGTCGGCAGACTACAACACCAACCAGCTCATAGAGCGGGGGCTCGTGAAGGTGGTTTGCATATATCCGGGAAAAGCCACCCCTGAATGGAAAGAAGCCGCGGCGTCATACCCAAAAAATTGGACTATAGGCGCCAGCGAGGACATAGACCAGATATTCGAGATCCCGCAGACTCCCGACATATACTACCTCGACGGCAAGCACATAATCCTGGGCAAGCACACGCCCATCGACAATCTGCTCAAAGCCCTCCAGCGCATTAACATCAACATGAACTGATGAAAATAGCCGCTCTCATATCCGGAGGCGTGGACAGCGCCGTGGCGGTGCGCCGCCTGCTCGACCAAGGGCATGACCCTCACCTATTCTACATTCGCATCGGCATGGACGACGGCGAGGGCGACTGCTCGGCCGAGGAGGACATCGAGATGTGCACCTACATCGCCAGAAAATACGCGCTTCCTTTCGATGTGGTCTCGCTCCACCAGGAATACTGGGACAACGTCATGGAGTACGCTCTGCGCACTGTCAGGGAAGGCTTCACTCCGAATCCCGACATCATGTGCAACAAGATGATAAAATTCGGGTATTTCGAGCAGCGCTGGGGAAAGGACTTCGACCTCACTGCCACCGGACACTACGCCACCGTCATCGAGCGCGACGGCCTCAAATGGCTCGGCACGGCGCCCGACCCCGTGAAGGACCAGACCGACTTCCTTGCGCAGATCAGCTATGAGCAGCTGTGCCACATCACATTCCCCATAGGCGACCTGCCAAAGGCAGAAGTGCGCCGCATAGCCGTCGAGTCACGCCTGCCCAACGCCGGGCGCAAAGACTCGCAAGGCATCTGCTTTCTTGGGAAAATCAACTACAACGACTTCATACGCCGCCACCTTGGCGAGAAAAACGGCCCGATAATTGAGATCGAGACCGGGCGCAAGCTTGGCGAGCACAAAGGATTCTGGTTCCACACCATAGGCCAGCGCAAGGGCCTGGGCCTGAGCGGCGGCCCCTGGTACGTGGTGAAGAAAAACGCCCGCGAGAACATCATATACGTCAGCAACGGATACGGCACCGAGAAGCAATACGGACGCACCATATACGTCGACGACATGCACTTCATCACCGCCGACCCCTGGGGCGACCACTGCGACGGAGCAGCCATAGCGTTCAAGAACCGCCACATGCCGCAATTCATCCCGGCGAAGATCACGCGCCTCGCCCCGGGCGAATACCGCATTGATTCCGAGCTTGACGTGCAGGGCATCGCGCCGGGCCAATTCTGCGTGGTCTACGACCCGAGCGGCAGCATCTGCTACGGCTCGGGCGTGATAGTGCAGGGCAAAGAGCGATGAATAAGCCTACGGGGCCCAAGACGCAAAGACACAGATACACTCACAAGCAACTACAATCCATGAGCGACAACAACGAGAGAGTAAAGCTGACAGTGGTCGGCCTTTCATACAATCCGCTACAGTCAGGAGCTTTCGGCTTGCTGCTGGCCGAGGAAGGCGGCCGCCACCGCATACCCATAGTCATCGGTTCGGCCGAAGCGCAGTCAATAGCCATCAACCTTGAAGGCGTGGTGACGCCCCGCCCCATGACGCATGACCTTTTCTGCAGCTTCGCCCAAGCCTTCGGCGTGAGCCTGATCGAGGTGTACATATACAAATTTGAAGACGGCATTTTCTCGTCAGAAATGAAATTCACCGACGGCACCCGCGAAGTAACCATAGACTCGCGCACGAGCGACGCCGTGGCGATAGCCATACGCTGCGAGGCTCCGATCTACACTACACGCCAGATCATAGAGCTCGCCGGCACGGTCACTGACGATGACGAGGACGCCAAAGGCGAAGGTGGCGAGACCACTCAAAGCAAGCAGAGAGACCTCAACGACCTTACGGACGATGAACTCCAAAGCCTGATGGACCGTTACATAGAAGAAGAGAACTACGAAGAGGCGGCACGCATAAGCCGCATTCTAAAAGATAGAGGCTGAAGCCGGGCCATGACACCTACCGCACTCATAATCTAAATCGAAATAATATCATGGGACAAATCAAATTAAGGCTCATAATCCTGTATTTTCTCGAATTCGCGATATGGGGAGCCTATCTCACATCGCTCGGCAGCTTCCTCGCCATCAACGGGCTCGCCGAAAACATAGGCTGGTTCTACGCCGTGCAGGGCGTCGTTTCGATCTTCATGCCAGCCCTTGTGGGCATCGTGGCCGACCGCTGGATCCAGGCCCAGCGCACACTGTCGATATGCCAGGCCCTCGCAGGCGTGTTCATGATCGCAGCTGGAGCCTACGCCTACTATACCCAGGCGCAGGGCGCTCCGATAGAGTTTACTCCGCTATTCTCTCTATATACGGCTTCAGTGCTATTTTTCATGCCCACTATCGGCCTGTCAAACTCGGTAGGATACAGCGTGCTCACAAGCCGCGGACTCGACACCGTGAAGCACTTCCCGCCCATACGCATATTCGGCACCATAGGCTTCATCTGCGCCATGCTGTTCGTCAACTTCACCGGCTACCAGAATACCTGCGGCCAGCTCTTCACCTCGGGCGCGCTCAGCATAGTGCTGTGCCTGTATTCGCTCTCGATGCCCGCCTGCCCCACTTCAAAGTCTGACAAGGCTGCGAGCATCACCGAGGCGCTGGGACTCAACGCCTTCAAGCTCTTCAAGAGCCCCCGCATGGCCATATTCTTCATCTTCAGCATGCTTCTGGGCGTATCGCTCCAGATCACCAACGGATTTGCCAACCCCTTCATACAGAGCTTCGGCGCAGTGGCCGAGTACGCCGGAAACTGGGGCGTGGAGAATGCCAACGCGCTCATCTCCATATCGCAGTGCAGCGAGACCCTGTGCATCCTGCTCATCCCATTCTTCCTCAAGCGATTCGGCATCAAGGTGGTGATGCTCATGTCTATGATAGCCTGGGTATTCCGCTTCGGCCTCTTTGGCCTGGGCGATCCCGGCGCTGGCGTGTGGATGTTCGTCCTCTCTATGATAGTCTACGGCATAGCGTTCGACTTCTTCAATGTTTCAGGCTCGCTCTATGTCGACAAGCAGACATCGCCCTCGATACGCAGCTCGGCCCAGGGCCTCTTCATGCTCATGACAAACGGAATCGGCGCCACCATCGGCACCCTCGGAGCGCAGGCCGTGATCAACAGGCTCGTATACTCTCAACCCGAAGGCGCAGCCCAGATAGAAGGCTGGAGCCATTCGTGGCTGATTTTCGCAGGCTATGCCCTGGCTGTGGCCGTCCTCTTCTTCTTCCTGTTCAAGGATGATGCCGGCAAAGGCGAGACAAGCTCAGACGTCAAAAACGAGGAAGCGCGCGTGAGCGCCAACCCTGAAGGCGAAGCCGGCGTATGATACAGTTTTATGCGCCCGACATAGCGTCTGACCCGGTGCTTCCCGAGACTGACTCGCAGCACTGCGTGAAAGTGCTGCGCATGCGCGAGGGTGATGAAGTGCAGGTGATCGACGGCAAGGGCGGAGTCTACGAATGCCGGCTGGTCGACGCTCACCCCAAGCATGCCTTGCTGCAGGTGATCAGCCGCCGAGAGCAACCCCTGCCCTGGAGCCAGCAGATCACAGTGGCGGTGGCGCCCACAAAGATGATGGACCGCATGGAATGGCTCGTGGAGAAACTCACCGAGGTGGGCTTCAACCGATTCGTGCCCCTGCTGTGCAGATATTCCGAGCGCAAGGACATAAAAGACGAGCGCCTGCGCAAGATAGCCACTTCAGCCATGAAGCAGAGCCTTAAGGCTGTGCTGCCTGACATACAGCCAATGACACCGATATCAACCTTCATCAAGGAGTGCCGGGCCGAGCAGAAATTCGTGGCCTACTGCGATCCCGCAATTCCACGACGTCTGCTCACCGACCTTTACCGACCGGGCGTGGACACTGCCATCCTGATCGGCCCCGAAGGCGATTTCTCACAATCTGAAATACAAACGGCCATTGACGCCGGATTCCAGCCCGTGAGCCTTGGCGACAACCGCCTGCGCACCGAGACAGCGGCGCTATATGCCTGCTCGGCTTTCCACATACTCGACGATTCGCTCGGCTCACAAGTATAAACACAAATTACACCGACACATAAAATGACAACTCAAGAATACCTGCTTTCATCCCCGAATTTCTTCCTGCTGGCAGGCCCGTGCGTGATAGAGGGCGAGAAAATGGCCCTCGACATAGCCGAGACCATCAAGACAGTCTGCGAGAAATATGGCATTCCTTTCGTTTTCAAAGGTTCATACCGCAAGGCCAACCGCTCGAGACTTGACTCATTCACCGGCATCGGCGATGAGAAGGCACTGAAGATACTGGCCAAGGTGCGCCGTGAATTTGACGTGCCCGTAGTCACCGACATCCACGAGACCACCGAAGCCGCACTTGCCGCCGAATATGTCGACATCCTGCAGATCCCCGCATTTCTATGCCGCCAGACCGACCTGCTTGTGGCAGCCGCCCGCACTGGAAAGCTTGTCAACATCAAGAAAGGCCAATTCCTCGCCCCAGAATCAATGCATTTCGCCGTTGAGAAGGTGCGCGATGCCGGAGGCTCGCAAGTGGCCGTCACCGATCGAGGCACCACATTCGGCTACGGCGACCTCGTAGTCGATTTCCGCGGCATCCCCACCATGCAGAAGCAATGCCAATGCCCGGTGATTCTCGACATCACCCACTCGCTGCAGCAGCCCAACCAGGGAGGCGGAGTCACAGGCGGCCGCCCCGACATGATCGAGACAATCGCCAAAGCCGGTATCGCCGTGGGCGCTGATGGCCTTTTCATCGAGACTCACCCCACCCCCGAGACCGCCAAGAGCGACGGCGCCAACATGCTCCGCCTCGACCTGCTCGACTCCCTGCTCGAAAAATTGACCCGCCTGCGCGCAGCCCTCTGACCCCGGAGGCTCCCTACAATCAACATTAAAGACCACGGATTTCACAGATTAACACGGATTTCATAAACGCACAATGCAGTGGAGGGGCAAAGTCCCCTCTGCTTATAAAAAATCCGTGCAATCCGTGAAAATCCGTCTTAATCCGTGTTCCCTCTCGGCAACCTCATCCCAAATCTTCAAACAACCTCAAACACCGGTGGCGAACACCAAAAAGGGCGGAAGCATTGCTTCCGCCCTTTTTGGGTGATTCGCACAGGATTCAAACCTGTAACCTTCTGATCCGTAGTCAGATGCTCTA
>CANNVE010000010.1 GCA_947525975.1 uncultured Muribaculaceae bacterium | reverse complement strand
TTTGACGGCATTGCGCCGACAACACTGAAGACCGCTCCGTCTCTCACCGCTTTCATGTGAAAAGATGGATTAGATTGGAGGTTCTTTATATAGTCTCTGATTTTGTACTATTATTTATGACAGTATGGCATCTGAGATAAAGAATTTAATCGCGCAAACGTCAAAAGCAGTCGTACTGTTGTCATTGAGGCTTTCATCTAAAGCAAGGGGATGACACGCTTAGAACAGGCCAATTGACATAAAAATTATACTACGGCAAAACAAATACAACCTATAAGTTGTATGTAATATAAAGATTTTGTATCTTTGCAGAAAAATAAAAGATATGACTTTTGACGATATAACTGAAGATGGACGGCTTTGGGCGGTCAGATATGATGGAGATGAGGATAACATCCTGTATTCTCTGTTTGACCAATGGAATGACGTGGCTTGGCTGCGGAGTTTTTTCAAAGCCAATTCCAAGGACTTGGAGAGTTATTTCAAGATCACAAATATCAATGATGCCATAGGCCGCACAATTGACGACAGCGAAAAACTTGAAGCAATCATGATGGACATATCCCCTGAGGCAAATCTGGATTTGATATTCCGACCATTGAGCAACAGCCGTATCGCGGAGTGTTTGTTGGGCAAAGAAAAAGCTCGACTGAAAAATCTTGTAGGACGGTCGTCTTGGTTGAGAATATACGCCATCAAACTGGCAAAGGGAGTGTATGTTGTTACCGGAGGTGCGATAAAACTTACTGCTACGATGCAGGAGCGAGAACACACCGCTTTGGAACTTGCCAAGATAGAGAAAGTCAGAAATTTTCTTCTGGATGAGAAAATTATTGACGATGAGAGTTTCATAGAATATATTGCAGAACTTTAATTATAAAGGCTATGAAAGAGTTACAAGACAAACTGTCTGCCCACAGATCTTCAACTCCATCCCGTTGGAGAGAGAGGGCTATGGAGCGTCAGGCGAACAAAGAGTGGCTGCGTTATTCTCAAAAAATAGCCATGATGATGCTTGACAAGATGGAGGAACTGGGGATAACCCAGAAAGCTGTCGCCGAGCGTATGGGCTGTTCACAGCAATACATATCCCGGGTACTCAAAGGCTCGGAGAACCTAAGTATCGAAACAATCTTCAAGATTGAATCGGCTCTTGGATTGCAGATTCTTGAACCGGCATTCGCCGTGCGTTAGAGATTTGATGATGTTATTAAACGCTAAAACGAACCCTCGGACTTGTGTATGTGTCCGAAATTCGCTAAATTCGCAATACGGTTAGACCGCTGAGAAGTCAGGGTCGCGGAAGACAAAGCACCAATCTGAGATTTGTCACCAAATCGTTTCAAAAGAAAATAGGCGATAGTCAACTATCTGATATGGCTATATTTGGAGTGTTAGGGACAAGTCCCTCCAGCTCCACTTGCGATACCCGACCAAAATCGGAAAGTATCAGACAAACCTCGGACTGTCAAGCAGTTCTGAGGTTTTTATGTCTAATCCTTTCCGGTTCAGGACGGAAATAAGACTGAAATCAGACCTCTCCAGACATAGTTTTGGCACTAACGTGGCACTGACTTTTTCAAAAGGGTGTTTAGTGCCAAAATAGTGCCAGAAACGCATTTAGTTTCCTGATGCTTAATTAGTTACAAAGACGTAACTGCGACAAAATACGAAAAATCGGCGACATTTTAACGAGCCTGATGGCGTCTAAAGCGTCGAAGTTAAACACGTTATCAATCCCGAAAGTGAAATGACATCAGCAGAATTCAAAATCATATGCCGTATGATTACGGAGCTGGAGACCAGGTTCAACAAAAAACTTGACGGTTTTGGTGACAGATTCATCGGCATGTTGCAAGGCTTCTCTATTCTCCCCCCCCCGACAAGGGAGACATACGGAATGGTGTGCCATGATACAGGCTTCAAAATTTGCACTTGTGCCATGCGCAGCCCGATGTGATTTGGAGCAACTGCGAGTTTGCCTCGTATGGCGGTCGCCTCACCTGCCCCATGAAATGTAGTTCAGGATATATCATATCTCAACGATTTTCGCTAACTTTGCGGTAAGTCCGAGTGCTTTGCACCGCGCACCGGCTTCGCCGACTTGCGCTCTCGGCTCACTCGCTAATTAAAGAAATTTTGTAACGAACTATACCGCAAGATTCCGTCCGTGCCTGAAAAAGTGCTGTCGCAGGTGTTGAAGCAACTCACAACGGACGGCATAATCGAGCGTCAGCTTTACCCGGATGTGCCGCCTCGTGTGGAATATTCAATCACTGACTTAGGCCGCACATTGCTTCCGCACGTTCAAGCACTGATTGACCGGGGACGCGAAAATTTCGACCGGATAATGGAAAACAGAAATAATAAAACGAATTTATATGGAAATAATATCATTGAGAAAGAATCCGGAATACCTCGAACGGGCAATAGCCTACTTTCAAGAGAAGTGGGCTACGGAGGATTCTATGGCTGTCTACGACGATTGTATGCGTCATTGCATAGATGCTGCCAATCCTCTGCCACAGTGGTATCTCTTGGTCGATGGCGACAGAATAATCGGTTGTGCCGGATTGGTGACAAATGATTTCAATTCCCGAATGGATCTATACCCATGGTTGGCAGCGCTATATGTCGAGGAGGATTGCCGTGGCAATGGTTGCGGCAAAATGCTTATTGAACATACGGCAAATGATGCGGGACTGCTCGGGTTCAAAAACTTGTATCTGTGTACCGACCATATCGGACTCTATGAGCGGTTCGGTTTCGATTTCATAGGCTATTGCTATCATCCGTGGGGTGAGAAAACCAGAATTTATCATTTGACATTGGTTTAAAAGAGTCTGCCATATATGAACGCAACTAACAACGGCTTGTCGGAATATTTCAAAATCATCCGGCAATTCATCAAATGTCATGCCGGAAAGGGTGATTCCGTCTCTGCTCGGAAAGCGGTCAATGCATTAACGCCTGCTGCCGAGCAGGGCGATGCAAAGGCACAAATGCTTCTCGGAGAATATTATTCGTGGGGGTATCATGACGGGTGCGACAATCGGAAAGCCATCCATTGGTTTGATAAGGCTGCGGACAACGGCAATGCTGAAGCCGCCATGCTCATCCTGGAGATATACCGCAGCGATTGCCCCGACGGAATAGATGCAGAGCGACGAAAGGCGTTGATTCTGGAATGGCACAAGCGATGGTTCGACCTATTGGCATCGAAGGCCGACAAGGGTTCGGCTGATGCAGCCAAGTCATTGATGAATCTGTATGTTGAGGATTGCCCTGATGACATAAATCCCGAAGAACGTCTTGAAAACGCGCGGAAATGGCATGACCGATGGATTGAGATATTGACGTCAAAGGCTGCAAAGGGCAACTTTGTGGATAAAATGAACCTTGCCGACGTGCTTCTCTATGCCGAGGGCGTGCCGGAGGCGCTGTTGGATTGCTTCTCGGACGAAGATGATGAGCGGGGTCTGCGGCAAGCCATAAGACTGTATAGAGATATAACTGACAGCGGCTGTGACGACTTCTTCAAGGCAGAAGCCTATTATAAAATGGGCATTGCCTATCGCGATTCGGGTGATGAGAAAAAGGCGTTTACGTGTTTCAAGAAAGCCGCAAAACTGAATTGGCACGAGGCCTTTGCGCGAATAGGAGATGCCTGCCGATATGGCAATGGTGCCATGCAGGACGATGAGGCGGCCCGCAAATGGTATCGGAAAGGTGCGGATGTTGGCGAAATCACAGCGACTTTGAATCTTGCCGGATGCTACAAAAACGGCATCGGCGGCAAGCAGGACTATGAAAAGGCTATGCTTGAATATCAGCGTATAGCCGAGCGCGTCAATGGTCGAGGTTTCAAGCATCAGGTCGCCGGCATCGGAACAGCCTTATACGAACTCGGCGACATGCATCTCAATGGGCTTGGCGTACATCCCGATTTGAAAAAGGCAATCCGCTATTTCACGCTCGCTGCGGAGAAATGCAATAATCCTCAGGCTGAAAACAAATTAAACGAATTACTTTAGCGCTATGACAGAAAAAGACACTCTTTGGAATAGATTTATTGAAGAAATTTGCGACCGCGATGCGGAGACTCTTTCACCGATTCAGAAGAAAGCGGCGCTCTGCTTCTGGTATGATGCCGAGATGCAGAACGGAGGACATTCCGGCTATCTGGACTGTTATCCCGAAACCAATCCCGATGAACTGGAGGATGCCATACTGACTGTAGGCAACAAGGAGATTGCCGACAACTACCGCCGGGCAATCACCATCGGCGAAGAGGATGACTTTGAAGAGGCCGACAACGCCTATTGCGATTTCGAGCCTTCGCTATGCGACTGTCTTGAGCATTTCGTATTGGCAAACAAGAATGCAATCTTTGACTGAAGGCTTATGAACAGCAAGGAACTATGCGGGCATCTCAAAATCATAAAGCAAAGCGTCGATGATTTTGACGATCCGGAGCAAGCGCGGTCGGCTGTCGAGGCCGTAACTCCCATTGCCGAGCAGGGCAATCCCCGGGCACAATATATGCTTGGCATGTATTGCTATACGTTCTACAGCGAGGATCCCTCCCGATTTCTGTCGTGGATGGAGAGAGCGGCCACGGGCGGCAACCTGAAGGCAATTAAGTTCCTTGCCGACTATTACCGCTTCATCTGCGATGACATGGAGCCTGAGCAGCGCAATCTATTGGGCCGGAAGTGGCTTTGCCGGATGATTGACGCGCTGAAGAAGAAAGCGGACAAGGGCATGGTGAGCGCCGCAAAATCCCTGATGAATATTTATGTGCATGACCGCCCCGACGATATTTCTGAAAATGAAGGACGGGAGGCAGCCCTGATGTGGCATGAACGCCTGATAGAGATATTGAGGGCCAAAGCCGAACAGGGGACTGCCAAGGACAAAAAGAATCTTGCCGACACCCTATCCTACGACTTGGGCGTACCGGTCGAAATTGTCAGCTATCTGCCTGACCGGACGCGTGAGGCGACTCGGCTCTATGAGGAGATTTCCAAAGAGAAAGGAGACGGGGCGTCCTGCATGGATTTAGCACAGACATACCGCAGCGAAGGACGCGAAGAAAAGGCCTTTGAATGCTATGTGAAGGCCGCAGAGATGGGCTATGCCGATGCATATTGCAATGTGGCGAACGCATATCTCAACGGCGATGGCGTGGACCGGAATTTCGACAAGGCTTTTGAGTGGCTCCAAAAGGCATCCGATAGCGGAGACATGTATGCCAAATTGAAATTGGCGGAGTGCTACAAACGCGGTGCGGGCTGCGAGAGGGATTATGCGGCGGCTATGGCATTGTATCAGCAGGCAGCCGCAGGCAAGAGACTAAAAAAGGATTCTTTCGCGGATGTGGCCGAGTATGAAATCGGCAATATGCACCTCAAGGGCCTTGGCGTCGAGGTCGACTTGCGCAAGGCCTACGACTATTTCAAGCGGGCCGCCGCCCACGGCAACCGCGCTGCCGAGAACGCCCTCAACAACAAAAAATTCCGCGACTTCAAAAGATAAGGATGGCTATGGGCAGTGTGGCGACTAAAGATGCGGAGCCTTATGCCGTTGCCGCCGGCATCCGGGCCCGGTTCGCGCGCAAGCGCTTTGACGACGAATTGATTGGTCTATCGCAAAGGCTGAAATGGCGGGACAAGCCGGCTGAAGAGATACCGAGCCTTATACCGATATTGGCCGACAGCAATTTGCCGAGAGTCAAAGAATCAATAAGATCGGCGCTATGATGGCTATTTACGCCCACACCTTGCGCAACCGCAAGGAGTTGGAGGCTTCGCGCCTCTGCGGCTGCGCCGACTGCCGCCGCATCTTTCCCGCCGCCGAGGTAGCGCGCTGGGCAGATAAAAATCAGACCGGAATATGCCCCTATTGCGGCACCGACGCTCTTGTCGGCGATGCCGTCGGATGGCCGCTCACCACGGAATTGCTCGAGAAGCTTAACGATTTATATTTCTGACCGGAAAAGATGAGCGGGATGAAAGCCCGGGAAGACTGCGCCGATGTCTACTGGCAAAGCCACGGGATCAGGGGCAGTCGCAGGGGCGCATGCCCTGATCATGATGTTTCTTCAGAGTCTGTCAATTTCATCTTGTCTTGCTGTTTTACCCTTATACTTACCTTTGGCTGTGTTAAGGGTGTATCGGATGCTTAAAGACACCGACTGGGAGCCTCCCTTTCTATTGGATGAGTAAGCTACGGTATTTGTTGCTGTGTCAAACGGTTGCCTCCATGTGCCAAATAAATCATTTGCAGATAATGTAAAAGTCCAATTATTCCACGTCTTGTTTATCGTAACCGAGGCCTGCCATGATCCATGCGAATATACCACATCCTGATTTCCGGTTCCCATGCCAAAGATGCTCAAGTAAGCGTATACACCTCCGGGTATATCAAACCTATTATTCATGGAGAATGTATATAGAGGCTTATCATACTTCCTCTGCGGTGCACCGTATTTCAAATCCTGTACATAGAATACGCCCTGCAATGTGGGATGCCATAAGCCAAAATCCAGTTGCTGGACCGCCACCATTTGAAAAGAGTTATAACGAGGCAGATTGATCGGCTGTGTGACGTTTATGCCCTTATCCACATCATAGTAATACACTGCGCTCGAATTACGCTCATTCACTTTGAACGAACTTTGCAATGTGAATTTCTTATATGACAGATTGAGACCTATACGATGAACCAATGTCGTCTTGAGTTCTGGATTGCCGGTTTCCCAAAGAGTTGGTGTTACATAGATATAGTTATTGTCCAGCGATTGATAACCGGGTCGATAAACTGATGCCCGATAGAACAATGAGGCGTGGATTCCTGAATTGAAAGAAACACCGATATTCGGTAGAATATTTCCATAAAAACGCGACAATTCAGGTTTGAGGACGTTGTCATGACGATACTTGCTGTCTGTAGATTCCCAGCGTAAGCCGCCATAGATATTCCATTTATGATTAGGAGTCCAATCAAAACTGCCGAATGCTGCGTAGAGATGTTGTTTCACATCGTCTTCTCCCGGTTTTAGAAAAGAGGAATTATCGGATGCCACACTTGAGAAGCTCTGATTATTAGATGTGCGTGTAATATCGGAGCCGACTTCAATTTCAGTGTTTTGGAATTTTCTTGTTAGTACCAATTTTGCAGCCCACAGGTCACTGATAGTACGGTTGCTGTTACGTACCCATTCCGATGGTTCATTCTCATCTACAGCAGAGTAAGATCGTTTGGATGAATTTACGTAGTCTGCGTCAAATCTCATGCCGATGCTTAGCGGCAATGCAAAATCTCCAAACATATTCACGTGGTGCATTGAACTTTGTGAGTTAAGGTCAGTATTTGAAGTTATTGTCGACACTTCACTCCGTGCATCTGTTTCCGTATAGGCATGATCCGTGTAGGGGCTTTTCGGAGTACGGTAAAAGGAGTATTTGACTCCGACCGAATGTTTGCCAAAATCATAGTTCAATCCTCCGTCTGCAGAAAGAGACTGACTTCTACTTCTTGCAGTGGAATATGTCTGTGTGTGAAACAATTCTTCCGTTTTTACGGGGATGTAAAATTCCTCGCCGTAAAAACGTTTTTGTTTATATGCGGAAGTGCCGTATGTGAAATCGCCAAAGAAAGTGAAACCGCTTTCTGTGTGGTAGTTCAAATTTACGTCTCCTGAGGCGGAAAATACTTCCGACATAGTTCCATTACCTGCGGCAATGACATGAAACCCCTCGTTCGGCTTTTTGGTGCGAATCAATATCACGGATGACACGTTAGTACCGTATTTCGACGAAGGATTTGTGAGAATCTCTACATCTTTGAGATTCTCAGCAGAGAGCATAGCCAGTTCCGATGTGTTGCGAACAAGCTTGTTGTTGATGTAGATTTGGGGTGAGCCATACCCAAGCACTTCGATGTCTCCCTTTGACGCATCGATCATAGGAAGCTGTTTGAGGGCTTCCGATGCCGAACCGAGCTTCGCCACAGGATTGCCAACCATAGAGACCTTTATGCCTCGACTTGTCGGCTTTACATATTTACGGTTGGCTTTAACTACAACCTCCATCAACTCCTTTTCATATTTCACGGAGTCCGGTTCGGATGTTGAGGTTGTGTTGCTCTCTGTTGATTGTGCTCTCGCAATATATGCGACTAAGAGCAAAATCAGAGTCAGAATGATTTTCAAATTTTTCATATTCGAGTTTCTTTTGAGTCGCTGAAATTTTGATGATGCAAAATTAGCTCTCAAAAGATAACTGCCCGAATATCAGGCGGGACAATACTGTGACACATCCAAATTGTCACGCTTTTGTCCCGAAATAAGACCGTTATTTGAAGAAAAACGAGAAAATGGATCCTGGCAATTTTTGCTTTATGCGACTTTTGCGGCGACGTATAGCTTCTTCCGATGACCCCATCATTGCCGAGATAACCTCCTTGGAGCATCCGCAATAAGACATTGAACACAGCAGTATGTCATCGTTGGTCATCGCTGGTACTGTCTGGCGCAGGCAGGCACAGGCATCTGAGAAACGTCCTATTATTTCGGCTGAGACTTCTTTGACTTCCTGTTTATTCGCAGAATCAAAATCCCGTATCAGATTCAACTTTTTAATAAGGTCATATTGAGGTTGTGTTTTGAATATCTCCATAGATAACCTGAATTTCTCCATTATGAGTTGCAGAATATCGTCAGTATCTTTGTTGTCAGCCGACTCTACATCATATTCTTCTTTCGGTTGCAACGAAGAGAGTTTCACATTAAGTTCTGCAATTTGATTTGACAACAAGACCTGACGGCGTTTCAACCTCAGATTTTTCAATACGAAAAACAATACTATAGCAATGAAAGCACTCGCTCCTAATGAAGAATAGAGAAGGATGTTGAATCTTGTCCGCTCATTCTCCACATTTCGTTGATAACCTTCCTCAAGCCGTTGGATTCGGTTTGCTCCGTTGATATTTTTTATTGAGTCTGTAAATTGCCATATTGAATCTTTATAGGCCAAAGCGTCCCTATAATCTCCCAATTTATAGAGGATATTATAGATATGTTCGGATCTACTCAGTTTTCCGACCATCGAGCAGGAATCAGCCGGTATTGATCGGAACCCCGCCAATGCCGTTTCCAGTTTGCCCTCTGCCAACCATAAATTACATTGGGTGAACGCAATCTGCTGAGACATGCCGCTATTATTTCCTGTCAGTTTGTATGCCCTGTCAAGCGAGCGTTGTGCTTTCTCAAAATCATTGTTAAAGATATACCCTTGAGCTAATTTTTCAAGAGCATCCGGCAACAAAGCCTGTTCTCTATCTTCTGCCAGCTCCACGACCTGCTCATATATTTCTATGGCTTCATCGATAGTATTATTGCATAATCCAAGATTAAATGAATTCTGAATGATGCGTGAAGTGTCATTCATCTGTTTGGAATAATCCAAAGCCTTCTTCAAAGAAACCTTTGCCTTATCCATCACCCTCAATTCGAGGTAATTCATCCCTTTCAGCCGCTCGAGGCATTCCTTGTCTGAAACAGGGGCGCTTTCCGCTATCATGGACTCCGCCATCAGCAATTCCGATTGGGCCGCGTCATGCTCCCCATTTATCAGCATGCTTTGGGCCATATCGAGATGCGTCTGGGCATCAGCGTCACGAGAGCATGACGCAGCCCAAACCGATAATAAAGATAGACAAAGCGCCATCCCGGCCTTCCGCAGGCGCAGACATCGCGCGTATTCTGATATTTTGGCCATATGCAAATAGAACGTATTGGTTTTGATGGTTCTTGACGGATCGATGCCTTGCAGGCAACAGGCGCAACGCCATCGCATGGGGCATGCGCTTCCGATGCCGCGTTGCCCATGGGCGCCTTCATCCCTAGCCATACACAAAGATAGCGATTTCCGCGCAAAATATCACTCCCCTGCCATGTTTTTTTGCGATAATTTAATGTGCGGCTCGCAGATTTTCGTTACCTTTGTGGCGTGAAGCCATGAAAGGAGGCAAGGCGGAGATGCCGCGATCCGCAGGCGGAATGCGAATCAAACGAATTGCGACAGCGCCATGGCAGAAAAAGAGACGCCCCGGGCAGCAATAAATCCCGCGACTTGAAAAGACAACAACACAATGCCGCGCAATGAAAACTATACGATTGATCTACCCGCAATGGCAGGGCGGAAACATAGCCCGGTGGATACCGAATATCCCGGCTGAAGAGGCCTCGCGAGGAAAAGCATGCTGGCGCAGCTGCCCCTGATCAGACAGGCAAAGCCCGAGGGCGGCATGACGGCGCCTGGATTGATGAATAAACGAAACGACTTCGCATATGAAAAGAATAGAACCATGCAATGAAAACGATTATCCGGCGCTCGCGGAGATATGGGAGCGCTCGGCAAGGGCCACCCATTCGTTCCTGACCGAAAAAGACGTGGTTGACATCAGGGAGTCTCTCATGCGCAGATATTTTAAGGCTGTCAGCCTTTATGCTATTTATGACGGAGGGGCCATCGCAGGCTTTATAGGGCTATGCGGCCATAGCATAGAGATGCTGTTTGTCGACTCCGGCAGCATGGGGAAAGGCCTGGGGTCCGAACTCCTTGAATTCGCGAAATCGCTGGGCGCCGATGCCGTCGACGTAAACGAGCAGAATCCGCGCGCCTTGGGATTTTATCAGGCGCATGGGTTCCGCATAGTCAGCCGCGATGAGCATGACAGCGACGGCAGGCCGTATCCGATACTTCATCTCAGGCTTTGATCCGCCGAGCGCGCCCCGGCTGTTTCCTGCGCCGGCGGGCGGGCGCGGCCCATGCTTATTTCATTCACGGTCATTTCAGTTTTTCAATCCATGATGCAACGGCCATGCTGATTGTCTTTCTCATTACTGATCATCTTGCCGAATTTACGGATTTCCAAAGCCCTGCGATGATAATCAGGGGAAAGCGGCTAACTTTGCCTTCGCTCCTGCGAACGCCGGTTCAGCACCCGCAAGGGAGCGCTCGCCCGCATGTTCAAAAAAAAATTGTGGGGATGACTCCAAATGAATACAGGGAATCATTGCCACGAGAAATAATCAGCCGATGTCAGGCTGATTATTTGCCATGCGATTGTCCAGGTTTGCGATATGGTCGCTTGAAGCGAAATGGGATTCCGGCATTTTTCAGTGCGTCATGCCACTGAAATGAAATTATTTTTCGCTATCTTTGCTGAAAATATTTGTCATGGCGAATATCAGTCAACCAAAGCATTCTCGCCAAATAGATTCGCGCAGGCCGACTGCCTGGCATAGGAACCGAGATCTTCTACGGTGAGGATGTTGTTGATCGGCATGATGTGTGGTTATAGTGTCCGCGATACGATGAGAAAACTTATTTCACTAATGCTCCTTGCCGCAGCATCGCCGATTTTGGCGATGCTCATCGGTTGCAGCCATAATGCTGAAGTTTGGGATACGCTCGATGAGGCAGAGCATTTGATGCCGTCTTTTCCTGACTCCGCGTTGGTCGTATTGTCATCAATGGATAAAGCAACGCTCGGAAATGACGAGGAAAAGGCCAAATATGCGCTGCTGATGTCAATGGCGCTTGACAAAAACTATATCGACACCACAGATTTAAATGTCATTCAGCCGGCTGTAGACTATTTCCTTAAGAAGGGAACGCATAACGAGAAATTGAGAACGCTATATTATCAAGGCCGTATTTTTCAGAATATGGGGGATGACGGAAAGGCGATGACTTCTTTTTTGTCAGGCGGCAATCTCATAGGCCAAGCGACAGACACTCTCATTTTGGCTCATACGCTGGTGGCCCAAGGCGCTCTTTATTTTAAACAATACAAAATAGAAGATTATGCCCGAAACAATTTATATGCGGCGTCATTATATGGAAGGATTGGAAATAAAATCCTCGAATTAAAGAGTTATGTCAAAGCGCTCGACGGATATATCATGATGGGCGACAGGATTAAAGCCGATAGCATTTTGAATATCAGTCATGCTTTAGACAAACATCTCGGCGCAAACGAAGACTATTTGTACTCTTCGTTGTTATCGTACGTTATTGAATTTGGCACAGACGATGATATCCGCAAGATCGTTGACGACTCTCAGAGTCTTGAACTGGCTTCTGACGATGCCTTAAATATCGCACATGCCTGCAAAAAAATCGGCGACTATAATAAAGCGGAGAGTGTTCTCTCCAAAATCGTTGTTCCGGGCACAATTCTTGACTCACTTAAGTATCTATCTGTAAGCATCGATATTCTTGAAAGTGAATGCAAATACGAACAGGCGTATTGTTTGCATAAAGAATATTCAGCGATGCTGGAAGATTATCATCATGACCTTTTTTCAGAAGACATATTGTTCGCTGAGCAGAAATATAATATTGAATTGGATCGACTGAGACAAATCAAGAATCGTGATAGCATAATCTGGGGAACGATATGCGGAATCATCCTCTCTGTTTTCGCCATCTCCATACTTTTGTCTCGTTTTAGAATCTCACGTTCAAAACGCATCATCGCTGAAAAAGAGAATGAGAATTTAGGATTGGAGAAGGAAAAGTTGCGCAGCGAAAAAGAGAAAGCGGAACTTGAGCGAGACAATAAAATTTTAGAGACCGAAAATCTTAAATATGAGAAGGCGACCATAGAAAGAGAATGCGACAATTTAAGAAATCTTCTTGACGAACATTCCGGATTAGAGAGGCCTATTCAAGACGTAATCAAAACCAGGCTTGATATGCTTAATGGCTTATTGGCGAAAGAAATCGCCAACAATGACAATTATGCCAAACCTTATCGGAAATGGATAGAGTCAATAAGAGAAAAAAAGGATGAATTTATGAACAGCACGCGTCTCGCCTTTACTGCCTCTCATCCCGGTTTTATCGAATTTTTAGAGACTCATGATCTTACGGCAGACGAAATCAATTATTTGTGCCTGTATGCTATTGGCCTAAGAGGAAAAGAAGTTGGCGAATATATTCAACTTAAGCGTCATTATAATGTGAGCAGTGCCATTAGGAAAAAATTAGGCATGACTGAACACGACACAAACATCGGTCTCTTTGTACGCAGAAAGATGAGCGAGTTGGAAAAATAGGCCCGCAAGATCTCTAAGGCCACAAGTCTTCGCTTCTCTTATTCCTAATGCACGATTCATACCACCACTCTATTTGTACACCCTCATGACGCGACGCCCTTTATGCCGCGTTTCCGGGGCACATCTCTCTCAAACGCCAAACTTTAGTCGTCCATGTTAAACCCTCTAACGATCAGCCGTCATAACCATCTGATTGACACAAGAATAAAATCAAGGCTGTTAAACTTTTGATTTGTCGGGAAACTTTATTGTCTGTAAATTTACACCGAACAAATAAACATAACAACACAAAGAAACAGATCCAGGTTATGAAAATGCTATTAACAATCGTATCCACGCTGCTCTTGTGCCTGAAACTTTCTGCGCAAGAAGCCGCTTCGGACATTCAATTGGAAGCACATGAGTGTGATTCCATCAACATGCCCGTCTATTTAGTCGATGGTGTTGAAGTTCAAAACATCGACAGTCTGAGAAAAGAAGATATCGTAAAAGTGGAAATCGTAAAAGACCCGGCTATTACGAAATACTTCAAACCCCGCTTAGGCGGAGTTGTGGTCATATCGACCAAATCCAAACAAAACTTGAAGTCTATATTGCAACAATATGAGACTCAAGTAAAGAAAAGCAAGGACAATCGAGTTCCGGGCCAACTGCTGATCAGATAGATTTAAATCCTCGCTTAGGCGGAATAGACTTTACCGACTTCCTGCTCCTGCTCAGACTGAATGGAGAATGGAAATGCGCGGCAAAGGCCCTGCGTCTGCGAGATTTGCCATCGCGGGGAGCGGAAATGTCAGAGAAAAGGCGTATCTTTGCAACGGCGGACGCGGCCCCACCGGCCCGCACCGCCATTCGCAACCATTATCACCCTCAAGCATGAACTTCATATTTGATTTTGACGGCACTCTGATGGACACATCAGCCGTCATCCTCGCCACAATAAAGAAGACGATCGGCGACATGGGCCTCCCTGCCCTTTCCGACGCCGAGTGCCGCTCGATCATCGGAGTGCGCACCGACGAGGCCGCCTCGCGGCTCTATCCCGGCCTCGGAGTCTCTGACAGGGACTTCGCCGCCGCTTTCCGCTCAAACTACGACCTCCTCAAGAGGGGCGCGCATGAGCAGGCTTTCCCGGGCGTAATCGACACATTGGCCCGGCTGCGGCTGCAGGGCTGCGGCCTGGCCATAGCCTCAAGTCGGCGCCTCGCTTCGCTCTGCGGCTATCTCGACGGCCTGGGCATAAGGCAATGGTTCGGAGCCATCGTCGGCGCCGACAGCGTGGACAAGGGCAAGCCCGACCCTGCGCCCGCCCTCGCCGTGCTCAACTCACTGGGATGGGAGGCGGCCTCGACCATGGTGGTGGGCGACGCCGACGTAGACATAATGATGGGCGCGGCTGCAGGCTGCCTGACATGCGCCGTCACATACGGCAACGGCGAGATCACCGCGCTGAAGGCCGCCGCCCCCGACTACATGGCCGATGCCTTCGCCGACATCCTTGCCCTGACGAATCTTTAACCCCTATAGACACATCCGCAATATGACTTACAATGGAATAGCGATGGTGACCGGCGCCACCGGCGGCATCGGAGAGGCCTGCGCCAGGCGCCTGATCTCGGCAGGATACCGGGTGATAGCCACCGGGCGCAACCGCTCGAGGCTCGATGCCCTGAAGCGTGAATACGCCGACGCCCTGCTGCCGCTGGCCTTTGACGTGCGCGACAGCCGCGAGGCCGCGCAGGCCGTGGCCGGCCTGCCCGAAGATTGGCGGCGCATCGACGTGCTCGTGAACAACGCCGGGCTTGCCCTCGGCCTCGAGCCCGAATATGAGGGCGACATTGCCGACTGGGACGCCATGATCGACACCAACATCAAGGGGCTGCTCTATCTGACGCGCGCCGTAGTGCCGGGCATGCTGGCCAGGGGCAAGGGCCACATCGTCAACATCGGCTCCGTGGCGGGCGACGCGGCCTACGCGGGCGGAAACGTATACTGCGGCACAAAGGCCGCAGTCAAGGCCATTACCGACGGCCTGCGCATCGATGTGGCCGGATCGCCGCTGAGGGTGACGCTCCTCAAGCCCGGCCTTGTGGAGACAAACTTCAGCGAGGTCAGATTCCATGGCGACAGCAGCCGCGCGGCAGCCGTGTACAAAGGCATCGAGCCGCTCACCGGCGATGACATAGCCGACGCCATGCTCTACGCAGTGTCGGCTCCGGCCCACGTGCAAGTGGCCGAAATGCTGATCCTCGCCACCCACCAGGCCAGCGGCAGCGTCATCGTCAGGCAGTGAGCGGCAGCGCCTCTGCCGCCATCACTGCCCCGATATAGGCCGGGGCGAAAAGCGGCAAGCGGGCCATCCTCTGCCGGACGGCCCGCTTGCTTCATGGCGCTGCGCCCGAGAGCAAAGGCTTTGCTTCAAATGTTACTTCGCGTGCATATTCACAGTATCGCGGGTCTTGCCTGCATTCGCGTGTTTTCCGACAGCAGCGGCGCTATGCCGGCGCCATGGGGTCGATGCCGTCTGCGGCATCCTTCCATAACCAAGATGAGCGAGGGCTAAATCCCGCTCCAATCACATTTATCATTGCCGCAAAGTTAAGGCTATTCAGCCGAGAGCGCACTGCGTTTTTTCCCGCATTTCAATCCATTTTTTCGGCAATTGCCCCGGTCCGGCCCCTCGCCGCGCCTGGCGTCCCGCCTTTTTCCGCCGATTTTGCGATTGCCGGATGCCTGATCAGCCCGGCCTTATTCCCAACCACAAACCATACCGCCAACGGAAACATTTCGGTGGGCGTAACCACTGTCGGAGGTTTGCTCTTCGGCACCGCCGCTCTTCTGTTTCTCGTTCCGGTCTTCTTCGTCGCTACGCAGCGAATGCATGAGCGCATAATGCCACGCCGACAGCGCCGGCCATGACCGGCGCAGACTTGAAAAGCCTATCGACAAATGGCCAACGGCACCAAACCGACGGCCGCCGACGTCTCGCCCCCCCTCACGCCGGGCTCACGCGGTCGGCGGAGGTGATGGGCCTGACGGGGCGGCAGGGCGATCCGTAGGCGAGGGTGCGGGGAGGGATGTCGGAGACCACGAGGCTGCCGGCCCCGATGACGCTCCCCTCGCCTATGGTGACGCCGGGAAGCACGGTGACGGAGGCTGCGAGCCACGCGTCGGATCCTATGGAGATGGGCTTGGCGCGCATCACTCCCCGGCGGCGCTGCCCGGGGTCGAGGGCGTGCTCTATGGTGATGAGAGAGCAATTGGGGCCTATCATCACATTGTCGCCGATGCTGACCTCGGCCTCGTCGAGGATGGAGAGGCCGAAGTTGGCCATGAAATTGTCGCCCACGCTGATGTTGAAGCCGAAATCGCAGCGAAAGGGGCTGTGCACCACCGGGGCGCTGCCGCATCGGCCCAATATGGAGCGCAGAGCCTGCTCCCTGGGGGCCAAGGCCGACGGGGGCATGGAGTTGAGGCGATGGCATGCCTGCGAACAGCGGCCCAGCAGCATGCTTATAGAGGGAGAGTCCTTGGCGCCGGCCATGACCCAGTCGCCCCGCCGCAAGGCGGCGAGGACGGGGGCTGCGTCGGCGGGAATGGCGCCCGGAGAAAGAGTGCTTATAGATTTCATGGCGCAAAGGTAGCGAAAAAACGCCGCATCAATCCCGAAAATATATCCGGAATATTGTTTTTTATCGACAAGGGCCGTATCTTTGCCGCCGCAAACCAAAATCAATAACCGCCAACACTCTTTTCCATAACCCGTACCCCAAATGAAGAGACTCACATCCGACAGCGGCAGCCCCGCCCGAAAGGAGGACCTGAACACAGAGCGGATCGAACGCCTGCTCGAAGACAAGGGCGTCAGGCCCACGGCCAACCGCATACTCGTGGCCAGGATGCTCGGCAGGGCCGAGCGCCCCGCAAGCCTCGCTGACCTCGAGGCGATGCTCGGGCACACCGTGAACAAGGCGAGCATATTCCGCTCGCTCGAGACATTCGCCGCCCACGGCATAGTGCACGAGATCGAAGACGGCAGCCGCTCGCTCAAATACGAACTATGCCACAGCGCCGCGGGCCATGCAGCGGACGGAGAGGACGACGACATGCACGTGCATTTCTATTGCGAGAAGTGCGGGCGCACATTCTGCCTCGACGGCGTCGGCCCACCGCCGGTGGACCTGCCCGACGGATTCAAGGCAAGGAGCGTCAATTACATGATAAAAGGCGCATGCCCCGGATGCGGAGACTGACTCCTCGCATCCGGGGCATGCGCCCTGGCTTCCTGGCAGGGGCCTTTCAGCCCTCCGCCTGCGCCTTCATGCCTTGGGCGCGCCTCTGCGAGAAGCAGCGCACCGCAACGGCCATGACGAAGTACACAGCCGTAAGCGCCCACATCATCAGATAGGGGTGGGCATTCTCGGCGAGAGTGGCTCCGTTGCTGTTGATGCGTATGAAGCCCTCTACGCCCCATGTGGCCGGAATGATGCCGCCGATGCCGTGCCACAGCGGCGACATGGCATAGCGCGGCCAAGTCAGGCCCGAAAGAAACAGGAAGATCACCGAGGTGAAGACCACCACGAGAAACACGTATTCCCTCTCCTTCATAAAAGCCACCAAAGCCTGCCCCAGAAATGCCGAGGCGAGCAGCAGCGGCAGGATGAATGGAAGATAATCGGCCGCCGAGCCTACGTGGGGCAGCGCGAACATCCAGGGGATGAAATGCAGCACGTAAATGGTGAGCGGCACATAGCACACGGTGTAGGCGAGAGCCTTGCCTACCACCGTGGCCACCGGGCCGGCGCCTGCGTCAAGCGGGTCGACGCCCCCACCCCGGCGACGGCGCTCCTTGGCCGTGGCTCCGAGCAGACCGGCTCCGAGCAGCATGCTCTGCTGAAGTATCAGCACTATGATGCCCGGGATCACGAACGAAGCGAATCCCTGCTGGGTGTCGCCCAGGAAATGGCTCTTCGACTCCACCGGCATCTGTCCGAAGCCGGCGGCGCTGCCTCCGATCATGTCAACCCTCTCCGAGGTGATGTCGCCGGCGAGCGCTATCTGCAGATCGGTCATCGACGACATCAGCGCCCTGTAGCGTATAAGAAGGCTCATGTCGCAGTAGAGCGTGGCATGCGACTGCTCGCCAATCTTTATGTTGCGGTCGAAGTCCGACGGTATGCGCAATATGGCGTATACGTCATGATCAGCCCACATATCCTTGGCCTCGGCCATATTGGAGGCGTATCCGTAGAGCCCGAATGACTGAGTGGCGGCCGCCTGCCTCACCAGCTGGCGCGATGCGGCGCTGCGGCACTCGTCGACCACCACCACGGGGATGTCGCGCACCACCTCGGGATTGTATATGAGCGTGTAGACGATGGGATACGTCAGCGGCAGCACGATGAAGAAGACCAGAAGGCCTACATCGTGTGTCATCAGATGCCACTCCTGCCTGAAGACGCGGGCCACGCTTAAAAATGCATTCTTCATATCCTTTGATTCTAAGGTACGTAAACAGGGTTGAGGCAACTCTTCTTGAGCCTGCGCGTGAAGAGCATGCCGGCATAAAGGAAGAGAAGCAGAGCCACGAAATAATATCTCACATAGTAGACATCAAAGCCGTTGAGGGCATTGTTGATGTAGATGAGGAAGATGTAGCGCACGGGCGACAGATAGCTGAAGATGCCGATGGCGCCATACATCTTCTCCACCGGAAATGAAAATCCGGCGAACGAAAAGGTGAGAATGCCGAATAGAGACACCATGCTCAATGCCAGGCGCGGATTGGGGAGAAGGCAGCATATCATCGTGGCGAAAGCCTGACACGCCGGCACGAAGATCAGCGTGGCCACCACAAGCCACCCCAGGCTGCCAGCCATAGGGAAATGCTGGAACCCGAAAAGGATAGCCTCCACGCACAGGCTCACTGCCCAGAAGACAGCCGTCTGGGGCAGCAGCTTGCCCATGAGGGCGATGTCGATGCTGCCTCCGGCGGTGGCGAGCCATTGTCGCGAGGTGCCGCGCTTTATCTCGATGGTGATGGTGTAGGCTGTGAATATCATGATGATGAGGCCAAGACATCCGAATGAGAACGACGGCGTCAGGTAGTAGGAATAGTTGGTCCACGGATTTCCGATGCCCACCGAATCTATGGCCACAGGCTGCACGAGCGGCATGATCATATCTCCCGGGACGCCCACAGCCGAAAGCTTGGCCTTCGCCACCGAGCCGGAGGTGGTCACGGCTATCGTCTTGAATCCCTTGAACGACAGGGTGCCTGGCACGAAATACGTGAGGTTGGTGTAATACTCGAGCGTGGGCGCGTTTCCGGCTATGGCGTCTTTCTCAAAATTCTCCGGAATGACGAAAAAGCCGAAAATCTTGCCGCTGCGCACGGCTTCCATAGCTGCCTCGTAGCTTTCATCCTTCTGGCAGATATCGACCAGCTCGGTGGAGTTGAGCGCCCTGGTCACCTGGCGCGCCATGGCCGAATGGTCGAGGTCGACCACCGACGTCGGCACCTTCAGCGGAAGGCCCTCCGAAAGGAGAGATACGAAGAAGAGCGCGCACCCAAGGGGCACGACCACCATCATGATCAGGGCCGTCCAGGATGAAGCGAGCCGCTTCAGCTCTCGTTTTATGCTTTGCCAAAGTAATGACATAGTCGCTACAGTGTATTTAATTAATGTTGAGCCCATATGGGCTTATGATGGTCATTTGCGTATGATAGCGCTCATGCCCGGGCGCAGGCGCTCCATGTCTGACGGACGCACCTTCACCTCGAATGTGCGCGTATTCCAGTCGCCGGTCGACTTCGACGCCTCCCAAGTGGCGTATGATCCCATATCGCGGATATAATACACCTTGGCGCCCACCTTCTTCATGCCCAGGGCAGGAATCTCCACCTCGATGTCAGATCCCATCAGGAAATCGTTGAGATGGTCTTCGCGCACATTGAATGTGATGTATCGGTCATCCATCTTAAGCAGGCTGATGATCGGCGCTCCGGTAGCCACCAATTCGCTGGCCTGAGGATAAATCTGGTCGATGATGCCGTCATACGGCGCCACGAGATAGCTGTCTTCAAGCAGAGCCTTCACTTGCTCCACACCGCCGCCTGCGGCTGACACCAGAGCAGCGGCCGACTCCTTGTCCTCAGACTGCGCGCCTGACTTCGCCAGCGAATACTGGCTTTCAGCCGCGCCCTGGGCTGCAACAGCCGCGTCGTAAGCAGCCTTGGCCTCGTCGCGCTTCTGCTCGGAAATCACGCCCTCGGCGTAGAGATTCTGCATGCGCTCGTAGGTCTTCTTTGTGATTGACACTCCGGCCTTGGCCTGCTGCAGCAATTCGTATGCGGCCTGTATGATCTGCCTGCGAGTGCCGGCATCAATCTTCTTGTCCTGCGCCTGCGCCACATCCTTCATGGCTTCGGCCTGTGTGAGCTGAGCCTCTACGATGGCTGAGTGAATGCGCACAAGGGTGTCGCCGGCCTGCACAGTGTCTCCCTCGCTTACATAGAAGCAGGCTATGCGGCCCGGCAACTTTCCCGAGACGCGCACCGTGGTGCCCTCTACCTGGCCTTCGAGTATAGGCTCCGGCTTGTTGAGGAACAGAAATCCTATAATGGCAACGGCTATGACGGCGATCATTACCACAGACATAGTGATAAGCAACGACTTATTGGCCTTTTTTTCAGATTCGGTATCCATGATTCCTTAGATTTTATTGATTAGTCTTATAGATGGGATTAATTATTTATTGAGGGTGCCGAGAGCCTTGCGCAGGTAGGTGTCGCAGAGGCGTATGTCGATCATCGCGTCGATGTATTCAGAGTTGGCCTTCAGCCATGCCGTCTGCGCTTCCATCACGGTGGTGGATGTCGACACGCCTTCGCGGAATCCTACATTGGCGCAGCGCAGATTGTCGCTCGCCTTGTCGAGGTTGCTTTTGGTCATCTCATAGGTCTTAACCGACTCCTGGGCGCGGAAAGACGCCTGATTCACCTGCAGGTCGATCATTTCCTTTGCGTCTTCGTATTGCAGTTTCATCACAGTCACGTCGGTGTCAGCAGCCTTGTATTTGTAATAGTTGCCTCCCCAGTGCCAGATAGGGATGGTCACCATTGCGCCCACCGAAAACGCTCCGCCGAATCTCTTGCTGAAGCCGTTGAACATGTTGGGGTTTGAGAATGAATACGAACCGACAAGCGCCACATTGGGGAGCATTGTCGACAGGGCGAGTTTCTTTTTCTGCTCCGTGACGTCGATGCCGCGCATCAAAGCGCGCAGGTCAGAGCGGCGGCTGTAGACCTCCTCCATGTCGTATTCGTCAGCCGGCAGCAGTATCTGGCGCGCCAGCCTGTCGATATCAGGCGATACCTCATCGACAAGGCGCATATCGGAATCTACCGGCAAGCCGCACACCTGGGCCAAGGCCATGCGCGACAACGCCAGGCCATTGTCCACCTTCGTCAGGTCTACCTTAGCGGAGTTGAGTTTTACATCTACGCTTAGCAGGTCGCTGCGGGTGGCCACGCCTTGCTCCACCATCAGGGTGACATTACGCTGAAGAGTGTCGAGAAGCGCCACATAGTTTTCGGCGAGTTTCTGCTTAGATTTGAGCGAGACCACCTGCCAATAGGCCGCATCCACGGCATATATCACGTTTTCTTCCTCATTGTTGGTGAGTTCCCTGGCCGCATCCTCGGCGTATTTGGTGATCTTGTTCATGGCCACTATCTTACCGCCCATGTATATAGGCTGCGTAAGGGTGATGGCTCCGAAAAAGACATTGTGTATGTCGTAGGTCATAGCCTCCTTGGGAATCAGAGCCACTGTCTCCGGCACGTACTGCCCCGTGGCCGGATCCTTGATCGGCTCGCCGGTCAGAGGATTCTTCGCTATGTTGAATTCGTACTTCTGAGTGGCGGGGTCAAAGGTCTTGGTCGGCAGAAGTTGATCAGACGAAAAGATCGATATATCCTTCTGATTGTAGGTATATCCGCCGGCAAAGTCAATCGACGGCAGATAAGCGGCAAAAGCCTCCTTATTCTGGTAATGGGCCTTGTTGATCCGTTCGCGGCTCATCATCAGCTGCTTGTTGCTCTTAAGGGCCAATTGCCTGCAGGAATCAAGCGAATATACATTGTCAGCGAAGGCACCCAAGGCCGCCGTCATGGCTAATATCAAGACAGGTGATCTCATAAAAGGTAGATAATTGTTGACGTGTTATGATTTCTAAATGCAAAAATAGTGATTTTTTGCTAATTTTTCTACTCTTAACAACACTATTCTTTCAGCTTTTGTTCGGTGAAATTGGCCTATTCGGAAATATTTCATACAGAGCCCGCAATCTATGCACGCAAATGGCGTTATATACGTATAAATCCAACCCGACAAAATAAACAGATGAATATGGACGTACACAATGTGGCCACAGCTGCCGAGATATTTCTGGCCGGTGGCTGTTTCTGGGGCATACAGCATCTCATGGCGCTCCTGCCGGGAGTCATTTCCACCCAGACCGGGTATGCCAATTCTGCAGTGCCCAATCCTTCTTATCGAGAGGTATGCACAGGCGACACCGGTGCCGCCGAGACCGTAAAGGTGACATACGACGCAGACGTAATCTCCCTGCCGGAAATCCTTGAAATCTTTTGGCAGGCCATCGACCCCTACTCTCTCAACCGACAGGGCGGCGACCACGGCACCCAATACCGCACAGGCATCTACGTGACCGACAGGCCCTCGGGCGAAGCCGTGGTGCGGTTCCTGCAGGAAAAACAGCAATTGTCAGGCCAACGCCGCATAATGGTCGAGGCCAAGCGCCTAAAGAATTTCTATCCCGCCGAGGATTATCACCAGGATTATCTTGCCAACAACCCCGGCGGATATTGCCACGTAGACCTTAACCTCTTCAAGGCCGCCCGTGCCTATGTGCCCCTTTCGGTCAGGAAGACAATGGAGCTCGAAGCCGACGGAGCCGATGACGCAGCCCTTCGCTCGCGCCTCACCCCCATGCAGTATGCGGTCACGCGCCATGCCGCCACGGAGCCGCCCTTCCGCAACGACTACTGGGACAATTTCGAGCCTGGGATCTACGTCGACATTATCACCGGCGAGCCGCTCTTCTCCTCGGCCGACAAGTTTGAGTCAGGCTGCGGATGGCCTGCCTTCTCACGCCCGATAAGCGAGGACCTCATTTCTGAGCACTCCGACCTCAGCCACGGCATGCAGCGCACCGAGGTGAAGGCCTCGGGCAGCGATTCCCACCTCGGCCATGTGTTTCCCGATGGCCCAAGCGAAAGCGGAGGCCTGAGGTATTGCATCAACTCCGCGGCGTTGAGGTTTATCCCGCGCTCGCGCATGGCCGAGGAGGGATACGCCGATCTGATTCCGCTCACCGGGCAATAAACGTTATCGTATCTTAAACGATGAACCATGCTTGCCTCAGGCTTGTTTAGTCATAAACCCAAACAAAGACAATTATGACATACGACGAAGCAATCAAATCATCAAGCACGGTTCTCGTGGAATTCTTCGCTTCATGGTGCCCTCATTGCAGGCACATGATGCCTATAGTAGAGCAGATCAAGGAACTTCTGGCCGGTACGGTCGACGTCTATCAGTTTGACATTGACGAAAACCGTGAATTGGCCGACAGCGTGCAGGTGCAGTCTATACCTACGTTCATCGTGTACAAAGACGGCAAGGAAGCATGGAGACAGACCGGCGAGATGCCTGCCGATGTACTCCTCGCCAAAATCAGGCAATACGCGAGCTGACGGCCATCACTACCAATGACAGATAACGTGTATCCGACAGATGGCTTCCTTATTCTCTGACTTTCTCACGGCTTTGCGCGTGAAGCACACCGAGGCTTACTCCGACAAGCGGTTTGCCGAAATGCCGTTCGCTTCAATGTACGGCCTTTCGGTCCTGCTCCGCGAATATGGAGTGGCTTCGGCGGGCGTCACCATTCCGGCGGAAAGGAAAGAAGAATCATTGCCCAAACTGCCCATTCCATTCCTGGCGGACACGCCCGACGGCTTCGCCATAATCACAGACATTAGCGGAGGCACAGCCACCTACCTTAGTCAGCACAGACGCTTTTCAGCCTCCGTGGAGGAGGTGGCTGCCGGGTGGAATGGAATCGCCCTTTTGGCATCGCCCCGGGCTGGTGCCGGAGAGCCCGAATACGGCAAGCATCGGATTTCCGAAGTCGCTGATGCGGTCAAGACCAAGTTGCTCGCGGTCCTTTGGGCGGCCATCGTGGTCTATGCCATGTTCGCCTCGGGCCTATCCGGTCATTGGGCTGCATGGCTGCTCCTCGCTTTAGACTGCATTGGCTTATTTTTCTCATGGATGCTTGTGCAGAAATCACTGGGATTCAACACCCGCGCAGCCGAAGCCGTGTGCTCGGTGCTCGACGAAGGCGGATGCGATGTGATAGCGCGATCTGAAGCATCGTCCTTCATGGGGATTTTCAAGTGGAGCGAAGTCGGACTGGCGTATTTCTCTGTCAGCCTCGCTGCCATGCTCCTCGTGCCACAATCTCTTCCGGCCCTGGCGCTGATCAACATCCTGTGCCTGCCGTATACGATCTGGAGCATCTGGTATCAAAAATTCAAAGCAAAAGCGTGGTGCACGCTCTGCGTCAGCGTGCAATGCACGCTATGGCTCCTTTTCGGCTCATACCTGATCGGTGGCTACGTCGGCCTTATCGCGCCAACTCCGGGCCTTATAGCCAACGCCGTCGTTCTGGGCTGCTGCTACGCGGCTGTGATGCTTGGCCTCAACCGCATAGACAGCATCATACTGAAATACACAACCCCTGACCAAGATGGAAGCGAAAAACCCTGACAGCAAGCCACTGACCATCCCTGACATACCGGGGATCAAGCAAATGACTCCGCTCGAAATGAACGCGGTCCACTTCGACAAGCGCCACACCGTGCTTTCCCCGGCCCTCCTCGCATCCCTCGCCAAGAAAGACTGACGCGAGCGCAGATGGAGGTGCGTTTCTCCGAAACGCACGGATTATAAGACAAAGAACAGAGAGGGCGTCTGATTAAAATCAGGCGCCCTCTCGCTGTATTATTGGGGAAATTACCTATCAGCAGACTCCCTCGCCCATCATGGCGTGAGCCACCTTCATGAATCCGGCGATGTTGGCGCCCTTCATGTAGTTGATGTATCCGTCAGCCTCGACGCCGTATTCCAGGCACTGGCTGTGGATATCCTTCATGATGTCATGCAGGCGCTGGTCAACCTCTTCGGCGCTCCACTGCAGGTGCATGGCATTCTGGCTCATTTCGAGGCCGGAAGTGGCTACGCCGCCTGCGTTGACAGCCTTACCGGGAGCGTAAGTGGTGCGGCTCTCGATGAAAGCGTCGATAGCCTCGGGTGTGCAGCCCATGTTGCTGACTTCGGCCACCATCTCCACCTTGTTGGCGATAAGCTGCTTGGCATCGTCGCCGTTAAGTTCGTTCTGTGTGGCGCAGGGGAGAGCGATGTCTACCTTCTGCTCCCATGGCTTCTTGCCTGCGAAGAAAGTTGAGCCGGGGAATTTCTCGGCGTAAGGAGCCACAATGTCGTTGCCGCTTGCGCGGAGCTCGAGCATATAGTTGATCTTCTCGGCGTCGAGACCGGCAGGATCGTAGATGTATCCGTCAGGACCCGAAATGGTCACCACCTTTGCGCCGAGCTCGGTAGCCTTCAGGGCTGCGCCCCAAGCCACATTGCCGAAGCCGGAGACTGCGATGGTCTTGCCCTTGATAGAGTCGTTCTTCTGGGCGAGCATGCTCTGCACGAAATAGAGTGCGCCAAAGCCTGTGGCCTCGGGACGGATGCGGCTGCCGCCGAATTCCAGGCCCTTGCCGGTGAATGTGCCGTCATGCTGGTTCACGAGGCGCTTGTACATGCCATACATGTATCCCACCTCACGTCCGCCTACGCCGATGTCGCCTGCGGGAACGTCACGGTCGGGACCGAGATTCTTCCAAAGGCCGAGCATAAACGCCTGGCAGAAGCGCATGATCTCGCGGTCGCTCTTTCCTCGGGGCGAGAAGTCGCTGCCGCCCTTTGCGCCGCCCATGGGCAGAGTGGTGAGGGCATTCTTGAAGGTCTGCTCAAAACCGAGGAATTTAAGTATCGAGAGGTTGACTGAGGCATGGAAGCGGATACCGCCCTTATACGGACCGATGGCATTATTGAACTGCACGCGATAGCCGATGTTGTTCTGCACATCGCCCTTGTCGTCGAGCCAGGTGACGCGGAATGTCACGATGCGGTCGGGCTCGACCATGCGCTCGATGATTTTGTTGCGCTCGAATTCTGGATGCTGGTTGTAGATGTCTTGGACCGACATGAGCACCTCGCGCACTGCCTGCAGGTACTCTTTCTCCCCGGGGTGCTTGGCCTCGAGGCTTGTCATGATTTGATTGATGTCCATGGTAAGGTTAATTAAGAATCCTCAATAGAATTGATTATGATTTAACAATGGCAAAGATAATACATTTTTTGATATAAGCGGCATTTCAATCGACTTTTTTGAAAAAAAATATTTTCAATCCTTTACCTCTACGCCAATTCCACCTTATTATATGATGTCTGAATCGTTACAATCCGTAGCTTCTGATGCGCCTGCGACAAGACGCGAGAGATATCCCTGGGCGCCTTTCCGGACGCCGAAGTCCTTTCCCACCGCCACCATTTGCGCCACAAACTCCAACATTGTGTCCGAATGGTATGATTTTCAATAAAAACACAAAATTTCACAAAAAAAGTCTCAAAAAAAATTGGAGGTTTCAAAAATAGTCCTTAACTTTGCACCGCAATTGAGAAACAAACCAATTGTGACACCAAACAATGACTCCCTAGCTCAGTTGGTAGAGCAGCTGACTCTTAATCAGCGGGTCGAGAGTTCGAGCCTCTCGGGGGTCACAAAAAAACATAGGTTGAGACAAAACAATGACTCCCTAGCTCAGTTGGTAGAGCAGCTGACTCTTAATCAGCGGGTCGAGAGTTCGAGCCTCTCGGGGGTCACAAGACAAAAAGTCAGAAACCTTAAAGCACCGAAATCAGTTGATTCCGGTGCTTTTTTCGTTTTGGCGAAGAGCGGGACGCCACGCGCCATTCCCGCCCGTGCGTCTTTTTTTTCGCATCCCGGCCCACGCATCAGTCTATGGAGGGGCGTCTTTAAACCAACAGGCAGAGTATGAGCAGAATTATCAATATCATGGCGTGCGCCGCGGCGTTGCTTTCCGCAGCGTCATGCATGAAATGGGACTATATCGAGACAGAAGACTTTGAGGCCAGAGGCAAAGGCCTTTTCATTACGAACGAAGGCAACTTCCAATACGGAAACGCCACCCTCACCTATTACGACCCCGAATCAGACGAGGTGAGCAATGAGGTCTTCATCCGAGCCAACGGCTTCAAGCTCGGCGACGTTGCGCAGTCTATGGTGGTGCGCGACGGCATAGGCTGGATTGTGGTCAACAACAGCCATGTCATATTCGCCATCGACGCATCCACATTCAAGGAAGTAGGCCGCATCGAAGACCTTACTTCGCCAAGATACATTCATTTCATTTCCGACACAAAAGCCTACGTCACCCAGCTTTGGGACAACCGCATCTTCATAGTCGACCCGTCAGCCCGCAAGATAACCGGATACATCGATGTGCCGGGAATGTCGATGGAGGCCGGATCGACAGAGCAGATGGTGCAATGGGGGCAATACGTCTACTGCAATTGCTGGAGCTACAACAACAAGATTATTAAGATCGACACCCTGACCGACACTGTGGTCGATCAATTGGAGGTAGGCCTGCAGCCGACATCGCTCGTCATCGACGCCTACGGCAAGATATGGACTCTTACCGACGGCGGATACGAAGACAATCCATACGGATACGAAGAGCCCGCACTATACAGAATCGACGCCGAAACATTCACCATCGAAAAAACATATAAATTCAGCCTTGGAGACACACCGAGCGAACTCACCACAAACGGCGACGGCTCAAAGATCTATTGGATCAACGACGACATCTGGCAGATGGACGTCAAGGCATCGCGTCTACCAGTGCGTCCCGTCATCGAAAGCAAATCCACCATTTATTACGGCCTCACGGTGAGCCCCTACGAAGGAGACATCTACGTAGCAGACGCAATCGACTATCAGCAACCAGGCCGCATCTACCGCTACAACTCCGCAGGCACCCTGCTCCACTCCTTCTACGCCGGAATCACCCCCGGCGCCTTCGCCTGGAAATAACTTTTTAATGCTGAATGCTGAATGCTGAATGCAGAATTACATTGTGGAAATTAAAGCTTTACATATCTAAACAATGAATGTAGATAAAGGTAATCCGATCGTAGACAAGAGCCGCTCCTTCGCGATCAGAATCATCAAACTATTCAAATATTTGACTGACACAAAAAAGGAGTTTATATTGAGTAAGCAATTACTTAAGTCCGGCACAAGCATTGGTGCCAATATACACGAAGGTGTCAGAGGACAATCCAAGGCCGATTTTGGATCAAAGATGAGCATAGCCCTTAAAGAAGCCCACGAAACCAGTTATTGGCTCGACCTTTTGCACGAAGGCGAGTACATCAACGACAACGAATTCGAAAGCATCAATCAAGACTGCGAGGAACTTTGCAAAATGCTAATGTCAATTGTAAAAACGACGTTGAACCGTTCAAAAAGGCCCAAACAATGAAAGCGAGATTAACCCTTATAATGATCATACTTCTTGAGCCTTTCATATTGGCGTCCTTGGGCAATTCTGCATTCTGCATTCCGCATTCTGCATTCACCGTACTCTCCCAGACTCACACTCTGCGCGATGTCACGGTCACGGCGAGGAGGCCAATGAAGGAGATCGGGGCGCAGGTGACCAAGATTGACTCAGCGGCGCTTAAGGAGAATGTGGCCCTTTCTATGGCCGATGTGCTCACCTTCAATTCAGGCATTTTCGTGAAGAGCTATGGCAGGGCCACGCTCTCCACGGTGGCGTTTCGCGGAACATCGCCAAGCCACACCCAGGTGACCTGGAACGGCATGAAGATCAACAATCCGATGCTCGGCATGACCGACTTCTCCACTATCCCCAGCTACTTCATCGACCAGGCTTCGCTCCTCCACGGCTCCACATCGGTCAACGAATCAGGCGGAGGGCTCGGAGGCCTCGTCAGGCTCGGCACTCTGCCCGACGCCCCCGACGGATTCCGACTGCAATATGTGCAGGGCGTCGGCTCATTCAGCACTTTTGACGAATTCCTTCGCCTGACCTACCACAACGATCACTGGACCTCATCTACAAGGGTCGTGTACTCATCATCGCCAAATGATTATTCATACATAAACCACGACAAGAAACTCAACATCTACGATGACGACCACAACATAATCGGGCAATACCACCCAAAGGAGCGCAACAAAAGCGGATCATACAAAGATTTTCACGCACTGCAGGAAGTCTATTACGACGACCATAAAGGCAATCGGTTTGGCATCAACGCATGGTATATCAACTCCAACAGAGAGCTTCCGCTGCTGACCACAGATTACGCTTCAGAGAAATCATTTGAAAACAGACAGCGCGAGCACACATTCCGGGGTATACTGTCATGGGCCCACAGCGCCGATAAATGGAGCACCGACCTTCGGGCAGGATACATACACACATGGCTCGCCTATGACTATAAGCGCGACATTGGCGGCGGAGCCGGCATGGCCAGCATGACCCGCTCGAGATCGAATGTCAGCACGGCATACGCCCGCGGCGAAGGCACATATTATTCGGCAGACAGAAAATGGCTGTTCACCGCAAGCCTGGCCGCGCACCAGCACTTCGTGCGGTCGGAAGACAAAAATATCATCATACAGGAGAGCGGCAACGCCATAGTGGGCTACGACAAGGCGCGCGCGGAGATTTCCGCCTCTGCCTCTGCAAAATGGCAACCGCTGTCAAGGCTCGGCCTCTCGGTAGTGCTCCGCCAGGACGCATTCGGAGACAAGGTGGCGCCTCTGATTCCGGCTTTTTTCATCGACGGCATAATTTCCCGCGCAGGAAACATCACGGCCCGCGCTTCGGTGTCAAGAAACCACAAATTCCCCGCTCTCAACGACTTATACTTCCTCCCCGGGGGCAATCCCGACCTTAAAAGCGAAGAGGGATTCACCTATGATTGCGGCTTCGGATTTGAAGTGGGCAAAGCGGGCGCATATGCTCTTGACGGTTCATTGTCTTGGTTTGACAGCTACATCGACAACTGGATACTGTGGTTGCCCACCACCAAAGGTTTTTTCTCTCCTCGCAACGTCAAAAAAGTGCATTCATACGGCATCGAGGCAAAGGCCAACCTCAGCCTGCAATTGCATAAAGATTGGCTGCTCGACCTCAACGGCTCATACTCATGGACTCCGTCGATCAACCATGGAGAGCCGATGACCGAGGCCGACCAGTCAGTGGGCAAGCAGCTGCCCTACGTGCCCCGCCATTCATCATCGGTGACCGGCAGGCTTACGTGGAAATCATGGAGCTTCCTATATAAATGGGCTTTCTATTCAGAGCGATACACCATGAGCAGCAACGAGCAAACACTATCAGGCCACCTGCCGGCATACTACATGAGCAATGTCTCGCTCGGCAAAAGCCTGTCGCTCAAATGGGCGGCGCTTGACTTTAAACTTGCCGTAAACAACATCTTCGACGAAGACTACCTCTCAGTGCTATCCCGGCCTATGCCGGGCGTGAATTTCGAGTTTTTCATAGGCATAACTCCTAAATTTTGACACTTGAGACGCGGTTTTGATATTTGGGATTTATTTTGTAACTTTGCAAACTACAACCGCATTAACGCATTATATCAACGATTATTATGAAATATGCATTGGTCACCGGAGGGTCGCGTGGCATCGGCAGGGCTGTTTGCCTGCGGATCGCTGACATGGGCATTCCGGTGATTATCAACTATCAGAGCAATTATGAAGCAGCCTGCGAAACTATGCGCCTCGTCAGCGAGCGCGGCGGCCAATGCGCTCTGATGCGCTTCGACGTCTCCAATTCAGCCGAGGTGGCCGCCGCCATCGATGCCTGGGAGACAGAGCACCCCGATGATTATATAGCATATCTTGTCAATAATGCCGGCATACGCCGTGATAGCCTGATGTTCATGATGCCCGACAGCGATTGGCATGATGTGATCGACACCTCTCTCGGAGGATTCTTCTATGTCACTCGCCGCCTGCTGCCGAAGATGATGCAGAGACGCCACGGAGGCCGCATCATCAACATGGCTTCCCTATCCGGTCAAAAAGGCCTCCCCGGCCAGACCAACTACAGCGCCGCCAAGGCCGCTCTTATCGGAGCCACAAAAGCGCTTGCTCAGGAGACCGCGTCGCGGGGAGTCACCGTCAACGCAGTAGCACCCGGCTTCATAGAGTCAGACATGACCAAAGACCTTGACCAAGCCGAATTGAAAAAAATGGTTCCAACCGGGCGCTTCGGCCGCCCCGAGGAAGTGGCCGCCCTCGTAGGCTTTCTTCTATCTGACGAATCAGACTACATCACAGGCCAGACCATAGGGATTAACGGAGGACTCTTTTGATTAATTAGTAATTTGTAATTATAAATTAGTAATTGACAATCGCACGGGATCCACATATTACTAATTCGCCAATTACTAATTACAAACTACTAATTGACAAAAGATTACTAATTACTAATTACTAACTACTAATTGACAAAAAGGTGAATCGTGTAGTAGTGACAGGCATAGGCATCTGGTCTTGCCTTGGAAATGATATAGAAAGCGTAGAGACCGCTCTGCGCGAAGGCCGATCGGGCATCGTCATGGACGAAAGCCGAAAAGCCTACGGCTTTCGCTCCGGATTGACCGGACAGGTCGAGAAACCGCAACTCAAAGGCCTGCTTGACCGACGCAGGCGCGCCAATCTATCGGAAGAGGCCGAATACGCCTTTATGGCCACCCGTCAGGCATTCGAGCAGGCCGGGATCGACGAAGATTATCTGCTGGCCAATGAAGTAGGCTGCATCTTTGGCAATGATTCATCAGCCAAGGCCGTGATCGACGGATACACCGTGATGGAAGAGAAGCATGATTCCGAACTCGTGGGCTCAGGATCCATATTCCAGTCGATGAACTCCACCGTCAACATGAATCTCTGCTCCATCTTCCACCTTCGCGGCATCAACTTCACCGTCAGCGCGGCCTGCGCCAGCGGCAGCCACTCGATAGGCCTCGCCTACCTGATGATCAAATCGGGCATGCAGCAGACAGTGCTGTGCGGCGGTGCGCAGGAGACAAACATGTACTCCATGTCTTCGTTCGATGCAATACGCACCTTCTCGATGCGCATGGACGAACCCGAAAAAGCAAGCCGACCGTTTGACCGCGATCGCGACGGACTGATACCCTCGGGTGGAGCAGCCGCCCTGGTGCTTGAAGACTATGACCACGCCGTGGCCCGCGGAGCCAATATCCTTTGTGAGGTCGTAGGCTATGGATTTTCAAGCAATGGAGGTGCCATATCGCAGCCCAGCGACGAAGGATGCGCCATAGCCATGCAGCGCGCCATGGCCGACGCCAATGTCACAGCAGCCGACATCGACTATGTCAATGCCCACGCCACATCCACGCCCCAGGGCGATATGTATGAGGCAATGGCACTGACACGTCTGTTCGGTGACGGACACACGCTTGTGAGCAGCACCAAATCGATGACCGGTCACGAATGCTGGATGGCCGGCGCATCCGAGCTCGTCTATTCGATCTTGATGATGCGCGGCGGATTCGTGGCTCCCAACATCAACTTTGAGCATCCTGATGAATATTCCGAAAAGCTCAACATCCCGGCCAAGGCTGTAGACCGCGACCTTAACACGATCCTCAGCAACTCATTCGGTTTCGGAGGCACCAACAGCGCCCTGATCATCAAAAAAATCTGAATACGGCATCAATGAATCTGTCACCCGAACTTAGCAAAAGATACACCAATGACCGCATGAGCGCGCGCGAGGCGCAGCGTCTCGCCGAGTTTATCGCCTGGGGGCCGGCTGTGTTCCAGGCTTCAAGGCTTATGGTGAAATTCGGCATACTCGATATGCTCAGGGATGCCGACGGCGGCCTCACCCGCCGCGAAATAGCGGAGCGCGCAGGCTTGAGCGACTATGCCGTGAAATGCCTGCTCGAGGCCTCTCTCTCCATCGGCACAATCTATGTCGATGCCGACACTGACCGCTTCCGCCTGTCGAAGACAGGTTGGTTCCTGCTCAACGACCCTGCCACGCGGGTGAATATTGACTTCAACCATGACGTCAACTACATCGGATGGCACAGCCTTGAAGAATCGCTCGTCAATGGCAAGCCTGAAGGACTGAAGCATTTCGGGGATTGGCCCACGGTCTATGAAGGACTGTCGTCGCTCCCGGAGAAAGCACGCGAATCTTGGTTCGGATTTGACCATTTCTACAGCGACTCCTCTTTCCCTGAAGCGTTGGAAATCGTATTCCGGAAAAACCGCACCCGCAGCCTCTATGACGTGGGCGGAAACACCGGCAAGTGGGCGCTCCGATGCGTAGACTATGATCCCGAAGTCAGCGTCACCGTATTTGACCTTCCCCAGCAGATAGAGATGATGTGCGAAAACATAAAAGGGCATAACGGAGCCGACCGCATAAGCGGCGTAGGCATAAACTTGCTTGACCCCGACGCAAAATTCCCGGCAGAGCAAACCGCGCCCGACGCCATATGGATGAGCCAGTTTCTCGACTGCTTCTCTATGGAGGAAATCACCGGCATCCTCTCCCGAGCCCGCGATGCGATGGGGCCGGACACAAAACTCTACATCATGGAGACGCTGTGGGACCGCCAGCGATTTGAGCCGGCGGCTTTCTGCCTGACGATGACGAGCCTATACTTCACAGCCATCGCCAACGGAAACAGCAAAATGTACAACACCGAGGACATGGCCTCCTGCATCGATGCCGCAGGGCTGAAGATAGAAGAAATATATGACAACCTCGGGCAAGGTCACAGCATCATCAAGGCGGTGAGAGCGAGATAGAACCGCATCGCCGCATCATACAAGAAATTAAATCAAATCATTTATCATCCAACAATATATGACACGCGAAGAAATAGACGAAAAAGTCAAGGGCTTCATGATCGATGAACTCGAAATCGAGGAGGATCAACTGGTGCCCGAGGCATTGCTTAAGGACGATCTCGGTATCGACAGCCTCGATTATGTCGACATTGTGGTCATTGTCGACAAAATCTTCGGCTTCAAGATCAAGCCGGAAGAAATGACCGGAGTGAAGACATTGGGACAATTCTGCGACTACATCGAAAAGAAGATTTCTTAAGCCAAAGTGGAAAAGGAGTGGGCTGGCACGACTTATGGCTCCGGGCGTATGCACCAATGGCTCATACGCATGCTCAAGCACGTGGATGTCCGCATCCTGTATGCTTTCACCGCCATATTCATTATTCCGGTCTGCCTCGCCGTCAATCCAAGCCGGGGCATCGCATACAGATACTTCCGAAAGCGCCACGGATACGGACGCATCAAGTCAGCATGGCTCACCTATTCAAATCATTGCGGCTTCGCGCAGGTGGTGATCGACAGATTCGCCATGTACGCCGGAAAGCGCTTTGAGGTGGAAGTTGAAGGCTACGACACATTCCAGGCCTTGGCGGAGTCTCCTGACGGATTCATACAGATGAGCGCGCACATAGGCAATTACGAAATTGCCGGATACACGCTCCGGGCCGAGAAGAAGCGTTTCAATGCCCTGGTGTTCGCCGGCGAAAAGGAATCTGTGATGGAGAACAGACGCAAAATGTTTTCTTCTACCAACGTCAGCATGATCGCCATCCGCTCCGACATGGGGCATCTCTTTGAGATCAACGAGGCTCTTGCCAAGGGCGAGACCGTGAGCATGCCAGCCGACAGGCTGCTTGGATCTGACAAATGCGTAGAACTCCAATTCCTTGGAGCCACGGCCAAATTCCCCTACGGGCCATTCGCCATAGCCACGATGCGCGGGCTTAAGGCCATCGCTGTCAATGTGGTCAAAACCGGCCTGCGGCGATACAAAATCATAGTGACCGCCCTGCCCTATGACAGCAGCGCGCCAAGGCGGGAGCAGATAGCGAGCCTCAGCCGCTCTTACGTCAGCGAATTACAGCGCGTGGTGAGCCTCTATCCCACTCAATGGTATAACTACTTTGAATTCTGGAAATGAATACTGAACCGTCACATACTGAAACACCCGCCGATGACTTCGTGCGCGGAATCGACATACGCACTCTCCTGCCGCAGCAGGAGCCATTCGTCATGGTGTCGCGCCTCGAGCATTTCGACATGAAGCGCGTAGTCACTTCCCTGGTTGTGGAGAAAGACAACATTTTTGTCGACGACGGCGCCCTTTCCGCTTCAGGCATAATTGAAAATATGGCCCAGACCTGCGCCGCGCGCATCGGGTACATCAACAAATACGTGCTGCGCAAGGGCATACAGATTGGATTCATCGGCGCGATACACAATTTCGAAGTGAAACGCCTTCCCAATGTGGGAGAGCGCATCGCCACCGAGGTTGAGATCCTTGAGGAGGTATTCGGCATGATTCTCGCCAAAGCATCAGTGTCGGAAGGCGGCGAGGTTTTGGCGGAAACAGAAATTAAAATAGCGATAAAGGACTGATGGAATTAAAGGCTTCCAAAAATATTGATATCCGATTCAGCGAGGTCGACATGATGAGAGTGGTGTGGCACGGCGCCTATCCCCTCTATCTCGAGGATGCGCGCGAGGCTTTTGGCGCGAAGTACGGTCTCTCATATCAGGGCTATCTCGACAATCACCATTTCGCTCCAATTGTCGATATGCAGATAAAATACCTGCAGCCCCTGCGATATGGCTGCAATGCTCGTGTCGACATCACATACCGCCCCACCGAAGCCGCAAAAATCGTGTTTGACTACGAAATTCGCGACCGAGACTCAGACACCCTCTACTGCAAGGCCCGCACAGTGCAGGTCTTCATGGATATGGATTACAACCTCGTACTCTTCAATCCGGAATTTTTTGAAGCCTGGAAAAAGAAATGGCAACAATAATCGCCGACTGCATATTATCGCCACTGGGGCTTTCCGCCTCCGACACCCTCGATGCCATACTTGCCGGCAAGACAGGCCTGAAGCGCCATGCGCCTGTGCCCGGGCTTCCGTTTGACTTCACGGCATCGATATTCAGCGGTGAGATGGAGCGAGAGTTCATGGTCGACGGCTTTTCCAGGTTTGAATCCCTCGCGCTCACATCTATAAGAAAGGCTTTGGCCGATTGTGATGTGCCTTTTGACCGCCGCACGGTTTTCATCCTGAGCAGCACCAAAGGCAACATCGGGGATTATGACGGAGTTTCTGACTTCACCGACATCATATTGCCGGCTTCTGCCGCGAAGCTGGCCGAGGCTATCGGCGTCACCACCACTCCGCTCACCGTGTGCAATGCCTGCGTATCTGGCGTGTCGGCCCTCGCACTTGCCCACAGGCTTCTTTCTGGCGGAGAATACGACTACGCTATCGTGTGCGGCGCCGACGTGCAAAGCCCCTTCATCATCAGCGGATTCCATTCGCTCAAAGCATTGGATCTGAACGAATGCAGGCCTTTCGACATAGAGCGCCTTGGCCTCAATCTCGGAGAGGCAGCCGCCACCGTGGTGCTTAAGGCTGATGACACGAACGCCGAAGGCCAATACCGCATAGTCAGCGCTTCATCGCGCAATGACGCCATGCACATCACCAATCCCTCCCCGTCAGGCGAAGGATGCATGCAGGCCATAAAGGCTGTCATGGCTGATAATGACACAGACATCGCTCTCATCAACGCGCATGGCACAGCCACGATGTACAACGACCAGATGGAATCGAAAGCCATAAGCCGCGCCGGACTTGGCGGCCTACCTGTCAATGCGCTTAAAGGTTATCTGGGTCACACAATGGGCGCAGCCGGAATTGTAGAGACCGTGCTAACGATGCATGCTCTCGAAAAAGGCGTGATCTTGCCCACAAGAGGTTTTGAAGAAATCGGAGTGAGCGGGAAAATAGATGTCACGCGCGAAATGCTCCATACGTCAAAAACAGCCTTCCTGAAAATTATATCAGGATTTGGAGGATGCAATTGCGCCGTGCTGCTCGACAAAAAGGAAGCCGCAGCAACTGCAGTGAACCAACCTAATCTTTCGAGCTCACGCCACGTAAGGCTCACGCCTGCGGGTGCTTTCGTCGACGGCAAGAAAGTCAGTGAGGAGACCGGAGCCTCGATGCTGACGGCGATATACAAGTCAGAAATAGGCGATTATCCTAAATTCTACAAGATGGATTCCCTCTCGCGCCTCGCTTTTGTGGCCACAGAGCTCCTGCTTAAATACGACAATGGGCTTGAGCGCATAGAGCCTTCATCAAGAGCCGTGGTCTTCTTCAGCCATTCAGGCTCCATAAAGACCGACACCGAATACATCTCGACAATCAAGAGCCCTGACGCTTTTTTCCCCTCACCTTCGCTCTTCGTCTATACCCTGCCCAACATCACCGCAGGCGAAGTGGCCATACGCAACCACTACAATGACGAGACACTCTTCATAATGCTCGAAAACAAGGATTGGGCGGCCATGGAGCAGGTAAACCGCGCCATGATGCTTGATGCCTCTGCCCGGAGCCTGGTGAGCGGATGGATTGAATACATCGACGACCTCAACTTTGAGGCTGACATACATTTGTTTAACAAAATATGACCTTTAGCATGGAAATGAACGACATAATAGAAGAACTCAAAGCAAGCATCATCGAGGCGCTGAACCTTGAAGAAATGACGCCGGCAGACATCGACGCTTCCGCTCCGCTTTTCGGCGATGACGGTCTTGGCCTCGACTCTATTGACGCGCTTGAAATAATAGTGCTTCTGGAGAAGAACTACGGCATAAGACTGGCAAATGCCGGCGAAGGAAAGAAAATATTCACGAGCGTGGAGAACATAGCCCGCTATGTCTGCGAAAACCGCACCAAATAAGAAGTGAGCGCCATAGCGATAACAGGAGCCGGAGCCATCTACGGACGTTCGTTGGAGCGTCCGCGTCATCTTCACGCTCTTGATCTGCCAGTCGGGGAGGTGCCGTTCACCAACGCCGACCTGAAAGACCGTCTCGGCATAAGCGCGGAGACGGAGGTGAGCCGCACGTCGCTGCTCGGGGCCACGGCGGCGAAGGCGGCGATCATGGATGCCAATCTCGACATCAAGCGCATTTCCGGCAGGCGCGTGGCATTCATCTCCGGCACCACCGTAGGCGGCATGGATATCACCGAAAGGCATTTCTCCGAAATGCTCTCTGATGCCCGGTGCGCCGCGCTGCTCACTCATCATCATTGCGGAGCAAACACTGAGGAGATAGCCGATATTTGCGGATTGGGCCGCTGTTACCGGAGCACGGTGTCCACAGCCTGCTCCTCGGCACTCAACGCCATAATACAAGGCGCACGGATGCTCCTGACCGGCGAAGCCGACATTGCCATTGCCGGAGGAGCTGAAGCGCTGACCCGATTCCATCTGCTCGGATTCAACAGCCTCAAGATTCTTGATTCTGCTCCTTGCAGACCTTTCGACGCCTGCCGGCAAGGCCTCAACCTTGCGGAAGGCGCCGGATTCGTGGTGCTTGAGAGAGCCGATGATGCTATGCGGCGAGGAGCGAAGACGCTTGGCTATGTGGCCGGATACGGAAACAGATGCGATGCCCACCACCAGACCGCGACGTCAGAAAACGGCGATGGCGCATACCTGGCCATGACCGACGCCCTGCGTATGTCAGGCCTGAAAGCCGATGAAATAGACTACATAAATGCGCATGGCACAGGCACTCCCGACAATGACCGAAGCGAATCAGCCGCCCTCCGACGCGTATTCGGCGATGTCGTGCCGCCCGTGTCAAGCACCAAATCGCTCACCGGGCACACCACATCTGCCTCCGGTGGCATCGAGACCGTAATCTGCCTCAAAGCCATGGCCGAAGGTATGATCCCGGCCAACCTGCGATGGGAAAATCGCGATGAGCAGTGCATTGTGCCTGTCACGGAGGCTATTAGCGCTGACCTGCGCCATGTGCTCTGCAATTCATTCGGATTCGGAGGCAATGACTCGGCGATCATAATTTCTGATACCCCTGTCGATTTGCCATGCTTCGGGCTTGCTGATGTGAAATGCTCTTCGTCCGTAGAAATAAGCGATGAAGCCGAGCTCGGCGAACTCGGGAAATATGTAGGCCCGATGGAGCGCAGGCGCATGTCGTTGCTGATGAAAGCAGCCACCCTCACATCTCTCAAGGCTCTTGAAGAGGCCGGAATCGAATCTCCCGACGCCATAATCGTCGCCACAAACTATGGCATGCTCGAACAAGGCGAAAAGATGCTCGAACACATCTCCGCCTACGGCGAGGAAGGCTTGAGCCCCACCCTTTTCATGCAGAGCACCCACAACACCATAGCCGGCTCTCTCGCCATAAGGCTTAAATGCCACGGATGGAACATGACCTACTCTCACGGAGAGCAATCGCTTGACCACGCACTTGCAGAAGCCTCACGCATCATATCCGAGGGGCATGCGCGCAACGTGCTTGTGGGCCTTCACGACTATCTGCCCGAAGGATTCAACCGCAGGCTCAACCTCGCGGGGATTGAGACAAGCGCCCGCTTGGTATCGAAAAGCATGGTGATAAGCAAAAACGAATGATATGGCCGACTTAATAAAGATATTCACCGCAGGCGCTATCCTGCCTTTGGCTCTCCTGCAAAGCGCAGTCCTGGCATTCGGTCAGGTTTTTCTGAAACTCGGTCTTTCGAGGATGCTGCCATTCGGCTGGAATGCCGAATTCTGGAAATCGGCGCTGCTCAATTGGCAATTCGCCCTCTCGGGCATCTGCTTCGGCGCGGCGAGCCTGCTCTGGATGCACATCATAAAGCATTATCCCCTGAGCATGGCCTATCCTCTTGTGAGCCTCAGCTATGTTTTCGGTCTTATAGCCGCCTCATGCATATTTCACGAATCAGTGGGATTCAGACAATGGGCTGGCGTGGCCCTTATTATCATAGGATGCGTGATGATAAGCGACAAATGACCGGCAAACCATTAACACCCCAAAAGAAAATGAAACGTATTCTCATTCATATTTTGATATGCGCCCTATCGGCTATAGCCTCTTTCGCGCAGACAGACTCGGAAAGAGCCATCAAGGAGATAAGCGAAGCAGCAGCCTCGGTCAAGACCATGCAATGCGGTTTCGAGCAGACCAAAACCCTTAAGATGCTCGGAGACAAGCTCGTGTCAAAGGGCCTGATGATATGCAGCCAACCTGACAAACTCAGATGGGAATATCTATCACCCTACGCCTACACCTTCATCCTCAACGGCAGCAAGGTGACAATATTGAAAGGCGAGCGCACAGACGTGATTGACGTCAACACCAACAAGATGTTTCGCGAGATTGCCCGCATCATGATGGACAGCGTGCTCGGGAAATGCCTGACCGACAAGAAAAACTTCAAGGTCACGGTCTCTTCCGAGGGCAACTCATACGTAGCCACCCTTATTCCACAGAAGAAGACGCTCAGGCAGATGTTCGGAAAGATTGTGCTGCATTTCGACAGGTCTCTCGCCATGGTCACCACTGTCGAGCTCTTTGAGAATAACGGTGACAACACATCGATACGCCTTTTTGACATCAAGAAAAACGAGCCTGTAGATGAGACCCAATTTTAAGCGCGTCTTCCTGCCTCTGCTCTTCGTCTGCGCCTTTCTGCGCCTATCGGCAAGCCTGACGTATCCTGAAGAGCCTGGACAGAGGGTGAAGTATGAATTCATGATAGAGATGCCCAAGGCATATGTCAGCGGCATACTCGTGATGGCTCTCACCGAGCCCGACCTGATAAGCGCGAGCCTCGTCAACGAATTCGGATTCAGCCTGATTGATTTCACATTCGACGAAAAAAGGCAAAAGGTGAAGCTGGTATCAGTCACAAAGAAATTAGACAAGTGGTATATCAGGCGCACCCTGCGCTCAGATCTAAAGCAGGTGTTGGCCATGATGAAGCAAGGCTCCGATGCCTACACCGACAAAAAGCATAAAATCAACTACACATTCAGATTGCTAAATGACTCTGCTGAATAACTTATATGACCTTGTGTCAGCCGACACCGGAGCATCCGAATCCCGATTCGAGGTTCGCCTGCGCGAGGACAGTCCCATATACAAAGCCCACTTCCCGGGAATGCCCATCACCCCCGGCGTGTGCATTGTGCAGATGGTGAAGGAATTGCTTGAGACAGCCGTAGGGAGGAAACTCAAGATCGGGACGCTTAAAAACGCCAAATTTCTCACAGCCCTGACACCTGAGTCTCCTTACGTCAGCGTTTACATATCTAAAATCTCAATCGTGGGCGCCACTGTATCGGCGCGCGCCCAGATATGCTCTGATGCCGCGACCGTTTATGCTAAAATCTCAATGCAGGCAATTATTGCGTGAGCGTGGCATTTGTGTCATAATCCCCACATACAACAATGCGGGGACCCTGCGTGATGTAGTCATGCGGGCATTGGCGCATTGCGACGATGTCATTGTGGTCAATGACGGAAGCACCGACTCCACTGCGGAAATATTGCATTCGATAAGCGGCATAGAGATTGTGTTGCTGAAGAGCAATTCCGGAAAGGGAGCCGCGCTGAAGCACGGATTTGAGCACGCGCTCAGACTTGGATTCGCCTATGCCATCACCCTCGATTCCGACGGCCAGCATTTTCCCGAGGATATTCCGGCGCTGCTTGATGCGAATATCCGGCAGCCCGACGCCTTGATTGTGGGTAGCCGTCGGTTTGGAGATGCCCAAAGGACCGCAGGAAGCAGATTCGCCAACTCATTCAGCAATTTCTGGTTTGCGGTGCAGACATTAAGGCGCTTGCCTGACACACAGACAGGATACCGCCTCTATCCGCTTAAGAAATTGCACGGGCTATCATTGCTCACATCACGATATGAGGCAGAGCTCGAGCTCCTCGTATTTGCCGCATGGCACGGCGTAAAGATACGCCCGGTGGAGGTCAACGTATACTATCCGCCGATTGAGGAAAGGGTGTCACATTTCCGCCCCGGAGCCGATTTCGCACGCATCTCCGTGCTCAATACCGCGCTGTGCGTCCTTGCCATAGTCTACGCATTGCCGTTGGCCCTGTGGCGCGGAGCCGGATCATTGATATTCACGTGTTTTTCGCTGTTTGTCTATCTCTTCGGGACCTTGGGGGTGATCATGCCATTCTCGCTCGTCTATGTGCCGTTGTGCCGCTTAAGAGGCGAAAAGCCATGGAGGCTCAACTCCCTGCTGCATTGGTTTGGGCGCCTTGTCACCCGTCTGCTTGGGCTTTTCGGCGTCAAGGTCACAGTCCGCGACCGCCACAGCCATGATTTCTCCAAGCCGTCTGTGCTGATATGCAACCACCAGAGTCATCTCGATCTTATGGTGCTCCTGAGCCTTACTCCAAAAATCATTTTCCTCACCAACGATTGGGTGTGGAAAAGTCCTTTTTTCGGCTATTTCATACGCCACGCCGGCTACTATCCGGTATCAGAGGGCATCGACGCGCTGACGCCAAAATTGAAGGAGTTGACAGATAGCGGCTACAGCGTTTGTGTTTTTCCCGAGGGCACGCGCTCGTCCGACGGTGAAATAATGAGATTCCACAAGGGTGCGTTCCATCTTTCCGCAGCATTGGGCCTGCCCGTCACGCCAATGGTGCTGTATGGCGCCAACAGGGTGCTCCCGAAGGGCACATGGTGGATGCACCGATGGCCCATCTGCCTCGAGATATGCGACAGCATAGAGACCTCTGATTTAGGCGAGTTTGGTGCCACGGAGAGGGAGATATGCAAGTCAATGAGACGTTTCTACAAAGAAAAATATGAAAATCTATGCAATGAATTAGACCGTGAAGCCTGATAAGAACATAGTGATCATAGGAGGCGGCCTCGGCGGCCTCGTTTGCGGCGCCATTCTCTCGAAAGAGGGTTATGGCGTGACTGTCGTGGAGAAAAACGCCAAGGCAGGCGGGTGCCTGCAGAGCTACTCACGCTTTGGAGCGATCTTCGACACCGGAATGCACGTATTCGGCGGCATGAACGCTGACGGAAACATACGCCGCATATGCCGATACCTCGGCATTGAGGATTCGTTCACCACTATAGATTTTGACACTGACAGCACTGCGGAGGTTTTCTTCGGTCAGGATAAAGAAAGATACGCCGTATCTCTTTCGGGCGATAGATTCGTCGATTCGCTCTCATCCATATTCCCATCACAAAGAGCCGGACTTGAAAGATACAAGGATGCGGTTGGCCGTGTGATGGAAGACCTTGACCTCTTCCACCTGCGCTCCACGCCGCGGATGCCTGTGCCCCGTAGCGAAGACTTCTTGACTCCCGCCGATGCCTTCATCGGCAAATACATCACCGATGCGAGGCTGCGCGCTATCCTCGCATCAGTCAATATCCTATACGGAGGCGTAAAGGGAACCACCCCGGCTTATCTGCATTGCGCCATCACTTCGATATTCTTAAACGGAGCCTGCAGGGTGGCGGGTGGATACTCCACTTTCGCCGATGCCCTCGCGGGCTGCATAAAGAGCCACGGCGGAGTCATTATCACCGGCGATGCCGCCTGCGCTATCTCCACTTCCGGAGGCTCGGCGACATCTGTGACAACCGCTTCTGGGCGTCGCATTGAGGCTGATGCTGTGATTTCATCGCTGCCGCTTGAGGCAATGCTCTCTATGGTGGATGATGACAGGCTCTTTTCAAGGACCTATCGCACCATACCTCAAAAAAAGCGTGATTCAGTCTCTGCCTTTATCATCAATGCCAAGATCAAGCCGGATGCCATGGAATACAGCGACAGCATAGGCTTCTATCTTGAGGGGACAGAGGCAGCCTGGTCGGCCGACCAAGGGATGAAGGCTGAAAAAATCATGTACATGACTCCGCCTATGATCGGTCAGGGCCGCAATGCCGAGACATTCTGCGCCATAGTGCCTATGCATTGGGAAGCGGTCAGCCGGTGGGAAAGCACAACGCATGGTCGCCGGGGGGATGCCTATCATCGATTCAAGCAGGAGATGGCTGCTCTCGCCATTTCAAAGCTTTCGGCGTCATTGCCCTCGCTTCCAGAGGCTATCGAGGCTATCGACACGGCTTCGCCTCTGACCATAAGAGACTACACGGGAGCGAGGCGCGGTGCCATGTGCGGCTACCTCAACGATTGCGCCGATCCTATTCCCTTCCTCCCGGTCAACACCCGTGTGCCCAACATATTCCTCACAGGGCAAAACGTGAACATGCACGGATTCTGCGGCGTGACGCTGACAGCAGTGCAAACTTGCGAGGCCATCTTCGGCAGGGATTATCTAATCAACAAACTCAATCTCCTATGAAACGCTTATTCTTAATCTCCCTGATGTCGGCCATGTGCCTTATGTCCATGGCACAGATCAATATATGGGAAGGCACAGGCCGCAAAGTGAAGCTGACGCCATTCCCGGCTGAAGGCAATGGCAACATCGCGGTGATCGTGTGTCCGGGAGGCAGTTACTTCTGGCATGACACTGAAGTCGAAGGCATGGAAGTGGCCCGCTGGCTGCAATCCAACGGCATTTCGGCGTTTGTGCTCGACTACCGCACGGCTAAAGTCCCGGCATTCATTTTCCACCACAGATACATCTTCCGAGGCAACCGCTATCCCGACCCTCAAGATGATCTGCTCCAGGCCTTGAAGGTGGTGCGCGAAAATGCAGCCCTTTATGGAATCGATCCCGCCAAGGTAGGCGCTATGGGGTTCTCGGCGGGCGGTCATCTCGTGATGTCGGGCGCCGAACTCTTCGACTCAGCAGACAGACCCGCATTCGTGGTTCCGGTGTATCCGGTGGTTACTCTTACAGAGGATTGCGCGCACAAGCGCTCACGCCGCGGCCTGCTCGGCGACAACAGGCAGAACGACGCCCGCCTGCGCGACTCCCTGTCGCTTGAAAGGCACGTGCCGGCTGATTGCCCTCCGGTGTTCCTTGTCAATTGCGTAGACGACCCGATTGTGGATTACCGCAATTCGATATTGCTCGATTCCGCCCTTACGGCCAAGGGCATTGACCATGAATATCTGCAATACGCCACGGGCGGCCACGGCTTTGGCGCCTCATCGCACAAAGGCACAGAAGAGTGCCGTCAATGGAAATCAAGATTTCTCGAATGGGTAAAAGCCCTCGAACTTTAGTCCGCGACATTAGATTATCTGAAGATGACAAGGATTATACTAAAGATATATGACGTCATGCTGGCCCACAAGGGCTGGTGCGCGCTTTCGTTCATCGCGGCCACATCGATATTGGCCGCCCTGACGCTGCGGCTTGATTTCAGCGAAGACATATCAGCTTTTCTGCCGCTCGAGGGACGACAACGCCAGGCCATATCGGTGTATCAGGAAGTTTCGGGCGCAAGCCGCATACTCGCGATTGTGCAGAACGCCGACACCACGGGCGTCGATCCCGACGCGCTTGTGGCCGGCGTCGACGCATTTGTCGATGCGCTCGCGCTCACCGACACCGCCTCCATGATCAAGGACGTGATTTACGAAGTCGACCTTGAGAAAATGACTGAAGTGACTGATTTCGTCTATGCCAACATACCGTATTTCCTCACAGATGCGGATTATCTGCGCATCGATAGCCTCTTGGCGGTCTCCGGCTATATTCCTCACCGGCTCCGGCAGGATATGCAGATGCTGATGTTCCCCTCTTCAGGCTTGATGTCCTCCACCATTTCAAAAGACCCGCTCGACCTTTTCTCGCCCGTAGTGGCCAAGCTGGCATCAGGAGCAGAGACAGGCATGGAGATGTACGACGGCTACATCCTCACACCCGACATGAGCCGCGCCGTCATAATCATGGATTCTCCATACGGAAACAGTGAGACGCGCCACAACGCCGAGCTGATGGCCATGCTCGACAAAGCCGCGTCCGTGGCCCGGGCAGAAGTGCCTCAGGTGAAGGTGCACTTCATAGGCGGCCCTCCCATCGCGGTCGGCAATTCATCGCAAATAAAGACTGACAGCATCATATCCATCTCCATAGCGTCTATCCTCATACTGGCCCTGTTGCTGTCGGTTTTCAGGCGCCTGCGCAATATACTGCTGATAGCGGTATCCGTGGGATGGGGATGGCTATTCGCTATGGCCATGATAAGCGTGGCCCGGGACAGCGTCTCCCTCATCGTCGTAGGCATTTCGAGCATAATTCTCGGAATCGCCGTCAACTACCCTCTGCATCTGATAGCCCACAGGGGGCATTCGCTTTCGATGCGGCAGGCTCTGCGAGAGATAATAGCCCCGCTCATCATCGGCAACATCACCACCGTTGGCGCTTTTCTCGCCCTCGTGCCCATTAAGGCCACGGCCTTGCGCGATCTCGGCATATTCAGCGCCCTGATACTCATTGGCACCATATTATTCACTATCGTGTACCTGCCTCACTGTGTCAGAGACAGCAAATGCAATAGCGAGGCTGAAAGCCGGCGCCAGCCCAAATGGCTCGAAATCATGGCCAATGTGCGCCCCGAGCGCAAACGTTGGCTCGTATGGGCCGTTGTCGCCCTCACTGCCGTATTCTCTTATTTCAGCCTGCGCACCGGCTTTGACTCCGACATGAGCCATATCAACTACATGACCGAGGAGCAGAAGGCTGACCTTGAATATCTCCACCGCCTCAACGATGGCGCATCAGCCGGCAAAGCCTGCGTGTATGTAGTCTCGGAGGGACACACTCTTGACGACGCCTTGGAGTCATCGGCCAATCTCGCGCCCTATCTTGACCGCATATGCCTTGACATCGACGGCGCGACCTTGTCGCCGGCATCCCGTTTCATGCCATCGCAGGCCGAACAGCAACGACGCATCGACAGATGGAACGAGTTTATCGCTGCTCACCGCGCGGTATTGACTGATACTTTCGCGAGAGCCGGCTCCGCAGCCGGGTTCAGCGCTGAAGCTTTCGTCCCGTTCGCAACATTGATCAATGCCGACTTTAAGCCTATGCCTGATTCAGGATTCGCTCCTCTGTCAGCCATCAATTCGCGATCCGCTGTCAGCAACGAAGATCTCACTGCGGCTGTCGACATGATCTACGCGCCCGCCGCCGAAGTTGACCATCTGAAGGCCATGATTTCGCAGTCAGAGGGCAATCATTTCTGCTTCGACGTCGGGGGAATGAACAGCGCCATTGCGGGCGGGCTGTCTGACAATTTCAACTACATAGGTTGGGCATGCGGTCTGATCGTTTTTTTGTTTCTCTGGTTCTCCTTCGGATCGATCGAACTCGCCATGCTCTCTTTTCTGCCAATGGCTGTCAGCTGGATCTGGATTCTCGGCATCATGGGATTGGCTGACATACGCTTCAACATCGTCAACATCATCCTCGCCACTTTCATATTCGGTCAGGGCGACGACTACACCATATTCATGACCGAAGGGTGTTGCTACGAATATGCTTTCAGGCGCAGGATGCTTGCTTCCTACAAGAGCTCGATCATAGTGTCGGCGCTGATAATGTTCATCGGCATCGGCACTCTCATAGTGGCCCGGCACCCGGCCCTCCGGTCGTTGGCAGAGGTGACGGTGGTGGGCATGTTCTCGGTGGTGCTGATGGCATTCCTCCTGCCTCCTGTGGTGTTTGACTGGCTCACAAAGAGCGGCGGATCCTACCGCAAGCGCCCACTGACGCTCGGCCCCCTGATGCGCACATGGTTTTGCGGAGCATGGTGGCTATCGCAGCTTGCCGTGGGCTACGTCTACGGCGCGGTGACATTCGCCGTCTGCGGGCGCAACGAGAAGTCTGAGGCGAGACTCCGGCGCTTTGTCACCAAGGCTCACCGATTTGACCTCCGCATCATGCCCGGGGTGAAATTCCGCATAGAGAATCCGTATGGCGAAGAACTTAACCGCCCATGCGTGATAGTCTGCAACCACCAGTCGATGCTTGACCCCATGCTGTTCATGGCCTGGAGTCCAAAGATATTGATAGTGGCCAACGAGAGGTCGAGCCTCAACCCGATAGTGAGCCGTATGTTCCGCTGGCTCAGATTCTACACCATACGGCGCGGCAATTTCACGGCCTGGAAAGATTCCACGCTTGAGCGTGATATTTCTACGTTTAAGGACTACGTAGGCCGAGGATACAGCATAGCCTTCTTCCCTGAAGGGCTGCGTAATCCCGAATCAAGCATCGTGCGATATCACAAAGGTCCATTCTACCTAGCCCGAGAGCTTGGCATCGATGTGCTTCCCGTGCTGATACACGGCGTCAACCATATAATGCCGGTCAAGAGCTTTGCTTGCTACAGCGGTCAGGTGACAATGCGCATCGGTCGTCGCATCGCCCCCGGCTCTCCGCTCTGGAGCGACGACTACGCCGATATGACCCGATCTGTCAGAGCCATGATGATGGCCGGATACTCAGAAATGAGAGCCTGCCTCGAGACCCCTGACTATTTCAAAGGCCTTGTCATTGACCGATACAGATACAAAGGCGCGGAATTGCTGGCCGAAGTCAAACGCAATCTAAAATCAGCAGCCTTGCCCGCCTTAGAATGCGAAGCCCACGCTATAATAAGCCTTCGCAACACCGGATACGGCGAGACCATGCTGTTATCGGCCCTTGTGCATCCTGATGTTGTGCTTGAGGTGAGAGAGCCGGATGACGAACGCCGCGAAATAGCCCGATATGCGGCTGAAGGCGTAGTCTCGAATCTACATTATATTCCATAACACTTAAACTTATTTTCTGATTTAACTTCAGCGTATGAAACAACATATCCGTGAGATGCTCGAAGATCTGCTTCCTTTCGTAGACTTCGACACCGATTTCCTTTTCGCCGAACTCGATTCGCTCGGCGTCACCACTATAATGATGACCCTGTCATCTGAATATGGCATAGAACTCGACGCCTCCGACGCTACCCCACGCAATCTGAAAAGCCTTGACAACATCGTGGCCATGGTGCAGGCGAAACTCGAGAGCAAGAAATGACCGCGCTGACCGATTGCCTTAAAAGGCACGCCGCATCAACCCCCTCGAAGACTGCGCTTATCGATGCCTACGGCAACACCTTGTCATACGAGTCTCTTTTCCGAGCCGTGACAGAGGCTGCTGCGTCGATGCCCCGCACCCGCGCCCTGGTGTTCAGAGCCTCCCCCTCTGCTGATTTCATCATCAGATACCTCGCCTGCCATGAGGCCGGAGTGGCAGCCGTGCCGCTTGAAAGGGACGCTTCGGCAGAAGAGATGGATAGAATCACCGACTTGGCTGCCAAAGCAGACATACCCGAAGGCGTAGCCGACATACTCTTCACCACCGGCACCACCGGAAACCGCAAAGGCACAATGATAAGCCACTCGGCAATCATGGCCGACGCCGAAAACCTGATCGGAGCGCAAGGGTTCTCACCCTCCCTGACTTTCATCATCACGGGTCCGCTCAACCACATTGGCAGCCTTAGCAAGATATGGCCGTGCTTGACGGTTGGGGCTACAGTGCACCTGCTTGATGGGCTTAAGGATCTCTCCGCATTCTTCGGCGCCGTCGACATGGCCGAGGGAAAGGTGGCCACATTCCAAGTGCCGGCCTCGCTGCGCATGATGATGCAAATGGCACGCAGACATATAGCCGAGCGATCTGACAGATTTGACTTCATCGAGACCGGAGCGGCACCTATGGCCCAGGCCGACATGGAAGCATGGTGCGCGGCTCTGCCTCATACGCGCCTTTACAACACTTACGCTTCGACCGAAACAGGCATCATTGCCACCCACGATTTCAATGCCGGCGTATGCGAAGCCGGATGCCTTGGCAAGCCCATGCGGCATTCGTCCATATCAATTGGCGCCGACGGCTTCATCTCATGCTCTGGAGCAACGCTGATGACCGGATATCTTGGCGACGATGAAGCCACGCGTAAGGTGCTTCACGACGGAGCCGTGCACACCGCTGACCGAGGAAGCATTGACAGCGAAGGCAGACTACGCCTCGCAGGAAGGGACGGAGATGTGATCAATACCGGGGGATATAAAATCAATCCCGTAGAAGTGGAGGATGTGGCGATGGCGCATCCCGCAGTCGAGGATTGCATCTGCATCCCGGCCCCCCACCCTGTGCTTGGCACATCGCTTCGCCTTTTGGTGGTGACAAATGGCCACGCGCCACTCGACAAGAAACAGTTTGCCGCGTTTCTGGCCTCAAGGCTCGAACGCCACAAAGTGCCGTTGCTCTATTCTGTCGTTGAAAGCATCAGGCGCACATTCAACGGAAAACTTGACCGAAAGAGCTACGCCAATGCCACTGAACAATAGCACTCCCTCAGTTGTTTATCCTACGTACACTTTTCAACTATTCGCCAATGTCCTGTGGTAAACAAACAAATAGAGATTTTTTTAATGAGATGGCTCCAAACTGGGACGCCATCACAGAGGTAAACGGTGCGAAGATACGTCATATCCTTGAGATGGCCGGACTTAAGCGCGGAGACCATGTGCTCGACATAGGCACGGGCACAGGCGTGCTGATTCCCTACATAGAGGAAACAATAGACCCGGAGGGCGCCATCGACGCCGTGGATATTTCTGAAGGGATGCTTAAGGTTGCGGCCCTGAAATACGGCCATTTCGCCAACGTCAGATTCCTCAACCTCGATGCGGAGCAAGACATCATCGACGACTCATACGATGTCATAACTCTATATTGCATGTATCCCCACCTCGAAAGACCGCTTGAGACTCTTCGCTGGCTCGTGAAGATCAATCTCAATCCCGGTGGCAGGCTTGTCATAGCGTTTCCGGAAAGCAGAAACGCCATCAACGGCATCCACCGCCACAATGACGGATCGGTGCACTCCGACAAACTTGTCGAAGGCAAAGAATTTGCAGAGTGGCTTGAAGCCGGTGGCCTGAACGTGCTCAAATACGTCGATTCAGACGATTATTACATAACAATCATAACGAAAAACGCATAGCGTAATAACCCCAAAACAACGTTTCTACTATTACAGATGAAGAATTCTGCCACTTTCTTAGCCATTGGCGCGATGGGCATCGGAGCCATGGCTCAATCTTTGCCGACAGACACTCTCAACCTCCACGAAGTGGAGGTTTTCGCCACGCCTAAAGCTCCTGTAGAGCTTCTGCCGCTGAGCGTTTCGATAATTGGATCCGATTTAATAGAGGAGAGCGCCGAAACCAACATATTGCCTGTGCTCGCCAACCATGTCCCGGGCCTTTTCGTCACCGAGCGCGGCATCATGGGCTACGGCGTGTCGGGAGGCGCAGCCGGCTCTGTCAACATCAGAGGCGTCGGCGGAGGCAACAAGGTGCTTTTCATGATTGACGGCCAGCCCCAGTGGGCTTCGATATTCGGCCACTCACTCCCCGACACATACACTTCGGGCGATGTCTCGAAAGTGGAGGTGGTCAGAGGTCCGTCGTCGCTTCTATATGGCTCCAACGCCATGGGCGGATCGGTCAACATCATCACCAAGCACGCCACAATGAAAGGTTTCAACGGCTCGGCCCGCATGATGTGGGGCAGCTACGGCACCCAGAAATACGGCGTCAATCTCGGATACAACAACGGCAGGCTTAATGCCTTCCTCAGTGCGTCATACGAGAGCACCGACGGCGACCGGCGCAACAGCCAGACATGGCTCGCAAGCCAGTTCGCGTCGCTGCAATATCGATTCTCAAGCCATTGGAAAGCCGGCGCCAACGTCACTCTGACCGAAACCAAGCCTCACAACCCCGGCTCTATCGATGATCCGCTCAACGATATGTGGACCCGAATCTTCCGAGGCACGGCGGCGCTTTACCTCAACAATACGTATGACGTATCGTCAGGCCAGGTGCAATTCTACGCCAACTGGGGCAACCACAAGGTCAACGACGGGTATTCGGCTTCAGGCACCGCAACCAACGGAGGCGTGCCCCGCGATTATCTTTTCCACTCCAAAGATTACAACATGGGCATCAACGCATATCAGGACATACGTCCCTGGCAGATGAACACCACATCGGTCGGCGTCGATTTCCAGCATTGGGGCGGCAAGACGTGGAATTCCATGGCCGACGGCTCGCCCGACCAGCCCGGCGTGGACAAGCACGTCAACGAAGTGGCCGGATACGTGATGATGCAGCAAGGTTTCCTTGAAGACAAAGTGTCAGTCAACGCCGGCCTCCGCCTGCAGCATTCCTCGCAGTTTGGCAATATCCTTGTGCCTCAGGCAGGCTTCATCGCACGCCTGATCCAAGGCAATACCATAAAATTCTCTTGGGGCAAGGGATTCCGCAGCCCCAACCTTCGCGAGCTCTATCTCTATCCGCCCCACAATCCTGACCTCAAGCCCGAATATATGTGGAATTACGAAGTAGAGGTGCGTCAGCTCTTCCTCAACGGACGCCTCGACGCCGGCCTTTCGCTCTTCTATATCGACGGCAAGGATATGATTCAGACAGTGAAGGAGCAGAATCCTTATACCGGCGGCCAGATGATGAACAAGAACATCGGCGATTTCCGCAACAAAGGCTTTGAACTCGATGCCACCTACGCGATCAGCGACAAATGGAGCGCAACAGCCAACTACAGTTTCCTTTACACAACAGACAATGTGCTCTACGCACCGAAGAACAAACTGTTCGCGAGCGTCAGCTTCACTCCCGGTAATTGGCAGTTCTCGCTCGAGTCCAACACCGTATGGAGCATGCGCACCGGAGGCCCGGAGAAGGAAAACTATTCGCTGCTCAACGGCAGGGTGGCCTACAAATGGAGGTTCACCGACAAGCATCGCCTGACAGCCTTCTGCAAGGTCGACAACATCACCGCCACCCGCTACGAGACTATCTACGGATTCCCGATGCCACGCACCATAGCGATGGCCGGACTCAACATCGAATTCTGATATATCGATTATGAACGCAGGCAGAGGCATCGGAGCCATTCGAGGCCTCTGCATTTTTTTAACAGACTTTACACGCATGAGACAACTGAAAGCCCCTGAAGCGCGCCTGTCGCTGATGGAAGCACTGGAATTCGCCGTCTGGGGAGCCTACCTGACGAGCATGAGCAATTACATGGGGAGCGCCTCGATGGGAATGCTCATACCCTGGTTTTTCGCCATACAAGGCCTTGTGTGCCTGGTCACTCCCCCGGTGCTGGGCATCATAGCCGACCGCTATGTCTCGCCCACTCGCCTGCTGCCGCTCTGCCACATCGGCGCAGCGGCAGGGATGGCGGCCATGTGGTGGATGGGATATGCCTCTCCAAATCCCGACAAGGTGATGTTCACGACTATGTTCACCTTCAGCTCAGCCTGCTTCATGCCCACTGTGGCCCTATGCAATTCCATAGCCTTCAAATCGCTGCGCAAATGCGGGCTCGACACAGTAAAGGTTTTCCCGCGTGTCAGGGTATGGGGCACTGTGGGATTCATCGTGGCCATGATATTCGTAAATTTCGCCACTGTGAAGGGCGGCTATCTGCATTTTTCATCGACAGGCAGCGAGCGATTCCAATTCCAATGCTGGCAATTCCTGGCCTCGTCGATCCTTAGCCTGATCCTCGCAGCCTATTCGTTCGCGCTGCCTAAGATAGATGTCAGCGGAGCCGGCGCCAAAGCATCGCTCGCGGAGAAATTGGGACTCAACGCCCTCGGCCTGCTAAAGCGGCGCCAACTGGCCGTTTTTTTCATCTTTTCGATATTGATGGGCATGTGCGTGAAGGTGACAAACGCCTATGCTGGCCCTTTCATCACCGGATTCATGGCCGATCCGGCCTACAGCGGCACATTCTCGGCCGAAAACGCCACCCTGCTGACCACAATTTCCCAGGCTTCGGAAGCTTTCTGCATCCTGCTGATACCATTCTTCATGAAGCGGTTTGGCGCGAAGACCGTGCTCGCCATGTCTATGGTGGCGTGGTCGCTAAGGTTCGCCCTATTCGGATTCGGAGATCCGGGAAGCGGTCTTTGGATGCTGATCCTGTCGATGATTGTCTATGGCATAGCCTTTGACTTCTTCAACATAGCTGGCGCCATCTATCTTGAGCGGGAGACCGACAGATCGGTCACAGCATCGGCCCAGGGGCTGTGGATGACGGCATCAAACGGCATCGGCGCCTCGGTGGGCACTGTGCTCGCAGGCATGGTCGTCGACAGATACTGCCACTGGGGGCCTGCGGAGTCGATGCCCGGGATGGCTTTCCTGACAGGCGATTGGAAGGCGGCATGGCTGGCATTCGCCGCATTCGCCCTCGCTGTAGCGGTCTTGTTCGTGTTGGCATTCAGGCCATCATCCACGAGGCATGAGTGATCTGCGGTAGTCAGACGGATACATGCCTAAATGGCGGTGGAAATAGCGGCTGATCGACGATTGGTCCTGGAATCCGAGCCTGTAGGCTATCTGCGACACCGTAAGGTCAGTGGTGGCAAGCAGATCTTTGATTTCTATTAGCAGACGGCGGTCGATCACCTCTTTTGGTGTTTTGCCCGCCGTCTGCTCGCTTACTATGCGGCTGAGATAGCGATGGGTGATGTGCAGCTCGCCGGCATAGAACTCAACCTTGCGCTCACGCATGCAGTTTTCATTCACCAACCTGACAAACTTGCGGTAGAGGCTCTGTGTGCGGCTTTGAGGGAGGGTGCTTTCCACTTTTGCCTGAATGGTGCCTACGTTCCACAACCAGAATCCCTCTATGAAATTTTCCTGCTGCATGGCCTGAAACAATATCACTGACTTGTCGGAGAAAAGGGCTTCGGCCATGTCCATCCACGTCATCAGCTCGCGCCAGGTGCGCTGGCTGCGCCGGTCGGGGGTGTGCGTGTAGTGAGGGTGAGCCGCATTCCACTCAAACCATTTGCTGTCTATAAGCCGCATGGCCATCTCCAGGAGGCTGTGGGGATACGTCACCACCCTTATGGCAAAATCGGGAGTAGCTTCAGAGCAATGCACCAGACAGCCTGACGGCATGTTGAATTCAGTCTGAGGCGCCATATCATAGCTGTCGGCTCCTACGTCGAAGACGGCGTGCCCTGCCGTCACGGCTATATAGAAGCAATCAGGTATGCGCCATGGCGAGCCGTCGAGGTCGGCTGAAGTCATGTTTCGGTATTCAAGTCGCGGTTCCATGCAAGGTTTGTTTATGTGTCGGCGCAAAGATAGCTATTTTTTTATCGGCAAGTTCCAAAAATGACATAAAACCGCAACAATATGCAATAGACACGCCCTGAAATTATTCCTACATTTGCAAGCGGAAATTATAAGGCACAAAAATGAAGACTCAACAGACAGAAAACGGGAAATTATTTCTTGTCATGTATCTTGGTGTCCTCAGCGCATTCGCTCCCTTCGTAATGGACACTTATCTTGCGTCGATGCCACAGCTCGCGGCTTATTTCTCGGCTTCAGCCTCGGAGGCGCAGATGTCGCTCGCGTCGTGCGTGGCCGGCCTTGCCGTAGGCCAATTGTTTCTTGGCTCCATAAGCGACAGCCTGGGAAGGAAAGCCCCGATCCTTGTATCTCTGGCCGTATACGCGGCTGTGACGGCAGGCTGCATCTTCTCGCCCTGCATGGGATGGTTCATAGCCTTGCGCTTTGTGCAAGGAGTGGCAGCCTCGGGCGGAGTAGTTCTCACCCGCTCTATCGTAGCCGACTGCTACCGGGGCGACCGGCTCACGCGCATGTACGGCGTGGTGGGCACCATCAACGGAGTCGCCACGGTCATGGCCCCGGTGCTCGGGGGCGTGCTCGCTGTGCTATGGGGTTGGAAAGGTGTGTTCTGGGCGCTTCTTGCGATCGGCGCAGCAATGCTTGCCTGCACCGTGGCCTTCCGCGAGACGCTGCCGCTTCATAGGCGCATAGCAGTGTCGCCGTCGGCTATGTATGCAAGCATGCGGTCGCTATTGGCCGACAAGCGATTCCTGATGCCATGCATCGGATTCGCCATGTTCATGTCGCTCATAATAGTCAATCTGTCGTCTGCCCCGTTCATTTTCAAGTCGATGGGGCTCGACGAAGGCGGCATCAGCCTCCTGCTCGGCATCAACTCTATCTCTCTTGGCATAGCAGCCCTGCTGAGCAGCCGCGCGCCAAGCCAAAAGAGGGTGATGTGGTTTTCGGCAATCACGATCATGGCAGGCGCTGCTATCACGTCGATGGCCCTTTGGCATGGAGCGTCATTGTGGATTTATGAAACAGGCCTTTTGTCCACATATCTTGGCCTCGGAGCACTGAACACCGCCACCGTGGCCCTGGCCATGGAAGCCGGCCGACACCAAGCCGGCGCCGCCTCTGCTCTGCTTGGCGCGGTGGGATATCTCGCCGGAGGCGTGGTCACCGCCCTTGAAGGCATGGCAGAGCCTCACGTCAGCACTCCGATATTGCTTATGCTGCTGGCAGCAGCCACCCTCGCGCTATCCTTTCCCGGCAAGCCTGCGGCCTCTGCGCCTATCAGCCAACAGTCGAACACTGATCTGATGAAACATGGCGAAAATTGAGATTCGTGAGATCAATTGCGATAAGCGCCAGTACATCGACCTTTTGCTCATGGGCGACGAGCAGGAGGATATGATCGACCGATACCTCGACCGCGCCCGCCTCTTCATCGCTTTCTGCGGCAGATGCGCTGTGGCCTGCTGCGCGCTGACTCCGGAGACCGACGGATCGGTCGAGGTAAAGAATCTCGCGGTCTCACCCGCCTTCAGAAGGCAGGGGTTGGGCCGGGCCATGCTGCGGCACGCAGAGGCTCTCTACTCCGGGGCCACTTTCAGACTCGGCACCGGCGAGACCCCCTCCACCCTTCTTTTCTACCAAAGATGCGGATATGCGTATCATCACAGAGTAAAAGACTTTTTCACCCTGAATTATGACCATCCGATAGTCGAGGAGGGTGTCACTCTTCGCGACATGGTCTATCTTGAAAAGCAGGCGCCATAGATACCCTGCCCATACCTTTATAATATGCTAAAACTTATCATTTTCATGATTATAGGCGTCATTGTCGGGCGCCTGATGAGCCATCGCGCCAAACTCCCCCTGCCGCTGTTGCTCTCCGCCACAGTGTGCCTGCTTGTGTGCCTTCTCGGATATTCAGTTGGAGCTGACCGACAGGTTGCATCGGCATTGCCGAGGCTTGGGCTCAAATCGATAGTGCTTGGCGCAGCAGGCACCATAGGCGCTGTGCTCGCCACATTCGTCCTGATCAAATCCATGCGGAGATGAAAGGCAGCGTCATCGTATTGACATGCTTCGCGGCGGGCCTGCTTGCCGGCGTGCTTGCCGGGCACTCATTCGCTTGGATGGATGATGCCTCCATGTGGCTGCTCTATCTTCTGATGCTGCTTGTGGGGCTCGGCGTTGGCGCAGACCCTGACCTGCCGGACATGCTGCGCAGACTGACTCTGCGCGACTTCGCCTACCCCGTGGTCACAATAGCCGGCACTCTTTTCCTCACGCTGCTCGCATCTCCATTGGTGGCAGGCGTGAGCCTCGGCGATTGCCTGGCCATCAACTCGGCCTGTGGCTACTATTCCTTGTCGTCGATTATAATCCCCCAATTGAAATCTCCCGACACCGGAGCATCGGCCATTGCCGAAATAGGAGCAGTGGCCCTGCTCGCCAATATCGTCCGCGAACTCTTGACGCTCGTCTTCGCCCCCGCCATAGCGCGCATCTTCGGGCCGAGGGCTTTGATTTCAGCTGCGGGAGTGACATCAGTCGACGTTTGCCTGCCCGCGATACGCCGCTGCTGCGGCGATGCCTACACCGCTCCCGCCATACTCCATGGCACAGTGATAGACCTCGCCGTGCCGTGGATGATAGCCCTTCTCGCCGCCTGACCTAATCATTCATCTATTATGATTCCGCCGTTTCGCTCCACTATACGCTGTAATGATTTCCATGCAGATAAGTCCCGCAATCAGAGCATCCGCACAATTGCATTGTGAGCATTATATTTAAAATGATTAAAAATAAAGGTCCTCATTTTCAGGAAAAGGGAAGCTGTAACTTTCTGATTTTTTGATTAGTTTTCCCTTCTGCCAACCATAGTATTTAATATTTTCCGGCGTGGCGGGAAAGCCCTCCGAGCAGACGCCCTTACAACTCCACAAGTGCAAAGTGCCGCTATCAGATTTCGTGACGAAACTCAAAGCGCCCAGGCAGATGATTCTACCATACTCGGTGATGGGTATATACCTAAGGAAATGCCCGTTTATGTCGTATAGGGAATAAGTTTTCGTGTTGCTCACCACGAAATATGTCTTGCCACAACCGGCCCCTTCAAAGTTGGAGACAGTCAATGCGGCATCTTTAAGATCTATGCTCCGATTGTATTTTACGCTTTCCACCCGCTTATCTCCTGCATAGTTGAGTTTTGCTATAGGAAAGATTATTGACTTACGCACACGTCGACCGAAGATGTTAGTCTCCCCCATTCCCCCATTCACCTCACACTCATTGAGGTCTATTTTGATAGATTCCAGATAGATCCCATCAATGACAATATCAATTTCTTGCATACACGCATTATTTGTTATTAAGGAATTTAAATAATTTTATGATTGCGGATGATCTTTCAACGTCAGAATCCATATATGCTCTCATCCTGTTCTTCATCATCAAGTTCTTCTAATTCGCCGGCTATAGTTCCGTTGTTGCGCTCAATTATGCGATGTATAGCCGCAAGACAAGAGTGGTGCAGGTCATGCCCCGTTATGTCAATTTCCTTCAGCGGCGCGTCATTGGCTATTATCAGATTCTTCAAGTCAGGGCCCAAATAACCCCAGCATGAGAACGACTCAAGCTTATGACATTTGGAAAGATCAAGTTTCCGACATCCCATACCGGTAGCGGGAGAGAAGATAAGGTGCCTAAGATTGGGACATTTCGACAGGTCATACTCCTTGCCCAAAATAATTGTCATTGACAGATTTTCAAGATTGGGATTGTCAAATATGACATTCTCGAAATTCTGAATTCCGATTTCTCTCGTTGACGGGGCTTGGCTGAAGTCGAACAAAATATTTTCCACATCACCTCCGCAAGGGTCTGCGTACAGAATCTCATCTGCATTGATTTCAACCTCAATAATGAAATACAAAGAAGAGTCCTTTGGATAGATATGGTGGGAGTAGATTTCATTGCCCCAATATGTATCCTTTTTGCCATCTCCCCAATTTATCGTTGCGAAGGGTTTTGTTCCTGCCAGTCGGAGATGTACGCCATATACATCTCCTTCAGTCCAGTCAATAGGACGGATATGCGCTATTATCTTTTCCATGCCGCAAAGTTAGGCATCACACTTGCCACTTCGTGGCAGAAGCGGATAAATATTTTGAATTTTGAAACAAAATCGTCCGATTGATTCTGTCAGTCAACACTTCGCACAGTTCCGATAGTGTTCCATTGAACTTGGTTATTGTCGCTTTTTCTATTTGTATTCCGTACTGAACTTTTATAAATGACAGAAGCGCCTTATTGTCTAATTTACTATATTCCCACGAAGACTCCAAAGTGTACCCCCCACATTACGTTGTATCACATCCGGCTTCTTGAATAAAGTCATAACCATTTTCACGTGTATATTCATCTTGCGCCGTTACGAAGTTGCAAATTTCGTCTGCCAGAGATTCCAATGTGTCTATTTCAGATATGGGAATGTCAAACTTGAATATGGGCTTGGTCAAGACCAATGTATATTCGTCTTGTATATCAAGCTCAGTATTAGAGTCGTCATGTCTTAATTCGACCAGCTCATCTCGCACTAAGTTCGTGAATACTTGCAACGGCTCAATGCCTAAATCCCTAAGTTTAGTATCAGGCGTACAATATATTGCGCGTGAGAATTTCTTGACTAATTCAATGGTGTTTTCGCGTGCAAACATATTCCGGCAAAACTGCATATCAAATTACTGTTATCTCTCTTTCTTGGCATTCTTTGACCCGCATTTGGGGCATTGCGGAGCCGATGGTTTAAGTATGAAGCCGCCGGTGTGGTGAATGAAGATATGACCGCAGTCTCGGCACTCATAAGTTTCTATGACCAACATATCAAATTAGATTGTGATTACGGAGGAGTTGGCACATGGCCACACCTCCGAAGTGAATGATATTTCCATGGATTTCCTGCGGCACAAGGTATAGTGTTTCGCAATCAATATCTTCATGCCAAGCGAGATTCTTCTGTCCCATTGGCGTGTGGTCGCAGGCACTTTCCTTTATGGCTTTGACCTCTTCAATCGACTTGCCAAGTTGCAGGGCAAGACAGGCGAAAGCCGCCTCATGAAGCGCCTCCCTGTCGGACGACGCAACCAACTCCACAAAATTGGGTAATGTGACCTTATACCAAGCAATCTCATCGAAGCAAAATCGCCCTCGATCACATCTCAACCCACTGAAACCATACTTTTGCTTGATTTCACGCCAAGTCAGTCCGTGGATGTTGGAGTACGACTTATTTGGTGGCACATAATCATCGTCAGGAATCCAAACAGAATCGCACCTTTCGCCCGTCCAATGACCATTGCTCTTGGGAGCAGCATAATACTTCTCCCAAAGTTCATCGACAGCCGCCTGCACCCGAGGATCAAGCTCCGCCCACGCCTTATCCTTCTCTTCAGGAGAGCACTCGTAATCAAGCCAAGCCAGCAGCCCGACAAGAGCCTCCGCCTTCTGCCGAAGGCTCATCCCGTCTTCTACCGCAAGGCAATTTGCCGCCTGGAATACATCAGCGCTTTTCATTCGCTAGCCAAATTGTCTTTTAGAGCTTGATGAAGCCTTCTTGCTTGCGGTTTAAATGTAGCATAGGTTATACCCCCGCAAATCATTCCACTCACAAATGGAATCACTTTCGTAATTGATCTGCTTACAGTCTTTGTGGAAATCTGTGCGCCAAGTTTTTTAGCAATAGCCTCTGCCCCATGAGCTACAATCTGCTTTGACATTAAGTTTCCGACCACGCGCGCAACTGTTTCTTCAGAAATCCGCTTGGTTAATTCCACTGCCAACTGTTTGATCAATTTCTTTGCTGCCTCCACCTTGTTCATCACACCAATGAATGCAGTGAGCATAATCTCACCATCCTCCGTGAGATCACCATTTTTATCCACCATATCAGGAAATCCATATAGATACCCGAGTTTTTGGCCAACAGCTACAATATGATAATAATAGTTTGCCAAATCAGCCGGTATTGTTGCCAGCATGGCAAATCCCCCGGGTATTCCAGATGCGGTAGATATTGCCGTTGCCTTTACCGTATGTGAACTGATTATTGAAGCCGCTTTGGAGTCAAGAACGCTTGGAGCCACTATCTTTACAGGTGATTCTTTGATACAGATTATCATCTTATCTTCTGGCAATCCCCTGAAAGTTTTCCGTAGGAATGCAACACGATTAATCTTTGCCCCAGGCATCTTAAGGATGCCGTTCAAGAATGAAATCCATGTCTCGTCCATATGTATTTAATGACATTTTTCCTATTTTATTTATTTGCTATTCACTATGCTTTCCGATAACCTAATCCGGAAGCTGTAAAACCTTCTTTCTTAGAACCTGTTTTGTAATATTGCAAAACTACTTCACAGCCAGAGCGAAGCGCGGCCAACCGCATTTCGAAATCACAATCAGTCCAATCATATCCTGAAACTGATAGGGATTTACCGTTACCGTATACTTTTATTTTTCCTTTGTAGTTTGCAGATACAAGTTGAATGGCGTTCAACTTACTCATACCTCCCAATCTTTTAATTTCGGCATCGAGTTCTTTTTGAAGTTTTTGCCCGCGCTTCTCAACCGAATAACAAATTCCGACAGTAGCAGCAACAACGGCTCCAAGGCCTATTAATACAGGTAACATATTTTTCTACTGATAGTAAATATTTGGTTTAATAAAACAGGTAATTCGGCTATTATCTGATTTTAACAAATGCATCGATCAATGACTTAATCAATGATTTGGCGCCATTAACCAATTCTGAATAGTCCATTATATCGCCACAATTAGGGCATTGGTACACCCCATTCCCTATATATTCCATTGGGCTTCCACACTGACAACACCTGAATATTCTCATGACATTATTTTTTAGACAGTAGCTTAACGGCTCCAGTGATAGTTCCAACGATTGCCGCTTTAACAACGGTTTTAACCAAAGACGGCTCTTTAGTCTGTGAACCAATCACTTTATCAAGTTTTGATCTATACATATAACCTATATACATTTATGTTTTTGTCAAAGATTGGACTATGAATATTAATCATTCATATATGCATCTCGGTCTTCATCATTTGGGAATACCAAATCAAGGAGTTCTTCGACGATGTCATCATAGTCTACTGAATCATTATCTGCCATATCACTTTTTTTATAGTTATACCTCATTTGTTTATATTAATCCTATTATACCTCTATAAAGAAGCATGCTTCCGAGCACGGCACATACAAGGCGAACGATCGAGCCTATCCCCATACTGAAGGGAATGCCAAACGGACGGCACATATAGTAAGTATAGTCTGAGGCGGCTTTACTCATCATTATACACATTATTAATTCTCCTAAGAGAATTGTGCCGATTACGATTTGAATGATGTTGATTGTCATGATTGATTTGAGTTAGTTGGTTAAACGAAAATGGACGCGAAGACTATTGTCTGCTGTCCATCATTCAATGGGCTTGCCGCAGCGCGAGGCTTGGGCAATTCCGGCCAAGGAACCCGTTTATGGAATGGAAGTAGACTGATAGCCTCACGTCCATTCCGTATATGCCGTGTTGAGGGGTATATACAAAGGGAGTGAGCATCAGTCGCTTCGTCCTCCATAAATCTGGCCGGATTTTCTTGAATGGGACTCTGCAATAATGCTTTGCGATATGTTTCTGACGCAATGGCTCTCTCTTGAACCATGAATTTGCTTCAGCATTTACAAAGTTAGACATTATTTTTTTACTGAAGCCCGCTCCCGGATATGTTTTTCAGCATAAAAAATGAAATAATGGTCAGTCGCATTGACCTCCATACAGAATCTTGAAGCAAATCAATGCGGCAATTGACAGTGACACCACATCCTTTACTATGATTCCGAAAGTAGTGGTAGGTGGAATAACAAACAATATCGCCAAGTTGACAGCCAAAGCCACCAAAAGGGATGGCACAATCCTGATCCAAAATGGTTTGAAGAATTCCATCGCCGTTAATATTTATATCGTTTGAGAGACTCCTCGGCATACCATTTCATGTCACCGCGAAGCCACTGCGGAGACAACACTTCGGCATCGGGACCGAGCCGAAGGATTTCATGTTGGAATTCATATTCCGGGCGAAGCCTGAACTGATAGTCGGTATAATCAGATGTGCGAGCAATGATTGTCTGCGAATGGTGCAGAGGCGTCCCTTCAAAGTAATTGCGCTGCCTGCCATAAACCCTCACAACTACATCTTCGACATCAAGATCGGGATCTACAAATACGCCTACCACCTCCGAGAATAGCGCGTTGACGTCTTCACCATCGTCCGGCTCAAATATCCTGTCTGCGATTTGCAGGCTGACGATGCGGTCAAGAGCGAACGTCAAGGGAGAATCCTCGCATACCTTGCACCCTATGACGTACCAGCGGCGGCGATATTGCTTCATGCCGCACGGCTCAATTTCCCATTCCGTTTCGACAGGATTGTTGTAGCTCCTATATCTCAATCTCAACACATGGTTGGTAGAGAGCGCCTCGATTATCGCTGGTCGATGCTCCACTCCGCCCGGCGTATCCTCAAAGAGTATTTTCCGTTTCACTCCCTCATTGCTCATCAACTCATTGTCGAGGGCAACGCCATTGAATAGCCAATTTGTGAACGACGGGCCGAGGAGCGCGGAATCGTCTTTTATGCAATAGGTGTTGGAAGCCCTGTCGCAGGATATCTCTATGCCAAACATTTCGGCGACAGCCTCACGGTGGCGGTGGAATGTACGCTCCGGAATCTCGGCCTCATGGTCGGGATTTAACGCATAGTTGGAGAGCCAGCGAGAGTTGATCTCGTCAAGCGAAATGCGTCCGGCCCGGCGTATGGTTTCGACAAGCCAGACGTATCTGCGCATAAGTCTAACTGATGCTGCCATGTTTCATGTGGTTTTACTATTATGATGGCAAAGTTAGCGTACATGTTTGCCATTTCACGGCAGAAGCAAAACTTTTTTCCAACTGCAACAATAACATGGCAGAAGCAGACAGCAACAGCAGAGACTTTTACCATGCGCCCGAAAATGTCCCGCGGCGAGCGGGCTCTGTGAAAGGGCGATTTCAGTCAGCGGAGTTGGCCATGGCATAAACCTTCAGCACATCGGCTTGCGTCAGGGGCTTGACCGACGAGCCTCCCCTGCTGCATTTCAAGGCCAGTTCGCTGAGTTCGGCCTCTGTGGCTTTTCTGCCTATGAGCTCGGGGATGCTTGCGGGCATGCCTATCGAGCGGTAAAAGGCCTTCATGGCCGAAAAACCGAGTTTTTTTAGACCGGCGGCAGAATAAAAAGGTCAATCCAGCATACGAAGATAATTTCATCAGCCGGAGCAATACAATCATAATCAGCCATTCGCCTTTAATTTCCCAAGCCGCATCACAATCGATGTCTGGCTTCGGCCCATCTTCATCGCAATCTGCCTGATGCTTTTTCCCTCTTCGTGAAGTCGCAAAAGGAGATTGTCAGCACTACGTGTCCATCGCTTATTGGCATTAGGGTGTCTGTCATAACTCCTTTCAGTTAATTTTTCGGGATGCAAAAACTCGTCTACAAATACAGATGGGAAACGCATGTCATAAAGCACAAAAGTTTTCACCTTCGCTCTTGTAATTGCTACGTAGAACAATCTACGTTCCTCACCAAATGGAAATTGGTCACTCTTTGTAAGAACATACTTTAGCACCGGGTCATCACTTACAAGCGATGGGAAACCGTATGTGTCTTTATTGCATTGAAGCAAAATAACGTAATCCGCTTCAAGCCCCTTCGATTTATGCACGGTCAAGAATTCGATTTTTCTACCCGCTATTAAATAGAAGAATCGGTTGCCTTCTTTTATAGGCTTATACATGAATGACAAGTAATAGTCATCAAAAGAATAACGACCTAAAAGAAATATGGATTTATCAGTCGGAATAGAGGATATAATCCGCCCAACTTCATTGCAATAATCCCCCCTTTCGTATGAACAGAACACTAAATTCGTATTCACTCCGGCATTGAAACACCTAATATTCTTCTGAATTTGGGCATTATTCCGTTGGATAAAATTGGATGATAAGGAAACCAAAGGTTCGCCAAATCTATATGTAGTCTCTATCTTATTAATTTCAGTCGCGCCAAAATATTCCGGGAATTGATTAAACAGAGCCATATCACTGCCTGAAAAGCGATATATGGATTGCCAATCATCCCCGACGCAATAAAGTTTTGCGGGGCGTTGTCCGTCACGCAATGCTTTCAGGAAATTATAACGGTCAACGGATATGTCTTGAAACTCATCGACGATAATATATTCATATTCGCAAAGACGATTGTTGCGGCAAAGGTCTGTAGCCTGGAGTATGGCATCAGTAAAATCTATTTGCTTACATTCAATCAACGTTTGAGCATAGCGGATATATACAGGTTGAAGTATATTCTTTATTATAAATACACTCCGGCCATCATTCGCCATCTCTGCCTGCTTCAAAACCAAATCGATAGATTTGCAGCTTGATTTGAATAATGTAACGAAAGTGACAATAAGCCTTATGAAAGCTTTTTCCTGTTTACTATTATTGGGCAATAAAAAGCCATACAAATCATCATCGGTCTTTTCAAAGATTGGCACTCCCGCATTGATCAATTGATTCTTCAATCGGTCTTTTATGTCAGAATAATGGAAATCAGCGCTTGATGTCACCAAAAGCTGTGTCCCAAACTTCTCGTGAGCGGCTTTTTTCCATGTTATTCCATCGTTATATTTTCTATTGGCCTCTTCGTAAGTGATATTCTTATCCTTTGCAAACCAAATGGGCACGCAGCCATGGTCATCAATTCCGAAATGCTCCAAATATATGCGCTTGGTTACGCCATCCTTATTAAAGTATATGGAAAAATCAGGACGGTATTGAGAGTGTATTTCATTTGCCAATGGGTATTCATAGTCCTCTTCGTACCTGTAATTAATTCCAAGAGAAGATAACACAAAACATATCTTTCGCTCCTGTTCACTACGAACGTAGACGGGTTTGCCGTCCATATCCGGGAACAATGTTTTCAGACGAGCCTTTTTTTGTTCAGACAATTGTTCACGCCTTTCACTTTTACATTGTTCCCAAATGGATTCTTCATTAGTATACGCTATGAAATAATCCAATACACTTTTCTTAAAATTAATATCGTTCAACAGTCTATGATATATATCGACAAATAAAGCGTCCGTATTATCACAAATGGATGGTTTGACACCGGTCATTTGTCCGATTATATCAATGGCCAATTTATGGAATGTGTACCCCCTTAATCCATCAGTATTTATTCTATCTGTGAGTTCGGAAGCGGCCTTATTGGTGTAACTGATTAACAGTATTTTTTTGGGATCAATACCTTTAATCTCCGTGAGATATTTAACTTTTCCGACAATAGACGACGTTTTACCGCTACCGGCACTGCTAACCACCAAACAATTATCTTCTTCAGAAACGATTGAACGCCTCTGCTGGCCATCCAATGGGTACTGCAGACAATGATCAAAAAAGTCTTTGTGCACAGACAACAACTTGTTTATGACCTTTTCATTATGCAATTTTATATAGTCCCTTATCCTACAATAATCATGGATTAAATTAGAAATTGATTCAGAAGGACTGATGTTAAACACTTTTAACATATTTACCAACGAATTAGCCTCATTATAATATTTTGAATAATGATCAACAAGACCGATTCCCTGTGTCGCTGATATTATCTTGTCATGGAAACTATTTTCTATATCAGTTGGTATATTTACGAATACCGAATTGTTTAGTTTTGACAATCTTTCATGCGCATATCCAGAACTATTTCCAGTACTATAAGGTGAGAGGTTATTAATTTTTTCAGATAATCCCTGCACGCGTTTGTTTAGTCGAAAGCGCATTATTATTGTGACAACAACTACTATCACTACCAAAGAGATTATTATAACAACTGATGTTACCATAAATCAGAGACAAGAGATTTATTTATTCTGAAGTGACCACAATTATCTGTTCTTTAAATCTCCTTCGAAATTCATTGAATTAAAGAACCTTTTTATTCCGCTGGAAAATCAAAAGCCGTTGCGGCTTTGGCCGCAACGGCTTTTTGGCGGAGAGGGAGGGATTCGAACCCCCGGAGGTGTGACCCTCAACGGTTTTCAAGACCGCCGCAATCGACCACTCTGCCACCTCTCCTTTGGTGGCGGGCTTACGCCCTTTTCGTTTTTGACGTTGCAAAGTTACGCACTTTTTTTGAATCACACAAGTGTTTCGCCGATTTTTTTTGATTTTTTTTCGCAGGCTTAACTCTGAAAAGCAGTCGAGGACCCGCCAAAATGCGAGTCCCCGACTATTTCAAAGCGACATATCAGTCTGTCATTGCGCGGGTTGTATCTTTATCGCGGTGCCTGATGAGTGGGCGCTTATTTCGGGAGCGTACTGGCTTTGGATTGACGCCACGCCCGATGAATATGCGCCTGCCTGGCCCACATTCATCTCATAATAGAGGATATATGTGCCCGGACGGAGGCTCTCGACGTGAAGCGCGGTGTATGAATCGCGATTCTCGCGGTAGAATCCTGTGCCTTCGGCCCACACCCATCCGGGCAATTGGTCGGCGGGCTGGAATGCTGCGGGACGCTCGTCAAGAATCTCGACATACTGCAAATCGCGCTTGCAGTGAATGGTGAGCTGCACCTTCACGCGGTCGCCCACGCGCAGCGCCTCGGCGTATTTCCACGAGCCGTCGGGCTGGCGCACGGTCAGCGACTTTTCGATGTCAAGGTCACCGCAGGCCTGCGCCTTCACTTCGCTCATCGATTTGTCGAACTGGGCGAATACGGCTCCGTAGGCCGGACCGTCGCCCGAAGTAGCGATGCTGAGACGTTTGCCGGCGAATGCCGATAAGTCGGCACGCAGCGAGCCTGTGGCTGTCTCTACGTGATTTGCCTTGATCTCATGGCCGCCGGCTGTGATGACGGCGCCATCTGCAGGCACAGTCCATTTTGACCCGGAGGCGAGGATGGCCGATACCACCTCGGTAGTGACCACGGCCGAACCCCAGTCAGTGCCCTGTTTGCGCACTATGAGTTGCTGGCGCAGGCCGTCGACCTGCGGAGCCGATGGCTCTATCAAAGCGTAGGCGCGGAGTATCTGGCAGTAAGAAGCCAGGGAGTTGACGGATGGGAATGTAAGCCCCTGCGAGGGAGTCATCACTCCAAACTCAGTGATTGAGCGCATCAGTTCTTTTGACTTAGTCTTGTATCCGTTGCGGTACAAGGCTTCGGTGGCGATTGCCTTATAGGCCGGATCGGCGTATTGCTTCCAATGCTTGAGTATGGAGGCGGTGGTCTTGGCTATGGATTTCTGCCCGTTGAGGCTTACAGGAATCTCAGGATAGCGGGAGCGGACTATAGCGTAGACTATGTCTTCACCTTTCACCTTGGCATCGGCGTATTTCACGGCTTTCTCCACCATCTCATCTATGCCATGACCCTTGGGCATCCAGCCTGCGGCCTTGAGCTGCCCGAGCATGTCGAGCACGTTCAATGTGGTCCAGAGCGAAGAGCCGTCGCACCACTGTCCCCAGGCCCAGCCGCCGTCGGCGCGCTGCAGTTTCCGGAGCGAGGCCACGGCCTTTGCTATCGCTTTGTCGGCATCTTTGCCGTCGAATATCATGGCAAGAGCCGCCATGCGCTCTGACTGCGACTGGGCAGCCTGCACCCAGGGCGTGGCATTGAGCATGGCTATCTTCAGGTCTTCGTTTCGGTCGAGCATCGATATGAGGGCCGAGTCAGCCGGATTCTCGCGCCATGCTTCAAGAGCCTTGGCTATATCGGGGTTGTCGGCGATTATTCCCTTGGCTACAGCGGCGGAGAAGATCGACGCTGCCGCGCTGTTGGCGTAGTCGGCATCAAGATCGCGCAGGCCGGGAAGGGCGGTGACGATGGTCCATGATGGATTCTCGCAGAATGTCAGAGACAGCCGCGCCCCCTCGGCATCGGGAAGCATAGTTGAATAGGCTTTCTCGCCGGGATTGAGGTAGAAAGGCTGCGTCTCAACCAATGCGGCCTTTGATGTGAGCACAGGAATCACCGCCTGCTCCCCATCGGCAAATCCGAGGCCGTTGTCGGTGCGCACCCTGTAGCCTATGGCGGCCAGGTCATAGCCGGCTTTAACCTCTACTGATATCTGCGCCGAGGCTTTGGGCGAGATGGCATCGGTGAATGTCTTCTCGCCAAGGACAACGCCGTTGGCGGGATTGAAGATCTCTATCTTTGACGATGCCACGCAAGCGGTGTCGGAATTATTGAGCACCGAGGCCACTATCTCGCAGGCATCGCCCTGACGCAGGAAACGCGGAGCGTTGGGGGTGACCATGATGGGCTTCGAAGCCACGAAATCGCGTGAGAGGCGGCCAGCCTTCAGATCCTTTGTCCAAGCCATGGCTGTAAGAGCCCAGGTGGTGTTGGCGTCAGGCACTGTGAATGTGTAGCAAAGATTGCCTTCGGCATCTGTCGACAGCATGGGCGCCCAGATAGCCAAAGGCACGTCGGCGTCGCGATAGTCGAAGGCCTGGGATGTCTGCTCCCCTCCTCCATCGGAGTCTTCAGCCACAATGGCCACTTCTTCACGCAAAACTTCCGACGTAAGGTCCATTACTCCATTAGACGCACCAGCCATCTTAGCCATTACCCTTGACGAACCATATCCACGAATCATGATTCCTCCGTCCCCCAGACTATAAACGTAGGTCTCGAACTCAGGATTTTTGAGCATCTGAAATTCGATTTTAGGAACAGCCACATACGCGCCACTCTGCTGATTGTAGCCATATAGCGTATTTACGTACAGACTGTTGTTTGTATACAGGTCGGCGAATCTGACCCTTGGAGCATAAGGCTGTATAGCGTCGAGGGCTTTATTGAACATATCGAGAGCCACTGCGCCGTTCACGGGATTGCCGGCGGCATCGGTGAGCCTGATCCGCCAAGTTTCCGCCTTACCGGGCATGAGCCTGTCGCGGAATGTCTCGCCAACCAATTTCAATTCCGCCTCTTTCTTCGGAGCAAAACGGATGGTTTGCATCGATGCTTTGAAATCGCGCACCGATGTGAGCACAACGATGCCATCGGGCGTTTGGCCCTCGGGCAAGTCGATCTTCAGCGTCTTGTATCCGGGTTTGAGTTCAATCACCTCAAGGCTGAGGAGCCTATCACCGGAATTAACCATGCAGTAGACCGAAGCCTCTGCATCCGTCGCAACCAACACCTCCATTGGCTTGCCTGCTGTGGCCTCTATCGAGCTTTGAAGCGCCCACAGGCCCTTTGTCGGCGAGATGCCCGACTTAACGTTGTATATCTCCACCTCGGCTTCGGCGGGCGCAGCCAAAGCGGTGTCTACGGCTGTCACCTTCAGATCATACTTCCCCGGCCTGACCTTTGTGAGATCAGCCGGCGAGCCGAACTTGCCATTTGCCACAGCCTTATCGTCCTTTGTCAGGCTCCACGTCATTGCTATTTCCGCTTCGTTGCCATCAGCGTCTATGGCCTTCACCTTGGGCGCGAACGGCTTCTCTCCATCAATTTCGCCGGCATCGGCTATCTCGATGGAGTATCGCTTGCCGACAGCGAATGTCGATTGGCAAGTGGCCGTGGTGCCTGATGGCGACACTGCGCTCATCATGGCCGTATAACGCCAATTCTGGCCGTCGCTTTGAAGCTGATTGCTGTCGAATGTCACGCTGAATCGTCCATCAGCGTCTGTCACGATGTCGGTTGAATATACGCTTTGCTGTGAGGAATACCACCTCCAGAATGATGATCGCGTCAGATTTACAGAAATCTTGGCATCGGCCACGGGCATGCCGGAATAATATTTGGCTACGCCCTTGAGGGTGATGCATCCTGCCGATGGCTCATCCCTCATGGTTGAAGTCACCTCAACCTCAAAATCGGGCATGCGGTAGTCGCTCACCATTATCAGTTCCGATCCGTCAAAACCATTGCCGTGCACCGACAGCGAGAATCGGCCTGTCATTCCGTCGGCGGGAAGCGTGAAATCCGCGGTGGCGCGGCCATAATCGTCAGTGACAAGATCGGCGCTGTCCACCTTTTTGCCATTGGCATTCTTCAGCTCCAATGTCAGCTTTTCTCCTGCACACACCGAGCCTTGCTTCTCGCCGTCGGCTACAGCCACCATGCGTGATGCCACTACCAGGGAATGCACCTTGTCGCCGGGATGATACAAGCCGCGGTCGGTGAGCACACTCACTGCCTTGCGCTCCTTTTGATTCTGACCATTAGAAGCGGAAGGATAAACGCCACCGAAGGTGAAAACTTCTCCCCGGTATCTTACGGACACTTCACCCCAGTTGCGCCCTTTGGGCTTTTCTATGAAGCTTGCCACTCCATCTCCGTCTGTCTTAACCTCCTTTGAAGCCGTCCCGTTGGATGGCTTAAGGCTGACGAGCGCGCCCTCCAATGGCTTGCCGTCCTTCGGATCCACCACAGCCACCATCGGGCGTTCGAGGCCATTGAGCGCGATGGGATAAACTGGCATGCAGCGCATCTTGCCGTTGACGTAGTTGAGTTTGCTCTTCGCTCCGATGCGTGGCACAGCCACATAGTATCCATATTTCTTTATCAGGAATTTAGCCTTCCCTTCGGCCTTGAACGGGGCCTCGCCCGCAAATTTCAGCGTCTTCATGGCCTCAGGCTTGTGGGCCGCGAAGTATTTGCTGTCGAGCTTAGATTCGTCGACCGAAGCCCCTGGGATGTAGTACAAAGCCACCGTCACCTCCGGCGCGTTGAATACGTTGCAGTCCACACTGACCGTGTCACCGGCCATGCAGAAAGCCGGCATGCTCAGGTTTGCGGTCTGCCTTACCATGCCCTCACGCAGGCTCTTGAGCCAATTGGCCATGTAGGCTGTGGGGCAACGCTTTAGATAAGAGTCTATCTCCGGCACCGCCCATTCAGGGAACCATTCCGTCTCCTCCGCGGAATCCTCGATGTCGACGTCAGAGCCGTTCTCCCTTGCCTGCACATACTTCCCGAGGAGCAGCGATGCGGCGGGATTATCGCTATATTTATTGTATGCGTCAAGGAAATATGCCGGATCATCGTAGGCATTCTTTGCCTGCGAAATCCATAGAATGCGGGCCGGCGAGCCCTCCGGTGCGTGCAGCATGGCTACGCGCACCGCTTCTTCTTTCTGCTTGCCTCCATCGAGACGCTTCAATGAGGAGCACACGAAATCGAGCACCGTTGGATAATACGTGGCCGTGAGCTTGTCGGCCACGATCACATCGGCGTAATCTGATATCTTAAGTCTCGAGAGAGCGTCGGCCTTTTCCAAGGCAGATGCCGACAGGCTCTGTATCTTGGCGCGGAATTGCTCCCCGCTCCACTCGGTCAGGTCTTCGGGCAGAGGCGTCAGAGGCAATTCTCGCTTGTCGTATTTCCATCTGTTGGCGCTGTACATAGCGTCATACATCGTGGCCAGAAGGCAGTCATAAAGTCCGCCCTCGGGCGCGCCTGCAAATTGCTTTGCCGCCTTCTCCGTGAGCCTGATCGACTGCTGCAACGACGCAGGGTCGACCATCTCGTCGGCCACCGTTAGCCTGATCAGGGCGTTGAGCGCCTTGTGAGGCTCATTCGAGGCCTCGGCCTTGGCCAGGTCGGCTTTGGCCGTTTTTGATACTGTGGCGGGGAAAGCGAAATCGGGCTTTCCCACCTGCGCTGATGTGTCGATGTTCATAGACAGGAATGCGAAGATTAAAAAAGTCAAGATGCCATGATTTTTCATAAGCGGGTCTTTGGAGTTAGTTTGAAGCGTGGCGCTTCTTTTTGCAAATATAACGTATAAACAATTAGACGGGCAAACATTCACATAGTTTAACCCTTTTTTCCGCCATACTCCCCCATCACTGATTTTGGCCTTTGCGGAAAAAACGTTAATTTTGCGGTGTCAAACACTACAGAAACTATGGAAAAGAACAATACGCCGGTGCTCCTGCTCACCGGTTACCTCGGCAGCGGAAAGACCACCCTGCTCAACCGCATCCTTAAAAACGAGCGCGGCATACGCTTCGCAGTCATCGTCAACGATATCGGCGAGGTCAACATCGACGCCGACCTCATACAGAAAGGCGGAGTTGTGGGCCAGGCCGACGACAGCCTTGTAGCCCTGCAGAACGGATGCATCTGCTGCACCCTCAAGATGGACCTTGTAAAGCAGATCCAGGACATCATCGACATGGACCGCTTTGACTATATCGTGATCGAGGCCAGCGGCATCTGCGAGCCTGAGCCGATAGCCCAGACCATCTGCATGATGCCCCGCATGGGCGCCCCGGCCCGTCTCGACTGCGTCTGCACGGTGGTCGACGCCTTGCGCCTGCGCGATGAATTTGCCTGCGGAGATTCCTTGCGATCCGACTCCATAGACGACGAAGACATCGAAAACCTCATCATACAACAGATCGAATTTTGCGACATAATCCTCCTGAACAAAGCCTCGGAGGTGACGCCTGCCGAACTCGACAACATACGCAAGATAGTGCGTGCCATACAGCCCGAAGCCGAAATCATAGAGTGCGACTACGCCGACGTAGACCTATCACTGCTGATCAACACCCATAAATTCAACTTCGAAAAGGTTGCCCTCTCGGCCACATGGGTAAAGGAGATGGAGCGCCCCGCTGACGAATTTGAAGACCACCACGATCACCATGAACATGAGCATGAGCATGAACATGAGCATCACCACGAACATCATCACGAACATGAGCACGGTCATCACCACCACCATCACCACCACCATGAAGGCGAAGGCGAGGCCGAGGAATATGGCATAGGCACATTTGTCTACTGCCGCCGCCCGGCATTAGACCTAAACAAATTCGACTATTTCGTGGCCTCGCGTTGGCCTCAAAGCGTGATCCGTGCCAAGGGAGTATGCTATTTCTCGCAGAATCCCGACATGTCATACCTCTTTGAGCAGGCAGGCCGCCAGAAACGCCTTTCAGAAGCTGGCCAATGGTTCGCAACTGCCCCCGAAGAAGAACTCGCGGAGTTCATGCGCCGCGATCCGGGCCTCGCCCGTGACTGGGACGAGAAATACGGCGACCGCATGCAAAAAATCGTGTTCATAGGCCGCGGCATGGATCGAGATCAGATCATCCGCGACCTCGACGCCTGCCTCGACGCATAGCCATGAGGGTGTGCCATGAATTTTGGCACACCCTCTTTTTGTCGTAGGCGGGCGCGATTTACCGCGCCCCTACAAGCGTCTATGCAAAAAACATTTTTCGATCAGGACGATCCAGGCAGCCCATTTACGGCAGCCTAAAGGTGATTGGAATATTGTATGTAACGGTATTGAAACCATTGATACCACAGTCCTTCATTTCCCATTTGGGCATCGATTGCACAATTCTCAATGCCTCTTTGTCGAGTGATGGATGACGCCCTCGCACCACTTTGATGTCAGTGAGCGAGCCGTCAGCATGAACTATAAATTGTACGACGACACGCCCCTGTACTCCTTCTTTTATAGCGTCTTCAGGATAATACATAGTCTTCTTAATGAATTCGTAAAGTTTATCATTTCCTCCGGGGAAGGAAACTGTGGGTCTCGCCAGAATTACGCACGTATAACCATCGGAAAAATGACCAATCGCCGCCGCAATAATTGTATCGTTAGAAATTGTATCGGTCTTTCTTATCTTCGTGGCGGCGTTGTCAATGCTGTCTGTATCGAGATTCTGAGATGCCACATAGCATTGGCCGACAGCGACGATGGCTGTGATCAACAAAAAAAAGCGTTTCATATACCAGGAATTAGATTTTAGGGGCGGCCTTGCGCATCAGATTGAGGCCGAGGCCGGTCATTATCACGGAAGCAGCGACGTAGGCCCAATCGGAACCTGCGCCGAATGTGTCGATGGCGGATGCTGAATCCGTCGACGAGTATTGAGATATAACGTAGACGGCGTTGTTAAGGATGTGGAGCATGACCGGCAGCCAAAGGCAGCGGCTCCATAGCAGGGCATAGCCGAAAAATGCGCCAAGGAGCATGCGTGGCACAAAACCATAGAATTGCATGTGCATGAGGCTGAAGATGATGGCGGCAATCCATATGGCGGCATGAGCATTTAGTCCGCCCGTCGACATCAGGCGCTGCAGCGCCCCTCGGAAAAGCAATTCCTCGCTCAATCCGGCGAAGACACCCACAATGAGCACGGACATGATGAGGTTGGGGATCGTGTGGCCGCCCTGAAGGGTGACAACCATGGCCGCCGCGCTGTCCTCCATCGAGCGGAATGCCGCCTCAACCCCGGCGGGAAGCGGTATCTGACCATTGAGCCATATCACGCAATTCAGCGCCGGCATGGCGCATATCATCACACACACGCCAAGGATGAGCATGCGCAGATTGAGACGCGAGTCAATGGCGAGCAGTGAGGCCGGCTGTCGCGTGACCACCACTGCCGTGAGCACAGCCGGGGCGATGAACATGAATATATCCTGCAGCACAGCCATGATGCGCATGGCCGGGGTGCTGTCAGAGCCCCATTTATACACGAGGAAAGCCGAGAGGAGAGCCACGATAGAGTAGCCTATCAGAAATGCGAAAAGCAAGAACAGCAATCGCTTGCCGAGTGTGACGTTAAATTGCATACACTGATATTTTTAAATTTCAGAATTTTAGATAGAAATCTTTTGTGAGATTGATATAGTCAGGGGTGTAGTCTCCGCGGCGGTCGCGAATGCTGATCGCCTCTTTGCCCACCGGGCCGTCAACCTTGGAAAACTCCCACAGGATGCGTGTCGGAGTTTTCCCTTCGACCTGCGACACAAAACATTGCCGACGCAGATGCAAGCGCGACATCTCGGCGGAGAAAACGAGATCGGATGCGCCGTCAGCCGGCGTTACCATGGCGAGCCGCCCGGCAGGCGAAAGCCACTTGGCAGCGAGGCCTACGGCAGTCTCCGGCAACAGACCGGCGCCGTGGCGGGCGCAGGCGCGGGCCGCATCAGGCGATTTCAATTCACTTGTGAAATATGGCGGATTGCAAATGATCAGGTCGGGAGCCTCGACCGGCTCGAACGCCAACGCATCGGCATTGACCACAGTCAGTGCCCCGCCGGCAGAGAACGCGCGAAAATTGTCGGCTGCATCAAGGCAGGCCTCCGGATCAATTTCCACCGCTGTGATGGAGCAATACGGATTGCGCTGCGCTACCATCAGCGACAGCAGGCCGCTGCCAGCCCCGAGGTCAACCACCCGAGAGGCATCATCCACAGCGGCCCATGCACCAAGCAAGACGCTGTCGGTGCATATCTTCATGCCGCATCTGGCATCATTGACTGAAAATCGCTTGAAACTAAACATAAATCATCATTTAAGACAGACATCAGAATGTGGCCCTGGTGAATATGCCCACATTCGGCGCGGCCACCTTGCGCCTTGCATCGCCTATGCGGAGGCTGAAAGCCGACATGCCGGCGTCAGCCCCCAAAGCGAGGCTGCGCGTGAGCATCACCGAGGCCGAGGCGGAAACGCTGATGAAGGCCGAGCCGCCGCTGACAGAATAGCCACGGGGCTTGAAATTGGCCATGTATCCACCCTCCGCCCGCGCGCATATCGCAAATGGGCCGTCGCCAATATGCCAATGGGCGCAGGGACCAAGACCGAGCGTCACACTGTTGAGCGGACGCATACAGACCGCCTGCCCCCGGGCCTTGACGGGAGAGGACATCAACGCGGCCGAAACCGAGATTCCAGCCCAATCGCCGACCGGAGCCGAATACCTCACCGCCGTCATCAGCGCGGTGCCCAGCCGATAGCCGCTGAAGTCAGACATAAGCGGAAAAGAAGCGCCTGTGGAAACTGAAATAGACGGCTGAAAACTGTTTTCGGCGTATCTCCAGCAGCCAAACATATTCTCCGAACCAAAAATAGCGTTGGCAATCAATCTTGAGACGATGTCGATAGTGACGCCTATTCCGGCGCCGGCGAGCACATCGCCCGGATAGTGCCTGCGCGTCATCACTCGCTGAAAGCCCACGGCATTGGCCGCAGCCTGCGCTCCGACCGCCCACCATGGCGAGTAAGGGCCAAGCACATACGTGACGGTGCCGGCCATGCCGTATGCCCACGTAGAATGACGCGAAGGAAACGACCTGTGGTCTGATCCATCGGGACGCAGAGCATGTACATTGTTTTTTATCAGTTGATCTACGGCCAGGCGCATGCCCACACGAAGGCCTAAGCTTGTGGCTGTACGCCCCCAGTGGAAGCCATGCCAAGGCCGAAGCCCGGCGGCGCACTCATCATAGGTCAAGACGCTGTCGGCCTGCGTCTGCGCCGCAGTGAGCAGCGCAAACAGCAGGCCGACGGCTGTTAGCAGGATTCTATGCATAGGCAGGATATTCAAAGGCCGAGAGAGTCATATACCGCATTCATCAGCGATCCTCTCACACCGAGCTTAGACCATGCAGAGTTATTGCGCGTGGGATCTACCCGGTTATTGAGGAATACGAAAATCAGATCCTGCTCGGGATCAACCCAGAATACAGTGCCGGTGTATCCGGTGTGGCCATAGGTCGAAGCGCTCGCCCTCTCCACAGTCGACGAATACCTCGGATCATCAAGATAAGGCTTGTCAAAGCCCAGTCCTCGGTGCGAATTCGGGCTCTTGCTGTCGGTGAATAGATTTGTGGTCTCCTCCGAGAAGATGCGCTCGCCTCCATATGCGCCGTCGTTGAGCCAAGTCTGGCACAATTTAGCCACATCAGTAGCGGTGCCGAAGACACCGGCGTTGCCTTGCACGCCTCCGGAGAATGCCGCGAGCTCATCGTGCACGTATCCCTGCAGGTGCTGACGACGCAGATAGGTGTCATTCTCCGTTGCGGCAATATCAGATGGATCTGCCGTGAGAGTTGGGCGATAACGGAATCCATAGGCGCCAATCGGAGCCCAAACGCTGTCGGTGACCCACCGGTCATGATCCTTTCCGGTAAGCCTCTGCTCCATATCCATCAACAGGCAGAAATTGAGGCACGAATAAGTGTAGTCGCGGCTGTCGCGCAGTTTCGAGCTGTAGATATTGCTCATGATGGTGTCGAATGCCGCCTCATTGAGGTAAAGCCCCTTGGCGGCCTCAATCTCAAATCCGTCGCCGCGATTGCGTGAGGCTATGTCAGTGCGCATGCGGGCATTCTGGTTGCCATAAAGATTATTGTATATCTTTATCTTGTGGTTCTTGTCATATTTTGACCGCAGCAGCTTGCCCTCGTAGGTGGTGGAATCCATCATTATGTCAAACATAGGAAGCGACGGTTGCATACCCGACTCATGGTAAAGCAGCATGCGCGGAGTGATGTCGGCCTTTCCGTCGACATTCAGGCCCGGAATGTAGCCGCTGGCCGGAGCATCGAGATCAAACAGGTTCAGGTCGTACGCCTTCATCACGCCCGGCAATGTGCCCACGGTCTTTGAGACAGAAGCGAGATCATAAAGCGTGAAATCATTGACTGCCTTTCCGCCTTTGGTGGTTAGGCCGTAATTGCGGTTGAGCACGATGTCTCCGTTCTTCGCCACAAGCACCTGGCCACCGGGACATGCTCCCTTGGCAATGGCTTCGTTCATGATGCTGTCTACTTTGTAGGTGAGGCTCGGATCCATGCCTACGGCTATAGGCGAGGAATAGCCCAGGCGAGTCTTGGCGTATGACACGCCGTCGCCGGCCTTGGCCACGCCTGCGATATTGACAGGCACACGCCCCGTCACGTCGATTCCGGCAAAAAGAGCCTTGGCGGCTGCGCGCCTTGTGTAGGGGGTGTCATCGTATGCCAGCATCACAGCCTTGGCGGATGAAAGAGAGCCGCTGAATTTCGACACCTTATATGGGTTGATCATGAACACCGCCACCAGCCCGGGCATCTTCGCCAGGCGGGAAAACTCGGCCACGGACGCTGCATTCTCGCCAAAGACGGCTGCCACCACCGTGTTGCACTTCTTCAACTCATCCATGTCAGAAGCCGAAAGCGCCGCTCCGTCATAAACTTTGACATCGGCGTATTGGCGACACATCAGATCAAAGTCCTTGCCGTCGCCTCCGATGTTGACCACAACTATTCTGTTGTGAGCGAGATCGGAAATCGGCAGTATGCCTGACGAGTTTCCTATTACGGTGATGGAGGCGTCGGCCAGGGCTGTGTTAAGGGCATCAGCCTCCGGCGCATTCAGTATAGCCTTGATGTTGGCTCGGTCGACGGGCGTATGCTTGGTGAGGCCGAGAGCGTATTTGTAAGCGAGCATCTTTCTCACGCTTTTATCCACTTGGGTTTCCGCCACCTCGCCGTCGGCTATGGCCTTCATCACTGCCTCGATGTCCGAAGCCACATTGACCGGGCTGAGCAGCACGTCGGCTCCGGCCTGCAATGCCTTGACGCAAGCGTTTCCGTCAGTCGAAGCGCCCTTCATGCCAAGCGCATCGGTGAACACAAGCCCCTTAAATCCTATTTCATCTTTAAGTATGCCGGTGGTGATAGGGCGCGAAAGCGATGCCGGGGTGAGGGTGGAATCTATTGAAGGCACGGCCATATGGCCTACCATCACTCCGCCGAGGCCGGCTCGCGAATATTCAATGAAAGGCACGAATTCAGTGGCGCGAAGCTCATCGAGACTCTGCTTAAGAGTGGGGAGAGCCTTATGCGAATCCACATCCGTGTCTCCATGCCCGGGAAAATGCTTTGAGGTCGACAAGACGCCTCCGCTTTCAAGACCAAGGGCGTAGGCGGTGCCAAGGCGCGCCACTTTCGACGCCACTTCGCCAAACGACCTCTTGCCGATGACCGGATTCTGCGGATTGGAATTTACGTCGAGCACAGGGGCGAAATTCACCTGTATGCCAAGTGCCTTGCACTCGCGGGCCATCTCCATGCCGTAGTCATAAAGCAGACGGTCATCCTGTATGGCGCCAAGCCCCATGTTGTAGGGAAAACGCGGGGCCTCAGGTATGCGCATCGAAAGCCCCCACTCGCCGTCGAACGTCATCAGCAGCGGCACACGCGCCTGTTCCTGTGCATAGTCTACCATCTCGGCATAGTCGGCGAGCGACCCTTTGCTGAAGAGGATGCCCCCCACTCCGTCTTTGCCCACAAGCTTCTTGACTGTGGCCTTGTTGGCCGCTGACGGCTCGGGCGTGATATGGGCTATGACCAACTGGGCCACACGCTCGCGCTCATCAAGCGAGGCATAGACCGAATCGACCCAATGGACGCACTCGGGCGTTTCGATCAGGTCTTGCAGCGGGCTGCGGTCAGGCACCGCGCACATGGCGCCGGTGATTTCAGCCAGCGCGATAATCAATGATGTCATCATATCTGTTTCATTCTTATCTTGTCGTTGGCTTTCATCTCCGTGCCTTGCCCGCTTCCTGACTTGAAGTAGCGGATCAGATCGTCAAAGAGATGGTAGTCGCTCTCTGCCAAAGTCTTATGGTCGATAAGCGACGAATAGTAGTCTCCTCCGTTGGCTATGTAGTCGATCGTGGCCAGAGTGTATGTGGCGTCAGGGTCGATTGGCTTTCCGTCGATGGTCGCCTTCACGCACTTGCCGTCGCGGTATTCGGCGCGCACATTTTCGCTCACGCCCTGGCCGCCCTGGCTGGCCATGTTGTCAAATGCCTCAAGCAGATTCCTGCCGCTGATCTCAATCACCTGTATGCGGTTGAAAAATGGCATCAGGGTTATGATCTGGCCTTCGCTCACAGGCCCCTTGGGAATGTCGTTGCGCAGACCGCCCTTGTTGATCAGGGCCATATCTACGTCTCCATAGAGTTCCTTTCCGCGCTCAAACACAAAATCTGATACGAAATTGAGCAGAGCCTGCCCGTCTTTCGGCAGTGCCTTGGGAGCCTTGGTGATGTATTTGTGGTTCAGAGCCTCAACCTCGGCGCGGTATGGCGCCACGATGGCCTCTACCGTGCCGTCGGTGCGAGAGTCAAGGCGCGCATCCACAGGAATCAGCCTATATGCGGGCTTGGCGCCCAAATTGTCGAGGTCTATGGTTATCTCTCCAAGATAGCGGGCGCCTTTGCCGGTCTGGGCCACAAGCACATCCTTGCCGGCTGCGTTCTTCACAAAATGTGGCGACGACTTGGGATCTGACGGATCAATCACCGTATGGCTGTGGCCGCCTATGACAGCGTCGATATTCGACGTCTTAGCCACAAGGGCCGTATCAGGCGAATAGCCGATGTGCGAGACGGCTATCACCATGTCGGCGTTTTCCACATTTTTCAGGTACCAGCCCATGCGGTCGGCATAGTCGGCATAGTCAAGATAACCCATACCCTCAAAATTGCGGTCAGAGATCATGCCTTCAGGCTCAAGGTTGATGGGCATGAACGCTATGCGCACCGAATCCACGTCATAGATTTTGTAAGGCTTGAATACGCCGTCAAGAGGCGTATGGCGCACATCGTAGTTGGCGCAGAGCAGACTCGCATCTGACATCTTCAGGTTGTCGGCCAACTTCTCCATGCCGTTGTCAAACTCGTGGTTGCCGAGAATGCGTATGTCATAGCCGAGGGCGTTCATCAGCTTCTCTTCCACCTCCCCCTTGTAGAGGTTGAAAAACAGAGTGCCCTGCACTATGTCGCCGGCATCCACGAGCAGAGAGTTGGCATTGGCATTGCGTATGCTGTCAACCAGCACTTTGCGTCGAGCCACTCCGCCCATGCCATCAGTGGCAAATGGGTCAATCTGCGAGTGGGTGTCATTGGTGTGCATGATCACCAGATTCTCGGCAAACATCGACGTGGCGCACATCAACGCCATCCCCCCGATGCATATTCTGCGAAATTTGGTCATGTTTCAGATAATTAAAATTATTGACGTACAAAGTTAAGCAATTTTTTTTAGTTTAACCCCGATATAAATTAAAAATGATTTAGAAGGGTAAAAGTGAAAACTTTTTTGTAATTTTGCAATAATAAAGAATTACGGATACAATGTTGCGAAAACTTTTACTTTTACTCATATCTGCAGTCTCAGCATCGGGCGCATACGCCGTTGACCTTTCGAAGGTGCGCTTCCACGACGAGAAGAATGACACCACCCGCATCAACAATCTACTGATCGACATCAAGCAGAAAGGCGACTCTCGCCTGCCGGGAAAATACCTCGTGCTTTGCGGCAGGGAATTCCTGGGCGCGCCATATGTGGCGGCCACTCTCGAAGGCGAGCCTGAAAGGCTCACTGTCAACATCGACGAATTCGACTGCGTGACATTCGTGGAGAATATGCTGGCCATGGCGCTCACCCTCGACGAGGGACGGTCATCATGGCGCGATTTCGTCTACAACCTGCAGCGGGTGAGATACCGCGACGGCGAGATCGACGGCTACCCATCCCGCCTGCATTACGTATGCGACTGGGCGGTCGACAATATGTACAGAGGCGTGGTGAAGGATGTGACCAACACATTTGACCGATATAACACCATCACCCGCACCATCGACTTCATGTCGGCCAACGCATCAAAATATCCCGCCCTCGCCGACAGCGCCAACCTCGCGCGCATCATGAACACCGAAAGCGGATACCGATCCTACAAGTTCCCCTACGTGAAGTCGATCGACCTTCCCCGCAAGGAGATCAAGGCCAATTTCCGCAACGGAGACATAGTAGGATTCGTGTCCACCCTGAAGAATCTCGATGTGGCACACATGGGCATCATAGTGATTGAGGCAGGCGAGCCATACGTGATGCATGCGTCATCGTCAGAGGGAAAAGTGGTCACCACTAAACTCCCGCTCGCCGAATTCATGAAGAAGAACCGCCAATTCGCCGGTGTGCGCGTGTTCCGCATCAATAACCGTTGACACCGACCGGCCATCCATAAGCCATAAACGCTATGATTGACAAAAACAAGACAGTGCTCGTCACAGGGGCCGACGGATTCATCGGCTCGCACCTCACCGACCTGCTCCTATCTGAAGGATACAAGGTGAGGGCGCTGGCGCAATACAATTCGTTTAACTACCTCGGCTGGCTCGAAGGAAACCGCCACCCGGGGCTCGAAGTGGTGAGCGGCGATGTGCGCGACCCCAACTTCTGTCGGGAGATTTGCACCGGAGTGGGCACCGCATTCCACCTGGCGGCATTGATCGCCATTCCCTTCAGCTATGTGGCTCCTGACAGCTACGTCGACACAAATATAAAAGGAACGCTCAACATGTGCCAGGCGGCGCGCGACCGAGGGCTCGACCGCATCATAGTCACCTCTACCAGCGAAGTCTACGGCACAGCGAAGTACGTCCCGATCGACGAGGCCCACCCCCGGCAGCCGCAATCGCCATATTCGGCAAGCAAAATCGGAGCCGACGCCATCGCGCTCAGTTTCCGCAACGCTTTCGACCTTCCGGTGGTGGTGGCAAGGCCTTTCAACACCTATGGCCCGCGGCAGAGCGCCAGAGCCATCATCCCCACTATCATAACCCAGATAGCCAACGGCGCCACCAGCATAAAGGTAGGCGATCTCTCGCCTACGCGCGACTTCAATTTCGTGACTGATACGTGCCGCGGATTCCTCGCGCTCGCCAATGCCGAGGGCATCGAGGGACGCGAAATCAACATAGCCACTGGCACCGAAATTTCGATGCGTGACACTCTCGAACTCATAGCGAGCCTCATGGGCAAGGATGTGGACTATGTGGTAGACCCTCAGCGCCTGCGCCCCGGCAAAAGCGAAGTGTTCAGGCTTTGCGGCGACAACAGGCTGATCACCGAACTCACCGACTGGCGCCCGCGCATAGGCATCGAGGAAGGCTTGCGGCTCACCATCGAATGGATGACCCGGCCCGAGAATCTGAGCCGATACAAGAGCGAAGTCTACAACCGCTAACGCCATTGAGCAGTCATGATCCAGATTCTTTTCGTCTTTCTTTGCTACACGGCCTTGCTCGCGCTGGGCAAGGTGGTGTTTGTGCTCTATGTGGGCGGATACACCTTTGCAGAGACCATACAGGTCATGGCCCACGGCCTGCCGATGGACATGACAATGGCCGGCTATCTCACCGTGGTGCCGGCTCTGCTCACCATCGCCCTCCTTTGGACCGACCCTCACTGGAAGCAAGCTCCGGCATGGACCCTGTGTCCTCCGCGATCCGGCGCCGTCCCCACAAAGACCACGGCCATACTGCGCATAGCCGTAAAGACGTATTTCTGGATATCATCAGCTTTAATCACCTTCGGAGTGGTTCTCAACGCCTGCCTCTATCCCTACTGGCGGTTCCCGCTTGACCAGACTCCCCTTTTCTATTTCTTCTCGTCTCCATCATCAGCCATGGCCAGCATAGCCTTCTGGCAGATCGGTGCTGCAGCCGTGACGATAGCCCTCATGGTGTGCCTGTGCAAAAAAGCCCTCTCCGTATGCTACAATCTCGGCAAGGGAGTGCTCATTCCGCGCCGTCGCGCTATCGGCACGTGCATGATGGCATTGGCCACAGCCCTGCTTTTCATCCCAATAAGGGGCGGATTCACAGTCTCAACCATGAATCCCAGCCGGGCATATTTCAGCAAAGACCTAAGGCTCAACCATGCCGCCATGGATCCGCTCTTCAGCCTGATGTATTCGCTCAGCCACGCTGACGACTTCCGCCGCCAGTTCCGTTTCATGGACGACGCCGATGCCATGCGCGCTTTCAAGTCGATAGACTATGCCGAGCCGGTTGACTCCGTAGCGCCATTCGCTCCCCTGCCCTTCAAGCCTCATGTGCAGCTTATTATCCTCGAAAGCTTTTCGTCTCACCTTATGCCATCGCTCGGAGGCGAGCCTGTGGCCACGCGCCTTGACAGCATAGCCCGCGGGGGATTGCTGTTCACCGACATCTACGCAAGCTCATTCCGCACCGACCGCGCTCTTGCCGCTATCCTTAACGGATATCCGGCCCAGCCCACATCAAGCATCATGAAGTATGTGGGCAAACTCGATTCCCTGCCGGCCATTGCATCATCTCTGCGCGATGCCGGCTACGCCACTGAATATTATTACGGCGGAGACGCCAATTTCACCAACATGAACGCCCTTCTCGTGGCGGGCGGCTTTGACCGCATCGTCAGCGACAAAGATTTCCCGCTGTCAGAGCGATTGAGCAAATGGGGCGCCCATGACGACGCCGTCTTTGCCCGCGCTCTTGCCGACATGAGCCGCAGCCCCGGCGGCAAGCCACGCTTCACAGTGGTGCAGACATCGAGCTCGCATGAGCCTTATGAAGTGCCATATTCTGGCAGATTCGCCGACAAGGCCGCCAACGCATTCGCTTACGCCGACTCTTGTCTTGGCGCTTACGTAGACAGCCTCAAGCTCACAGCCGCTTACGACAGCACCTTGATAGTGATAGTGCCTGACCACTACGGCTCTTATCCTCACGATCTTGAAAACCATATCCAGCGCCACCGCGTACCTTTGGTGATTGCCGGAGGAGCGGCCAAATACCTTGACGCCGCCCCCGAGGCGCTCAGCCGAGCAGGATCGCAGACCGACATTGCGGCCACAATCCTTGCCCTCGCCGGTGCAGACGCGTCGAAATTTGAATTCAGCCACAATCTTCTCGATCCGCGCCGCCCGGCCCTGGCATTCTTCAGCGAGCCTTCGTGGATAGCCGTGACCGACGGTGAGCGCCAAGCCGAGATCAACGTGGCCACATCAGAGGCTGTCGATGGCTTTGACGCCAACCTGCTGCCGCTGCTGCAGGCATATTACCAATACCTTTACAATGACATTGCCCGCCGATGATAGACTTCCTGGTTGACATAGACACTCGCGCTTTTCTCGCCATCAATGGCCTCCACGCCGATTGCATGGATCAGCTGATGTATGTCTTCTCAGGCCGTTTCATCTGGATTCCGCTCTATGTGGCTATTGCTTGGCTTCTGGTGCGCAGGCTTGGCTGGAAGCGCGGGCTTGTCGCCGTGGCCGCCATCGGCATCGCTGCCGCCTGTTCTGACTTCACTTGCGCCAGACTAATCCGCCCTGTGGTGGAAAGGCTGCGCCCGGCCAACCCTGACAACCCCCTGTCGGCCCTCGTGCATATCGTCAACGGATATCGCGGAGGGGCCTACGGCTTCCCCTCGTGCCATGCCACCAACACATTCGCGCTGGCAGTGAGCTCATCCCTATTCATGCGGTGGCGCCCCTACGCCATCTTCATCTTCCTTTGGGCCCTGGCCCAATGCTATTCGCGCATCTACCTCGGCGTGCACTATCCCGGCGACATTCTGGTAGGCGCCGCCATAGGCGCGTCTTATGGCCTGCTCCTTTATCTGATCTCATCACGCGCATTCCGTTCGCTTCCCCTTGAATCCTGACCTTAAATTTCATCTTTTCATTTTTTCATCACTTTAAATTCGTTAACATTATTTACTATAAAATACGCTAAATCATTTGGAAAACAGAGAAATAATTGTTACATTTGCAACATTCCTGTTACTGATAATATTTTTGATTCACATCTGATCCTATTTGAAAAATTTTACGTCGCATAATGCCCTATAAGGAAATTAACGACCTTCGGAAAAAAGGTTTCCTGGAGGACGCCACTCGCATGGCTGAACACGAATACGCTGAAAGCCCCGGCAAGCTTGAGGCCATAGCACTCTTCTGGTGCCTAAACGACCGGCTGCAGCGCGCAGGCTATAACGCTGAAGAGGCCGGCATGCACGAGACACTCTCGCGCATGAAGAGCCTGAGACTCGACCACGACCCTGACAATCAAGTGACAGGGAAGGCGCTGGCTGTGGCCGAAAGCATGATGCGCTGTGACGCCGCCGAGAGAGAAGGCTGGCAGATATACCAGAGCCTGCGAAAATCTGACTCGATGCCGGCCGACGAAAAGTGGAAGCTGATCGAGCGCTTCGCCAACACAATGTCTCCGGGCCAGTCGCTGCTCAATTCGCTCATGATCGCCGAAGCCGTGAAAGCGGAAAAAGCCGAATCGCGCGGCCACCGCTTCATAGCCTTCGTAAAGGCTTGGAATCTTGACAATCTGCGCCCCGATGACTGGGTGCAGCACGACGGCAAAGAAGAGCATAAGCAGTCAGCCCTCGTTGAGAAAATAATCGGAGCGTACATGACGGCCATCGCCAATGCCGGTGCATCGCCCGACGACAAATTCAAGAGCCTGCTCTCTAAGGCCATCGACGCCTATCCAAGCAACCTCCACCTCTACCGATACTCCGCCCATCTGCAAGCCATCGACGGAGACAGGCATGCGGCTATTGATATCATCAGGCAGATGCTGCGACGCACTCCCGACAAGCACTATCTGTGGGACGATCTGGCCAGGCTGATCGACGACCCGGACATGGTCATCGGCATGCTGTGCGTATCCATTGCGAAATCCAAGACCGACGATGTAGCCCTGGGAATGCGCCTGAGGCTTGCAGAGTGCCTGATCGACAAAGGCTATCACGCCAATGCCTTGACCGAGCTTAATCGCTTCAGAGACATAGTGGAGGCGAGAGGATGGTCGCTGAAGCGCCGATACTACGACCTCATGCACCGTCTGCCCCACGGATCGTATCCGGCCGACAACGCTTTGCTCTATTCGGAATACAGCGTCATGGCCAACGCCTATGCTTTCGCGGGCCTCCCCTCAAAGGTGTATGTGAAAGTATGGGAGCAGCGAGGATCAGCCTCGCGAAGCGATTCCTCGTGGCTCCTGAGGCATGATGACGAGGAAATATGGATAAAGCCCAGAAAACATTTGCTCGGCCCCAAGGCCCACAATGGCAGCGTTTTCAGAGCCTACATATCGCCCGATCGCCAAGGCCAGATCGTGAGCATCGTGCCCGATATGCTCCACGATCCACTTCCCTGGCTTAAGATAGTGACGGGGCCCATATCGATCAAGAGCCCTGAGCCTTCGAAAGTCTACGGCTTTATCGACGGGGCCTATGTTCCGGCTTCAATGCTCTACGGCGTTGCTGATGGAGACACCGTCTCGGCTATCGCCATCCTCAACGACAACAAGCGCTGGCACGCCCTCTATATCTACAAATAATCCGGCCCCAACACGCCGCAGCACAATAATCGGGTCAATTTCCGCGTTTTTCATTGACACGATCCCCTCCCCTTATGCAAATGCGGAAAATCTTACATATCGACATGGACGCCTTTTTCGCCTCTGTAGAGCAACGCGAGAATCCGTCGCTCCAGGGGAAGCCTGTGGCCGTGGGGTATGACGGCAACCGCAGCGTAGTGTGCACTGCCAGCTATGAGGCCCGTCCCTACGGCGTGAGGTCGGCCATGCCCATGGTCAAGGCCAAGCAGCTGTGCCCGCATCTGGTGGTGGTGCCTTGCCATTTCGCGCTCTACAAAGAGGTGTCGGCACAGGTGCATCAGATCTTTCGGGAATACACTGATCTGGTCGAGCCGATTTCCATCGACGAGGCCTTTCTCGATGTGACTGTCAATAAGCCCGGAATCGAACTGGCGCAGACCATAGCCCGCGAGATAAAACAGAAGATATGGGAGCGCACCGGCCTCACCGCATCGGCAGGGATAAGCTTCAATAAATTTCTGGCGAAGATAGCCAGCGACTACCGCAAGCCCAACGGCCTGTTCACAGTGCACCCCAGCCGCGCTCTCGATTTCATCTCGTCTCTTCCGATTGAGGATTTCTGGGGTGTGGGGCCAAAGACAGCCGAGAAAATGCATTCGCTCGGCATCTACACCGGGCTGCAGCTGCGCTCTCAATCTCTCGAATTCCTTTCCACGCATTTCGGCAAGCAAGGCGCCGTATACTATGAGTTCGCCCGTGGCATCGACAATCGACCCGTGGTGACAGAGCGCGTGCGCAAATCCGTAGGCTGCGAAGAGACCTACCTCACCGACATCTACCGACCGCTCGACATAGCCGAGGCTTTGCAATCGCTTGTGATCGACCTTAGGGGAAGACTGCGAAAAGCCGAGTTTCGCGGACGCACATTCACCCTAAAAGTGAAATTTTTCGACTTCAGCCAGATCACACGCAGCATCTCTGCCGACGAATATTTCGACACATCCGAAGCATCGCTGATGCAAGCCGCCCGCTCACTGCTCGAATCCACAGACTACAGCGAAGAACGCCCCATACGCCTCCTCGGCCTCTCGATCTCAAACCCCGACCAGCACGAAACATCACCCTCATCCCCCGCCCCTATCCCCACCATCCGCGACCTCGACACCTACTCCGAATTCATAGTATAGCCACGGATTTTTGGTATGCCCTCTGCGCGGAACAAAAAAAGACACGGATTGCAGAGGTGCTGCAATCCGTGTCTTTTTTGTTTTGAGTGGCTATCGCCGGTCAGTTTTTCTTTTCGGCGACGATTGTCTTTTTGTCAGCGGGATGCTTGATGCCATCGCGGATGAGCAGGGCGTCGATGGTGGGATCCTGTCCGCGGAAATCGCGGTAGATCTTGGCGGGATCTTCTGTACCGCCCTTTTCGAGGATATTCTCGCGGAATGCCTTTGCCGCATCCTGATTGAAGATGCCCTCTTCCTGGAATTTGGCGAATGCGTCAGCGTCGAGCACCTCAGCCCACTTGTAGCTGTAGTAGCCGGCAGCGTAGCCGCCCGAGAAGATGTGGCTGAATTGCGGAGACACCATGGTACCGTCAACGTAGGGGAAGATGGCCACTGACTCGTAGGCCTTGCGCTCGAAGTCGACAGGCTCGGTCACAGGCTCCTTGATCGAATGCCAGCCCATGTCGAGGTATCCGAACATCAGCTGACGCATGCACTGGTAGGCTGCGCCATAGCGCTGCGAGGCCACGAGACGGTCGATGAGGGTCTGTGGGATGGAGTCGCCGGTCTGATAGTGCTTGGCGAATGAATCGAGAAACTCCTTCTCTGTGAGATAATTCTCGTTGAACTGCGAGGGAAGCTCCACGAAGTCGCGGTATACGGAAGTGCCCGAAAGCGACTTGTACTTGCACTGCGTGAGCAGACCGTGAAGCGCGTGGCCGAATTCATGCAGGAATGTCTCCACCTCGTAGGGGGTGAGCAGAGCGGGCTTATCGGCGGTGGGCTTGTTGAAGTTCATCACGATCGAGATGAGCGGACGCGAATTGGTGCCGTCCTCCTCGGTCCACTGCCCCTTGAATTCGGTCATCCAAGCGCCGGGACGCTTTGATTCGCGGGGGAAGAAGTCGGTGTAGAGCATGCCCAGGTACGATCCGTCGGCGTCAGTCACCTTGTAGGCCTTAACGTCGGGATGGTATACGTCGATGCTGTCGGTGGGCGTGAAGTTGATGCCGTACATCGTGTTGGCAAAGCCGAATACGCCGTCGATCACCTTGTCGAGAGGGAAATACGGGCGCAGTTCCTCCTCATCAAATGAGTATTTCTCGGCCTTCAGCTTATTGCTGTAGTAACTGTAGTCCCAGGGATTGATGGTGACGGGCTTGCCTTCGTATTTTGACGCGAAGGCGGTGAGCTCGTCCATCTCGGCCTTAAGCGCGGGCGCATAAGCGTCGCGCAGCTGGTCGAGCAGCTGATACACAGCCTCTGGAGTGCGGGCCATCGTCTTCTGCAGCTTCTGGTCGGCAAAAGTCTCATAGCCGAGCAGATTGGCTATCTGCAGGCGAAGCTCGGCGATTTTCTTGATATTCTCAAGGTTGGAGTATTCGCCTTTGGTGTTTCGGCCCTGATAGAGGCGGTACATCTTTTCGCGCAGATCGGGACGAGAGCTGTACTTCATGAAGGCGATATAGGTGGGCTGTGCCAGGGTGAAGAGGTATTCTCCCTCGCGGCCTTTTTCCTTGGCGGCCTCGGCTGCGGCTGCGGTCACTGACTCGGGAAGGCCTTCGAGGTCGTCCTTCGTGAGCCAAATTTCGTAAGTGGCCATTTCCTTGAGCACATTTTGGCCGAATACGGTGGTGAGTTCCGACAGTTCAGAGCTCAGCTTGCGGTATGTCTCGCGGTCTTCGCCCTGGAGATTGGCGCCCGAGTTGGCGAAGTCGTCATACGTGTTTTGCAGCAGCATCTGCTGTTCGGGAGTCAGATTGAGGCTGTCGCGGCCTTCGTACACGGCTTTCACGCGGTTCCAAAGGCCTTCGTTGAGGATGATGTCTGCTGAATAGTCGCTGAGTTTCTTCGACGCTTCGAGCGAAATTTCCATCATTTCATCGTCAGAATCAGCCTCAAGAAGATTGAAGAAGACGTTGAGCACGCGATCAAGGTCGGCTCCGCTGTTGTCGAGAGCTTCGATCGTATTTCGGAAAGTCGGAGCCTCCTGATTGTTGACGATAGCGTCAATCTCGGCCTTTGCCTTCTCAATGCCCCGGTCGATGGCGGGCATATAATGCTTGTTCTCGATTTTAGAGAACGGGATGGTGCTGTAAGGCGTGTCGAAAGGCTCGAAGAAAGGATTCTCAGCCTCCTTATTGCCCGAGCACGATGCGAGAGTCAATGTCGCTGCCATTGCAATAGATGCTAATTTACTTTTCATTTATGTATAAATATATGATAATGATTCAATATAAATCCCCAATTACTAATTACTAATTACTAATTACTAATTGAATTAGCGATTTGGTCGCGCGCTATCTGCAGGCGACGCTCAAGCATGGCGCGGCGGTTGGTGGCATCGTATAGCCTGCGGCGGGCATCAGCGTACTGCCACGCTGTGGCGAAACCCGACTGCTGTCCGCCCTTAAGCTTGACGTCGACACCACCCTTGGCAGTCACGATGCGGGCCGAAGCTATCTGTCCGGCGGCCTGCGCCCACTCGCCAAGCCTGTCGACCTCTTCGGGTATGAACACAGCCGATTCGCTGCCCTCAATCTCAAAGCGGCGCTCGCTGCCGGCCGGTATGGCGTCAGACTGGGCCGTGGCCCCGGCTGCCGACTTAAGCTCCACGGCAGTTATGCCCTGCCTGCGTCCTATGGTCTGCGCCACGATGTAGTATGTGAAGTCAGCGTCATTTACGCGTGCCTCAACGCCCGTGGTGTTGATGAACGACGGATTATAGGCGTCAGCGGCCACATAATATCCCTCAAGCTCATCGCCCGGTATGTGCTTCATCTTCGGCTCAAGCCCCTGCAGGTCGGCCTGGGCAAAGGCTATCGCGCTGTCGGCGGCTGCCATCATTGCCAGCGTCTCCTTCTCTATGCCTTTGGGCCTGAGGGCTGTGACCTGGCGCCTGGCCTCGATCTGCGAGGGATAGCGCTGATCGATGGTGTCCATCAGCGCCAGAGCGTTGGCATAGTCGCCTGCCTCAAGGCTTTGGTTGATCTCCACGAGCAGGCCCTCTACGCGCTCCTTGTCCTCGTCGCCTGAGCATGATGCCAGGGCCGACGCCGCCACAGCGGCGATGGCCAGATACTTAATTGCGTTGTACATCTTTCACTCCTTTCACTGTCTTGAGTTTCTTGATCAGGGCGTCGAGACTGTCGGCGTCAGACACCCCCACTATCAGGTATCCGTGGAAGATGCCATCATGCGAGTCGATCGAAATGCTGCGCAGGCTCGCGTCCTTCTCCTTGTTGATTATTGATGTTATGTTTGTGACAATGCCTATATCGTCGCGCCCCACGATACTGAGGTTCGCGGCAAACTGTCCGCCCATTTTGCCCGACCAGCGCGTGCGGATGATGCGGTAGGGATATTTGTGGTGTATGTTGGCCGCGTTAGGGCAGTCGCGCTTGTGTATCTTCACCACGCCCTCGAGGCTGATGAATCCGAACACGTCATCGCCGTATATCGGATTGCAGCAACGCGCGAATTTGTATTTCATGCCCTTCACGTCATTTCCGATGGTGAGGATCTCTTCGCTCTTCGCCTCTTCGTCGCGCACCGGCTGCATCACAAACCCGTCGGCCGACACGCTCTTGGGCGCCTCCATAGCCTTGTTGAGGATTTCTACGTAGGGATCTATCACATCCTTCACGTCGATCTCCTCGCGCCCGAGAGCGTCGAAGAAGTCTGTGGCGGTCTTGAAGGCAAGCTTTTTCACGAGCTTCGCGACGGCGCCCTCCTCAAATTCTATCTTGCGATTCTTGAGGCGACGCTGCAGCAGTTCCTTTCCGTAGTCGGCAAGCGAGCCGCCCTGCTCCTTGATGCTTGAGCGTATCTTATTGCGAGCCTTAGAGGTCACGGCGAAATTCAGCCAGTCAACCTTCGGCTTCTGCGTCGACGAGGTAAGCACCTCCACGGTGTCGCCCGTGCGCAGCTTATAGTTGATCTTCTGATTGCGTCCATTCACCTTTCCTCCCGTGCACTTGCAGCCAAGACCGGTGTGTATATTGAAGGCGAAGTCGAGCACCGTGGCGCCCATCGGCAGTTTGTAGAGGTCGCCTCTTGGAGTGAACACGAAGACCTCCTTGTCGTAGACGTCCATCGTGAGATTCTTCATCAGCTCCATCGGGCCGGTCTCAGCCGTCTCCAGAATGTCGCGCACGTTGTTCATCCACTTGTCGAGGTCGTTCTCGCTCTTTCCGCCCTTGTATTTCCAGTGGGCGGCAAGGCCCTTTTCGGCGATCTCGTCCATGCGTCGGGTGCGTATCTGCACCTCCACCCATCTGCCCGCAGGGCCATAGACGGTGGTGTGCAGCGACTCATAGCCGTTGCTCTTGGGTATGCTGATCCAGTCCTTCATGCGGGCCGGATTGGGACGGTACATGTCGGTAATGATCGAGAACACGCCCCAGCACTGCGCCTTCTCGCGGTCGGCGGGCGAATTGAGGATGATGCGTATGGCGAAGAGGTCGAATATGTCCTCCACATCGTTCTTCTGCTTGCGCATCTTGTTCCAGATCGAATATATCGATTTCGGGCGGCCCTTGATCTCGAAGTCGTATCCCTCGGCCATGAGCTTTTCCTTGATCGGCTTCACGAATGCCGCTATGTATTCGTCGCGCTCGCCCTTTTTCTGCTTAAGTTTGTGGGCTATTTCGGTGTATTTGTCGCGGTCGGTGTATTTCAGCGACATATCCTCGAGCTCCTGCTTCAGCGAGTAAAGGCCAAGGCGGTGGGCAAGCGGCGCGTAGAGGTAGTTGGCCTCGTAGGCCACGTCGTGCACGAATTTGTCGTTGGGGTGATGGTTGATGGCCCGCATCAGCGCCACGCGGTCGATGATCATGATGATGATGACGCGTATGTCGTGGGCGAAAGCTATGAGCAGCTTTCGGAAATTCTCGCTCTCCACGGCTGCCTGCTTGGAATACAGCATCGACACCTTAATCAGGCCTGCGAGCAGAGCCTTCACATCATCATCCCAGTCATAGAGCGCATCGCCCTCATCGGCCTGCGCCTTGGCTATGTTGTGGAGCAGTATGGCCAAAGCCATGCTGCGGTCAGGGCTAACCTTCTCGCAGAGCAGGGCGGCGGTGTTAAGATTGTGGATCACGGGATTGATGCCGTAACGGTCACGCTGGTATTGGCCCTGCTCGATGGCGCGCTCTATCAGCGCGCGCCCCTTGCGGAAATCACCGGGCTGCATCACCGCCCGGCAAGCCGACAGCACCCGGCGGCAAAGCCCCGGGAGCAAGGCGCTTTCTTCTTCGTTGAAATAACCTTTTACCATGACGAAATAGTTGACCTTAATAAATAATCTCCAAAGTTAGCGATTTTTTCCCAATCCCCCACAAAAAAGCCAACAAAAAGGAATGTCTCCAAATGTAGGGGCGCGATAAATCGCGCCCGCACCCGCATGGAAGCAGCCTTGCCCAATAACACGGAACACCACGGATTTCACGGATTAATTTTTCATGCGACGCCGAAAAGCCCGCGGATGCCGCATGGAGGGGCGATGTCCCATCGCCCGATAGCGCCAACCTTGACCCAATAACACGGAACACCACGGATTTCACGGATAATTTTCATGCGACGCTGAAAAGCCCGCGGATGCCACTTGGAGGGGCGATGTCCCATCGCCCGATAGCGCCGACCTTGACCCAATAACACGGAACACCACGGATTTCACGGATTATTTTTTCACAAATACGTGTCCGTATTTATTGGGCATAGGCAAGCCCGCGGTGAGCGGGCTTGCTTATGCCGGTCCCCGTCATGGCTTGGCATCCGGAGGATGCCGATTTATAGTATCCGGGTATGCCGAAGTTTAGCGAAGGCATGCCCGGCTGGGCAAGCATTACGCTCGGCATTCGTAAGAAAGCCGAACGGGACTCTTTCGGCTTTCTCCGAATGCCGCCCTCCCTGTGACGATAACGCCGCATGACTACGCTGCGCTGCGTCATACGGCGTTACTATAATTCGGCATCCTCCGGATGCCACTTGGAGGGGCGATGTCCCATCGCCCGATAGCGCCGACCTTGACCCAATAACACGGAACACCACGGATTTCACGGAT
>CANNVE010000009.1 GCA_947525975.1 uncultured Muribaculaceae bacterium | reverse complement strand
ATTGCTATATTTCAGTGATTTATCTCGTGTATTTACTCAACCATAAGAGGTTGAGCATTGAGAAAAGTCCGACGGTGTCTGACGAATGTCTTGAATATTCTTTTTAATTTCCGGGGTGGTCCGACAAGCGTCGCATTACAATCTTCAGAAGCCGTGCTTTTGCCGTTCCTGCAAACAATATCTTGAACGCAAAGAGGACTTCATCAGCCGTAATGCCCGACAAATATACAACATGCGGTCTTCGATTTCCAAATTTTCAGACCCCTTGGCCGCATAAAGTATAGAAAATGTCGCATATTTCCGCCTACAATGATTCGGATTTCAGAAGAGAAACAAGCCATCAAAAGGAAAAGATTTCGGTTTTCCGTGCATTTCCCACGCTTTCCACAAAGTTACCCAACATTGCCCAACAATAATTTCTCAGATGAACATAACCGCGACTTCGTTGTTGCGGTCGATTATTGTGATGCAAAGTTAAGTCAGAGTCATACCGCCATCCAAATATTCATGGCACATGGGACTATCTTGCCTCGCAGTGCCTCAAAGTGACGCGGTTTCGTATCGGTTAGGGTAGTTATGCTAACGTTATTTAAAATAATTATCAATTCGATTTTTGAGTTCATCAAGGGGCTTTTGAAGCGGATTCTTCTCCAACCACTCTAAGATATCGCCTTTAACTACGTTAACGTAATCGTTCACGGTAACCATACCTGTATTAAAGTCAATAGATGAGTTTACAATTCCAGTACCTGTAGTTGCAACTAAAAAACCAGCACAATACATTACCCCATCTGAGTCAGACACTAAAGACAGGAGAAATGGTATTGATTTGTCATGAGACAATACACACGCATACATCGAAAGAATTCCAAGAGGGGAAGAAATGGCAATGAAGGTCTTAACATAGTTTCTGACATCAAATTTGTCGTGTTTGTCTTCTGTGTCTATGACGTTAGACTTTGATGAACTCTCGGATAATGACTGAATTAGTATTTTATCGGTTTTTGCCTCGACTCTATTTATTGCGTTTATTATTTTTGAAATATTAATTTCCAACGTTTCAGCACTTTCGGAATATGAGATACTGGCTTTTTGAACATCTCTTGCCGCATTATTCAACAATTCTATCTGACCATTAGAACGGCTGTTAGTATAAAAAGAGTATACTATAGTAATTATGGCTAAAATTATGGATATAATGGCCGAAGCCAATGAAAAAAAGTCCAAGACTCTTTCATTACCACAATAACAATGAGAATAGATGAGAACAGCAACAGATATAGTAATGCTGCCCCAAAATATATATGAGATGGGATTATGTTCTCGACCATACTTTATTCTAGTATAATTTAGATAACAAGAGGCTAATGCAATTAATGTTAGGCTAATTATTGCTATAATGATTATTGTTTCCATATTTCATTATTTTGTTAAGGTTAGTATTTCCCAATAACCGCCATTCTTTGGGCCAACATGTCTGATGACATTGGCCATTTTCGGTATTTCTCTTTCTATTGTACTGATGGAAACGGCTAATTGATTGGCCATTTCAACCATACTTATATTGGGGTTTTGCTCAATAAGTTTAAAAATAGATCGCTGACGAGGAGTTAATTTTTTACCCTCATTTTTACCCTCATTTTTACCCTCATTTTTACCCTCATTTTTACCCTCATTGTCATTCCTGCGTTGTATGGCGGATTTCAACGAGAATGAAACTGTAGCGTAAGTGCGGTCACTCGTTATTGAGGGGGTGGTTCCTGTCAATTTTTCCCAACTTGCAAGTTTGTTCATGCCATATCCCGCATTTTCCGCAATGCCGACATAACGGAACAATTTTGCAAGAGTCGGGTTGCGCAACTTTGAATAAACCTTTCCGATGATGTCCTTCACTGGGAGTGGGAAGCAACCGCCATTCATAAACTCGATGTGGTCTGTATACACACGGATACAGGATCGCATTGAATCGAAGTAGTCGCAGTGCATGACCATGTTTGCCAATGCTTCGCGCAGTACGTTATATTGGCTTTCGTCAGTGGTTGCGAAGCCATCATCCTTGATATGTATGGGGGCATCCACCAATGTCCGAAAGCGGCGAAGTATAATCTGCACTGCCTCCCAGATGTTTTCCTGCTCGGGGATGCGATAGGTATATCGCACCTCTGCCTCCTGAATAGTCGGAGCGGGAATCTCGATGTAATCAACGCAAAATGTCGGTACATATCTCAACACATAAGGAGCCTTTCCAAACATCAGCAATCCAGCATATGTGAGCAATCCCTTGTTGGTGATGTTTACGTGTTCACAAAACTCAACATCATCAACATCCCGATATTCGAGGAGGTTGCTTGTCTGGCTTAAAGCGTAACGATAGCTGCGTAGAGTATTAAGGTTGAGCATTTCAATCCCACTTTCAGGGATTGTCTCCTCCGTTTTCTTGCCAAACGATTGGTCACGGAACATTGCCCGTATTTCTCCTTCTGTAGCCCGTTGGTCGCCGCTTCCCATGCGAATGAACGTGTTGGCCGGATTGTTGTAATAGACAGGCTTCATCTCAACTTCCGGCACATAGAATGCCAATAGTCGTTTGCCATCTATATTATATGATTTAGATGTTACCGCCAATCTTTGATTAAACTTCTCAGAGCGGAGCGTAGTTAGAAAATCCTGTTCAAGTTTTTCGATATTTCCGACTCCCTGTATCTCAAAAGTCTTGCCGGATTGTTTGACACCGAGTACAATCCAACCACCAGAGGTATTTGAGAATGCGCTTACAGTTTCCCAAATAGTCTTCGGCAGTTCTGATTTTGCTTCTTTTACTTCAAAATCTTCCCATTCTATGTCGCGTAGCTTTGCTACAAGTTCATTCTTGGTCATATTCAGCAATACAAATTTACGAATTTTTCTCCGATTTTCAGCGTATTATCTCAGCAAATTAATTATTCTAACAACCCGACAAGTTCCTTCTTCATGTCTTCGTCGATGTCGCGGTTGCGTGCGAAGGCGCGGCTGCCTTCGGTGTGGCCGCTGAGTGAGCCGACAAGATTCGGGTCTTTGACTTTCTTGTAGAGGTTGCCGATGAAGGTGCGTCGGGCGAGGTGGCTGCTGGCGATTTCGTCAATGGACCGTTTCTCCTCTTTTCCAGTGGTGGGATTAAGTATCGTCACCATCCGCGTTACGCCGCAGGTCTTGAATATTTTCTTGATGGCGACATTGTATTTCTGCGAACTTATGAACGGAAATAGTTTCACATTCAGACCTTCGCGGTCTTTGTATTTTTCGACGAGTGCCAATGCTCGGGTATTCAGTGGCACGCGAACCACCTGCGGCCTTTCTCCTGCTGTTTTCTGCGGCATATATTCGATTGCACCGTTTATGATGCTGTCGTGTGTCATCGATAACAAGTCAGACACTCGACATCCGATAAGGCACTGAAAAATAAAAATATCCCGTTGTGCCTCCAGTGATGGATTCGCCGATAAATCGAAATCAGCAATCTTATCGCGTTCCTCGATGGTAATGTAATATGGTGTGCCGTATCGCTCAGTAGTCTTGCCGTTGTATTTAGCAAACGGATCATTTGTGGTCATATCCTGCTCACGACACCAGCGATAGAACGCCCTCATTAGTCCGAAAAGGCCGATAATAGTGTTGTCGCCCTTTGGATGTGGCTTAGGTTTCTTTCGCTGGGAATGAGTGTCAGCCGGAATAGCATCATAAATTTTCGGATATTTCATGTAGATAAGATGCTCCGAGCGCAGAAATTTCTCAAACTTATTGACATCATCAACCGTAAACTCATCAAGTTTCATCTTATATTTTCTGTTGCCGTTGGCTTGCACATATAGTTCGTAGCGCATTAGTGCACGTTTCAAGACACGAAGATGCTTGATACGCCACTCCGAAATATTTTTCTTGGCGATATAATCCTCGAATATATCAAAGAACGACACCTCTGGCACTACTACAGTTTCCTCTTTCGGTGGATTGAGGAATGACTCCAGCTGTGCTAGAACGAAATCTTTCGTCACTTTTTCAACCGGATTATCCTCACACAAGCGGATGAGGAACTTCTCAATGCTTTCCAACTTATCCTGCACCTCGCGCACTTCACGCTTCCCTTCCGGGTCACGCGGATTTGCGAATTTGCCATCTTTGAAGCGGTCGGCAGAGATATACAGCCCACTCTTGATACGGTGGGAAACGCTATGCGAAACGGATACGCGGAGAAGAATCTCAGCACGTCCGGAAGCGTTTACTTTCGCCGATAAGGCTCTTTTGATTGTTGCCATAGGAGAGAATGTTTTGATTCGACATGTTTTACTATCCTGATACAAAGGTAATAATACCCTCTCATATATACAACAACTTTTGTCAGCGTTCTGTCAGCAAGTTCTGAACTTTAACAAATCAGAATCAAATTCACTTACGCTTCAGTTTAATTCATCATAGTCATTTACTGCTAATAATCAGCGATTTATAAATTAGACTCAAAAATAGCCAAAATTGACAGCGATTCATTACGATTCAATATTAGTGTTCCTGTTCTGGGCACCTCAAAAGCGAGATAACTAATTGGAAATCCAATAGTTATCTCGCTTTCTTTTTATTCTACGTGCATATTACGTGCAAAATCCAAATATTCCGCGCAACTATTGCCTGCGAATACGCTTTGAAAGCATTAGAGTGCAAGTGTTTATATCATTAGGATGTTGGGGGCGGCGAGGTGGGTGTAGTCGGCGTTCATTATTGCTCCGTTGGAGAATGTGATGCCGTGCAGGGTTGTGATGCCGTGTTGGGCGTGAATGTGGCCGAATAGGTGGAGACGGGGTTTAATTTCCAAAACTTTTGAGAATAATTGTTCATCACCGTAGTTTATGTTGTCGTCGAAGTCGAGGATGCCGTAGGCTGGGCTGTGGGTTATCAGAATGTCGGTGTCAGAGGGGATTTTTGCGATGTTGCGTTGTTGGCGGTCGGTGACGCAATCTCCCATAAACATTGGCACGCCGTAGAATTTTATGCCGTCAATCTCCACTCCAGAGTTGCAGAGATAGTGTACGTTTGGGTCGAGACCGTCGATATTGGCGCCATATAGACAGTCATCATGATTGCCACATATGAAAATTTTTTGGGCACAGGGCAGGTCGCAGAACCAGTTTAGGAAGTCGATGGCTTCCTGTTCGGTTCCTGTCATGGTGAAGTCGCCGGAATGAACTATGGCATCGGCTTCGGGAAGGTTTTTAAGCCGATGGTGACTGCCGTGGGTGTCTGATAAATGAAGGATTCTCATATCAAGGGAGTTCTATTTTTTGCAAAGATAATACCCAAGTTGTATCAAACAGCAATACACAATCGTATTTTTCTATAATTTAGGAGGTGTACCACTTTTTGCTACACCATCAATGTTAACTTTGTGAGAAATAAATTAGGTTATGACAGTACAAGATTTGGTTAAGTCCGTCTCATTTGATGAAATCGCCACAGCTTTGCAGCGTACTCACTTTCGCGAAGTTGAAAATTTCATAGGCCAGTCAGCTGAATACAAAATGGCTTACGATCAGTTATGCCATATCGGGCCTGGGGGATATGGCGGAGAAGTGACCTTTGATATAGTTTCGCCGGAGAGCCTTGAAAATCCTGAAGTAAAAGCAATCGTTGCAAATAATGTTGAGGGACAAGATTGGGAAGACATATTGGCAAAAGATGTTATTCGACCGACGAACCAAAAAGTGACCACTGCAGAGATGGCTGGTGCCATTCTGTGGGGTGCGACATTTTATGGTTTTACTTCTCATTCACAAGAACGATGTTTCGATGACTTCTTTAATGATGATTCTCCGTTTGCAACGCAGGCGTATAGGCTTGGTATTCGTGAGATGCTGCCGTATATCAAAGACAAAGAGGAGCGTAGGGAACTTAAGAAACTCTGCAAAGGAAATCCGGATGGCGTTCCGTGCGGTAGCGAAACTATGAGATATCTATGGGAACGACGGAAGCACCTAAACCGGAGCAAACGCAAGCGTAAATATAGAATGACGAAACGGCAGGATGAACTATGGAAAATGAACAGGGTTTATCACAACGTTGAGCGGCTCCGTAAGTTCGGCATTATCGAAAAGCCAGGCTTTATGGAAAGCCTTATCGACAAAATTTACAACGCCAAATTGGTCAATGACGTAATGCTGGAGTCGTTTGCCTACGGGAAGACAGACCGTGTTGAATATCTGAAAGAGCTGTTGGATAAGTATGCCTGTGAGATGAAAGGGCCGCCGAATTCGGAAAGCAAACTGACCATCATCATTTGGAATTCAGAATCATATCCTCTTAATTTCGGTGAGCGAAAACAACTGCACGAATTCTTGATTAAATTCTTCGCGCTTCCGTCATCGTCAATACAAATCGTATTCGGTGTAACCCAAGCGGAGAATCTGGAAATACAAATTCAATTTATCAGCATCAACGATGGATAAACTTATTACAATCACCGGCAAGACCATCGAATGGATGGAGGGTAACCACGGCGCACTTGACATCAAAATGCGTCGTGGTTGTTCGGTGACAGTCAGATGTGGCAAGTGCCGTGATGTCGTGCTAACGGCTCAGCCGGACTATGACACATGGTGTCGCGCTGAATTCTGTTTTAGTAAGTTTGGAGCGGTTGTACCATACATAATTGAAATTTATTCAGAAGATGCCTCTTCGATTTTGGAAATGGTTGATGTCCTATGGGATACCACGGTGGAGTCAGTAATTATCCATGATTGTCCATCGTTGATGAGCATGAAGTTTCACAATGTCAACAGTTTGGATTTTACAGGCTGCCCGAATCTTGAATATCTTGATTGTGATTATTATAAAGGTGCATTTTTAGATTTGACAGCACTTCCGCATTTGACAAGTTTACAATGTCGGTCGGGTGAGGCAGCGACTATTGATTTGTCGAAAAGCCCCGGCGTTCTCTCTCTTGACCTTTGCGGCAGCAAGATGAATGCCTTGAAAGTGTGCAATCAAATTTCGCTTCAAAGACTTTGCATTCAGTCATGCGACAACCTTAAATCTCGGACCAAGGCTTGGCTGGAAAAGAATGTGATTGATAACAATGCGTCCGACCTTATCGCCTACTGATATTACCCACAGAAGTAAATTCATCTCAGATATTTGTAACGACTAATACATACGGATATAGTCATGGACCTTAGTAATTACCGCATTAGTTTCCGTGTCAAACGCACGGCTAACAGGGCAATGACCATCCTTTTCTACAACAATGCATACCGGCAAAGAACAATAACAGTAAGCCGCAATCTTTTCGGGAGGAAGATGCTTGAGTAAATCGCTTGTCATTACCTGACGCGACAAAACTTTGCCAAGAGTGATTTCAGCTTCAAGTGAAGTGTCGAATGCCACTATTGGGCGGAACTGATTGTCCCTTAGAATATACAAGCATTTTTCGTCATCGTCCGATTCATCAGGCATAGCATTAAGTACACCGGAAAGGAATGATGCCTCCAAGTTGGATACAACGTTGTTATGTGCGTTAACTTCCAGGACGCTTGCCAGTAACACTTCGGGAGGAATTGAATGAAATAAGTCGTAGAGAGTCATTTTGATAGAGAAGCTACTAAAACAACTTTAATATCGTCTCCAAGATTTTCAATTTTGGAGACGCCCCACATAACTTGCAAATTATTTTTCCCATTGCTCAATGTCTTTGAGATGACAGATAATTCAGAAATGTTCGGTTGTTTCGCACCGATATAGAACTGAATCAATAACTTTTCTACAGTGCTGATTGGAACAGGCAAGCTATGAACAGCATCATTGAAAGCCTCTGAGATGTTCGCGCCAAGACCATCTGTGATGTAGTTTTCTCCTGATTCCGATAGAGTACTGGTTATGTCGTTGAGGTCAAGGCTAATCATTCCACCATGTTCAACGATTTTATCGAGTTCGGATGTATCGCCATGGATTTTGAATCCATTCCAGTTTGACATTTGATTTTCCATTTCGTTGAAGTTATATTTTTGGCTGCCCGGGCTGGGTACGATCCAGCAGTCTTCCTTAACAATTAATAAGGCGCGTCTATCCCTTTCCGCCACCTGGCCTGATTGTTTGTGACACAAATTTAGTGCTCTATGTGCGTCATTTTTCACTACAGCCTTTGTCTTTTTCGACAGGCTCTAACTTTTTCAGCCGCTTATACTCTGCGATGAGTATTGCAGCTACTTTGCGCCACTCGTGCAAGGTTATTGCGAAGCCTGTCAACAAGCCAATAGCAAGCCATTTTGTTGAATGTTCGGGAGCGCCGAGTGCTTGTGCCATACCACCGCAAATGCCTAAGACCATACTCAGTTTGGTAATCTTTATGGAAAGTTGCTCTTTTGTCATTAGACTATCGTTCAAATTTGATGTTTTCATCAATGGCTGCGAGAACCGCTTTGTCGGCATAGTCAAATGCGTTGGCAAAATTGATATTTGCATATTGCTTGGCAATTTTCTCGTTGTTGAGGGCTATTACCAAATCAAGATTCAGATCTTTAATCTTTGAGAGTCCATCAAGCGCATGTGCCATGAGCTTTTCTCCCTCAAAGTTAAAAGGAGTGGTGACTATGGCCGATACAGATTTTACATCTCTGAATTTCGCAAACTGAGCGAGAATGGGAGTCCATACTGTCCCTGTGTGACCACCCAATCCGGCAAGGACATAAACCTTTTCCACATCTATGAAAAAGTCTTCCGGCAAATCGTTGTATAAATCAATGTTATATAGATTCAAATAGACGGTGGTGTCATCAATCCGCTTAAAATAATCAATATCGAGTTGGCGGTGGTCGGCGAACACATAGGTCGCGTTTTTAATGGAATCAGATTTTGTTTCCAGACGGAAGGTGTTGGCCATATTACATCCTGCACCGCCTACTCCTATTATCATTGTTTTATTCATACCAGTCAGTCACTGTAGCCAAGTGGCAGAGAATGAGATTTGCCCTGCCACTTGGCATCATTTACTTGGGGATTAGCCTTTGATGCAGGTAAAGTATTGGTCGGTTGAGACACTGGGAATCTTCATCCCATACTTCTGCTCGAAAGCACGGAAGATCTCAAGTGAGGTCGGTTTAGCGCTTGTGGTGGTCTTGATTATCTCTACCCAAGCTCCTGCCGGTAGTTTGCCGACTTGTTTTACGGCCTTAACTGTCCAATGAAATGAGTACATAGTTTTTGTTATTAGAGTTTTATTTGCAAAGTTAGCCTGCATGACTGCCAAAATCTGTCAGTGGAACGTTTTATGCTGCTTAATCTTCCATTTTTTCAATTATTGTACCGCCATTACGCTCTACGATTCGCCGCAAAGCATTCAGACATTGGGAAGTGAAGTTATGACCTTTTATATCGACATATTTGAGAGGTGCATCGTTGGGGACTGCTATTTGCGTAAATTTATCGGATAGGAAGCCCCAACATTCCAATTTTTCCAATTTATGACACATGGAGAGGTCGAGGCGCCGGAAGTCGCTTTCGCAGTCAAAAATCAATTCGCGGAGATTCACGCAACTCGACAAGTCATATTCCGAACCGAGCAATATTCGCATTGTCAATCTCTCAATTAAAGGATTATTGAGCTTAACTTCTTTATAACTTTCAATATACGCCGAGCGAAGTCTTGGAGCATGGCTTAAATCCGCAGATTCATAAAAACAATCGCCACCGCTGGATTGGGCATGCACGATTGTTCCGGAGGTTGCTGTTGCCGTTACCATGAATGATAGTTTGTCGTCTTTAGGGTATTTATGCATGGCCGAGATTGATTTTCCGGTAAAAGAATTGCTCTTGCCGTCGCCCCAGTCGATGCGCATAGATGGGGTCTTTCCATTCAGTTCAAACGACATGCCGAAGATATTTCCTTCGGTCCATTTCAAAGGATGTATATAAGCTGTAATATAATCCATATCGGCTATACGTTTACTTGCTTTAATAAACTCAGAATTAACTCATAACGGTCAATGATTTCTCCATTGTCGGGCACTGCAGCATACGGCATACAGAAAGGGCTCGGGTCTTTCATTTCATGCCACCAATAGCCGCGGAGATAGTGCACACTTGGAGCAAAGTTCCTTACCGGAAATGCCACGGACTCCCGACTGAAGTATTTCTCTCATGAACAAAAGAGACTGATTTAACTGATTTGTTGCCATTGAAATTTTAATTTAGGGCAAAGTTAGTCGTATGGGTGTATCATAAATTATTACAGAATAAAATTATTCCACTTTTTCAGACGTGTAACACTAAATGCTACACCACATGCGTTATATTTGCGGTGACATTTGATTGCTACGCAACCGGCTTTGCCGACTTTCGCTTCAAAGTCACACGCGGGCACTTCGTGGTTGCAGTCGAAATATTTTTTACTTATGACTCAGACACAAAAATACATCTGGCTATTTAATACCATTCATCAGAGCGGTGAACGGGGGCTTTCGCTTAGAGAGATTTCTGACAAATGGTTAACTAATCAAAACCTCAGTAACAAGCCGCTTGACCGTGCCACATTCAACCGATGGAAAGATGCCATTCAAGAACAATTCGATGTTATAATCGAAAACGAAAAGAAACCGCCCTATCGTTATTACATAACGAATCCTGAAATAATCAACGGTGACAAAGTAAGCAAATGGCTACTCGACTCTTTGTCGATGGGTACAACGCTCATGGGAGGTATCGGTCTTAAACACCGCATTTTGCTGGAACAGATACCATCGGGACACGAGCATCTGGCCACCATTATCACAGCGATGAAAAGCAATCATCGGATACAGATTACCTATCGTGGCTTTGGAAGTTACTATAGTTCCACATTTCCGATAAGCCCCTTGTGTGTGAAACTCTATAAAAATCGCTGGTATGTGGTTGGACAATGTTTCTATAGAGATAAGTGGCAGGAGATTATTTATGGTCTGGACCGGATTGAAGAAGCGAGAGTCTTGGACGAAACATTCAAATATCCAGAAGATTTCGATGCCGAAGATTTTTTCGACGGCACCCTCGGAGTGTCGCTCTACGAGAAAGTAAAAATTGAGACAATCCGCATAAGGGTTGAATACCCTCATGCTCATTATGTAAAGACGTTGCCCATACATCCATCACAGAAACTGATTGTTGACGAGGACGGTGAATATGCCGAATTTGACATCACAGTTCGCCCGACCGAGGAGTTTTTCATGGAAATGCTTCATGGTGGTTCATGGATAGAAGTGCTGTCACCCGAACATGTAGTAGAGCAGATGAAAGGTTGGGTCAATGATTTGTATAACGTCTATAACAGAAAGTGAAGATGCGAGACTTTGTAGCGATAGATTTTGAAACAGCTAACGCGCGCCGGTGCAGCGTGTGCAGCGTTGGTCTTATTATAGTGCGCGACGGTGATATAGCAGATCGTTTTTATAGCCTGATTAAGCCCACCCCCAATTACTATTCTTACTGGACAACTGAAATTCACGGTCTGACACAAGCCGATACTGACAGCGCTCCAACATTTCCAGAGGTGTGGGCACAAGTCGAAGAAACAATCAAGGGACTTCCATTGGTAGCCCATAACAAGCCCTTCGACGAGTCCTGCCTCAAAGCGGTATTCGCGGAATATGGCATGGAATATCCGGATTATGAGTTCTACTGCACACTTGCGGCCTCCCGCAGGGCACTCGACCTCCCCACTCATCAACTCCACATCGTAGCCGAAGCCTGCGGCTTCCACCTCGAAAATCATCATGACGCTCTTGCAGATGCAGAAGCCTGCGCCGCCATAGCATTGAAAATATTATAAACTCCCCCAAATAACTATGATTAAGAAATTAACAGATGACCTTTTGTCAATAAGCTATCGCATTGACGAAATTCAGGATCAAGACACTATCGATGCAGATTTAGCACTCGGCGAACTCGTGGTGATTAAAGATAAACTTGAAGGGATTGGTGCGCAAATAGATTTTGAAGAAGAAGGCTATTTCAGCATGGAACATGATCCGGAAAAAGAGTACATACAGCTTGAAAAATTCCATAAAATCAATGAACTATACAGGAAAATGATGTGTAAAATAACGAAGTTGCAAATGGAACTTTTAGGCTTAGATGGTACGAACTCTATTAGAGGAATGTTCCCTAACGAAGAAGACTATCAAGATTATCTTAATGGTGAGATCTAAAAGCCGATGAGACAGAAGCTTAAGCAAATAGAGTATCGAATCATCGAGCTTGTCGGCTCTGACCTTGATGAGTTCAAGCATGATGAACTTTCCAAAGAGCAGAAAGAGGAGGTGAAACGACTTCTCCGTGAGCGGCGCGATATCCTCAACGAGATGTTTCAGCCTACCGAGGAAAATCTTGATCACTTTCGTAAGGTCAACGATGAACTCTATTGGTTGACTATCGCTCTCAATGAGAGGGTGAAAAAATTTGTCGGCAAGAAAGATATTTTGCTTGACTCTCCTGATTTCGATGATGACTATGAGCTTGAGGGTACATTGAAATTCGTTTTCAACGATGCGTCCTCAATCTGCCATTTGCCTGATGATGATTACTACGGCTCAAACTTCGCGGTAATGATAAAGACTCTCTATGAAGTGTATTCTCATTCCGGCCTTACCATCAACGGGCATCGTGGCCCGCTCGATGATGGTGTAAGTTGGTATGAATGCCCATTCAACCGCTTCCTGGAATTCAAGGACTACATCATCTGCTACGCCGCGCACGACCTAACCGACCATAAACTCTACTCCATCCCCGACCTCCTCCGCCTCAACGACTTCTGGTCGGAGGTCAATTTCAAAGCCCAAAGCATCACAAACCAAGCCGGCCAACATTACGACTTCAAAAAACAAGAATTTACCAACACCTAATCCCCAATCATATAAATTTAGCCCTGAGCGCGACTGTCAGTTTTTTGGCAGTCGCGCTTGCTAATTTTGTGCCCGTATTATGCCCTTTGTAAATTCATTATTTAGATGATGTTAAAAAATGGAAGTTTTGATTGAGCTGTGTCGGCTTTTGACACTGGTGTGGGGGTATCTTTGCAGAAAATACTAGATTATGACATACAGAGAAATATTTTTACAAGCAGACCCTCACATAGTGAATGAAATATACTGCCGTCAGTTTGTTCCGTTTTATCGTACCGGGCAGGCATTTGACCTCTGCAAGGGATTGAAATTTTTTTCGCATGGCGAAAGGTATGACGAACCGAAGGAGATTGCTATAGAAAAAATCATACATTCCGGCAAGAAATTCAAGTTTACTCCTACGCAAGCGAATGTGATGTTGACCGGCTTCAGAGGTTTTCTTGAAGCCGCATTGGATGCCCTCGAATTCAACAGTGCGCCCAAGCCGGATGAGTTGATGAACGAATGGCTCGACCAAACAATTCCAGATGACAGCGCGGATGTCAATCAACTGGCTGCTGACATAATTTCAATACTTATAACAGACAAATTAAAGAGGTATGAACGATTCAAATCCTAAATCACTGACATTCGGAGGCGTGGAGTGCAACGCTCCGTTGGCCGACATCTCCAATCTATCAGATGTTCAGAAAGCCCGTCTGAAAAGCAAGGCTTTGGGCGCATTCGGCACCTACGACTACGAGAAATTCAAATCCGACGAAGAGTTTGAACTGGCACTTGCCTGTCTGGCTCCCTACTACTGGGGTAACAACGAAGTCACCGATGAAGATATATCTGAGTATGCTGCTATTCATCGAGGCTTTTACTACCACAAAAAGATATATCGGGTGTGGGAAAAAGAGGTGCTTGATCCTATGGTCAAAGACCTTGCCGACTACGCGCTTGACGCGCCCCAATATGACGCCAGCTTTCTGCTCGAACTTGAGAAACGGAAGATGGAGTGCATGGATGCTTACTTCTCCCATTCAGTCACAGCAGACGAAAACGGCAATTACCCCGGGAGCCGATGGCTGCGCCTATGCATCAAGCTCCTTGGTTATCTTGTCAATGAAAACAGCATCCCCGAGAATAAAATACTCGCCGTAAACCCGCGCAACATAAATTACCCGGTGACCCAATGGGAACTCGACCACTTCAACAACCCGACTGAAGAGTCCGACAAACTCCACTACGGCCGCAAAATCTACTGGCACAAAGCCCACCGCCTCTACTGCCACATCCGTCAACACGCCCTCCACACCTGGTGGGATTGAAGTATAATCACTTTTTTCATTGATTAAACGACAAAACAATGCAACCTTACGGCTCATCAAGAGAGGAATCTCTCGCACTAATGCGCAAGCGTCATGCGCTCTTCACTGATATTGTTAAAGATTACACCTCATTTGACGATTTTATGCGCGACTGGGATGAAAAGATGGCGCTTTGGGGAGTTGAAGCAACCCAAGGCGAATATGGAATTACTCTCTACCTTTTGCTGGAATATATTTACTACGAATATTATGACATAGGTATGGGTAAAGACGGACACTTGGAAGTAGATCCCATTGTAACATGGAACGACCTTTGCACAACCACTGACACCAACATCTTTACCGGCGAAGATGTGTAAGTGAATCATACTGTAAATTGCTAAAACTATGACCGTACAGCAACTTTTCAACTCACTCACATTTGATGATATAATGGCGGCGTTGCGGTGCACTCACCGCAACGATCGTTCAATTCGGAATGTGGCCGGATATAAGGAGGCTCATGATGTGTTTTGCAACCTCAAGCCCGCAGGGGAGGGAGGTGAAGTGACATTTGATATTTCCCCTCGTGAAGAATGGTTCACACCACACTCACTGCCTCTTGTCGCCAATAATGTTGAGGGAGATTATTGGAAAAATACAGTTCAGAAAACCGTCATTTATCCCAATGACAATCCTTTCTCTGACGCCGAACTTGCAGGAGCAATACTGTGGGGCATGACATTTTACGGCTTCACAAACCGGGACGTATGGCCACCAAACAACGAGACATATACCCTTTATGGGAAAAAAGCGAAACTTCTTGAACGAAAACTTTTCATTCCATACCTTCGGGATAAAACTATAAAACAGGAATTAAAGAATGGAGAAATACCATTTGGCATCGCCTTTACTATGGAGGTGTGGAATAAAATACATCAGCGCCAACGCCATCAGAATCGGAGCAAGCGCCGCCGCTACCACCGTATATCGCAACGCATTGAGCTATTGAAAAAGTTCGATAAACGCCAGCACCTCATAAACAGACTTCAAGCAGTACTTGGCCCCGATGCAACCCGTGCATCAGAAATCCTGAAGGCGGAGGCAATCAACGAAAAGTGGTTTGACTCCCACAGCTACGGCAAACTTCCTCGTCTCGACTACCTCATTGACCTCCTCGAGAATTATTGCCTGTATTTCGACGAAATCTGTCAGTACGGTAACCGCAACATCGTAGTCTGCTATACAGCCGACACTACTCCTGTGACCGATGACGAGAAAATTCGGCTGCGCTCATTCCTCTGCAACCATTTCCCGCCCGACTCCAACTGGCAACTCTTCTTCGCCCCCGACAACGCCCTCCCCAACGAAATGGCACTCCAATTCATCGGAATCAAAACAGCTATTTAGGTATAGCGTTTAATATATCCTTAACACATTGTATGATATCATCCTTTTGGTAAAAGGAAAAAGTTCGGCTACACACTGATTCTCCCTTTTTGTTATTCACCTGTTTGAATTCGTTTAATAGTTTTCCTAACCATTCGAAATTTTGCCCTTCATTTTTCCAATCACGAATTGACAAAGTATAAGCGTTGTTCATTGATAATTCGGTATAAATAAATATCTGGAGCGAAGGATGAATAAAATCAAGAACATCTAGTACGCAAGAATTAGATTCCCATTCATAAATTTTACTGAAGTACTTGAGTTCATTAGATTCGTCATCAACTTTGTTTAGATTGGAGAAATTGTATCGCAGCTCTTTTGCCACTTGAGCTGGAATTCTATCAATCATATTCCGAAGATTGATCACGGTTTCTATATTAGTTTGATTATCAGGTGAATTTATATATTCAACGAACTTTTGTAAATTGTTGTCAGTCATAATTTGGGGTGTTAAAGATTTTATTAAAGATGCATATTGACGTAAAATTGAGATAGAGTCCAGGTGCTTAGACGCATTGATGCATGGAACAATCCAGTTGCTCACCAAATTGATTATGTCGGCATGATGTGCGGGAATAAGGTGAAGGATATCGTCAATCCGTTTAATTTCATAGTCGGTCCAACCTGTTTTGTCCACTGATTTGTAAGGGTTCTTGGGTATATAAACTACAGCATCTACAATTCCGCCGACTTCCTTCTCTATTCTCTCAACATAGCGGGGAATCTGCCTGTACATATCAACAGCATCATTGATTTTATTTTCAATGATAATGAAATGATATTTTCCATCAAGATCGCGCTTATCTCCCTTTATCAAGATGTCAATTTTATGAGTTTCACGAGTGACTTCCGAATCGATACCGTATTGAGTTTCATCAATTTTAGCCCCATGTTTTTTTAACATTTGAATGAATAGAGTCAAATACAAATTACCCTCCCCATGATTTCCTTTTGGAGCAAGAAACTCTTTTATTATGTCACTATGGTAATTTTCACGGTAATAGTAGTCAGACGTTAACATGAATATATTCAAACTCGATTCAGGTTGTGTTTGCTCTTGGGCATTTTTTATCATGTCCATGATTTTTGGGTCTTCCAGAAATTCGTTCCAATTCATAACGAAGCATTGATTCTATTAGGAGTATGTGCAAAATTAGCAAAAAATCGGCACATAAAAAATTAAATTTAAGTGCATAACGCTATCGGCGTTGCTATGCCGCTGTCGATGAGGTGGCGGTTGCCGGAGCGGTCGTTGTCGATGGCGAAGATGGGTTTGCCGAGCTTGACGGCCCAGTCCATGGCGTGCATTGTGCCCGACTCTTTTTCGCAGGCTACTACAATAACCTTGTCGGCAATGGCCATTTGCAGCCGGGTGCGAGCTATCAGCCGGGTTGGGTTTGCTTTTGTCCCTTCGGGATATTCTGAAACTATCATGCCTCCTTTTTGGAGTGTGGCCAATTCAAGGTCGGCATTCTCCTTGGGATAGGTTTTATCCAGCCCGGTCGCAACTACCGCTACCGAAACGCCTCCGGCCTCCACGCAACCTTGATGAGCGGCCGTGTCGATGCCGCGAGCCAAGCCGCTGACAACAATGTCTGACGAAAATAATCGACCAAGCTGACGCGCCAACTCGCATTCCTCAGCCGTGGCGTCCCTCGCTCCTATGATGGCCACATGATTGCCTGAGGCAAGCCAGCCCTTAGTCCCCTTGAAATAAATCTTATCCGGGCAATCGGATCCTAATGACAGCAATGGTTCGGGGAAGTCATAACAATTGCGTTCGATAGCTTGGATAGGGAATGTAGTTTCAGCATGCGACTTCATCACCTTCAACTCCGGAATATGCGGAAACATCTTGGCAACGGCTTTTTGAGCGGCAAGTTCAAGTGCCGGGTAATCATCTTCTATAAACTTATCGGCAACGAATAGATTTGGCACAGGAATGTTCCAATCAATATCAAAGTCATCATCTTCAGTTTCCGTGCAACCTACCAGCTCACACGTCCAATGCTCTGCGCTGCGAATGCGCAGATAGATGCAGTACTTGTTGCCCGTCAGCGGGTCTTGAAAATAATAGTAACATTGGCTTGGGAAATATGAGATATCCTTATACCAATGAAATTGCTTCGTTTCTTTCATAAGTGGCTAATTTTGTATTCACTGCAAAAATATTCCATTGGTGTGTCAAAATGCGATACACCAACGGAATAAAATCGTTAATTCCCCATAATCCGCCTGAATATCATGCGTTGTCTCCGATGCGGTGGCGGAGGAGGCAGGCGTCTGGGAGGGGGCGGTTGGCGATTTTGGCACCGAGGGCGTGGGCTTTTTTGAGTTCTTGGGGGAATTGTCGGGCTCTTCGTTTTGATTTTTGGGCTTCGTCAAACACTTCGATGACGTATTTTGAGTAGTCGGCGAATTGGTATGTGTCGTAGGCGCATAGGCGGTGCGTCTTGGAGAAGATGTGGCTTAGGAATGCGTCGGCGTTGTCCATCGCGCTTGTGGGCGAGAGCGGCTCCGCGGTGTTCATTGTGTAGATCGTGACCACGACTATGTTTTTTGGGGCGAGGGAGCGATAGCCTGTTTCGTATGAGCCGAGCGAGAAGCAGAGCCGTTCGAGGAATGCTTTTGCGCTGCTGTTGAGGTCCATCAGATATATCGGAGACGCTAACACTATGCAGTCGGAGTCGTTGATGGCTTCAAGCACCGGGGTTAGGTCGTCGCGGAGCGAGCATTTTCCGTATCGCGCGCTTCCTTTCAGCTTGCAGGCGAAGCAGCTTTGGCATCCCTTGAAGTTGAGGTCGTTTAAGTGTATAGTGTTGATTTCGGGGCTTGGGGTGGCTGTCATGGCTCCTTGGCGAAACGCTTCGCACATCATAGCCGTGTTGCCGTTTTGGCGCGGACTGCTGTTGATGATTATGATTTTCATTGTGATTTTTTTGTAGATGTTTGTGTTTTTAGTTTTTATGCTTAAGGGTTTCGGCTTTTTTCGTTAATTTTGTGATGCAAAGTTAGGCAATGGGTGCGGCCTGAACAATATCTTACCGAAAGGTTTGGCCCTTACCGCTTGGTTTGTTTCACTATTTTTCAATCAGTTTAAGTGATGCGTTATGGCGAAAAAACTGGATTATGACTACTGCAAGGCTGCTCCTATGCTTGAATGGTTTGGCAATAAGTGGGCGCTGGCCGTGCTTGTAAGGATTTCTGAAAGCGAGCCGGCGCGCTTCAGCGAACTTTACCGCTCCATCCCCTCGGTGTCGGAGAAGGTGCTGTCCCAGGCATTAAGTCTTCTCGTGGCCGACGGTTTGATTGAGCGCAGGCTCTACGCCGATGTTCCGCCGAGGGTGGAATACTCTGTTGCCTGTCTTGGTCGTGAGTTGCTCCCTCATGTCAAGGCGCTGATGGAGTGGGGACGCGATAATTTCGACCGCATAATGGATATCCGAAACAAGCATACGCGTTGACATGAAAATATTCCAAGAGGAGGGGGCTGGTTATAAAGAATTTTTTCGTAAATTTGTGTCTAATAAAGAAAAGGCTATAGAGATGAATACTGTTTTTTGGATTGTAGGTATCTGCAATATTGTGATATTCTGTGGTACGGTAAGGAAAAATGGCGGTAAGCGAAACATTTTCTCCTATCTGAATCTGATGCTTGGACTATTCTTGATAATTTCAAGTTTCACATTGTTCAAACATTTGGAATAATCTCTAAGACTCCTGAGTGTCAGGTGACTTTGCATTGATCAATTAATCCGTAGGTTTTTATGGGCATTTATTCATTTTCATTTTCTCCGACAGGGACTTCGGCCAAGATTGTGCGTGGCATCGGCGAAGGTGTTTCCCAAGCGCTGGATGCTGATGTCAATTTCTGCGACCTTACCCACCATATCGCAGAAGGTGCCGAATTTAGATCTGATGACATTGTCATAGTTGCCGCTCCGGTGTACGGAGGGAAGATTGCCCCGATCGTAAAGCAGCGGCTCAAAGGCATAAGCGGAAACGGCGCGAAATGCATAGTTGTGGCTGTGTATGGCAATCGCGCGTTTGAGAGCGCAGTGACGGATTTTGCGTCATTTATGTCGGGCTGCGGATTCTTGGTCTGCGGCGCCGCGGCGTTCGTTGGTGAGCATTCTTATTCTGCCTCCGACACTCCCATCGCCCCAGGCCGCCCTGACCGGCAGGATATGGCTGACGCCAAGGCATTTGGGGAGGTTATCGCATCAAGAATCAGAATTGGGGGATTGTGTGAGGTCAGTGCGTCGTTGCTGACCGACGAAGCCTCTCCGGCTGAATCAATGGTTAATTTCCGCAACTTCGTGATCGGCTATCAGCAGCGGCAAGCAGCGAATCCGATCGCATATATTCCCGAAATAGACGCATCGCTTTGCGATGATTGCGGATGTTGCTATGCTGTTTGTCCTACTGAGGCGATATCGCCCGACCGCAGGGAGGCGGATGCGGCCAAATGCATTAAATGCTGTGCATGCGTGAAAATCTGTCCGCAGGGCGCGCGCGTGTTCCATTCGCCGTTCGCTAAAGCGTTGTCTGAAAATTTCGGCTTGCGGAAATCGCCCAAGTGGGTCATTTGTTGACTCGCGGACGTCGGCGCGTGAGTTCGATCGATTCCTTGCCGCTGATGGCGTCGATGTCTATTCGCAGCACCTTCACCGCCTTGACGTATTTGTCGATCTCCGATGTGGGGTCGATGCCCGGGCAGTATTATCCACCCGCGTAGGTGGACTGATGTATCTGTATCGCTATGAAATTGATTTACTGCTATATTGAAGAATTCAGAAATATTTTTGATCAGGAGTTTAATTTTTCGATCGACTATGAATGTCATTTCAGAGATCGCAGGTTGAGCATCCGCAGGCGTCGTCTTGATTTGGCCGAGGAGATGCTTTTAGATGATTTTCAGAAGCGGATGACTCTGATCGTTGGCAAGACGGGCACAGGAAAGTCAAACATACTCCAGCTCATAGGCATGCCCGAGGAGCATAGGCTCGATCGGTATCCTGATGCCAGATATCTTATGCTATACGCCGATGAGCGCAATGAGAACAGGTACGTGGCCGAATGCCATAACGTCATGCCCAAAGGCGTTTTGGGCAGGGGCGGCCTAGGGAAAGCCCGCTTTATAGAGTTTGAATACGCCGATGGAAAGATCCGGAAGAGCAAATGCGTCGACACGAAGAAGGAGCACGGCACTGTTGTAGTGTATTCTTATGACAGGAATTCGGTGTCTCCGCGTCTTTTCCCCGAGATACATGTTGACGGGGCGATTCAGGAAAGCCGCTTTTTTCAGAGATTCACGATTCCGTTTGAGAGGAGTAATGTCGGCGTGGCGTGTTGGTTTGTGCGCGAAATGATCGAGGATTTGCCGGAGGACAATGTGAAGCGCGATGCTGCGTTGGAGATAGCGTCAATCAATTGGAGTGAGAGGCTTAATGTGAAGCTGCCCGATGATGTGATGGCTGAGTACAGGTTCTACCACGACAATCTATATGATAAAAGTTGGAAGAGTGTACTCGATGTGCCTCGTTTTTTTGAAGACAATCGCTTGCCGGGCGATGGCGTGTCGGAGAAAGAGAAGTTTGTGCATGACTTGCTGACGGATTTTGCCCTTTACCTGAGGAAATGGGCGCAGACCATAACGCCTGTCACCGAACGTCGGTTGGCGATGTATCGGGCCATGGGCATGATTCGGGATCTCGGCATAGATGATTTCGCGTCGTTGCCTGATGGCAAGTGCGATGATCTGAAGAGGCGCATTGACTGGCTGTGCCAATACATTGATGTGCACACAGACGAACTTAACGCCAACCAGGGCCTCTTGTGGCAGATAGGCAGCGATATCATCGACATCGCTGATCTTTTCGGGCAGTTTGACGACGAATGTTTTTCCGAGGGAGTGTTCAGATTCTATGTCGAAGACATGGATTGTGACGCTAATCCGCTGCGTGATTTGTTCGAGCGCATGTCGGGCTACAGAGCCGACCAGCTCGGGGCATTCACGTCTGAATTGTTGCCGTTTGAGATCGTCCCGCTCAGCAGCGGAGAATACCAATATGCGCGCGTGCTCGGCATAGTCAACGAATTCACGGCAAAAAGCAAGATGGGGTCGCGCCGCGGGGTGAGGCCCGATTCGATAGTGCTGCTTCTTGATGAGCCGGAGACTTTCATGCACCCGGAGATGTGCCGCAAGTTTCTGTATTGGGTTGACCGTATCATCACGGATAATCTGAAGGACGTGGATGTGCAGCTCATCATGACCACCCACTCGCCATTCATGCTCTCTGACGCGATGCCCTCCCAGATCATACGCATTTCTGTAGATGATGATGGCTGCTGCCGGCAGATTGGCGCCAATCCGGATTTCAAGACCTACGCCGGAGACATACATGCTATCATGGCCAATGATTTCTTCTTCGATTATTCGATAGGCGAGCTCAGTCGGATTCGGGTTATGACGCTGATCGACAAGATAAAAGAAGTGGGGGAGAGGGAGGTGCTTGATGAGGACGCCAAGGTGCTGTTGATCCTCATCAGGGAAATGGCGCAGGAGATAGGCGACAGGCTTCTGCGCGAATCAATGATTCTGATGATTGATCAAATCTTAAGGAGGACAAATAATGATTAGTCTGGATTATCCGCGGAAAATGGAGATGGCGGAGCTCCATGCCGACAAAGTGGCCGGTGTGGTCAGGGGGGAGTCGGAGGCTATGATAGACATGCTGTATTCAGGCATACGCAATCTGATCTCCGATTTGCCCGAAAAGAGAGATGCTGAAGATTTCGGATGGGTAAAGCGGTTTATTCTGGCCGATTTCTCCACTCTTGAGGATTGGGTGGCCCGGCGGGGAGGAGATTTGAGGTTCACGCGTTATTTCCTTGACATGTACGAAAGGAAATTCGCGAAGTCGCCTTCGACATTCCTTGACGCGGAGAAGACGTATAACGCTTATGCGCTTCTGCGAAACATGGATTTCAAAGTGTGTCCGTATTGCGACGACGAATATATCGAGATATTCAGCTCCTGTCGCGGAGAAGACGAAGACGGGAATCCCGACATCAGGGAGAGGCGGACGTGCGACATAGACCATTTCTACGCCAAGGGCGGTGACGATGGCTATCCGGCCATTGCCATGTGCTTCTTCAATCTTGTGCCCAGCGGCAAAGGATGCAATCAGACTATGAACACTGTGCCGATAGGCGCGTCTCCGCATAATCCGGAGATCGAATCATGGAGCGTGTTCGTTCCCGACTTGCCGGAAGCGAGGCTGCTTGAATCGCTCGATGACGAAGAAGTGAAGATCAGGCTGCTCGCAAAGAACGGCATGGTGCAAAACTCGGCTGTGCTTGGGCTTGAAGACAGATACAACCATCATCATACCGCGATCAGGAGGCTATTGGAACTGCGACGCGCAGATGAAGGGCACAACACAGACGAAAAAGAAAGGATGGGAATTTCTGCCGAGATCATACAGATGATATTGGGCCCTTCATATCCTGAATTGAGAGGAAAGGAATTGCATCAGAAACTGCGCAATGACTTGCTCGGACTCTGAGTCGGCTTCAGGTATGGCCATAAAATTATTGCGCGGATGGGCTTTCGGTGTCCATCCGCGCAATAGTTATTTATGTCTGCCTTTGGCGGGGCAGAGAGCTCGTCAGTCGGCGATGCTGGCCTTGATGGTGTCTGCGATGTAGCGGACGTCATCATCGGTGACGTAGGGGCCTGCGGGGAGGCAGATGCCCACGGCGAAGAGGGCTTCGCTCACACCGTTGACGTAGGCAGGGGCGTCTTTGTAGACGGGCTGCCTGTGCATCGGTTTCCAAAGGGGGCGAGCCTCGATGTTGGCCTTGTCGAGGCATACGCGCAGAGCCTCTACGTTGTCGTTGGGCTGGCAATCGGTAGTGGCGGTCGAGGCCGAGTGGATCACGCCCGCCGCGCCGCCTACGGCGCCGGTCACGATCTGCTTGTAGGCGTTCTCCTGTCCCTTGATTTTGAGAGCGGGGTCGAGCGTGGCGGTGCACAGCCAGAAGTTGGAGTCAGATTCGGGCCACGGGTTGCAGTGCATCTCGATGCCCTTCACGTCCTTCAGCAGCTCGCAGTAGAGCTCCTGCACATGGCGGTGATGGGCGATGTGGTCGTCGATTATGGTCATCTGGCCGCGTCCGATGCCGGCGCAAATGTTGCTCATGCGGTAGTTGTAGCCGATGGCCTCATGCTGGTAGTAGGGGTATGATTCGCGTGCCTGGGTGGCGTACCACATCACAGTGTTCTTGTCTTCGGCATTGTCGCAGACGAGCGCGCCGCCGCCCGAGGTGGTGATCATCTTGTTGCCGTTGAAGCTGAGCACGCCGTACTTGCCGAAAGTGCCGAGCACCCTGCCGGCGAAGCGCGAGCCGAGTCCCTCGGCAGCGTCTTCGATCACCGGAATCCCGTATCGGTCGGCGATCTCCATGATGCGGTCGATGCGATAAGGCATGCCGTAGAGCGCCACGGGGATGATGGCCTTGGGCTTGCGTCCGGTCTTGGCGATTCGGTCCTTGATGGCCTCCTCGAGCAGGTCAGGGTCCATGTTCCACGACTCCTTCTCCGAGTCTACGAACACCGGCGTAGCACCGCAGTAGGTGATCGGGTGTGAAGAGGCGCAGAACGTGAACGACTGCACCAGCACCTCGTCGCCCGGCCCAACGCCGCAGGCAATCAGTGCCAGATGCACGGCCGCCGTCCCCGCCGACAGCGCAACAACCTTTTTGTCAAGAGGTGTAGCCCCCTCTCTATCGTTAACAAACTCTTCAAGGTCCTTCTCAAACCCATTGACGTTCGGCCCCAGGGGCACCACCCAGTTTTGGTCAAACGCCTCCTTGATGAAATCCTGCTCCCTGCCGCTCATGTGCGCCAGGCAAAGCAATATCCTGTCTTTTCTCATAATGTTCTTTAAATTATTTCTCCGTTGTATTTCATGTTACGGCCTAATACTGTGCAGAATATCATCTGTATGTCTTTGACAAAGCTGTAGTTTCTCAAATAGTACAGGTTGATTCTCACTTTGTCGGGATATATCGTTTTGTCGTTGTATTCTTCTGCGATTTCCTGAATCGGGCGCGTGTCGCCGTTTTGTTGTCTTTTTGACACATATTCGGATATCATCTCATCTTCAAGGCGATATTTCAGTGTGGCAGGGCCAGTAATGCCGGGTCGCAGCTTCAGCACTTCGCGGCTCTCGCCGCGAAGCTGGTCGGCATATCCTGGCACATCGGGGCGAGGGCCGACGAAGGACATGTTGCCGACAAGCACGTCCCACAGCCCCGGCAGCTCGTCAAGCTTGTAGTGCCTGAGCTTGGCGCCCAGCGGGGTGATGCGGTTGTCGCCGGCTACGCTAACGGTTGAGCCGCTATGCTTCACTGTCATAGTGCGGAATTTATGGCAAGTGAATAGCTTGCCGTCCTTCCCTACTCTCTTTTGCTTGAAAATGACTGGCCCTCCCGGCATCTTAATTTTTATGAGAATAGCCACAACCAGCAAAATCGGCCAAAGAACAAGCAGGCCGATTAAAGCCATAACTCTGTCAAAAATCCATTTCAGCTTCATCGCAATCAGGGGTTAAGTTTCCTGTTCTTAATCAGTTTGGTCAGGTAATAGGCCATCTCGCCCAGTATTGCGCGCTTGTCGTCGGCTCGGAAATCGTCGAAGGCGTCAAAGCCGCGGAATGCAGCCACTTTCTTCATCTCCTCCTTGCTAATCTTGAACGACAGAAGCCTGCCGACCAAGGTTATCACATCACCGAGTATCCACTTTGTTCTGGTACCAATCCTCAACGGAATGTCAGAGCCGACACTCTTTCCTGTGGCCAGCGCGTAGAGCAGATAAGGCATGTCGAAGCCTGCCGCAATAGGTGTTGCCAAGCCGCCGGTGAAGCGGGCATTCATCTCAATGAACGCGACACGGTTCTTCTCAGGGTCTACTCGGAAGTCAAGGCCGCAAACGCCGTTGTAGCCAACATAGTCAAGAAACTTGCGGGCATAGCCGATAAGCTCGGGCATCTCTATTATTTCGCGCTGGGTGGTTGTGCCTCCGCCATCGGTCTTGGTGACAAGGGCGCGATACACCGAAGCAAAGAAGAAGTCGCCGTAGCGCAGGCAGTCTATGCACACGTCGCTGCCGCCAATCCACTCCTCGATGAGGGTTTCAGTGCCCTTGTACTGCTCGCTCAGTTCGTCAAGCTGATTTCGCGACTTCGGGAAAAACACCCCCTTGGCCGAGTTTCCGACAGTAGTCTTGTATACTACGGGGTAGCTTTCCACCTCGTCGGGCGAGCCGTAGACGGCAGGCACCGGCACTCCGGCCTCTTCCGCCAACAAGGTAGCAGCCTTCTTGTTCGACAGCGTTTGCAGCTTGTCGGCAGACTCTACCGGAATTATCAGGTCGCTTGGAAATCTGTCGCGGTGACGTGCAATCACAATACCCTCGTCGTGGGTCGGCATCAGCACCGACGGGCGCAGCTCCTTCACATTGCCCACTAAGCAATCGATAAATCGCTCCTCGTCGGTGAAAGGGTCAGGGTAAGTGAAGCTGCCGTCGCAGAACTTCGACATGCTGCATATGTTTCGCCGCGAAGTGTCCGCAGCCCACACATGCAATCCGTGCGCCGAGAGGCTACGAAGAATATTGTACCCTACTCTGTTCCAGCAATATGTAACAATTACATCGCACTTGGTATCCATACTTCAATATTATTTTTTGTCACCGGTTAGTCAAATCCGGACTGAGGATTTCGCGGTAGAAGTCATAGAGGCAGCGGCGCACGTAGCCCTGCTCGTAGCTGGAGGCGATGAGTGGGCGAGCGGCGGAGGCCATGGTGGCGCGCCAGGGGGCGTCGGTGGCCATGCGGCGCATGGCGCGGCACAGGGTGTCGGCGTCCTTGGAGGGAACGATGGTGCCGTTGCGGCCCTCTATGATGATTTCGTTGGCGCCGTTGATGTCGGTCACGATCTGGGGCAAGCCCATCGCGCCGGCCTCGATCACTACATTGGGGAAGCCCTCGCGGTAGCTGGCCAGCACGTGGCAGTCAGCGGCTGCGAGCCAGGGACGCACATCTTTCTGCGACCCCACGGCCTCAATGGCGTGGTTTTCGTCAATGGCTTTTATAGTTTCCGGCTTTATTGGGTCGAGATCAGGCTCGTAAGGGCCAACGAGGACGAGGAGCGTATCCGGCAGCTCTTTGTTCAGACGGCAGAATGCCTCGACAAGCTCATTGATGCCTTTGTCCCCGACAAGGCGGCCAATGGCGATGAATGTGAATTTGTCTGCTTTGCGCAGTTTTTCCGCTTCAGCCATTACCTCTGGAGTACGGTCAAATTTCTTCAAGTCGATGCCTCGGCAGTTGCCATGTCCAAGCACTTTCAGGGGCTTGCTTGTAATGCCGTTTTCGAGAAGGTCGCGCTTCACGCCCTCGCCCTCGGGCAGCACATGAGTTGCGCAGGCGCATGTGAGCCAATCGGTAAACATCAGTATACGGCGCTTAAGCCCCGTAGACGTCGGAAACACAAGGCCTGTAAACATATGAACCCTTACAGGGACACCCGTTAATTTCCCTGCCAACATACAGATAAGTCCTGCTTTTGGAGTCATTGAATGAACCATGGCCGGCTTCTCCTTGCGGAACACCCTGATCATCTGCCAAAGCGACTTCAAATCTTTAAGCGGAGAAATGTGCCGCTGCATCTCTACAGTCACGTACCGCCCTCCGGCGCTGCGCACCGCATCCAGCTCAGGCCCATCCGAAGACACCGCCACCACCACATACCCCATCTCCTTCAGATCGGGAATCATCCCTACAAAGAAGCCGGTAGACTGCGCCACAGTGCAAGCGCGGATGATTTTTGTCATTTTTCTTTCAATTCGTTTTCTTGCAATCCACAAAAAACATTGATTCGTCCAAGCGACAAATTACAATTGTCATATCTCCAAAATACAGGGACCTGTTTTACTTATTCGTTGATGTACTCGTTGGCATCCTTAATAAGCGACAAAACAATCATAACCATTATAATTCCTATTGGGAATGCCGCTATGATACTTACTGTCTGAAGATTGTTCATAGAACTTTGGGCAAATACAAGTGCAATAGGAAGTAATATCAGGAGAATACACCACATCAACTGAATACCTCGATTTGGTAATTCTTTTTCACCAAGTTTTCTATAGCTATAAGTGGAGGCTGTTAGTGCTATTGAGTCAAATGATGTGCTGTAAAAAGCAAACATTGTCAAAAGGACAATTAGTAGAATTAATGGAGACCAAGGAATGGTTCGTATAATGTCAATTATTATTGAATATGTGTCTCCGTTAGTTGTATATTCAGTAAGGAAGTCTGCAGCCCCGCTTGTTTGGAGTCCCATTGAATAATTACCGAGAATTATAAAACTGATAATTGTAGATCCTACACCAAATACATATCCTCCAAGAATAGTTTGTTTAATAGTTCGGCCACGAGAGATTCCTCCGATAAAGAAAGGGGCTGCCACACACCAAACCATCCAGTAGGCCCAATAGTAAATCGTCCAGTTCTGTGGGAAAGACGTTGTCCTATGTGGATCAGTATATGTAGAAAGTTCAAAAAAGTTTTGTAGCATTTTGCCTAATGAAGAGACTCCATTTTCGATAATATATTTTGTTTCTCCTCCGAATAACAATACATAAGTGAGCAAACCGAAGAACATATATACACAAACCTTTGCCAATATTCCAATGCCTTTAAAGCCGTGAAGAAGCGCAAAGGTATATATACAACATGTAAGAATCAGAATGCCTATGGTAAGATATGTGGGATTTATTGAAACATCGAAAAGTTCATTTATAATACTTGTCATGAGTGGTGTTGCAACGGAAAAAGTTGTTGCAGTGCCAGCAATGAGGGCGAAGACCGCCAATAGATCAATTAAACGACCTAACCAGCCATCAGTGTATCTACCCAAAATCGGGCGACAAGCTTCTGAATATTTCTGTCTTTCACGCTTTCTGACATGGAGCATAAAACCAAAAGCAACAGCGAGCACCAGATAGAATCCCCATGGGATAAGGCTCCAATGAAATACCGGGAACACTCCTGCCCATTCATAAATACCTCCTAATTCAGTCATTCTCGGATCTGCCGCATACATTAACCATTCAGAAAAAGAATAGAAGAGAATGTCGGCAGCCAGGCCAGCTGTAAACATCATAGCCCCCCAAGTAAAGAATGAGTATTGTGGTTTTTCATTCTTGTTTCCGAGAACTATATCACCATATTTTGAAAAGGATAGGAAGAGTGATACCAAAAAGATTCCCAATCCAATTATCAGATAGTATGTGCCGAGTGTATCTCCAAAAAAGAATCGAATCTGGCCGAGTATTATGTTGGATCTCTCTGGCCATACCATAAAGGTTGTGCACAGAGCCAAGATTAAGGCCAAAGGAAGAATTGTTATGATCCAGTCAATTCTGCCGGTCTTATTTGTTACTTTTTCCATTCGTTTAGTTTCATTAAATTATGTTTTGCTCTATTGAATCTGTCTTGTCCATAAGTGCCAAAGTCATCACCATTGGCCTCTTTTATCACTGTCCATTGAGACCATAGGAAATCCCAAAGGATTTGGTAGCAAAGGATTTTTTCCGGAACATCCAATGGTACTTGTCCTTCGAAATACTCATCTAATATATAGTCTTCGTTCTCCTTTTCAAATCCAGCCTCAATGAATAGTGCCGCAAAATCAGCCATAGGATCATTCATTCCCGAATACTCCCAATCAATCAGGTAAACAGTGCCATCTGTAGCTTTGATGAAATTTTCATACAAGGCGTCATTATGACATGGTTTCAGGTCAACACCAAGATGATTAAGCCGGTTTTCAAGTGCCAAGACTTGGGGCTTTACCTCTTCCCATCCATCATACATGACAGCGTTGGCCCTTTTCATCAACAAGTCATATTTATCTATTTCATGAAATATATTGAACTCGTTGCGGAGCCTGACATGTGAGTTGTGAAGAACTCGATATATTTTGGCGATTTTCCTCATATTATCATGACGCTGGATGGTCGCAGCATTCAAAGTTTCAGCGTTTTCGATAAATTCGGTCAATTTTATTCCATTCCCATGGTTGAAATATCGAATTGGAGGATTTACGCCAAGATTGCAGGCGACACCTGCATTGAATTCTTCATTAGAGCGCTCGACCATCCCGTCTGAACCATTGCCAGGCACACGGAGTACATAACTTTTGTTCTCAAAAGTAACCTTGAAGTTTTTATTGCTCATGCCTCCGATTTGTAATATCTCGGCCGTATATACGTTTTTGTCCGGGAAAATAGACTGCAAATGTTTACGAAGGTTTTCCTCATCATAAGGATTTTCTTTTCTTCGAAGTGCACGATAAATTTCATTTTGAAGTCTGTTGAAATCTTCTTGACAATCGACGTCTCCCCAAATTACATTTTTAAATTTAATGTAAGGTCTATCAAGAGCATCTGTGACATCCATCAGGAGATACTCATAATTTAGATAGGGATTTGTAGAATGTTCCCATGCGTTTACGAGTCTTACGAAAGTATCATATGAGATGCGGGTTACTCCCATCATTTCACCTTCGAAGTTGCAGACCCGATGACGATCCTTGGTTATTTTTGTGACAAACCCATTCTTGGTTTCCACAAAGCATTCATCTCCAGAGCCACTTTCTTCCGTCATAGATATACAGTTGCCTTTTTCGACGGCAGTCAACTTTTGCACCACAGAGGATTCGAAGAATGTGTCACTTTCGACAAGTAGGAAATCGTCATCTATTACATCTTTGCATAAAGCTAACGATCCCATTGAGGCTGTAAATTCATAATCATTATTTATTATGATACTCACATCTTCAGCCTTGTATTTGCTGAAAAGTTCGTGCCGATATCCAGTAACTATAATTAGATTGGAATACCCATTGTCTCTAAGAATTCCGATAGTCCTATCCATCAGACAAATGCCATCGGTGAATGGCTTCAACGGATATGGTAATTCAGAGTCATGCTCTTTCCGTGCCGCAAGAATTACAGCCGTTTTCATAGGAGACATATTTGTTTAGAATAGTCATCATATAGATATTTGATGTTGTCCTTAAGAAAGGAGAAACTCAAATTGTTGCCAGTTTTTGAAATTTTGGAGAAGTTACTTAGTGAAGATTCCGAACATTTCAGTTCTAATGCTATATATTTGAGGATACTTGAACGTGTATCAGAGATATAAGATTCATCAAAGCGCCTGAGCTCATCGATTGAATCAAACTCGTTTATATCACCCACATTATACCTATGAATTTTCATCATCGGCAATTCATGGATAAACTTGATATAAACATCTTCCCAATACTGTAGTTTGGTTTCTGGCTTTTTATATTCTTGTAGTAAAATTTCCTTAAATTTGGAGCTAAAGTCTTCAGAGAGATAAGCATGACCAACCATATACCATGCCCCACGACCTCCTACGTGTACTGAAGTAATATTATCCTCATGGTCTATAGTTAAACAGTACTCTCCAGTATCTCCTACTGAATACAGAGTGCTATAATAGCTTTGCTTTGGGTTGCCTTGGAATACATTTGAGGGGAAATAATTATCTGATGAGCAGATGTATGTATTACTCAACTTATCTAAAACGCGAACTAAAGATGACGTATTATTATACCTATAGTAATCCTCATTTAACACAATTTCTACTCCAAATTTCTCCTTTAGGTATTCAAACATTTCTGCTTTGTAGCCGACGACTAGAGTGATATCTATAATGCCGGCTTCTTGGAGTTGACGTATTTGACGCTCTATGAGTATCTCGCCCTTGACTTCAAGCAGTCCCTTCGGTACTTCCGCAGACAGAGGTACAAATCTTGACGATGCCCCGGCCGCCATAATTATTGCGTTTCTTATTATTTCCGTCATCCTTTAGAACGCGAAATTTGCGGTGAAGTTGACAAAGGATTTGTCAAATACAGGGTTGTATATGTACGCAACGTTTAGAGGTAGAGTCCATCCACTTTTAAACTTAACCATGTATGAATATTTTAATTCAAGGTTGCATACCGAAAAATTATGCTCGTAATTGTTGTAGCATGATTTGTTGAACGCAGCCCCCACGTTAAGAGTGATACGATTAAGGTCGAGGAAATCGTAATAAGTACCCACTTCGATATAAGTAGAATAAGCCTGTTTTTCTTCGCCATTTGAATTGACATATTTGTCGGCGCCAGCAAAGAAGTTGCTAATAGTCGCCGTAAAGGGTATCTTTTCTGGAGCAAAATTGATGGCCGCTTCAAGCCAATGGCCAGTGTGTTTGCCTCCACCCAAATACTTATCATGCTTACCATCTACAGTAGGATAATAATAGTCATAGACTCCTATTGTAAAGCCATTCCAAGAATAGCTGGCACCAAGGTCAACCTCGGCATATTTGCCATTGATTGCATATCCTCCCATTGCGTATACATAGAGGCCTTTCCATGAATAGTTGAAAGAGGGGAACAATACGGGAGCTGCGTCTTCCGTAATCATCTCCATGCCACGCCAGATGTACTTGGTTTGTACATCCAAGCCAAGTCCGAAGGGCGACTTTATCATTTTCTGCCCCCAATTGTTAGTTGATGTTGTTGAAGGCTTGACAACCTCCTGGGCGTAAACCACAGTGGAAATGAATAGAATAGTCAATAACAAGAAGAAACGTGTTGATTTCATATTTAAATAGGTTTGTTAAGCAAAATGATACGTTAGTTAATCCGGAATGCTGATTTCTTGGACATAGTGATGCCAGCGATCTTTCTCGTCAGGGACAACTGTCCAATCGCCATATGTCAGTCTTAGATAATCATCATATTTATTGGGAATATCGATTTTTCCGAATTCCGGGACATCTACAGTCCTAAATGGGAAATAATAATCGGACGGTATTTTTTTGAAGCATACGTCCAGATCGGCGATAACATGGCAATAGCCGGTATTTTTCTTATGAATGGCGAATTTCTCAATCCATCTATGCCAAGTTTTGGGTGACGCGAAATTAAAGAGATATCCCCAACATTGACGTAATCTCCAATTTGTTCGTCCAGCCGAAGTCTTGAACATATTTTGCTTATATTCTTTCGAATTAGTTCTTGCCTGTGCTACAGAAGTAGCGGTGTACATCAAAAAATACGCCCAATATTTTCGGATCTTATTCAGAAAAATATTTTCAGGAGCGTAGTCTATTGGGAATATATCAATGAAAACTCCTGTATACTCACTTTTCTCTTCACCTACCGGAACGAAAGTCGTTGATGTATCTATAATCTTGGCAAAACGCGCTATAGAGCCACCTTCTGAAAGATACGATGAAACCTTATATTGTGGAGGCAACTCCTTTGCGTAAATGGAGAGAAACTTTTCGTAGTCTTCCCTCGACATGTGGACATCAAGGTCATCGTCCCAAGGTATCCAACCGCCATGACGCATAGCGCCTATTACATTTCCGTAAGCGAGACATACTCCCAAATTGTGTTTCTTGCAGACAGCCTCGATGTCTCTGTACATTTTTATCAGATGATTCTGAAGTTTGTATAATTCCTCATCTGTGAGCTGATGTCCTACTTTATTCGAATTGTATATGTCCGTCAGAATGGCTTTTGTTCGTATCATTTGATATGGCTTTCGTAAAATTGCATAAGTTGTTCAACGGTCTTATTTATATCGTAACCCGTATTCTGAGGTGTAAAGGAATAGTCGTTGCGATTATTGAAATGTTGATTGGCAAGTTCGATAGCTTCCTCAGCCCAGTCTTGGTCTGATTTTTTGAGACTGAACCATGACAATAGGCCTGAAATTTGAGTTTCCCTGCTAATGTTCGTTGAAAGGACACACGGCAAATTTGCCATTTGACTTTCTATTACAGATACCGGAAGCCCTTCCCAAAGCGACGGAAATAACATGCAGTCAAGAGCTGACATTATCGCCGGGATATCCGAGCGCACACCAGCCATAACTATTTTCTGAGCTAACTTGTCCTTGGCAATAAGCCTCTTGATTTCATCTTCCAGTTCGCCCGTGCCAACCCATAGGCATACCGCATTGGAAGCCTGTCTGACTATTTCTTTGAAAATTGAATATATGCGAAAAGGATTTTTTGGGGGTGTCACTCTCCCTACTGTACCTATCAGCAATGTGTTTTTGTTTATTCCAAATTCATTTCTTATAGCTGCTCTTTGCTCTAAATCAAATCTGAATCTATCTGTGTCAACTGCATTGTTGAAATTACTATAATTTTTCCCTTTCACAGCGGCTTTTCCATATCGTTCGATACCTGCTTCAGTAGAGCATCCATACAATTGATCCGCGATCCAACGAGTGGGATAAGAGAATATCTTATATGATAGATCGTAGAAACTACGGATATTGCCGGCTGAGTGAGAATGGGCTATCGTGAATTTCCCACATTTTTTTGCGGCAAGGAGATAATATGCGGCGCAACTGCCAAGATGACCATGCACAACCTGTATTTCCGGATGGGATTTGAAAAAATCCAAGCAGTCCTTATAGTAGGGGATAAGGTTATATCCTTTAAAAGGTGAAATTCTATAGATACGGCCACCCATTTGTTCGATCTCGGCTTCGAAGAGACCACGTTCCTGAGAGTGAACCAAAAAGTCGAACTGAACCCTTGATCGGTCTATTCTGCGGTAAAGATTCATCACCATAGCCTCAGCGCCGCCGCGATTGAGAACATGGAGCACCTGAAGTACTCTAATTGGATTATTTTGTTTTGTATCTGACATAGGCATTTAATAGGCAACCGGGGATGAGGGCGGTAATCGTTAAGATTTTTTTAGGTGATGAGGCAATGAAATTCCACTGCTTCGCGAAGATGCAGCTTGAGACGTAATGCATCGCCTCAATAAACTTTCGTTTAAATGACACACAAGGGTGGGCAAGGAGCATCCTGCGGTATTGCGCGAAGCTGTTCGGGGAATTCCGATATTGGCGTAAGATGCCTGCCGCCATACCATTTGGCTGATAATCTACCCAACAAAGATTCTCGTTAATCAGGATATATTTTTGAGATATTTGCCAGAAATAATACGAAGGATTCGCATTTTTTTCACCAGGATATATCTTCATCACAGGGAGCGCTTTCAATAAATCTGTCCGAATTGCCAATTTCGTGTCTCCTCTATGAGTCTTCTCCAGTTCCCAATAATTCATTTCTGAAAGATCAGAAAAGTAACCACCAATGGGGCCGCCTCCCATATAGAAGTCAAGCCCTCTTATTCCTGCGATATCACATCTTCCTTTTCCTCGCTCTTTCCAAGTTGAGACTATTAGTTGAACTGCATTATCCGGCATATAGTCATCTGAATCGATGCATACATTTAGTTCGGAGTCAATATTCGCAAAGGCAGTTATATAGCCGGAGGCAAGTCCACCATTTTCTTTTTTGATGTAGCGGATCGGGATGCGAGCCTCGGCAATCCAACTCTTGACGAGTGCCTCTGTGTCATCTGTAGAGCCATCGTCAACCACGAGCCATTCAAAGTCACTGCAGGTCTGTCGGCAAAGACTTTCGTATGTGCGCCCAATCGTGTGTGCACGATTGTATGTAGGAGTAAAAACGGTAAGAGTTCTCATTGTTTACCAATAGAATGTTTCCATAAACCAAGTGAAGGCAATGTGGGCGAGCATGATTTGGCTCGCGCGTTTTCCCTGAAGCTCTCCCCAAATATTTAGTTTGAGTAATGGGTACGCCAAGACAATCGGATACATAAACCAAGAGAGATAGGCAAATCGATTGGAGAAGTTCGCTCGGATCACCATCACCCAAAAGGCATTCGCCAAGGTATATGTGTTAAGCAATAATTCGTAGGTGTTATCTCTGATGCCTCGTTTGATAACTACATAGTAGCCCAAAACTATTGGCATCATGCTGTATATCAAGAAGTCCCAACGAAAACCAGAATGAGAGAATTGTTGAGAGTCGTATGTAGTGAAATAAGAACTACGATTTCCAAACCCTAACGATTCAAATATAGAAGTAACAGAACTGCCTAATGTAAGGCTAATTGCTATGGATAATATCCAAAACAAATATGCATATCTGAAATTTTTAATCCATAAATATGAAATTATGGCGACAGAGATGGGTAAAAGTGTAGAATTGTGGATATTTATAGCACAAAAAGCTAAAATGGCGGTAATCAATATTTTTCTATTGGGGCTACAAAGAAATGAAATTGCAGCTAAAACTATACTACATGCAAATCCATTTCTAATGCCATTGGTACCATATGTGAAAAAGGAAAATGCTCCCATCATGAAAAGCATTGTCACCAAAATTTCATTATGACAGAGACGCTTACATGCCCAAAGAGTAAATCCAAAATAACATAAGTCAACTAAAATAAAGAATGTTCGTGAATCCATTATTTGGGCACATATCGCCACAAATTTAACCCACAGCCATTCATTCTCATCTCCAACATACACCTTCCCTCCGGTTTGATACTGACGGAATGTCCATTCATACGCACTTGTATCACCAAACAACGGACCGATAGGTCGGCTGCCCAAGAAAATGGCTAGGACTAAAGAGATGATTATTGCCAAACTAAGGGTGCTTCCATTTGTTTTGATCTTAGAAAAACTTTGGTTCGATAATATTGAAGCCGATAACACTGTCATTACAATAACAGTATATAGAAATATGGTGCCGTAATATTTTGCCGGTATCATTTTTTTATAAGGCGTTGAAGTCTATGCAAGCGACGGGCAAACCATTGGCGTACCGGATTTACTTTCATCCATGTTTTGGTGAACCAGTGGATTGTATGCGTATTCGATGTAATTTTCAATTTGCCTATCGCATCGTCTAATGGGTTGAAATAGTCAGCTGGATAAATGTTAATTCCAGAAACAATCTGGATACCCACTTTATCTTTCATACCGAATTTTATTAATTCGCGTGTTGTGATATTAACCACAGCATCGGTTATATTGTACGAACCATCAGTATTTTTGAAATTCAATCCGGTATAATAGTCCAAGATGTACTTATAAAGTGACATTCTTGCAGTCGCGCCAAGTCCAAGCCCAGGATTTACGGCCCCTTGAGGCCTTGCTAAACATGGATTAATCTCAAAACCCATGAAAGGGCCTTTCCTGATGATATCGTCCATTGGACGAATCACCTCAACATCAGTGTCGAAGTATAGGCCACCTTGCTCATATAGAATCTTAAAACGAGCATAGTCGCTTACAAAGGCGTACTTCTTTGCCTCATAGGCCTGTTGAGTGTAAGGTATTGAGTTGACATCAAAATTATCCTCGTTCCACTCGATTATCTCATAGTCAGGCAGGTATTTGCGCCACGAGGCTATGCACTTCTGCGCCGACTCTGGAAGCGGGCCACGCCCAAACCAACAGTAATGTATCTTTAAAGGTATCAAATTATTTGCTCGTTATAGTTTCGATAATGTATTGTGGCTTCAGTCTTACAATGGAATTGTCTGGGATGGCTTTGTCTATAATGCATCCTGCACCTATCACACAGTTTTTGCCTATGTGGGCACCTTTAAGCAATATCACATTCGAGGCGATCCAGCAGTGGTCTCCAACTGAAATTTCCCCAATCGACAAGTCACATTTAACACCATCTTCTGAATTGAATTTGTGATTGTTGTCAAATATTTTTATAGACGGACCAAACATGCACCCTTCGCCGATAGAGACCCTGCCATGGCAACTGATCATACAGAAGCGGTTCATATAGGTGCCGGCTCCAATGCTTAATATGCCACTACCATGAACCTGAATGTCTACATCATTAGACAATTCGATATTTCTTCCGAACTGACATTCGCCATTTCCGTATAAATTTATGTTTACAGAATGCGCAAAGCGTTCAATTTTATCGAATTTGTACCGATGTCCATATTTAACTTTTCGAACGGTATTGAATACGAAATTACGTAGGAGCGTATAAAGAAGTTTTATCATCATTTTAGAAGAGCATAGATTTTCTCAACTTCACATTCGTTCCCGAGGTCATTTGTGGAAAGATAATTGATGATTCCCTGGCGGAGTTTGGTGTCAGTTATAAAATCCACTATACCATGTGCACAACCCTCGTTGTCAAGGGGGACAATCACTCCGTCAACACCATCATTGATTTGTGATTTGGCAGTCGGAAAATTGGTCACAGCCACTGGTTTTCCGAGCAACTGGGCTTCACGGACGGTAATTGATTTCCCTTCATATCGCGATGGCTGAACGTATATGTCACAGGCCTTTATGTAGGGATATGGATTATCCTTCTTGCCAAGCAGTATTACATGGTTCTCCATACCGTTTTCTGCAATTTTTTGTCGCAAAAGTTCCTCTTGGCCTCCGAATCCAATAATGTACCAACGCAAATTTTTAACACCGCATTCTACTATTTGTCGAGCAATTTCGGGCAAATTGTCATAATTTTTGGCGTAAGTATATCTTCCGATTGATAATAACTTCACTTCTCCATCGAGTTCTTGACGCGCATCAAATTCTTCAGATCTTCTGCGTACAAACTTCGATGACATTATGTTTTCTATCTCTATAACCTTATGTTCCAATGAAGGAAATGTTCTCAAAAAAGATTGCTTAACATCTTGAGATATCGATGCTATGTAATCGTATGCACGCCAAACCGGCAACTCTGCCTTCTCATTGACGCTGACCGTTGAATAATCCGTATGGATCCAAGCCAATCGTTTTCTAGCCTTTACATTTTTAAGGGCAATGTTATGAGGAAGAAGAAAACTGATGCATAAATCATACTCGACATTAGGATTTATACGGGGCAAAAAAACCGAGGTATATTGACCCAAATAGTGGAATACAGATATATCTTCTCTCCCTTCATCGATTTTATGCCAGATTGATTGCCAACGATAGTGTACTTTCGACCTAATTCTGCCTATCGCCACTCCGAGTTGTCCTTTCCTTAAACAATTTTTCAATGAAGTCTCAAGAACAGCGTACTCGAGTTTCTCTGGTAGCAGGTTAATCCATTTTGGAATATACTGCATTAGAGGTCCACGATGGTCATAAATGAATAGATCCACGTCCACGCGTTCAGGATCCAATGCATTGAGCAAGCCGACTAAAGCCATCTCGGCACCACCGAGCTCCATATAATGCATCAATATGATTATTCGTGGTTTCTCCTCCATCGAATATTTAAATGTCTAAAAGTTTTGGTAGATTATGTAATTTATCTATTGCCATAGATGTGTAGTGTTGCAGTTTTGCCTGTATTGAGGACTCCTCCGATTTCAAGAATTCAAAAGCATCGATGAGTTCTGAATCACAGCTAAAGTTTTTAGTTGATTTCACATAGCCCGTTTCATCACCAAATATGTCTCTTGCAATGCCTAAGCTTTTTACGGAGTATCCAAGTACGAAAGTAGGGACACCGGTAGAATAGGCGGCAATTGACGCATGTGTGCGAGCGGCTATCATATATCGGCACCGTGAGATATATCCTTTCAATACTTCTGCTGAAGAATCAGGTAACAGAGACACGCGACCTGTGTTGCGGTATTTCTCATATAGAGGCGTCAATATCTTAAAGTCGTTGCTATGGTTCCATACCACATGAGGTATTAAGCATATGCACATGTCCGTATTTTGCAGTATATGCTCTATGAGGTTTATAGCATTCCTATATACAATGTTGCCGCCCGACGAGAGCTCTTCCACAAGAGGGCTTAAATTAAGCCCCACCGTGTTGCCTGATTGAAATTCTCTCGGTAGAGGTTTGTGAATTAAGTCGAGCATAAAGGCCGGGTCAGGCATAAGGTGCACATTCGTCAATCCGACTTCCTTTAGAGCGTTATAAGTGATATGCTCACGAGCCACGACAGCCGAATGTTTTCTCAGATCATTTGCAATTCCAGCTTGGTTGATTATATCCGGTTCTATCGAACACCCAACCAGAGCAGTGTGAATTTTACTTTTATGGAAAATAGAATCTAACTGACCATAATAATTCGCTCCTCCATAGCAATAGTTGTCTCCTCCGATACTGATTGCCAGAGGACGACTTATGCCATGCTTTAGTTTTCCGAGTGCCTGTATGTAAGGATATAAGTCTACCGCAAATTTTTGGTCTCTAAACTTGTAATTGAAGTAGCATTTAAAAAAGTTAAGATTATAATCTTTCCTTACTTTGGCATCTATCAAATCAGCCAAAGCCGAAATTCCATATTTCTCATCTTCGGCTATATTTTGTGAAAATATCTTACAGCCTTTGGCATCTAAAATCTTGATGAGAGCACGAGTAATTGCCTCGCACCCATGATTGCCCGATGCGCCGTTTGCATATAGTATGTAGTTATTCATAAGTCAAATCCGTATTTATATTTTTTTAATTTCTCTTTTAAATCATCCCATTCTTCACTTGTCCTTTGGCTAAATAAGATGTTTGATACATACGCATCTGTGCTTTCCAATCTTTTTCGGTTGCGATCAATGTATTCAGTTGTGGAACACAATACTTTCGCTGGATTTCCGACAACTACACAATCATTAGGGATATCCTTGGCCACAACACAGCCTGCTCCGACAATTACATTATCCCCGATATTAGTCCCTGGTAATACTATAGCTCCATTGCCTATGAACACATTATTGCCAATTGTCACAAGCCCGATTTTGCTATATCCAAGAAACTTCTTTGTGCTGGCATCATGTGTTAGAATTCTGGCTCCGGTAATGGTCACATTATCACCAATACGTATAAGAGAACCAAAGCCACCGTCAAGGATTGAGTTAATGATATCTACATTTTCTCCTATAATAACACCACGGTTGCGATAGTAATTTATGATCTCATTTTGTGACACGGAATAATTTTTAATTCCAAACTTTGTCAAAATGCGTTTCAATAGGTTTTTCATTTCCCAATCAATGTGTAAAATTTTTCAACCACATTAGATGGTGTATAATTCAATACTGTTTTCTTGGCGTTTTCTATAATTGTATCATTAAACACTTTGTCGTGTGATAGTTTTTCAATTAATGCCACAAAGTTGGAAGTGCTGCTATCTGAAATCAGTCCATTAGTACCATCAATTAAATCGATAGCTCCGATTGAGGGGCTGGATATGCATGGTGTCCCGAGTGCCATTGCTTCAAGCAATACTATGCCGAAAGACTCAACATCGGACGGATGCAACATCATATCAGCGTTCTTTATCCAAGGATAGGGATTTTCCTTCTGCCCATGAATAAAGAGTCTTTCGGTAAGTTTTGCATTTTGAATTTCATTTTCTAATTGTGTGCGCATATCTCCGTCTCCTAATATATGCCACTCAAAAGCTATGTTTCTACGAAGAAGAGTTAATGCGACTTCTATAACTTTAGACAGATTTTTTTCTTTCGAGAGTCTGCTGACGGTCACAATCTTTAGATTTTGAGTAAAATCATACGGTATAGTTTCCTCTGCTTTTATTCGGATATAATGAATATCAATAATATTAGGGATGACTGTGACCTTATCGGCTATTTTGTTAGACAAAGACTTTATCTGAATAGCGATGCCATCGGACACTGTTACTACTTTATCAAATTTCTTCCAATTAGATATTAGTTTGTCTGTGGGTATACCAATTTCGAAATTACCATGGTGCCACCATGTGAATTTTTTAGAGGCCGTTATGACATTTAGAACTATCTCTTCACTTATCCCCGGACGAAAAGAAATAGCTGCATCATATCGGCCTTCTAAACCAATCAGTTTCCTAAAAGTTTTCATACTCCAATGGCCAACAGACAAGCAAAGTCTAAATGCCAGGGAAAACATGTCGCCATCTTTCAGAGTTCTCTTCAATGTACCGAAGATGGGACCATATGCTTTAGTGATATCTCGTCTTATCACATTAACTTGCTTTGGTATTTCGCCAAGATAATCTTCACCCGGTTGAAGCAGAAGCAAATCTACATTGTATTTATCGAAATCGATAGCAGTCAGTAGGCTGACAAGGGCTCGTTCTACACCCCCTACAGCCAAATTACCATTTACTAAGATGATGTTTTTCTTCATTTTAAATGGCCTTTAGATATTCCAATAGCAGCAAAAGCCTTATTTTCCACAAAAGGTGTTTGTTGGAAAATACTCTACAGAAGTTATCGTGTAGGAAACTGCGCATCTTGTCTTTATAGTCTTTATACACTTTTGCTTCTTCTTTTGGAGTTTGGTTGATAATGCCAAGCCATTTGCATGTCGCCTCCGAAACTATGGCTAAAGCATGTTTTTCGTAGTTTGGTTTATGAGAAGATATATGTAACCAAGTGTTTCTCGCATTGTCAAATTCACCAAGAGCTCTTATGGACAACTTAAGTTGTGACAGACTGCCTGGATGTGTTTCATATGCGTACAAAGATTCAGGGCAATATCCGACTTTGTCTACTTTTGAAAATATTTGTGCTTTTACAAAATAATCTTCATTAATTGTTGCCGTAGGGTATATTATATTGTTAAACAATAGTGTATGATATATGCCTCCTCCAAATCCCCAAAATTCATATTTAAAGAATCGTCTAAAGATTTCATCACTACTTAAAACGAAATTCTTATATTCTGCTGCTTGAGTAAAATCAAATGTTTTTCCTACAGGAACTTTTGTAAATGGACATACAGCCAATAGCGCATCATTATCTATTGCTGCTGAATGTAAAGAGGAAATGTATCTTGGTGATATGTAGTCATCGCTGTCAACAAATGTGATGAATGTTCCTAAAGCCTTTTCTATACCTTTTTTTCTTGCCAAAGAGGCTCCATGATTCTTCTGATGGATTACTCTTATTATTTCGGGATACACAATCTTCCACTTTTCACATATATCAGAAGATGCGTCAGTAGATCCATCGTCGACCAAAATTATCTCAATATTTCGATAATCCTGATTAACAACCGACTCTATACACCGATCGAGATATCTCTCAACGTTATATACTGGAATTATTACAGAAATTAAATCTTTATCTTTAGGCATCTCTTAGTAAAGAATGTGTATACAGAGCGAATAAAATGGCTTATTGTGCTACGTAAAGATGTGTTTTTTTTTCTGTTATTGAAAACGGGTTTGAGAAACCGGGATGCGGCAGGGTGGAAACCATCAATGGCAGCAATGTCTTCAAACATTGACTTGTCAGATGGTGCATTTGGAGCTTTCACAATCGCCGGATTATATTTTGCCACTTCCTCAATAGATAGAGAAGTCGGAGTTGCCATGCTTTCCAATATTTTCTTGCCCTTGGTTGTGTTAGTTATCGCAAGCGTTGTGCCAAGATTGTTGTCTAGTTCGGGAGCAAGCGCTTCTATTCCCCAGAAATCGCCCATTGATATGTCTGCCTTACTATTTGGGTGTTTGAATGGGCATTTGACACAGCCAGCACGCAGGGTATAGTCATACACAAAAGCGAGGATGTACGGATTGTCCCGGTGATTTTGAATGAAGTGACTTCCATCCTTGAAGTCAACTCGCACGGAGTAGTTTTTCCACCCTTCTGATTTATCCCGGAAATTGACAGATTCAATGTCGTCACGAGTTTTTCCTTCATATTGAAGTAACTCATCAAGGTATAAATCCCAATACTTTGGGTGTGGTGCGCCATGGCACACCACTTCTACAAGTAGCATATTTGTGACTTCACCAAATTTATTTCTGATAATGGCAATCTGACATGGTGTTCCAACCACTAATATGGGCTTATTTGTAGAAATATCGTCTGATAATTTACTGAAACATGTACTAATGTTCGTAAAGGCGTACTTGCTGCGGCGGAGGGTATCGAGATTTGCGATGTTATCAATGCGAGAATGACATATTCTCCAATCGTTGTCGAACGTCGCTCCGTATACAGATCCACCCTGTGAGATTGTAGTTTCGGCCAGTATGGAAAACAAGCCTCCTGCCGAACTTCGTGCGCGTATGTCGGAATTGGTATTATTAAATATGTATATATCCATATATTGGAGTGGACTTTTTCGACTGGATTAAGTAATGGAGACGTTTTTATCTAATACCAAAATATTTAATAAGGGTTTGTGACGAAACAAATTTTTTTAATATAATTATGATTATCGAAGACAGCGTGATGATCAAAAACCAATTCAGCAACCAAGAGTCTATATTAACTATGTAGTTTAATACATAACGAACATACATGTGAATCAAATAAATTCCAAACGAAACTTCTCCAATCCACAGTATCAATTTTGTCATTCTATTCTCTTTGAAGATTGATTCTGCCTGCTTGGAAAAAATAATCATAAGCACGCCTGCTGAATATATGAAAGCACTCAATTTTATTCCCATTCCACTTCCATACAACGACAGGTAATATATTGACTCGATAACTGAGGCAGTCAGGCCAATTGCCGCAATTAGAATTCCAGGAAAAAGTATCTTGTCTCTTTGATGATTTGAAAAATATACTCCCATCATGAAAAAAATAAGCCAAACCACAAAAGGTGCCGCATATGCAATTAAAGAGATTTGTCTGCCTTCTATTAGAAGTAGGTATGAGACAACAACTATAGAGACGCATGACACAATTGCAGGAATAATTATCCCCCAACATAAATTATTATATCTTACCAATATGGGGGTAAGAATGTACAGTTGAATAATTAAGGTAATAAAATAATAAATGCTGTAACCACATATTATCAGTGTGCACAGACTGCCAAGAGGACTTGAAAAATTTTGACTATACAAATCAAGAAAAAACCATCCGAGAGAAAATACAATACAAGGTAAATACACTGTGGGTAACTGGTGCTTATAGAATCTTATAGTATTCTTTTTTGACGAAAAATCTTTCTTCGCAATAAAATAACCGGAGATGGACAAAAAAATAGGTACCGCGCAATTTAACAGTTGGCGCAGTGTTATTATCGTCAAGCCATAAAAAGAATGCCAATCGTGTATTGTGGGGACTGTATGGATTGCAATTACCATCATTATGGCGATTCCTCTTAAGAAATCAAAATATGAATTCCGTGCATTCATTGAGCATTTGATCTAATTATGGTTTGTTACCCATTGTATAGTTTTGATAAATATTCCGATACTTTCTCCCGGATAATATGTCTTTCATTAGGTCTTAATCCAAACACATATATAACACTGGCTGTATTGACTGCGGAGATAAAACTCAATACAAAAAATCTGAGTATGGATGGTTCCCAATAAAATGAAATTGTTAAAGGAATAACAAATGACAATACTGATATGGTGACGCCAGGTTTGAGGACATCACGTATGTATGTATGCCAATCATAGGTAGTATTTCTTGTCAAAGCCCAAAGCCTTATGATGTTTATAGTTAGGAAAATAAATATAAAAAGCGGGTAAGTGGTCCATACGGGGGCTCCAAGGGTAAATGCTATCCATACCAATGGGAATATCAAGCCGGCATACAAAGCCGCAAATATGGTATATACCTTCACCTTTCCGTCTGCCTGAATTAAGGTTAAAAGTGACTGACCTGTCGAAAGTGCCAATGACTCAAACATTGTAAACCTGAGGAAAATGACAGCCATTGGTGGAACTTTGACTAGCCATAAGTGTAACAAAGTATCAGCTTCGATACATACAGGGACTATAAATATGTACATTAAGAACCATGTATACCTAATCCCCCTATTGACCAAGGTATAACAATAGTTGAAGTCCTTAGCTGCGTATGATTTTGTAATTTGAGGGACGAACGCGGTTGTGAGATTACCGACAAAACCTTGTATGGCACCATTTACTGTTCCTGCAACACCACGCGCAGCATTGTATGCGACACCAAAAAAAGTATTCACAAGCATGTTCACGCCGGAGGTACACATTACCCAGGAAGATGTGTTTAGCATATTCCATCCGGAGAATTGAGTAATTTCTTTCAACAATGGCTTGTGTATATAGGCACGATAACGAACTTCTTGGAAGTTGTGCCTACTGTACCAGCAATAAAAGATTGTCATGGTTAGGCTGACAAGGACGCCTAAATTAGAGTATAAGATCAGGCGGTCGCCTCCATACTGCATAATAGCAAAGACAATCGCCAACTTCAAAATAACATCGACGATGCTAGTCCATGCGTAAATTGACATGTATTCGTGAGCCACTATACAAGAACGATAGGGTACTGTAACCAAAGAGATTAGTAGAGAAATGATAGATGTTTGAAGCACCCAGTTCGCGGCATACATTCTGCCATTCGGTATATTGGCTTCTGTATTAAGCCACCACAGTCCAATAGTCTCTAAAACTAATGCACATATAAATGCGATTATTATCTGGGCGTTTACCACAGTTGCAAATACTTCTCGTTGGCGTGTCAAGCCGTCCTTGCCAAGAGAGTATGTGATGAACCGACTGCCGGCTTGCGTCATCGCAGCGGTTATTATGCTTGAAAAGCCTACAATGCTGCCCACAGCATTCTGGATGCCGTAGTTGTCTATGCCGAGAGCTTCGAGCATGACACGTCCGGTGTAGAGCCCGACAATCATGGTGATGAATGTACGGATATACAACACCATTGTGTTTTTGACTATACGCTTATTGCGCTCTTCCATTACATTTAGATTTCAATATGCAGATCAATTATGCCTTTATCTAATTGTATTGATATGACGAATGTGTCGACTGAACATTGCTCGTGTAATATCGTAAAAATATACGCTCAGCAATATGAATGTTATGTATTTGATGCTTTTATCTTTGGTAAATAATAAGTCAATATTGTCGTGAATGTTGTGACGTATATTATTTATTCTATGATCAAGATTCGTTTTTGACCTTATAGCCGAACAAAGCAATCCTTCATAACATTGTAATAGTTTTTGTTTGGCTAATCTTTCCAATTTGGGATATTGGTGGACACAATCCTCAACAATTCTATCCCATACAAGATGCATGCTGTAGATAGCGTCGCTGAAGGGGCCGCTCGTTATGCTGCTTGGATTATTACGATAGTTGTAGAACTTGGCGGAGATAACCCCTATGTGGGTTATGAAGTTGAGTAGTTGCCATGTCATCAACACATCTTCACCACATTCGATATGGGAGTTAAATTTTAGTTTGGAGAAAATGGAACTTATCACCAATTTCGTCCACATTGACGATGGTATACAGTTGTCTTCTAAAAATGTCACAATCGCCTGTTCTCTTGATAGTATCTTCAAATCATCGTTTCCGTCCTGCCTGTTGGTAAATAAGCACACTTCGAGATTGTTTTTTTCGGCATATTCTACCAATTTTTCTATACAATGATTTTCCGTATAATAGTCGTCGGAATCAATAAATATGGAATATTTCCCATTGGCTAATTTTATAAGTTGATTGCGTACTGTCGCTATGCCTGAATGAGGAATCCGATGGACTTCGATTCGAGAATCATTATTTTTATATCGTTTGCATATATTATAGCTATCATCCGTAGAACCATCATCCACGAGAATTATCTGGAGATTCTTATATGATTGACGTAATATGCTGTCAATGCATTCCTGAAGGTACAGCGCCGTATTGTATATTGGCACGAGTACTGAAACGAGTGGCTTGCAGGATATTAATTCCGGTGGCATTTGTATTTGTAATAATACTCTCCGATTTTACCAATCGGAGTTAACAATTCTATGAGCCAATGATATTGACCACCGTATTTACACCATTCGCTTCTTGATTTAGAGGCTGAACGGAATGCCACATATCGTAATGCGTGCCGTAATGCCTGGTATATTGATGTGCTGTTGCAAACTTTTTGATGATGATAAATCATATACCCTACAGGATTGGCGAGCATAAGACTGTAAATATTGCTTGATAGCCCATCTGGTTGATATTCGCATATGGTGAGAGGTTCATTAATAATCATAAACCCAAAATCTTTACCAAGACGGTCATATACGACGCTTTCTGTGACAAAATTTTCACCTTCAATCTCAGGGAAAGGATATTTGCGGGCTATCTCGGTCTTAAAAATGAAGGATCGTTCACCGTTTTTGCAGCAGTCGTAGAACTCTTTTAACGAGTTGATTTATTCTTCATGGGGCATAGGTGTGCCATACAGATCTCCGTATCTGTTTTCTTTTAAGGCTATAATGCCACAGATATCCTTCCTTCCGTTCAAGACATCTACCGATGAGGAGATGGCCGAGAGGCTGTCTTTAGTCAGATAATCATCAGAATCAACGACAAAGAATAATTCTCCATTGGCCAATTTCAGCCCCGCATTATAAGCTCGATGTTTCCCGCCGTGGGGTATTTTGTAATATCTTATTAGGAAAGGTGACTGCCGCTTAAAGTTAAATACAACATCTTCGGTATTGTCGGTTGAGCCATCATCTATAATTATCCACTCAAAATCATCTATGGACTGCATGCAAAGGCTATTGAATATCCGTCCAAGAGTATGAGCTCGGTTATATGTCGGGGTGAATATGGATAATAGCATGAACGAGACTTGTTGAAGTCTGAATTGGGTAGCCTACATGAAAGATATTCGCAAAAAATCACATAAAGATATTGATAACGACAACGCGATTTACTTTATCTCGATCCATGTAAATGGGTTGGGGCATTTTTATCTTTTGGGGGCATTTTGATGTGACTTGGCGGTGAGGCGGGGGTCGAGGTCGACTGTCCAGGTGATGCTGTTTTGGGCGGTGAGGCGCAGGCGGTAGGTGATGCGAGCGTCTGTGTCTTGGATTTCTTTTTCGAAGATGGCCGTGAGGCCTTTGAGCTGGCCGCCTGTTATCTCGATTTTGTCGCCGGGCTCTATGGCGATGGTGCCATCAGGATGCCGGTCTATGCTGTCAGTGAATTGGCCCACGGCCATGGCGTAGGCGTGGATGTCGGCTGCGGGAATGGCTGCGTAGGGGCTGCGCGCGGCGCGCGATTGGCGGTATCCCCATGCCAGGTCGCCTATGGCGCAGAAGAGGTCGGGCAGCTCGGTTGCCCTGCTTTTGAAGAATAGGATGCCGGGCATCACGGGCTTTGTCTCCGGCTTGAGGCGTTTGCCTATCTGCCTCATGATTTGCTCCATGGGGTAGTAGGTCTGCCTGAGGGTTATGCCTTCTGATCGGAGCCTGTCGGTGAGCATGCTGTGGCTGACGTGGGGGCGGAATTGCATGGCGTACCAGTTTTCGGGGTCTTCGGCCAGCGCGTTCGCCACTCGACCACGCATTTCTCCGATTTCTTCGCAGCCGATTTCTTTCGGCGACGCGAAGGCGGTGATCGGGTTGGCGCTTCCGGCCTCTCCCGCGCATGCCGATATTTCGGCGGCGGGCAGTCCGCACCGCGTGGCCACGGCTATCCATAGGTCGATCGGGGAGTGGGCGCTTATGGCTGCCTGATCGAATCCGGCCATCTTCAGCGCATCGGCGTATAGCGCCGTTATGGCTCTGGCTGTCTGGGCCGGTGTCTTCGCCGATTGGTTGAGCGGGAAGAGGTATTTGTTTCGCGGCTTAGCGTATCGAGCCACGATTTCTTTTACGGCTTCGTCGCTGCCCCTGTAGTCGTCCTTGCGGCATTGGGCCACGTCTTCGAGCGGGAGGCCTCCCGCATAGATCGAGAATAGGGCTATGTCTTTCGCCAGCTGGCGCAGGGGGCTCTTGGAGCAGTCTTTCAGCACAAGCGCCCTGAGCCTGTCGAAGCAGTCGGCCGGCGCCAGGCTCTGCGCTTGGGCTGCCTGCGTGTCGGCCAGGCGGCTTTTTATCCTCGAGAATGCCTGATGGCCGCTTTCCGAGGCTTTGCCGTGGAGCGATGAGAGGCGGTTGACGTAGTAGGCCACTGTCTTTGGGGAATAGCCTTGGGCAAACATCCATGACACCCATTCGCCGAGCATGCTTTCGTCGATGTCAGCCAGCGCCGCGTCAGAGCCTGCGAGGAATCGGCGGAATGAGTCAAGGGCCTGCCCGAGGCTCTTGCGTGAGGCGGGATTGGGCGTGCAGTCGATCCTGACCCGAAATGCGTCGATGGCTGAATCGTGTCTATTTTCGAGAGAATCAGTCATTTAGCCTGCGTGGCGGAAATGTAATAAGCGGTTGCGGAGACACATTCCTTCCCGACCCCCTGCCTTGTGGCCTCGTGGCCTGGAAGGGGTGCGGAAATCTGATATTTATAGGAGGCTTTCACCTTCTGGAATTGTTTGGCGGAAAGCGATTTAGGCTGACGCGCAAGTCTTTGGGCGGGCGCCCCTGCGGTCTTTGCCCTTTTGCCGATAGGTTACTTCCCTTAACTTTTCTGAGTGCAAAGTTACGAATTTATGTCGAACTTGACAAATTATCACTCCGATTAATTTGATTTTCTGCGCTTGCGGCTGTCCTTTACGATGGAGTATGATTGCTCCACGAGCGATTTTATCTCGCTGTCGGTGAGGTCGGAGCCGAATTTCACGCCAATCCAGTATTTGGGGTTCATGTTGTGGGGCGGGCCTACGGCTTCGTGCGCTTCTTTGAGCGCGTCGATCAGCGAAGGCGGGCATTTCATTGTGCAGACGTCGAATCGGTCTATGTCGACGTAGCAGTAGATGTGGCCGCCGATGTAGAAGGCGAGTATGGCTGATACTGACTGAAATGCTTGGAATGGCATCTTCTCGGTGGTGCCTGGCAGCGACAGGCAGAAGTCGCGGAATTCCTCTACGTTCATGCGAGTGTGATTTTGTTTCGGTGCAAAAGTACGATAATTCCGTGTATTTTCAGCCTGACACGACAGATTTTCATAGTCCTTGCAGGGGGGCAATGCCCTGCAGACAGCGAACACCGAGAAAATAAATCAGGATTCAGGATTCAGAATCTGACCTGCACCGAGGCGAGCACCCGGCGCGGGCGAATCGAGAATGTGTGCTCTGTGCGTGAGAGGGTGCCGTAGGTGACGTATCTGTATCGGCGTTTGTCGAGCAGATTGTCGGCGGTGAGGGATATCCTTATCTTTCTGCCCGGGCGCCACACTGCCGATGCGTCGAGCAGCACTATGCCAGTATTCCCGCTTTCTTGTGAATGTGTAAGGAAATGGTCGGCTCCGATGGTGAATTGCATCCTGTCGCTTGGTATCCATGTGGCTATAAGCGTCTGGTTCAGCGCATGGTGGGCTTTGGCTTCTGCTCCCACCGTCAGGCGCGAGTATCCGTATCGGGCTTCGTAGTCTACCGACATCCATCGTGCCAGACTGCCTTTGAAGTATGGCTTGGCTGCGAATGTGGCCTGCCGGCTGCCGCTCACTTTGCCGTCGCGCATCGACGAGGCCGACGAACCGGAGGCGCTGATATCGCATCCGACCACCATCTTGCTGTGCCCGAGGCCTTTGCTCAGGCCGGCGCTCAGGCTCCAGGAGTCGCAGTCTGAGAGGCGGCTTGCGAATGATGATATTATGATGTCGCCGTCAAAGCGCTGCTCGGGCATGAGCGATTCGCGGCGGTGGGCGTATGATGCGGATGCGTTGGCAAACAGCGAATTCAGCGGATTGCGGTATCGGTAGGTCATGCTTGCCGATGTGTCGTGGGTGTATCCGCCTCCGCTCTCGCCCTCGAATATGTTGCGGTAGTCGGCCATGATCGGGGCTTCGATGTTGAGGTAGGCCTGCGGCGATCCCAGCCGGTATGACAGCATGCCCGCAATCTCTGATTTTGATGACGTCTTCTTTCTGAGCGTCAGTGTCGGGGCCGCGTTGGCGTAGTCGCGGCTTCCGTGGATCGAATGGTGAAGCCATTTCACGGGCATTCTCATTGATATGCGCCAGTTGTGGCGTTCGTAATCAATCTGCGGAGTGGCGTATATCGCCGCGAGAAAAGCGTCGTGAGCTCCGTTGTTGTCGAGCGGGCCCATGCCCGAGAGGCGTGCGTCGATGCGCCGGTAGTTGAGGTCGGCTCCTCCTCTTATGTAGAATTTCCAGAATCGCGAAAGCCTGCCATATTTCGATTCGGTGGTGCTTCTGATATCGGTGATGCCGAGACTCTGCCATGCGCCTTCATCGCCGCTTACGTCGAGGCTTTCGGGCGACCGCATGAATGAATTGCGCGACGATATTTCAATCAGCCTCTTGTCGGTGCGCTTCACCAGCTTAAGGTCATTGGTCGCGTCTATCCTCCGGCGTGATGCTCTCTGGCTGATGCTTGATGTGCCGGTGACCGCTGATTCGGAGCGATGGGTTGATGCTGTGGCCGTGAAAAGGTCTTTGAAATAGTATCCGCGTTTGTTTATCTCTGAGTTGAATTGCGCCGACAGTTCATGCGACTGTGTGCGCATGCTGTTGTTTTGCAGGAAGTCGGGAATGGATTGGCTGAAGTAGTCGGTGCGCAGGCTTGTGTTGTAGTCGAGCCTGTCGCCCACGTAGTCCAGCTTAAGCCGCATGGAGTTGTCGCCCTTCTTCCAGCCTGAAATTGCATTTGCTATCCATGACAGGTTGTCGCGCGTGCGCTTTTCGCTGAGGGGCGCATTGATCATGTCGGCCGATATGTATTCAGGCCAAAGCGATTCGGAGTAATCAGTCGAAAACATGTCGAGGAAGCCATGGTCAGTGATCTGCGCCGCAGGATTCCAGCCCGTGTTGCCGCCTCGCAGTGTGACTATGTTTTGCATCTGGGGCGCTATGCGCATAGCGTAGACTGATGCGTCGGCCATGGCCGGATCGGCTCCTGCCGCAGCTTTGGCCACTCCTGCCCAGCGGCTGCGGGCGTCGTCCCTGAGCTTGAGGTTGATGCCGGATTCTTCTGGGAACTCGATGCCTTCGAGTGCCTTCACGGGCTGATGGTTCTCCATCACCTCTACGGCTTTCACGTCTTCGTGCGAGATATTCTCTGTGGCGAGGCCGTATTGGCCGCCTATCATATCGTTTCCGTCGATGTAGAATTTGTTGATGGGCTTCCCCTGGTATTTAATGGTGCCGTCTTTCTCCACCTTTATGCCCGGCAGGCGTTTTATGACGTCGATAATGGCGTCGTCCTTCGCGTTGGCGTACTGCGCGACATTGAACACCAGGGTGTCGCCTTTGGCGTATATGTCAGGCGCTTGCACTATCACATCGTTGAGGCGAGTGGCTTCCGGGCGCAGCCTCACGCCTTCAGTCAGGTCATCGGCGGATATCCTGACGGACTCATACCCCAAGCATCTGACAGCCAGGCTGTCGGCCTTTGCGCCTACTTTCAGCTTGAATGATCCGTCGGGCGCTGACGAAGCGAACGCTATCGGCTTCCCCGCAGAGTCAAGAGCCTGCACCACAGCGCCGCCCACAGCCGCGCCGGTCTCGGCATCTGTGATTGCGCCCCGCAATTCTTCTGCCCCTGCCGCCATTGCGGGCAGCAGGGCGAGAAGAATCAAAAGTATGAAAAAGCAATGTCTGTTCATTTCTTCCAGTCTCGTTCTATGTAGTCATACGGCAGGTCTATGGGGTCATAGGCATCAGGCACCGGGTTGCCGTCTTCGTCTGATACGGTGATGTGGCCTTGCCCAGCGGCCTCGTAATAGGCGTATGGATTGATGTCCCAACGATGCTTGGTGTCATAGTATTTCTTGCGAGAAGTGTTGATATATGGCACCTGGTATATTGTGACAGGCCGGTCGGCCGCCGACTTAATGCCAATGCACTCAAAGGCATAATGCCCGTCATCGTCATACGCCTTCATGATCAGGCCGGGGAGGCCGCATAGTTTCCAGGGGCCGTCCATCACGGGAATGTCCTCGCAAAACAGGGCAGTCCATCTTCGGCCTCTGAAATCGCATACGGCTGTGCGGCACGCATATCCGAGCACATCGGCCACGCTGTCGGTCAGTGTCCAGCCGAGCGCCGGCATCTCTTCGTCGTAGCGCAGCCAGTCGGTACATATTTTCTCTGTGTGCGTAAGCTTTCCTTCGGGGTAATTCTTGAAGATTGTCATGAATTCTCCGGTCGACAGCTTGCCGTCGATGGCGGCCGCGGCTATCTGCTCCTGGGTGCTGCGCATGAGCAGGGAGTCGACGGTCAGATTCTTGTAGCTTGAGAATTTGGAAAGGCCGCCAGGCGCTATCTGCAGCAGCATCCGGTCAGAGTCATAATCGTCTTTGAGCTGCGCGGTGGTGTCGACGCACCATTTGTAGTCGTAGACAAATTCCATTGTTTCCTTGGCGATGGTCTCGGTCTCCGGCACGGTTGGCTGGAAAATCGACAGCTGCCGGCGCAATACTTTGCCTGAGACCGAGGCTGACATGGCCGCGATGGCGAGGACTATTATCAATGTCTTTTTCATGAATGTGGAGTGTTTGGTGATTTGATGACGCAAAGTTACTCCTGATCATCCGTTCGGCGCGAAAATAATCCTTACTCAAACATTATGGAATTATTACTAAATTATTACCGGCATGTATTTTGTCGGCGCCAAAGTGTCGCCATTCGGCGGATTAATAGTAAATTTGCCGCATGGAAAGAAGAAAAAAAGCATTGTATATCCTCACGATAGCCGCCATCATCGCCTATCTCGGCATGCAGGTCTACTGGCTGTATTCTCGCTATGAGTATTCGCTGCGCGAGCATGAAGACGCCATCGCCGAGACCATCGACAAGGCTTTCGCGGAATATATGGCCAAGAGAGAGTCAAAAGTCATTATGCCCAGGGAGATGGGAAGGGTGCAGTCGTCATACAATCTTGACAATGGCGTGGATTCGACCGGCAATCGGTTGCGCACGGTCAAGGTCGAGACCAAGATCTATGACGGGCGCAAGATACTCGGCATATATGAGGACAGGCCTCTGACTGAGGCGGAGAAGGACTTGCTCGCGGAGATTATGCTCGACAGCATCTCTGCCATAGACATCAGGAAAGGCGAATTCGATGTCTCCGGCGCGCCTTCTGACGCCGCATCGTGGAGCGCTATGAAAAATTTTGAAATCGAGGCGATGCATCCCTTCACGGCAGAGGGCATCGACACCCTTTTGAGGAGAGAGAGCATAGATGCGCAAGTGACCCTCATGGTCACCGACAGCATGGAATGGCGCTCGTCGCAGAAGCGGCATGCCTCGGTGTTCAATCCGCATTTCGCGGTCATGATTCCGTATTCCGAACTTGAGAGAAAGTCGGTGATGATTGACTGCGAGATTCCTGGCTTGCAGATCTTAGGCGATATGGGCAGCACTCTGCTGCTGGCTGTGGGATTGTCGCTGCTGCTCATCATATGCCTTATGTGGCAGATACTCACAATCGTGAAGCTGACGCGCCTTGACAATATGCGCAATATGTTTGTGACCACAATGATCCATGAGCTCAAGAGGCCAATCTCCACGCTTAAAATGTGTGTCTCGGGGATAGAGAATGACGATATGATGGCCGACCGGGAGATTAAGGCGGAGCTTACTTTGGCCACGCGCACTGCCCTCGATAATCTATCGGCCTATTTCTCCAAGCTGCGCGACATGACGTTCAACGACGTAGAGCAGATTCCTCTCAACATCTCCGAGTTCAGTCTGTCGGCTCTGGTGGATGATGTGATATCTTCGGTGTCGCTGCCTGTAGGAAAGAAAGTGGATTTTGCCAATCGTGTCGACGCGGGCATCGAGGTGTCGGCCGATAGGTCGCACATATTCAATATAATCAATAATCTGGTGGAGAACTCCTTGAAGTATTCCGGCGCATCGGTGGAGATAGCCATCACGGCCACGGTGGCTGACGGCGCGGTGTCGATTTCTGTCTCTGACAACGGAAACGGCGTCTCCTCGGCTGAATTGCCTGAGATTTTCGCCCGTTTCTATCGGGGCAAAGACGCTTCCGCCTCTGGAGTGCCCGGCATGGGGCTCGGGCTCGCATACGTAAGGCTCCTTGTTGAGGCGCATGGCGGTGAAGTGTCCGCCCGCAGCAAAGCAGGGGAGGGAACCACAATCACAATGCGTTTGCCGCAATGAAAAGAAAAAAGATACTGCTGGTCGATGACGACATGACCAATTCCTTGCTGCTTAAGCGATTTATAGAGGCGGAAGGATATGAGGTGGCATACGCCCCAAATGGAAGCGCCGGGCTCGAGGCATACCGCGAGTCGGCGCCGGATCTGATTCTTCTCGACATAAACATGCCCGGAATCAATGGCTTTGAGCTGGCGAGGATTATACGGCAGAATGACCGCAAAGTGATCATATTTTTCCTCACAGACCGCACCGACAAAGTCGACCGCCTCTACGGATTTTCCCTTAAGGGGAATGACTACATCCCCAAGCCATTCTATCCTGAAGAACTGATGGCCAAGATCAACGAAAGGTTTGAGAGCGAGCTGATAAGCCAGGACGTGGAGCATAGGCTGGGTGCCACGGTATTCTGCCCCAGCCTTTCCACGCTGCAGTATGGGGAAGAGACCCACTCTCTGTCGGTGAGGCAGTCGGAGATTCTCGCGATTCTGGCTGTCAATGTCGGCAAGCTCGTGGAGCGCGACGCCATACTCGAAGCCGTGTGGGGAGATGCCAGCTACGCCAACTCCATGGCCCTGAACGTGCAGATCACCTATATCCGCAAGATGCTCGCCGATCCGGCCTTGACAATCGTTTCGGTCAAGAAGAAGGGATACATCCTGCAGGTGAAAGCCTGATCATTTCCAGCGGGCATTCCGACCGCTTCACCGTCAAGATCGAAGTCGGCACAGCCACAAAGCCGCAATAAAAGATTGCTTTTGAAAGCCGTGCCTTTCCGTTTTTTGAGACATGCCCAATCCCCGATGAAATCAGGGATTAAGCCTCTGCATCGCGGATTTTGGGTCGTTTGCCTTTGTGCAGTGATGGTTTATGTATGGAAAGCGGTCTGTAGGAATATCAGGCTTGGAGTCCTGGATTTCTACAGACCGCATCTTGTCTAATGTATGGACTTTACTTTATCAGTACTTTTTCCCCATTGATGATGTAGACGCCGCTTGGCAGGTTTTTAACTTCATCAGGACTTGAAACTTTAATTCTGATGCCCTGGAGGTTGTAGACAATAATCGTGTCAGATTTATCCACAGGTATAGCGTTGATGCCGTCTTGTTTGCCTTCAACAGTAACGGCGCAATCAGCTGAAATTTCTCCATACGTCACAGTGATAGTCGCATTTGAGTTGCGGCGAGGGTGCCCCTTTGGTCGTTTTCCTTATACGTCCAAATCTTGCGCCAAGGCTGATAAAAAAGCCCTGAACGTGTCGCGGCACGCCTCCTTGCCTTTGGCTTGCTCCCATCTTTCCTTGGCTTTCATGACACTCAGCCTGTCTTTTTCTATCGCATCGTTGAGCCGACTCTATGTAGTCATTGAGTTCGCCAAATTGTGATATCAACGCGCTTATCTTGTCATTAAGTCCATCAAGATCTTGAATAATTGCATCAGGGATTCATGTCTTAGATTTTTTTGTTATTAAAATCCGAATATCCCTTTAGGTTTAAACTGTTTAAGTTGCTCAAATAAATCGGGGGTTTCTTTGAATTTTTGTTCCGCTTGTTTATAAAGTCGTTTATGCACTTCTTTAAGTTGTGGTTTTGAACTGGAATATTGCAACACCTCCTTTGCATCGTTGAAATCCGCAGGTATGTTGAACATTATCAAAAAGTCACGATTATCTATATTGGCTTTCAATTCAGACAGAGGAGAAAGGCGACATTCCTGAATGACGGAGGCGACTTTTGGGAATATATTGGCTAAATGCTTCCCGTCATTTATCATCTTTTGGCAAAGATGATAATAGGCATCTCCAAGTGCCCCTCCTTTGAATCTTGCGTCTTGTGATAGTTTGAATACGTATCGCAATAAATCTATGAAGTCAGGAGCTAATGTAGGAACTGGAAATGTCAGGACTGCATCGTTGTTGTCTTTTATTTCCATGAATTTTTTCAAAGGAGTGATGCGATATGGTTTGATGGAGTCCATCACCTTTTCATCATGACCGAACTGTTGGACAGTTTTTGTCATCACTTGAGTCATTTTGTTATTCCAAATCGGAACCAGATCAAGCTGTTTGCCAAAGAGAGCCTCAGAACAAATTTCAAAATAGCCTTTGCCTTCATTTTTCTGCTTCTCTTGAATTATCTGACTATTGGCATAGTCAAAGAATTCAACGATGACAGAAGGCAGCATCGGTATTTGAATCATACGGATTATCTCCGCCTTGAATTCATTAAGTTTTGATGGCTCTTTTATGAAATTGCCTATTGTCGAAACAACTTCTCCAGCCACCATGACTCCGGCTACCGCAGGATGAGATGTTGAGGCAACCTTGCCCAATGACATGACTTGAGGAACCGCAGAAGCCAAAGCGTTTGAGTCCGCTTTAATTTCTTTCTCTGCCATTTTTGTCGCCTCACGGAAAAGATTGGACAACTCTTTGACAGCATTTTTGTTAATAAGTTCGTTGGCCTCGAGCTTTTTTGCGATGAGAAAATCGAGTTCCTGCATGTCAACACCTTCTTCAGAGGCTTTCTTTGTAATTAAAGCTCGTTCTTGGGCATCAATGAAACCATCTACCAACGACATTTCAATGAACATAGCTGTTTTAGTAGAGCATCCGATTCCTTCCCAAATTGCATACGGAGATTTTACAGAAGCCTTATGATTGGCGGTTGGGGCTTCTGATAGTTTCTCACTTTTTGATGGAACAACAGCAGGCTTTGAATTTTCAACTGGTTTTGCATTAGCCACAACTTTGCCCACAGTGTCTATGATTGTTGGAACGCTATCAATAACTTTCCTGAGAAAAAGACTTCCCAAGTCGTCATCGGCTGATGTATTCTTCTTTTTAGCCATTGTAATTATAACAATTAGAAATTTATCAGTCGGTCAATCCACTTAATCACGACAGCACGTGCTTTGGGGTTGGTTTCAACCGCCTTGCTGAGGCCATTGCTGACACCATAGTTCGGCAGTGAAGTTAGTTCACGCCACCAGATGTTACTGCGCCGAGACCCTTTATGCAGTGTTTTAAGAGTTTTAGAATACTCCGCATCTCCTTCTGCGCCTTGCGCCTGAACAATATAAAATCTGCCTTTTTTATAAAAGGATATATTATTTTGAGCCGTAGAGTTGCTCAATGAGATAGTATCCTTAACTGGATCTATCACAACATTCCAACCATTCGATTTTAATTCAGACAATTTCTGTGCCCATGATTCCATGTTTTCAGCCTCTTGCTCATCAGACTTTTCACTGTCTTTATCCTCAGCCTCTATTTCACTGAGTTCAGAACTTGACGCACTATCGTCAATTATATGTGCAAGATTCTCTATGGAAGTCTCATATTCAGCGTTACGAACAAACGTCTTTTCAGGATATAATTCTTTGCCAAATAATTCCGCAATTGAAAACAGAGCTCGTATTAGCATCTTATCATCAGGCACTTCATTATCATAGATAGCTATGATTTCTGAAATCTCTCGATTAAGAGCTGTCAGTTGTTGTGTGTCGCCATGCATGGCAAGAGCCGCAGTTCGGAATTTCAGTTCTGACTGTGCCCCATCGCTCTTTGTTGTTACATATTTACAAAGAGCATCAAGAAACTTTTGGTAAGCATTAAGTTTCTGCTTGAAGATCTCTGTTTCGTTTTCCTGGTCTCGTTCTATACGATGTTGTTCTTCCAGCAGCGCGATTTGCTGTTTGGATTGTCCCTTGAATAGAAAGAATGTGGCGAAGACTGTCATTGCCACACCAAGAACCGCACCAATTATTGTCAATGGAAGTTCACGGCTATCGGCCAAGGATACGGTGACAACAGCAATTCCCAAGATCGCTATTGCAAAAGCGATGCTCCACCATTTTTCAAGAAAAGTCTGTCTGGCATTATCAACCATCGTGTAAATTTTTATGCCGCGGTCTTCCTCTCGTTGGCATTAGATTGGTTTGTACGAAAAAAGCGTAGGAATCTGTATCTGTTGCCGTCCTACGAATCGAGGCTTCTCGCATTGCCTTGTCTATGTCGGACGGCAACGCAGAAGCCCACGCTTGTATATGCAACAATAGCGTCCGGCTATACCTTTCCCAAGGCATTCTGCCGGATGCATGATATTACATATCCACGGGCATCTACCGTTGCACAATCCCTGACATAGACGCGAAATTTTGCGAGAATTTCAAGCAGTCAAGAATCAGCGCGGATAAACGCTTTTTAATTATGTCTAAAACATACCGCTTCGCTTTACCCCAGAGCGGGGGCTTAATCAAGCCTCGCCTCTGCCTGCGGCGGTCTGCTATGGCGGTCTACAAAGGCAAATTTACAAATATTATTTGAAATGACAATGAGTGTATGCTGTATAACATATCGTAATTGACTGTATTTTGCGAAAAAAAAGCCGCCGAGAGAGTATCTCGGCGGCTCTGTGGTTAGAAGTGGCGGTTTTTTACGGCTTTTGGGGCGTTATGATCATTTCCAATGGGTTTTGAGCCTGTCGGCTTCGGCCTTGGTGATGTGCACGACGGCGCCGTGCTTGGGGCTGGAGAAATTAGTGGTTTTCATCACTCCGTCGTTGAAATGGCCGAGGGGCGTGAATGTCTTGAAGTCGGAGGTCTCGACAAATCCGAAATTATGCGGGTTGATGCTGAATACGTCGTACATCAGCACCCATTTGTCCTCGCCTATGCGTTTCCACACGGTCGGCGCCTCGCAGGCGCCCGGCTCGGCGTCGATCCATTCGGGCCGGTATTCATATCCGCCGTTGATTTTGTCGGATACGGCCATCTTGATGCCTCCGGGGTTTTCCTGCGCGCAATAGGTCATGACGTATCTGCCGTCGGGAGTGCGCATGATGTCGGCGTCGAGCACCTGTATATTGGGATCGGGATATGTGAAGAGCAGCTCGGGCTTGGAGGTGAAAGTGGTGAAGTCGGGGTCGGTGTAAGCGTAGAATAGGCGCGTCTTCTTTTCTTCGGGTTTTCCGCCTTCGAGCCTTTCGCCCCTTGTGCGCAATGTGAAATACACCATCATCTTTCCCGCTTCGGGGTCATAGGTTACCTCCGGCGCCCAAGCGCAGCCGATCTCGCCGTATTCTTCCGGAAAGAGCTTGTCGAGGCGCACGATGCTGTGGCTCCAGTCAATCAGATCATCAGATTTCATCAGCACAAGGCCGCGGTTGTTGCCCCAGCCGTATTCGTCGGAGCGTTCCCAATGGCTCTCCCGCAGGCCGTCTCTCTGACCGAAGATGTGAAGGTCGGTCATGGCTATGTAGAATGCCCCGTCGGGACCGCGGAATATGTGCGGGTCGCGTATGCCCCGCTGCTCTGCGATGCTGTCGCCGGAGATCACGGACTTGTTGTCGTTGAGGGCGGTGAAGGTGTATCCGTCATCGCTTATTGCATAGTGCAGGCTGTGGTCAGAGTCAAGGAAATACACCATCAGATATGCCGCCATGTCTTTTTCTTCCGGCAGCCCTTTGGCCGACATGCCGATGCAAGATGCCGCGGCAACCGTTGCGGCCATTAGGATTTTGAGTTTCATGTTTGGTAGATTTTTATCTGTGTTTCTTTGATGACTTATCGGTGGGTTTTCGCCTTCTGCGTACGGCTTGCCGCCGAGGATATCAGCAGCAGCTTGTCGCCGAGAAATAGGCGCGTCTTGCCTGTGGGCACGAGATAGGCGCCGTTGCGCTTTATGAGCATTACCAGGGTGTCAGGGGCTATGCGCACCTCGCTCAGGGTGTTGCCGTCGGCGAGCATCGCGGCGTCTACTTCCTTCTCGGCTGTCTCTGCCGTGATCTCATCGGGGAAGTCAACGTTGAATTCCCTTTGATGGCATTCCTCGGTCAGTCCAAGCCATTGGGCCATGCTCCTGACGGTGGTGCCTTGTATCAATAGGGATAGAAGGGTGATGAAAAACACCATGTTGAATATGTAGCGGGCATGCAGCAGCTCAGGCGATACCAGGGCGTAGGTGGCGAAAATGATGGGCACCGCGCCGCGCAGGCCCACCCAAGAGATGTAGGCCCGGGCCTTAAGCGTGAAATTGCGGAACGGCAGCAGCGATATGAACACCGACAGCGGCCTGCCGGCCAATATCATGAAGAGGCCGAGCAGGAGCCCGGGGATGATCACGTGGGGAGTGAGGAGCTCGTGCGGATTGACCAGAAGGCCGAGCGACAGGAACATTATGATCTGCGACAGCCAGGTGAATCCGCCGAAGAATGTGGTGATCGAGCGCTTCAGGCTAAGTTTCATGTTGCCCACGACCACTCCGGCGATGTACACTGCCAGATAGCTGTTGCCTCCGAGCATCTCGGTGAGGGAGAACGACAGGAATACGCATCCGATCATCATCACCGGATATAGGAATTCGTTGGCTATGCGAAGGCGGTTGACCAGCTGCACGGTGATCCAGCCAAAGGCCACGCCGCACATGATGCCGAGCGCGAGCTGGGTGGCGAGCATGGCCAGCGATTTCCATATCAGCGGAGCCGACATCTGCGCCCCGCTTTCGATGATGCTGATGAGGATTATCACCAGCAGGTAGGCCATCGGGTCGTTGCTGCCGCTCTCGAGCTCGAGCGTGGGCTTGAGATTCTGCTTTAGGCCTGTGCGCGACGAATTGAGTATCGAGAACACTGAGGCGGAATCGGTCGATGACATGATCGAGGCCAGCAGCAGCGACTCCATGATGCCGAAATGCGCCTCGGGCGCTATCCAATTGAAAAGGAAATAGATGAAAGCGCCGGTAATTCCGGCAGTGAGCAGTACGCCGACCGTGGCGAGCACTATGCCCGGGCCGGCTATGGGCCTGATGTCTTTTATGGCGGTGTCGAGGCCGCCGGAGAATAGGATTATGCTCAAGGCTGTCATGCCGATGAACTGCACCGCTTCGGCGCTGTCAAAGTGGATGCCGAAGCCGTCGACACCGCAGAGCATGCCCACGCCGAGGAACAGCACCAGCGTAGGCACCCCGAACCGGCTTCCGGCCTTGGCGGCGTACACGCTCAGGAGGAGCAGCACAGCCGCGAGAAACATGATGTTGCTTAAGGTTATCTCCATTATTATTTGAGGGCTTGAGAAAGGCGGATTTGCCTCATATTGCAAAGTAAGCGAAAATCCTCCATATAATAAGGTTTCTCGCGCCGATTTTTTAGCTTTTTTGTTCCGGATTAATTCAGTAACTTTGCGGTCTGAAAAGTTGGAAATGAAATAACATACACAAACACCAAAACCAAAAATGAACAACAACAAATTTTTCGCCGCGCTGCTTTCGCTCGGTGTGGCCATGATCGGCTTCACTTCGTGCAGCGACGACAACGACGGCCCCGTAGGGCCGATCGATTCAGACCATGTGGCCGAAGTCTTCCCCGCAGGTCTTCCCAAGAGCGTGGACGGCGCCGACATCAAGACCGATGCCCAAGGCCGCGTCACAGAGATTTTATCGGTATACCAGGAAGGCTCATACAATGAGACAACCAAGGTAGTATTCGACTATTCACCCGTGTCTCGAGCAAACTACGACATGACAATGTCGCTCTACGATAACGACGAGTTGGATGCCATATTCTACATCCAGCTCAACGAAGACGGATACATCAAGCATGCCCTGGAAGTCTACGCTGACGATGAGGACAACGATGAGGATACATGGGATTTCGAATACAACGCTGACGGCCAGCTCAAATCAATGATACGCAGCGAAGGCAACGAGGTGACTACTATCACTTACACTGACGGAAACATCACGAAAGTAGCCACTTTGGACCGCGACGATAAGTCAGTCGATGAGACTATCATACTCTACGTGAATGATGATGTGAAGACTCCTATCGCCAACAAGGGCGGCATCATGCTTTTTGACGATTGCTTCGACATCGACATGGATGAGATGGATGTGGCATATTACGCCGGTCTGCTTGGCAAGGCCACCAAAAGCCTTCCCCTGCGCAATGAGAGCCTGGAAGAGATGTATCCCGGCCAGACCTACATCTACTTCAATAACTTCACATGGACCCTCAATGCCAACGGCCTGCCCACATCAATGGTTGGAAAAAACAGTTACGAAGATGTGGATAACGTGCATTTCACTTGGTGAGACCCGATCTGATAACATAAAGAAAAGCGATATGGCTCTGAGCCATATCGCTTTTCTTTATTGTTTGGCCGGGGCCTTGGGCTGTGCTCCCGGGTTTTCGGGATTGTCGGCTCCAAGATAGAATGGGTAGGGGATGCCGAGCAGGCCGTCGGGCAGGCGCCCGTTGCTCATGTATCCGTCTACGATAGTGTCGCGGCCTGAAGCGTTCTCGAATGTGTAGAGATGGAATTTGGCCATAGTCACGGCCACATGCTCAAACACCATGGCTTGTATGTGCTCGTAGTCGATCCATGCCGAGGTGTTGGTGAAGCAGTAGAGCTGCAAAGGCACTCCGCCGTTGGTCTGCGCCAGCGTGGTCACGAAGTGAGTGCTGTCGCGGTCGATGTGCTTGTTTGCCGCGAGGTACATCTCCAGGTATGCGCGGAATGCGCCGAGGTTGGTCTCTGTGGGGCGCGACGGATCGTCGGTCTGCGAGTCGAAATAGTCCGACATGAATGGCAGGCTCTTGATTTCCGTCTTTAGAGCATCATCGAGAGGCACGATGCTGTCGGCGTCGACCATCCACGACCGCTGTATGCGGCGGGTGTTGCTCTCCTGCATCGAGCGGTAGTTGGTGAAGCTGCCCGACACGAGCGAGTAGGGGGGCAGAGAAGTGGTGGTCTTGTCCCAGTTCACGACTTTGACTGTGGTGAGCGAGACCTCGCTGACAGTGCCGTTTGCGTCGGTGCCGTCAACCTTGATCCAGTCGCCCACATGGAGCGAGTCGTTTTCTGACAGTTGCACACCGGCCACCACGCCGAGGATCGAATCCTTGAATACCAGCATCAGCACGGCGGCGAATGCGCCGAGGCCGGCCAGGAGCGAAAGGGGAGACTTGTCTACGATAATTGACACGCATGTGATGACGACAATGATCCATATCACCACCTTGAGCAATTGCACAAGGCCGTTGAGCGGGAGCTTTTTCTGGTTCTGGCGGGTGTTGATGTGATTCCAGATCGCGTCAATCAGGCCAATTACTGCGATGGCGAGCACCACAGCGATGTAGATGCCCGTGATGCGCTCGAGCCAGATGGCGCCGCTGTGCATGGTGTTGAGGGTGAGCTGTATGAATATCAGGAAGAAAATCGGGGGAATGACGCTGCTCAGCTTTGAAAAGAAGCGCCAGCGGTTGAGGTTGTTTAGTATGTCATTGTCGTAGTGCCTGGTGATGAGGTCCACGGCCCAAAGAATGCACCATTTCACCACATAGCCTATGGCGAACGAAAGCACGCACACCAGGAGCACGTAGATCCACGCCGTGAAGGCGCTTTCGTGTCCGAGTCCGAAGAGGTCGAGTATGTGGTACACGAGCGACATGATCCAGCCGCCGATGCGCAGTGTGTCATCGGTCATGCTGTCATTCAATAGCAGGCTGCTTGAGCCATTGGCCGCGATGAGCGGCAAAAAAAGAGAAACGTTCATGATGCTGAAAGTTGAGACGTGTTGATGCAATATCTACAATCGGGAGATGACAAAAGTTCGGCCATGCGGCTTTTTTAACGTAGTCATTGATCACAATCCTTCTCTGTGCGGAATTTCGGGGAGTGACGGTTAAAAAATACCATGGTCGTTTTTAAGCTATTTAATTTATAGGGAGTCTAAAGAAAAAAGATCGATATGAAAAACCTGATCCTCATCATTTCGCTGTTTTGTGCGTTTGCCGTCGCGGATGCGCAATATTATTATCCCTACGACAATAGCAATTACTATTATGATGATGCCCCAAGCCTAATAATCCAAAGGGACCGGATCATGGGATGGTATGTCTCGGACATCGAGGGTGAAAGGATCAGCGATTACTATGAAGAAATACGTCCTTATAGCCAAGGAGCGGCCGCTGTAAAGGATAAAATCATGGGATGGTGCTTCATAGACCTATCCGGGAAAAGATTCACGGAATACTACAGTGATGTTGATGATTTCCATGAAGGGTATGCTCTCGTGAAGGATAAAGTCATGGGATGGACGTTCATCAACGGGCAAGGGAAAAGGCTTGTGCCAGAATATTTTGATGACGCTTATCCTTTTCATCGCGGAGTTGCCCTCGTAAAAGATAAGGTGATGGGATGGTATCTCCTGAATACTGCCGGGAAGCGTATAACTGACTATCACAAAACGCCATGGGATTTCAAGCCCGCAGAGCCTCCGCGTCGTCCGTGGTGATTGCTATTAGGTGGCGAATAAAGAGAGAAGAACTATCATTTGTTCAAATTTTCTGTGTATTCGTGCGGCTTATTGGCAATGAATCACAAAGGCGAGTGGAAATATGAAGAGACTATTTGTTCTGATGGCCGTTGTATGCGGCGCAATAAAAATATCGTGACAGTGGCCGACATCGACTCCGGAGGAGCGTTTGTGGCCGATGTGCCGTTGACGCATCCGCAAAAATAATGATGGGATATGGCAAAAATTACGCTTGGGAATTCATCATGCCTGGCGATACCTTGGAGTACACCACCACTGCAAGTCAGAAAATCACTGACGCAGGTATTGTGCCGGCTTATTCGTTGTATGTCGACGAATGATTGGATAGGGAATGGCATTGAAAAGGGTGCCAATATGTCAAATATTGGTGCCTCTTTTGTAGAATGGATGTGGAGGTGCGTTTCTCCGAAACGCACGGGCCGAGTATGGTGTCGTTAGGCTATTGTGTAAAGATTTGCCCCTTAGGGATAAGAGTGCGCTACAAAGATATTCCGGTGACCCTGAAAATGAATTCACAAGGCATGCCTTCTTCTTTCAGTCTCTTCGCCAATGCCATCCTCTCCCTTTCTCTGCCTTCTAACAGCCCTTCTTCGCGACCTATCAGCAGCCCTTCCTCTCTGCCTTCTTCTCTGCCTTCTTCTCTGCCTTCCTCTCTGCCTTTTTCAAATGAGCTGCGGGAGGCGTAGTCGACGGCTGCGAGGTTGTCGAAATATTTCTGTTGTGACTGATTGTAGGCCACAGCCTCCTCTGCGGCCAAGGATGTGATTTCAGACTCATGGAAAAATTCGGGAAACTCCCCGCTCTTGTATGCTTTTGATTCCTTGTCCATCTTATGCATGTTTTTTATGATAAACACAATTTTGTCGTAATCGGTTTGGCACTCCTCCCAAGATTGTTTGGTCTCAGATAGATGCACGAATATCATTCTCAACAAGTCGGAATAGACCTCATGGCTATGTATGTCGGTCAATCTCACATCATGGATTCCTTTCCGGGCCATGTGGTCGAAATGAAAATCCACAAGAAATATTGTGTAGACCGGCTTTAGGCCGTAACTGCCGCCCTTTCTGCCTTGTGACGAAAGGGCTTTTGAGGCGTAATAGACAGTGCGGTTCTCGAATAGGTCGTGGTATACCTGCTGCATCTCCACGATTATGTGCTCTTTTTCACCCGGAGTGGTACAATAGACATCGTAAAGGATCCTTTTCCCGTCAGGATTGTCGGGGAGCACCTCCTTGTCATGAAATGTGACATCGTCTACAGTCAGGCCATCTGCCGCGAACAGTATGTTGAGGAACCGTATGAGTATCCGCTTGCATTTCTCGCTTCCGAAAAGCCTTTTGAAAGCGAAATCGGTCATCAGGTTCATGAATATTGGGCTCTTTTCCATTTGATTTGTATGTGAGGGTGGATGAATGCCTGACCTTGCGTAGGTGATAGGCTTTGGCATGTTTGGGCGCGTCCGCATCTATCAATTGCAAATATATTAAATTTTTTTTAATTGGAAATCTTTTGGATATCAAAATCTGACATAAATCCTTGGCACTTTATGCCTCTGACATTCTTTTTTTTGCTGTTGGTGTGATTTTCACTAAAAAATGACTATATTTGCAATGGAATAACTGCCATGTCTCACGCTTGGCTCTAACAGCATATTGATTATCGCTCATGGAATACAAACTGAAAGTCTACGATATATGGGAGTTCGGCCAACGTGTCGACAAGGCCGGAAATCCTCATCAGGAGGACAGCATGTATCCTGCATTTGGAGAATCGACAGAGGCCGATCGCATGTTTATCCTGTGCGACGGCATGGGCGGCCACGATGCAGGCGAGGTGGCCAGCGCCACAGTGTGCGAAGAGATGAGCCGATCGGTCAACGATGCCCTCGACGGAGGGGCAGACTTTTCGCGAGCCACATTCGATGCCGCTCTCGACGCCGCTTTCAGAGGACTTGATGAGAAGGACGTGAACCCTGAGTCGAAAAAGAAGATGGGCACCACCATGACCTTTCTCATGCTTTCCCGCGCAGGAGCTTTCATTGGCCATATGGGCGACAGCCGAGTCTACCACATACGCCCCGGAAAGGACGGCGCCTCCACGCGAATAATCCATAAGACTTACGATCATTCTCTCGTCAACGACCTTGTGCGCATTGGTGAGCTCACTGAGGAAGAGGCCAAGCATTCGCCGCGCCGCAATGTGATCACGCGCGCGCTCCAGCCTCATCTCGATCGCAGGCCTCGCGCTGACGTATACGCCACCGAAGATGTGCGCCCGGGAGATTATTTCTATATGTGTTCTGACGGCATGCTTGAGCGCATGGAAGATGACCGCATCCGTGAGATATTTTCAGAGGCCGGAGGCGATGATTCAAGCAAGATGGAGACTCTAAAGCGGGAGACAGAAGCCAACCAGGATAACCATACGGCATTTGTAGTGCACATTACAGATGTCATCGCCGAGCCGGGAGATGCTCCCGAGGCGACAGCCGCGCCCATGGCTGACGAAGAGCGCAGTCTCCCTGAGGCGACAGCCGCGCCCGCTGCGGCCATAGAGCGCAATGCCCCGTTGACTGCCGGCATGGCTCAAGAGCGCGAAGCCCGCTCTTCGCGCGCCCGATGGCTTTTGCTCGCCGTGGTGGCGCTGCTTGCCATTGCTTTGGTGCTTCTGTTTTTCGCATCTCGCAAATGACATAAGATATGGACACCAGCAAGGTATTGCCGAAAGGACGGTTGCTCAACGGCACCTACACTATCGAGAAGGTGCTGGGTGCCGGAGGGTTCGGCATCACATATCTGGCCAGACGCATGACCGGGAACATCACCCAGTGGCTTGCTGTAAAAGAATTTTTCATTTCGAGCATCTGTTCGCGTTCAGGCGATGATGTGTGGGTGTCGAATGTCAACCAAGAGCAGTACGATATTGGTAAAGGTGCGTTCATCAGTCAGGCCAAACGCATATATTTAAATGGCATACACTATCCCAACATCGTGGGGGTGAATGAGGTGTTTGAGCAGAACAATACGGCCTATTATGTCATGGAGTTGGTGCGCGGATGCACATTGTCGGAGTATGTCAGTGAGCGCGGCGGCCTCGACCTTGACGCTGCCATGGGGCTTTTTGTGCCTGTGATGCAGGCGGTGCATCTGCTACACAGCATGCGCATACTCCATCTTGATCTCAAGCCTGAGAATGTGATCATAGGTCGCGATAACATAACCGACCGCCTCAGGCCCGTGCTGATTGATTTTGATCTGTCTAAGCATTATGGACTTGATGGCGAAGTGACGTCAGCTATTCAGTTCATCAGTTGCTCCGAGGGATATGCTCCAAGGGAGCAATATGAGTTGATGGGCATATCGCGGTTCATCCCTCAGGCTGATGTCTATGCCCTCGGCGCCACCCTCCTGTTCATGCTCACGGGGCAGACTCCAGTCATATCTTCGGCTTTTGACCGTGAAGAAATTAAGCGCATGTTGTCTCCTGACACTCCCAAACATTTGGTCGAGGCCATATATAAGGCCATGGCGCCGGATGTGGCCGACCGCACCCCCTCGGTGGCTGAGATGGCGCACGACATGGGGATTGACACCATTGATTGGCCTGTGGCTGATGTCACCGCCGGCGGTGCTTCGTCAGGCAAAATCGGAGGCGATGTCAAAATATTTCCTTGGCGCAAGACAGCCATATTAGCATGCGTGTGCGCTTTGGCTTTCGGCGTTGCCTATTGGATGCAGTCAGGCCCTTCCGGTCTTAAGCCGCGCGTTGTGGCTGTCGGCAGCCAGAAGATAAGGTTGATGCCTGTGGTGTGCGGAACCGATACGTTTTATATGGCCGACAAGGAGGTGACACAGGCGCTTTGGAACGAGGTGATGGGCCCTGATACCCACAAATTTCTTTATGACAGGCCTGATTTGCCCGCCATGTCGATGACGCCCGATGATTGCGAACGCCTTATTGAGGCCCTCAATAAAGAGACCGGTATGGAATTCAGATTGCCTACCTCAGATGAATGGATGTTTGCCTACCGCGGCGGCCCTGAGGGTTCGGGGCATAGATATTCAGGATCTGACGATCCATCTGATGTGTGCTGGCTGAAAGAGAATAGGGCCAATCCGCAGAAAATCGGACGTAAGAAGCCAAACGCTTTAGGCCTTTACGATATGCTTGGAAATGTGTCGGAGCTGACTAAGGATAAGCCTTCGGGCATTTCGATCCTGCGCCGTGGGGGAAGTGATATCTATCACGTATGCGGACTCGACTGGACCTCCGAGCCTGACTCGGTGCAGCCAAGATTGCCGTATTCCAAAGTCAGGCATGACGCCAAGGCGCGTCTCGGAGTGGGACTGCGTCTCGTTTGTGATTATCCGATAAAGTGAATCTATATGAAAAAATTGATGATGGCGGTTGCGCTGGCCGTCATGTTTTGCGCCTGCGGCAGAGATAAGTCCTCGGGCGTCTATAATGTGATGGATTATGGTGCGGTCTCCGATACCACGCGCCTTTCGGCCGCGGCTTTCCAGAAAGCTATCGACGCATGCGCGGCGGCAGGCGGCGGCGAGGTGATAGTGCCCCCCGGTGATTATCTTGTGGCCAACATCGCGATGAAGAGCAATGTGCATCTGCGGCTGCAGGCCGGCTCCACATTGTATGCGAGCCGCGATACGTCCCATTACGCCGATATCCCCACCGGCGCTGCCGATATGCAGGCATGCCAGGTGGTCATCCTCGCCCGTGATGCCAATGACATTGCCATCAGCGGCCCGGGGCGCATCCATTGCCGGGCTGTGCGGCAGATGTATCAACGCGAACCGAAGGATACCACCGTTGAAAACACGGATTTCATCACCGGGCGCGAGATTTACAATGCGGCGAGATATGGTGCCGATTACCTCACCAAATACCGCAAGGTGCTTCCGTGTCCGTCTGCTATCGATCTGGGCGGATGCTCTGGGGTGCGCATCACTGATCTTGGCGTAGAGGAGTCGTCGGGCTGGGGAGTGCACATACAGCAATGCGACGATGTGGCGGTGCGTGGGGTCAACATCAAGTCGTCGGGCATCAATGGCGTGAATTCCGACGGATTGGATATCGACGGATGCTCGAGGGTGGTCATCAGCGACTGCATTATCGACACCGGCGATGACGCTCTGTGCCTGAAGACTACCAAGAGCGATGGCGAGCCAAAGCCGTGCCGCGATATTGCCATCAGCAATTGCGTGCTCCGCTCGTCATCGGCGGCATTGAAGATCGGCACCGAATCCCACGCTGATTTTGAGCGCATAGCAGTGACCAACTGCATAATAAACGGAGCCAACAGAGGCATCAACATCATCCTGCGCGACGGCGGCGATGTGCGCAACGTGGCATTCAGCGATATGGTCATATCCACTGTGCGCCATGCGCCTTTCTGGTGGGGAAATGGCGATCCTGTGTTTTTTATCACGCAGAAGCGTGGCGACGCGAAGTGCGGCGTGATAGAGAATGTGACCATGCGCAATATTATCGCCGATGGCGAGAGCGGTGTGCGCATCGAGAATTTTGACTCAAAGATCACCAATGTGCGCATCAGCGATTTCCAGCTCACCATGCACCCCGAAGATGGCTCGGTCGACAAGCGAGCCCGCGACGCTTTCCTCTTCAAGGGCGTTGACGGGCTGTGGCTATCAGCCTGCAGCGTGGTGTGGGACGGGTATCAGCCCGAATGGGGCAAAGCCTACGCATTCGATGATGTGACGGATCTCCACCAATGGCAATGCACCGGCGCTGACGCACCAAAGCGGCCTTAACTCAGAAAATTATAGTCGACGATAGAGTCACGCTTATGGGGCGCAGATGATATTCGGAGTAGTATTCCACCATGTCGCCTGTTGAGCGTCTGACAAACGTATGGGTATTTGTCAAGTTGTCGCCATTGAGGTTGAGTTCCACTTTTTTGCTGAGTTTAAGCCTCAGGCCGGCATTGACGAAATAGTAATCTTTCTTCGTCGATGACAAGGCGCTGTTGTGGGTGTGGTCGCCGCTGACGTTTAGCGACAGGCGGTCTTTGATCAAGCGCAAGGCGAGCGTGAGCTGCTGCGTAAATTCACGGTTGGTGTAACTGTAGTCGGTCGATGTCGACTTGCTTCTGTAGACGGTGGCGTTGTAATTCACTCTGTATCCCGGAATGAGGTCGAATCCGAGGCCTCCGTTGATGGCGTATGTTAGCGTTTTGTAGCGCGTGAGGATAGATTGGCGCATCAGTTGGCTCATGCCGTGTGAGCCTGTGGCAGTGACTTCAATCTGGATGGAGTGCCAATCGATATCTTTGCGCCCGTAGGCCGCGAGGCTGAATCTCTGGCTGTGATTCGGAGCGTAATACGCCTCGATGGTGGTGTGCCCGAGAGGGTCAACAGTAGTACCGTATGATATGTCGCTCCATGAGCGGTTCCATCCGGCGCTGGCATTGGCGAACCATCCGTTGAGTATGTCCTTGTAAGACACTTTCAGTTTGGCATTGGCTCCGTGGCTGTCTGATAGAGTGGCGCGGTATCGCGAAAGGCTGCGGTAGTTGCTCAATATGTATGATGTGTACAGTTCGGTGTATGGAGTCTCCGCGACGTTGTAGCCCGCAGATGCGTCGATCGTGAAATGGTTTGTCATTTTCCAGAGCATGCCGAATGTCGGCTTGAAGTCAAGTTTCACGCGGCTGGCGTCGGTGTCTTCCCCCTCTATGTGAGCGTTGTCGACCTTGGTGTAGGCTATGCTCAGCGGGAGGTGCAGGCTGATGTTCAACGCTCCCTTCACATAGCGCACGGTCGGGCCTACGCCTGCGTTGAGCCGGAGATAATTCATGCGTCCGTCATCTGCTGAATTGACTTCGTTGCCGTCAAGCATCGATGATAGCCTTATGTAGTTGGCGTTGACATTGCCTTGAAGCGCTATCGACCAACGGTGGGCACGGATATTGTTGATGGTCGAAAAGTCATTGCCGGTGGATATGCCGGTGATCTTCACGTTCTGCCGGGCGGTCATGCCTCCGCCTACGGTCAATGTCTGAGGCGTGGAGTGGAATTTGTTGATCGAAGTCCACCGGAAACCGCCTCCGCCTGATGTGCGGTTGACCCATTCCGTGCGGTTGGCTACCGAAAGATTGCGGTAGCGTGACGCCTGCGCTATCTCTTCGGCGTTTGACATCACCTGCCCGCGCCCTGAATTCCAATTGCCCGATAGGAGCAGCGTATTGCATAGATAATGCCGCTCGGCGTTATCCTCGTATGAGAGCTGCAGCTCGGCCTTGTCGGTGGTGATGCGGTCAGAGACATCTTCGGTCAGGAGTACCGAAGAGCCGTCGGGCATGACGTAAGTGGTGCGAGAGAATGATGTGCCGTGCGAAAGGTTATGGCTGTAGTTGAGGTTGTATTTGAGCTCGGTGTCAGCCGAAAGCTTGGCCAGATTGTTGAGGCTGGCGGTGTGGCCGTATCCGAAATTGCTGTTGCCGATCGGAGAGCCGCCGTGCTTCACTATATCCACCAATTTCGCTCCTGCTCCCGCCGACAGACCATAATGAGCCGCATTTGTCTCGACTGTGCGGCCCATGTCATTTCCGCTGTAGCGGAATGTGTGCTGTCTGCGCTTGCCAAAGTACATGGTCTGGAGCGCGGCCTCCCATAGCGGGCCGTCATCGTATGCGCCGGCGCCTACGGTGGCGTAGTTTGACCATATTCCCTTGGCCTTGTCTTTGAGCTTGAGGTTGACAGCGGCTGATTCCGGAGGCACCTGATCCTGCATGGCTTTTACGTGCTCGTGGTTTTCGAGCACCTGCACAGTGGCCACATCCTGCGGGCGTATTCCCTCGGTGGCGATCGAATACCGGCCCTGTAGCATGTCGCTGTTCTCGATATAGAAGTGGTTGATGGTCACTCCCTGGTATTTGATGCTACCGTCCTGGTCTATCGTTATTCCGGGCAAGCGCTTGAGCACATCGCCGATGTTGCGGTCATGCTCCTGCACGTAGGCCGACACAAGGTAGTTGAGCGTGTCTCTCGATCCCCATATCTTTTGAGCTTTCACCTGCAATTCGCGCAGGGTGATGTTTTCCTCCTCCACCATGAAGTCAAGTTGCTGCGATCGCGCGGGTATGCGCTTGGTCTGCCTTGCAACGTTGAAACCTGACACCCGGGCCAGCAGTTCCTTCTTGCCGGTCACGGCAGTTATCGAATATGTGCCGTCGATATCGGTCATGCTGTATGCCACTGTCGACGAATCGACAGGATTGAGCAGCGACACGATGGCCATATCCACAGGCTCAGAATCTGACAGGCTCACCGTGCCATGCACCCTGATAGTGTCAGCGGGAACCATAGCGGCAGCCGGTATGGCTGCCGCTATGGTTAATAATAATGATAATTTACTTTTCATGGTGGAGATTGAGGCGCCTTAATCGAGTTCTATGGGGTTGATAAAGCCGATCTTCGGGGTAGTGTCATCAAAGGTGATCACTTTGAAGCTGATTCCATAGTCCTCAAGATACTCTGCAGGATTCATCAGGAGTTGGCGTTCCTGCTTAAGTATCTGCTTCCGTGATTTTTTGTTGTAATCTCGCTCCCAGAAGTAAATTGGCTCGTTGCGGCGTTCGATGCCAACGGCGGTGAAATCAAAGTCACCATCATCGCTTGTGGCTTTCAGTATCAATCCTGGAAGTCCCTTTAATTTCCACGGACCGAACTGTGATGGAATGTCTTGGGTATACCACACGGTATAGTCGCGACCATAAAGCGTGCCGTTGGCTTTTTTGCAGAGGTATCCGGCCACTGTCAATGTGTCATTGCTTAGTTTCCAGTCTGTGGCCGGTTCCTCCTCCTCATAGAGAAACACTCCGGCGGCATCAAGATTTTTGATTACTGTGGTCTTTCCCTTCGGGTAGTTGGTGAAAGTTTGGCCTATGGTGGAGCGCAGAAAGTTGCCGATGTTGCTTCCGCGCTTGCCGTCTTGGTTGAAGTTGGCCATCAGGCGCACATCGTCAAGCATTTCGCGCTCTATGTATGAAACGGCAGCATTGCGGCCTGCGTATAGGTACATCACATCTTTAGACTTATTCTGGCGGGCATCCTCATCGCATGACCATTTCAAATCATACTGCACCACCAGCTCTGCATCAGACACAGGCACGAGTTTTGCCCAATCGGGATAGACTTTTTGAGCCTGCATGAAAGCCAACGCAAACAAGACCATCACTATGAATCCTTTCAGTCTTTTTAAATTTTTCATTCTCGTTTTATGGTATTAGTGGGTTAAATGTTGGATTCAACTTGTAGGAAGATATTACCCAAATTTTGGTTTGAACATCGTGATGGCGTCTTTTGTCATCGGGGCAGATGTCTTTGAGTCCACAAAGGTAACATTTTTTTTTTTCAAAAAGAAATCCTACATTTTTTTTGAAAAACCTCGATTTTTGCCGATAATTTGCCCGTGAAAACGTTGTCAAGAAGAAAAATAGTTAATGACCTATGATAAATCTATTTTGATTTGTTTATGACCCATGTTGTGTTATTCTTAGCCCCAAGACGAGAAAGCACAGCTTTCTCTTTAAGTGAGGCAATGGTGCGATCGACTGTTCGCTTGCTCAGGCCTGTCATTGATGCGATAGTGGAAATTGAGATATGCGCATTCTCCTGAATCATCTTTATAATCGCCATTTCCTTCAGTGAAAGATGCGCTGTTAAAGGCGATGGCGTTTCCAAAACGTCATTTTGGCGTTTAGAATCGTCTGAAACGTCAAGTTGACGTTTATCTTCGATCCAATTGATATGAAGCGTGCGATTACGCAAATCTGCTGGCACGCCGAATACTGCGAAATCCATAAAACGTTCAAGTGGTTCAAAAGATCGGTGAATTCCATTGAGGATATTCTCATACTGAGACCTTACCAACGCATTGCGGAAGAACCATGAGTGTTTGGCAAAACTCTCATTGTTGACATCAAAGCCGAAACTTCGTAGATACTTTATCAAAAATACAGCGGTTGTACGCGTGTTGCCTTCACCGAAAGCGTGAATCTGCCAAATGCTTGATATAAAACGTGTAATATGGTTAATAGCCTCCTGTGCGGAAAGAGTACTATAATCGAATTTTTTTTCTTCGGAGAAATCAAAGGTCAATAGTTCCATTAAATTTCCGGCATTGCCGTATTCGATGGTATCACCATCGAGAATCCATTGGTTCTTGGTGATATTATATGTTCGCAATAGTCCGGCATGAGGTAAAATCCCTTTGAAAAGATAGCCATGTATGTGTGTTAGCTCCATAGGAGAGAGACTGAATGCCTTTTGCGTCAATAGGGAGTTTATGCGTTCAGATACGCCATCCGCCTCAAGAGTTCTGTCCAACTCTGCTTTTTCCCGTATATCCTTTTGCTGATAGTATTCTTCAAGACGATACCGTACATCTTCTATGCTAATCTTGCCTTCAATGTTTTCTTTAGCCTGAGATACAAGAAAATTAGATGGCGTCAGCCTATCGACTTGCTGTAAGCCTATGGCAATAGACCAGTTCTTCGCCCTCTGCGCCTTATCCGGTTCAGGGGAACGCAAATACTGCTCAAACTCTTGATATTTATCTTCGTATGCCATATTTATCTTAATTGTCGACATCAGATGACAGTCAGCCACGTATATGCTTTCTCCTTTCTGGTCAAGCGTATGAACGTTGAAATAATTAAATAAACAGTTGCCGATTGCCTATAAGGATGTCATTTATATTCCGATTCCCGGCGTCCGCCCAGTTGATGATGAGTGGTGTACACATTCATTGATTAATAAATGAATTCTTTTACAAAGTTAGTGAATTAATTTGAGGAAGACAAGGGGTTGAGAAGGAAAAACACAGCAGTAAAATTTGAATTGGATCATAAGTCGCTTGTCTGCGTTGTTGCTTTGTTTGTGCATAAAAAGAGGGCGGCCCGCATGCGTTGCGGGTCGCCCTTTCAGGTTGGTTGCGGGGGGGGGGATTTGTGGAGTCCCCGCGCCACGGGTGGTTATTCTGCGTTGGTTTCTGCGGGTTGGGGCTTTAGCAGGTGGTCAAACCAGCGGAAGAAGAGGCGCTGCCAGAGCACTGCGTTCTGGGGCTTGAGGATCCAGTGGTTTTCGTTGGGGAAGATGACCATTTCGGCCTCAATGCCTCGGAGCTTGGCTGCGTTGAATGCCATTTCGCCTTGCGATGAGAGGATGCGGTAGTCGTATTCGCCATGGCTGACCATGATGGGTGTATCCCATTTGTCGACGAAGCGGTGGGGCGACATGGTGAATGTGCGCTGTGCCACGGCGTTGTCCTTCTCCCAGAAGGCGCCGCCCATGTCCCAGTTGGCAAACCACATTTCTTCTGTCTCGAGGTACTGGGCCTCCATGTTGAATATGCCGGCGTGGGCCAGGAGGGCCTTGAAGCGGCCTTCATGGTTGCCTGCGAGCCAGTATACGGAGAATCCGCCGTAGCTTGCGCCGGTGGCGCCGATGTGGTCGCCGTCAACGTAGGGCTTCTCTTTCATGTAGTCCACGGCGGTGAGGTAGTCCTTCATGTTCTGTCCGGGATAGTCCTTCGAGATCTGGGCGAGCCATTTCTGGCCGAAGCCGGGCACGCCGTGGCGGTTGGGGGCTATCATCACATATCCGTTTGACGCCATCAGGGCCAGGTTCCAGCGGTAGCTCCAGAATTGGCTTACGGCCTGCTGCGGGCCGCCCTGGCAGTAGAGGATGGCGGGGTATTTGGCTTCAGCGTTGAAGTTGGGAGGCAGGATGGCCCATACGAGCATCTCCTCGCCGTTGGTGGTGGGCACGATGTGCTTCTCCACTGTGGGCATGGCCAGCTGGGCGAAGATGTATCCGTTTACGTCGGTCAGGGCCTTGTCGGCGCCGTTGGTGTCTACGATGTAGAGCTCATCGGGGCGAAGCATCGAGTGGTGGGTGGCGAGGAGCGTGTTTTCGTCAACGGGGATGATCGACGAGTAGTCAAACATGATGTCCTTTGTGAGCATCTCTACGGCGTGTGAGGCTACGTCGATGGTGAATACGGGTGCCACGCCGTGGTATGGGGCGATGAACCACAGGCTCTTGCCGTTGGGATTCCAGGCGAATGCGTCGATGGTGTAGTCCCATGAGTCGGTGAGGTTAGTCTTCTCGCCGCTGGCCATGTCGAGGATGAAGAGGCGGTTCTGGTCGCTTTCGTATCCGTCATGCTCCATGCTCAGCCATGCGAGCTTGGTGCCGTCGGGCGAGAATGCGGGAGCCGTGTCGTAGCCCATCATGCCCTCGGTGAGGTTTTTGGTGGTCTTGGCCTCCAGGTCGAAGAGGTAGAGGTCAGAGTTGGTGGAGATTGCGTATTCGAGGCCGGTCTTCTTGCGGCTCACGTATACGATCTGTTTGCTGTCGGGGCTCCAGGCGAATGACTCTATGCCGCCGAAAGGCTTCATGGGAGCCTCGTACATGGGCTCGTCGGCCATGATGTCGAATGTGTTGGTCACTGCTTTGCCGTCAAAGTCGCCGATGAAGGGGTGGGGCACTTCGGTGGTCCATTCGTCCCAGTGCTTGTACATGAGGTCGTCGATCACGCGGCCTGTGGCCTTGGGCAGATCGGCATAGAGCTCATCGGCGTTGCGCTCGAGCTTGACCGATGCGATGATTAGCACTTTCTTTTCGTCGGGCGAAAGCAGGAATCCCTGCACGCCTTGCTCTACGCTCGACACCTTTTCGCGGGCCGATCCGTCGGCGTTCATCACCCATATCTGAGGCTTGCCGTCGGCATCGGGGTAGGTGAAGGCTATTTTCTTTCCTCCATCGATCCATACGGCGTTCTGCTCCGACTTGGCTGTGCGGGTGATGCGCACTGAGTCGCCGCCGGCGATATCTTTCACGTAGAGGTCGCGGTTTGATGCGTTCTCCTCGAGGCTTTCATACTGTATGCCGTAGAGCACCTTGGTGCCGTCGGGCGATAGGGATGCGCCGCCTACGCGGCCCAGGGCTTCGAGAGCGTCGATGTCGAAGATTCCGGTCTGGCTTTTGAATTCCACGCGGTCGATGATTTTCTCATCTGTGGTCTTCTCGTTGCCGCACGAGCATAGTAGCATGGCTGCGCACATAGGCAATGTGATAGCTGATGAAATTTTCATATTATGGTTTGTTGTTTAGGTTGATTGTCAGTGGAGGTGGAGGTGGAGTGGCCGCGCCGTCGCTCAGTCGGCGGCGTTGATGGTCTTGAGCTTTTCCATGAGAGCCTGCATATCGGCTGGCATCGGGGCGGTGAAGAACATCTGCTCGCCCGTGGCCGGATGCTCGAATCCGAGGGTGCGTGCGTGCAGGGCCTGGCGGGGGCAGAGATCCATGCAGTTGCGCATGAATTGGCTGTAGCGGGCAGTCTTCACTCCGCGCAGTATCTGGTCGCCGCCGTAGCGGGCGTCGTTGAAGAGGGGATGGCCGATGTGCTTCATGTGCACGCGTATCTGGTGGGTGCGTCCGGTCTCGAGTACGCATTTCACAGCCGACAGGTGCACATAGCTTTCGATCGTGCTGTAGTGCGTGACGGCATGCTTGCCTTGGTCGCTGCCCTCGGGGTATACGGCCATCTGCAGGCGGTCGCGCATGGAGCGGCCGATGTTGCCCACCACGGTGCCTTCTGCCGGATCGGGGCGTCCCCACACCACAGCCACGTATTCGCGCTTCGTGGTCTTGTTGAAGAATTGCTTTCCGAGATGCGTCTTGGCGTCAGGGCTCTTGGCTACTACGAGGAGGCCTGAAGTGTCCTTGTCTATGCGGTGCACCAGCCCAAGGCGCGGGTCGGTGACATCGTAGTTGGGATTGTCCTTGAAATGCCAAGCCAGGGCGTTGACCAGAGTACCGGTGTAATTGCCGTGGCCGGGGTGCACCACCAATCCGGCGGGCTTGTTGACCACGAGCACGGTGTCGTCTTCGTATACGATGTCGAGCGGAATGTCTTCGGCTATGATCTCAAAGTCATGGCGCGGGCGGTCCATCACGATGAGCACCGTGTCGAGCGGCTTCACCTTGTAGTTGCTTTTCACCGGCTTGCCGTTGACGAGGATGCAGCCGGCGTCGGCAGCCTGCTGTATGCGGTTGCGCGAGGCTTTCTGCATGCGCAGCGTCAGGAATTTGTCTACGCGCAGCATCTCCTGGCCCTTGTCGGCCACGAATCGGAAATGCTCGTACATTTCCCGTCCGTCAGGCGTGATTATGGATGGCTTCGGCGGTTCGGCAGTGTCGGCATTGAAGTCATCAGCCTCAAAACCTTCGTCGAGGTCAAATTCGTCGTCAATCATAGAGGGCTGAATTTTCGTCGGTTGATGCGTCTCCTTCCGGCTCCATGCCCATGATGGCGGCGTCGATGGCAGCGTCCAGAGCGTCGCTGTCGACATCGACTGTGGTGACGGTGGGCACCACGCCCACCTCGAGGGTGATGAGGGCAGTGACGGGCACCATCATGCCCGGCTCCACATTCTTGCCGTCATATTTGGCGCCGAGCACAAGGTCGGGGTATTCAGAAGGCACGTCGATGAGCCTGATGTTCTTGATGCCGATTGATTCGAGATATGACATGGCCTGGCGGCTCGACACATCGCGAAGCGGCATGGAAATGCGCACCTTGCGGGGCTGAAACGATGTGACGGTGAGGTATATCTCGCGTCCGGGCTTCACGGTGGCGCCGCTGCGGGGCCATGATTCGAGCACTGTGCCCGGAGCCACGGTGGGGTCGTAGACCGAATCGGATATCTCGCTGATGAATCCCTGTTCCTGCAGCTTGGCCACGGCATCGTCGTATTTCATGTTTTTCACTGACGGCACTATGGCAGTGTCGCCGTGGCGGGTCCACGAGTCGAGAAACAATAGCGCTCCCCACACGAGCATAAGCCCCGTGATCACGATGAACACGAAGTTTGAGAATATCGGATGCCTGTAGTAGAAATCCTTGATGCGCCTTGAAAAAGGCGCGCTATTTTGCCTGTTTGCTGACATTGTCGTATACTGGATGTGAGATAATTCTCGTTCAATTTGCAAATATACGACAATTTCCACAATAATGAAAACCTATGGAGATGTTATGATGTGAGAATTTGCTATATTTGCATTGTTGTGGATTAATGGAAAAAGTTATGGGAGTAAATATTCAGTTTTCGCAGTCGTATTATTGGCTAAATTCATGGATTGTTGGCAATATAATCCAACTTGCGACGCAGAGTTTTTGCGACAGGTTTGTTGATTATCGCATGGATCCTGGGCGACGTCTATATGATCAGATGGTGATGGCGGCCCGATGCGGTGTGGCAAATATCGCTGAAGGTTCGGCTCGGCATTCTACATCTATTGAAACGGAAATGAGACTGCTTGACGTAGCCAGGGCGAGTTTTGATGAACTTCAGGGTGACTTATTCAATTTCCTTCTTCGTCGTAAGGCTGATGTATGGGCCATAGGCAATCCTAATCGTGAAGCAATATGGCAGATGCGGCTTGATGCTCCTAATTACAGCAACAGCTATCTTCATGATGCGGCTATACATATTTTGACGCAGAAAAGCAAGTTTGACGCATGGCTGGAAAACAATAATCCTGAAATAGCCGCGAATGCCATGCTTGTGCTGTGTCAGAGGGAGAATAAGATGCTTCAATGTCAAATCAAAAGCCAACTTGACGCTTTCAAGCAGGTTGGGGGCTTTACGGAAAACATGACTGTAGAGCGCCTTGAGACCCGCAAGGCGCAAGCGACTGCCCAGGGCGCACCTGATTGTCCTGTATGCGGCAAACCTATGCTGAAGAGGGTGCAGCAGAAGGGTCAGATGCAAGGGCGGCAGTTTTGGGGCTGCAGCGATTATCCCCGTTGCAAAGGCTTGCGTCCTATTTAGGGGATGATTCGAGATTAATCGAGATTAACCAGGATTAATCCCGATTAATCTCGAATTTTAGTTTTGTGGTTTTGTGTGGTTATTCTTCGGCGTCGGGGGCGATGCCTCGGGGCAGGGTGTAGTGAAGGATCACGAAGCCTGTCACGCCTGCTATCAGCGAGCCGGCCACGATGCCGAGCTTGGCGTGGTTGAGGAGCTCGGCCATGGCTGGGCTGCCTCCGAACGACAGGGTGGCGATGAAGAGCGACACTGTGAAGCCTATGCCTCCGAGCAGGGCCACCGAAGCCATCATCTTCCAGTTGCTGTGGGCCGGCATTGGGGCGAGCTTGAGTTTGACTGTGATCCAGGAGAATATGAATATGCCGAGGAATTTGCCCAGCACGAGCGAGCAGATGATGGCGAGCGAGATGCCCTCGAATATCGACGCAGGGTCGGTGCCGAGCAGCAGGATGCCGGCGTTGGCGAATGCGAAGAGCGGCAGGATGAAATAGTTGACTATCGGGTGGAGAGAGTCTTCGAGTTCCTGAAGCGGGGAGATCACTTTGTCAGAAGCGGACTCCACTTCCTTGAGCCAGTCCATCTGTTCGCGGTTGAGGATGGAGCGCCGGTTGAGCAGTTCGTCATCCTCTCCACGGAAATGGCCTATCGAACGGCGTATGATCTGCACATATTTCTTTGGCGCGAATACCGGTGTGGCGGGGACGCAGAATGCGACGAGCACTCCGGCTATGGTGGGGTGTATGCCTGAATTGAGGAAGAGGAACCACACTACGCCGCCAAGAGTGAGGTAGAACACTTTGCTCTGGATCTTCAGCCAAGTGCCGAGCAGAAGCACTCCGAGCAATCCGGCCGCGTAGACAAGAAGCATGTAGTCGATGCCATGGGAATAGCAGGTGGCGATGACCACGATGCCGCCGATGTCGTCGACCACGGCCAGGGTGGTGAGGAATATCTTTACGGAAAGGGGCACTCTGCGCCCGAGCATGGCGAGCACGCCGAGAGAGAAGGCTATGTCGGTGGCCATCGGTATGGCGGCGCCTCCGATGTAGTCGGTGCCGGAGGCGAACGCGAAGAATATCAGCACGGGCACCGCCATGCCGCCCACTGCGGCGAGGATGGGGAGCAGAGCCTGGCGGAATGACGAGAGTTCGCCCACCAGTATCTCTCTCTTGATTTCAAGGCCTATGGAGAAGAAAAAGATGGCCATCAGGGCGTCGTTGATGAACGACAGCAGGCTCATCGGCTCTCCGTGGTGGCTGAAGAAGTTGAAGTCGCCGAGCTGCAGCCTCACTTCCTGCTCCCAGAAGCCGAAGTAGAGGCCGTTGATTTGCGGCACATTGGCCACGACAAGCGCGAGCACTGTGGCGAATATCAGTATGTTGCCGCCGGTGGCGTGGCGGCGCAGCGCCTGACGGGCGGCGTAGAAGACCTTTCCGGTGAATTTTCTTTCGTTTTTGTCTATTTCTTCCATAGTCGAAACTGGTTGGTGGGATATCCCCCCTCGAAGGCTGAGGGATGGCCCGATTGTCTTATTTTAATTAACAAGCGATGGCAAACTTATGTTTTCCATCGCTCGGGTAGATTGTCGTCATATTTCAGTCGCCGGGCGTCTCGGCGTCGAGCCCTTGGTTGATGTCGGCAGGCGACGGCTCTCCGCTGCCTTCGGGCAAGTATATGGTACCGGAATCCTCGCCCGGGAGTCTATCGGGGATTTGCGCCTTCTTTTTCTTCGACAGATCAAATGTGTAGGAGATGGTGAACGACCCGTTGATGGCCTGGCCTCGCACTCCGTAGCCTGGCACATACCATGGCTTGCCGTATTGGCTCTTGCCCTGGCTCAGCATAGACCGGAAGCGGAAGAACCATCCTGCCGAGATCGGGCCCCATATCTTCACTTTCAGCCCAAGGCCGAATTCAGCCCATACGGCTGTGGCGCTCTGTTCCGGTATGGTTGGATGAGCTTCCTCGCCCCAGTAGGATGAATTGATGGTGATGTCTTCGATCGAGTATTTGAAGGGCGACATGCCGAATCTGACTCCGGCGAGGAACTGATAGTCGGGCGTGGAGTTGTAGAGGAAGTTGTAGTCCATGCCAATGCGGAAATATGGGCTTAGCGGCGTCTTGTAGGTGAAGTTGAGGTCAGCCGGAGTATTGTTGGCTATGCCGAGGCCGGCCTCGAACACGGGCTTGTAGCGGTTGTGGAGGCTGAGTTGGGCCGAGAAGTCGATAAGGCCGTAGTGTTGGCCGAAAGCCCTCATGATCGGATTCCAAAGGTCTACTCCCACCGACACTGCATGCCACAGAGGGTAGGTCATGGGCTTTTTCATGTTGAGGAATGTCGAGTCGCGGAATTCCGTGCCCGTGATAGTGTCGATGTATACCACCACGCCGTTGTCTTCGTGGTAGTGAGGCATCGTTGCGCGCATGCGGGCATGTATGCGCGCCGTGTCGTTTTTCGTCTCATTGACCGGCTGGGTGGCTGTGGCGGGAGTGTTGATGGGCGTGATGCGCCTTTGGGCGTAAGCTCCGGCGCATCCGAGCGCGATCAATATGGCGGCTAAGATGGCTGTCTGCAGGTGTCGGGTTATCGTCTTCATTCTTCTGGCTCGGCTGTGCGGAAATAAATGTGTATTCTCTCCATGTCGAAATTGGTGATCAGCGAGTCGGAGACGGCCACCGAGTCGATGAGGTGGCAGGTGTGCTCCATGCGGGTGATTTCGTAGTAGTATACCACGCCGCATTCGTTTCCGGCGAAATATGGAGCCGAATCGTAGTCAAATGTCAGAGTGTCGTTGAGCTCGGGGAGGTCAAGATCCTTCTGCTTGTATGATATCACCCAAGATGTCGAGGGGCGGGTGGAGCGCATGGGCAGATACACCTGGCTCACTCTCTCGCCTGCCTTTAGCAGAGGGTCGTCCTCGGGCATTCCCTCGCCTGTGATCTGCACCGAGTCGACTGTGATCGATTTCAGCGTGGCGCTGCTGTAGAATCCGGCCAGCGGCACACTGTTGCGGTTTTCGAGGCAGCCGTTGGTGTTGCATGCCGCCAAGGCCGAAAGCAGAGACGTCGCGATCACTGCCGGCAGCGATCGCAGCATGGCCCTTCCGCAGCATCCGATGTTAAAGGTTGAGCGTCTCATCGATTTCATATTGATTGCGCAGGGTGGAGTTTTTCACTATCAGCTCGCCTATGAATCCGGCCAGGAAGAATTGTGATCCGAGCAGCATCAGGGTCAGAGCCAGATAGAAATACGGCGAATCGGCCACGAGCGAATAGGGGAGGCCGTGGTGCATGTTGTAGAGCTTGATGCCTCCGACGAGGGCGGCGGAGATGAATCCGAGCATAAACATCAGCGTGCCGAGAAGGCCGAAGAAGTGCATGGGCTTCTTTCCGAATTTGCCTGTGAACCACAATGTGGCCAGATCGAGATAGCCGTTGACGAAACGGTCGAGGCCGAATTTAGTCTTGCCGTATTTTCTGGCCTGATGGTGCACCACCTTCTCTCCGATGCGGTTGAATCCGGCCAGCTTTGCCAGATAGGGTATGTAGCGGTGCATGTCGGCGCCGAGCTCAATGTGCTTCACCACCTTGTTGCGGTAGGCCTTCAGGCCGCAGTTGAAGTCGTGGAGATTCTTGATGCCTGACACCTTTCGGGCCGTGGCGTTGAAGAGCTTTGTGGGTATGGTCTTCGACAGCGGGTCGTAGCGCTTCTTCTTGTACCCTGACACGAGGTCATATTTGTCTTCGGTGATCATGCGGTACAGCTCCGGAATCTCGTCGGGGCTGTCCTGCAGGTCGGCGTCCATGGTGATCACCACGTCGCCCTGCGCCTTCGCGAAGCCATTGTTCAGGGCCGGTGATTTGCCATAGTTTCGGCGGAAGGAAATGCCTTTGACGGCGGGATTGGTCTGCTGCAGGCCTTTTATCACCTGCCATGAATCGTCGGTGGAGCCGTCGTCGACATAAATCACCTCGTAGCTGAAGCCGTTTTCGGCCATCACTCTCTCTATCCAGGCCTGCAGCTCGGGCAGCGATTCGGCCTCATTGTATAGGGGTATTACAACAGATATGTCCATGTCTTTAGATTTCTATTTTATGTGCCTTGCCGGGCGCACCATCCTCACAAGGAATGTCATTGCCAGAGACAGCATGCAGCCGAAGAACGATCCGAACCACATCATTGAGAAAGCGAATGATATGGGGGTGGGGAGCAGGTGCTTGTCGACCATCGAATGCAGCAGCGTGGCCATATGTTCGCCCTCGTCGGTTCCAAGGCCTGAATATATTGAGGCGGCTTCCAGTGTCTCGCGCACCAGGAATCCCGGGTCTATGAATCGCAGATAGGCGTAGAGGGCGAGGCCAAATATCAGATTGCCGCACACAAACATGGTGATGCCGTGCATCCACAGCGAGGAGAAGGCGTCGCGATAGCTGTTCTCAACATACCGCTTGCGCAGCAGAGTGGCCGCGAGAGCCGCTATGCCTGGCACGGCGAGCAGCATGGAGAAAATCGACAGCAGGGCTGACTCAAGCCTTATCGAAAGCATAGTCATGGCCATGACTATGACAAACGCCACGCCCATGATGAGGCCGTCGGCGCCGCCTGTGTGATATACTGATTTCCGGCTATCTCTCATATTATTAATTCTAAACCGCAAAATTACGAAAAATGGCCGAAATATCAAACATAAATATTCGCCATTATGGCTGATGAGACCCTGTGGGGAGGTGTCTGAAGAGGCTCATTTCGCTAAGTTTAGCAATCGGGCTTAACAATTGGCATATCAGCGGATTGTAACTGAAATGTAACGGCTTTTACGGGGGTGTTTACAATCAAATTATTGATATACATTGTATTATTGGACAAAAATTCGTAACTTTGCACCCGAAAAACATGCGTTAGGGCTGCCAAAGAGTTGGTGGCCGAGCCGAAAATCGGCAGGATTTCCGCGCCCCGGTGCGCGACGCTCCCCAGCGGCGGGAATCTTATTCATGAACATAATTATAGGTACAATGAAGCAAACATTACTATCGATCGCGCTTCTTTTGTTGGTTATCTTCGTCACATCAGGCTACAACCGCGACAACGCCGGCCTGGAGCCCGGAGATTTCGCGCCGGCACTGTCGGCAAAGACAAATGAGCAGTCGATAAGCCTCGAATCCATGCGCGGAGATTTCGTGCTCGTCACATTCTGGTCGTCATCTGACGCCGAGTCGCGCATCCAAGCCAACACATACGGCGCTTGGGCCGACTCAAATGCCGGCGATGGATGGAAGGCGGTGGGTGTCAACTTTGATTCCGAGCCGGAGCTCTTCCAGGAGATATCCCGCCGCGACAATCTCGACCCTCGATCGCAAATTAATGTGCAAGGTGCCGAAGCACGCAAGATAATCAAGGATTTTCGCCTTGACAGCGGCTACGGATCGATGCTGATAGGCCCCGATGGCAGGATTCTGGCCGTCAACCCCTCGACATCAGACCTTGACAAACTCAAAAAATCTAATTAGACCAATAATGACTAATTGGTCTAATTAGTCTACTTTAAGCCAATTCTCACCAATTATAATACCACCACGGGCCGCCCGGGCGGACCAAAACTTTAATCTGCAAAAATGCCCGCCAACATACAAGTCAAAGGAGCGAGAGTCAACAATCTCAAGAACGTAGACCTCGATATCCCTGGCAATAAACTCATAGTGATCACAGGATTGTCCGGATCGGGCAAGTCCTCGCTCGCTTTCGACACACTCTACGCCGAGGGGCAGAGACGATATGTCGAGAGCCTTTCGTCGTATGCCCGCCAATTCATGGGCAAACTATCCAAGCCCGAATGCGACTATATCAAGGGGCTGCCCCCGGCCATAGCCATTGAGCAGAAGGTCAATACGCGCAATCCGCGCTCTACGGTGGGCACATCGACCGAGATTTATGACTATATGCGGCTTCTTTTCGCGCGAGTAGGCCATACGTTCTCGCCCGTGAGCGGGCAGGAAGTGAAGAAGCATACGCCACAGGATGTGGTCGATGCGGTGGCTGCGTTGCCTGCCGGCACGCGCGTGGCTCTCACGGCACCCATAGTCCTGCCCGAGGGACGCGATCTCGCCCAGCAGCTCGATGTCTTTCTTAAGGCCGGATATTCGAGAGTGGTGAGCAAAGGCGAATTCCTCATGATTGAAGACTTGCTTGCGGATGCTTCCACCCTTCCGGATGCCGACGGTCTTGGCTTACTCATTGACCGATTCATGTCGAGCGACGCCAAGGATGAGGTGTCGCGTATCACTGAGTCGGTCGAGCTCGCCTTTTTCGAGGGCCGTGACGAATGCGATCTGCTTGCATGGACCGCCGACGGACTCACACACAGCCATTTCTCCAAGCGCTTTGAGGCTGACGGCATAGAATTCATCGAACCTTCTGACCAACTTTTCAACTTCAACAATCCCTACGGGGCTTGCCCCGAGTGTGAGGGGTTTGGGCGAGTGATCGGCATCGATGAGAGGCTCGTGGTGCCTAATCCGGCCCTGTCGGTGTTTGATGACGCTGTGGTGTGTTGGCGAGGCGAGAAGATGAGCGAGTGGAAACGTGAGCTCATACACCTGGCCCCATCCATCGGATTCCCTATACACAAGCCTTACGCTGACCTTTCAGATCAGGAAAAGCGAATCCTCTGGGAAGGGAAGGGACGATATCACGGCATCAACGGCTTTTTCCGTTGGGTAGAGCGCCAGCAGGCCAAGATACAATACCGTGTGATGCTCGCGAGATTCAGGGGAAAGCGTACATGCCCGGTGTGCGGAGGCAATCGCCTGCGCCCTGAGGCCGCCTACGTCAAGATCGGCGGCCGCCACATAGGCGAGCTCGTCAGGATGCCGGTGGCCGATCTGGCCCGATGGTTTGACTCCCTCAGCCTCAATCCCACCGACGAGGCCATAGCATCGCGCGTGCTCACCGAGATACGCAGCCGCCTCGACTTCCTGCAGCAGGTGGGGCTCGGCTATCTCACGCTCGACCGTCTGTCAAACACCCTTTCTGGCGGCGAGAGCCAGCGCATCAATCTGGCCACATCGCTCGGCAGCAGCCTGATAGGATCGCTCTACATCCTCGACGAGCCTTCGATAGGCCTGCATCCGCGTGACACTGACCGGCTCATATCTGTGCTGCGCAGGCTGCAGCGGATAGGAAATACGGTGATAGTAGTGGAGCATGACGAAGAGATAATGCGCGCCTCTGATTGGCTCATCGATGTAGGTCCGAAGGCCGGTAGGCTCGGCGGAGAAATCATATATCAGGGACCTGTGCCTGCCGAAGGGGAGAAATTGCCACAGGAAGAGCAGTCGTACACCCTGCGCTATCTGGCCCACGACCTGCGCATCCCTGTGCCGCGGCATAGGCGAAAATGGGCGTCATACATCGAGGTGGAAGGCGCGCGTGAGCATAACCTCAAGAATATCGACGTGAAATTCCCCCTCGGAGTGATGACCGTGGTGACCGGTGTGAGCGGAAGCGGAAAGTCAACCCTCGTGCGTGACATCCTCTACCGGGCCATGCTGCGCCAGCTCGGTGAGGCAGGCGATGCGCCGGGTTCGCATCTGGGGCTTAAGGGCGACATGCACCGCATAAGCGCGGTGGAATTCGTAGACCAGAATCCCATAGGCGCGTCGAGCCGGTCAAATCCCGCCACTTACCTTAAGGCCTACGACGAGATTCGCAAGCTCTTCGCCGACCAACAGGGGGCGAAGCAGATGGGTTTCACCCCGGCGTTTTTCTCTACCAATACCGAGGGCGGAAGATGCGAGGAGTGCAAGGGAGCGGGCGTGATCACGATTGAGATGCAATTCATGGCCGACATTTCTATCCTCTGCGAGTCATGTCACGGAAAGCGCTTCAAGCCTGATGTGCTCGAAGTCAGGTACAGGGGCAGGAATATTGACGACGTGCTCAATATGACAGTCAATCAGGCTATCGAGTTTTTTGAAGAAGACCCCAAGTGCAGCCAGGCCCTAAAGGTGGCCAAGCGCCTGAAGCCTCTGCAGCAGGTGGGCCTCGGATACATTAAGCTCGGCCAGTCATCGTCGACCTTGTCGGGCGGCGAGAACCAGCGCGTCAAGCTGGCGTATTTCCTGTCGCAGGAAAAGTCAAAGCCGTCGATGTTCATATTCGACGAGCCCACCACCGGACTTCATTTCTACGACATAAACATACTGATGGCGGCCTTTGACCGCCTGATAGAGCAGGGTCACACCATTGTGGTGATAGAGCACAACATCGATGTCATAAAATGCGCCGACCATATAATAGACATTGGGCCTGAAGGCGGCGATGCAGGTGGCTATCTCGTGGTTGCCGGCACTCCCGAGCAGGTGGCTCTGTGCCCCGAAAGCCATACGGCGGCGTATCTCAGGCAGAAACTTGACGAAGACCGCGGGCTATGAAGATAGTGACGCAGACTTTCAGGCAATCGGCCTCTGAATGCGGTCGCAAGGCTGCCATGGAGCTCGTGGAGCGTCGGTGGTGGGTTTTCGCTTTGCCTCTGGCGGCGGCATTGGTCGCATCCCTGTGGGATTGGAGGTGGATAGTGGCAGCGCTGGCGCTTGCCCTTGTGGCGTATCCGTTTGTGCTGATGATGGCCTATTACAGCCATGCGCTCACTCCGCAGGGAGCCATGGCCTTGCTGCGCAGGCGCGTGGAGATTGGCGATGACGGCATCGACATAATATATGAGCCGGTGGACGATGACAGGCCCGCTCCGGCACCTCAGCACATATCGCTCGCCGATGTGCGCGGATACGAAGACAGGGGCCATTCGATAGCTGTGTCTCATGCCGGCGGAGAGGTCATAATCCCTGTGTCGGCGCTTGACCGGCAGTCGATCCTCGATCTGACGGCTTTTTTGTCGGGATTGACGTAATAATTCCGGGCTTTCGCAAAAAATTACTGATTTTTATTTGATTCATGGGCAAAAAGCACTAATTTTGTCAAAAATCAAATTAAAAATAGTTAAACAACTGAATTATGAAGAATCTGCGTTTCATTATAGTGGCGCTCCTCGTCTCAGTGATGACGTTCGCCTCTGCCCAAAAGCCCGATCGCTCCGTCACCGGCACTAAAGTGACCCTCGTGGCGATGATCAAGAAGGCCAATAAGGAATGTCCCTACGATGTCGGAGATGGCATGACTGCCGAATCAATAAGGTATGTAGACCCTGATGTGGTGTTTACGTTCAATGGCAAATTCACAAAAAGCGATTTCGCGTACCTCGAAGAGAATTCTGACCAGATCTATGACGCATTCGTAAAGCTCCTGAAGGAGACGCCCGAGTGCGCCAAGGTTATCAACCTTTGCAAGAGCTCGCATTCCAACCTCATTCTTGTGTTCAAGAACAATTCCGGACAGAAGTTTGAGCTGAAAGTCGAGTACTCCAAGCTTTAGGGCGGTGCGCGGTCAGAAGTCGACCGTCAGCCGCACGTTGATTTGTCGCCGTGTCAGATAGTTGGGCACGGCATATTGGATGTTGTTGACGTCAGTGACCCAGTAATATCCGCTCACATTGCTTATGTCGAGGAGGTTGAAGACATCGACCCCTAACCACACGCTCTTGAGCGCGCCGGCGATCCCGGCGCGCTTTTGTCCTTCAGCCGCAGGTGCGAGCAGGGCGTATGACAGGCCGGCGTCGACGCGCTTGTAGGCCGGTGCGCGGAAATATCCCTTGTCGCGCGTAGAGCGAGGGGCTGTGGTGGGAAGTCCGTCGGAGAATATGCCCCTCAGGCTGAATTTCAGCTTGGGAATCTTTGGGAAATAGTCGGTGAAGAAGACCGCGAAGCTGTATCTGCGGTCGGTGGGCCGCGGCACTTTCACTCCGTTGAGATCCTCGCTCGTCTTCATCAGCGAGAAGCTCACCCACGAATCGCTCCCGGGCACAAATTGACCGAAGAGCTTGAAATCGACGCCTGCGGCATATCCTTTCGATGAATTTTCGCCGCTGTACACCACTTTCAGGTTTTCGATCTCGTATGGGATCAGATTTCCGAGTATCTTGTAGTAGGCCTCGCCCGAGAGCTTGAAGGGGCGGTCGAAGGCGCGGAACGTATAGTCGGCGCCGAGTATGAACTGGAAGCTGCGCTGTGATTTCAGTTTGTCGTTGAGCCTGATCACGGTGTTGCCGTCAGCATCGGTGACGGGCATGCGGTATTCCTTGTAGAAGGGCGCCTGATAGTAGAGGCCCGTGGCGAAGCGGAAAGCCCATCTCGGAGCCTTTTCCGGCACGAATCCGATGTTGAATCGCGGGCTCACGAGCGTCTCCTTGTTGAAGTCGCAGTAACTGACCCTCACGCCGCCGTTGATGTTGAAGTATCCGGCATCGGTGGTGAGGCGGTATGTGTCCTGCACGAACGCTGAAATTCGCGTCGTGCTCATGTCCTGGTCGGCGCGCTGGCTGTATATCACCTTCAGCTGGTCAGGATGCAGGGGGAGGGAGAAACCGGCTGAATCATGCAATTCCCATTCGCGTGACCGCTCGTAGAATTTCTCGTGGTTTATCTGCGCGCCGTAGGTGATGTTGTGGTTGTTGATGCCGAGGGCGCCGCGCAGCGCCGCCGACATTACGGTGGATTTAAGGCGGTTGCGGGCGTGTTCGTGGTATTTCCCCACCCCGAGTTCGCCTCCGATTATGCCGCCCGACGATCCTGAGCCGGATGTGCCGGCCTGGTCGAGCCAATATTCGCCCGATATGTCGTAGGCCACAAGTTCGTTGGTCTGGAAGCCAGAGACTATAAGAGCGTAGCTATGGGCGCGCGAGGGGGAGTATGTGAGGTTGAGCGAACCGAAAAATGTCTCGAAGCGGTCTTTTTCCTGTCCGTCGAAGTATACCTTGAATTGCTTTGCGTCAGATGCGGTGCCGAAGCTTGTGAGGCGGCTTGCAGGCACAAACCGGTAGTTATTGATGCTGATATTGCCCAGAAACGACGCTTTCACTTTGTCAGAGATGCGATATGTCATCGATGTCTGATAGTCGAAATATCGCGGGTCGTATTCGCCTTTGTCCTCCATCGACGACAGCAGCGAGGCATTGCTCTTGTATCTCACGCCGTGGAGCATGGAGAAGAGGCCTGAATGCATGCCTATGGCGAGATTGCCTCCCATCAGCGAAAGGCCGGCGGTGCCTTCAAATTTATCAGGCTCGCGATAGGTGATGTCGAGGGCCGATGACATGCGGTCGCCGTACTGCGCCGGAAATCCGCCTGTGGAGAAGTTGACGCTGCCCACCATGTCGGGGTTGATGATCGACAGGCCCTCCTGTTGGCCGGAAGTGACGAGTTGTGGACGATAGACCTCTATGCCGTTGATCTGCACACTGTTTTCGTCATACGACCCGCCTCTCACCGAATATTGCGATGACAGTTCGTTGCCTGATGTCACTCCGGCCTGCGTGGTGAGCAGGCCCTCTACGCTGCCGCCGCTCACGTCGGGGGCGAGGCGATAGTCAGATGCGTCGAGCTGCTGCATCTGGTCGGTCTGTTTGCGTATGTCAGTCACCTCCACCCCTTGCAGTTCCATTGTCGTAGGGGTCATCTTCACGTTGAGGGTGATGTCGCCTTTAGGGTCAATGAGCCTGCGGGTGGCTTGCTGATAGCCTATGCAGGTGAAAGTCACTCTGATGGTATCGGCTTCGGGAGCAGTGAGGCTGTATGTGCCGTCAAGGCCGCTCATGGCGCCTATGGTGGTGCCGGGAATGCTTATGGTGACAAACTCAAGAGGCTCGTTTTCTTCCTGAGTCACCTTTCCGTGTATCACCACAGGGGCAGCCATCGACGCGAAGGCCGACGTCAGGGCCATAACGGCAGATATGATGGTCTTGCTTATTGCGTTCATAATGATCGGATATAACATACTATTAACGTCATTTTGCCGAAATAATTGCATGGCTTTTGGCCGCCATTGGTCTAAAATCGTTAAATTTGCAATGGAATTTCTATTCCGACCGAAAACATCGCTAATAATTCAGTATCATGATAGACCGCGCTGTGGCTCCGGCCACATATCCCATAGGACAAATCGAATTGCCTCGCCTCGACAAGGAAATACTGCCGGGAGGGGTCACGCTGTATACGCTCGATTCGGGCGATATTGATGTCAATCAGTTGTTTCTAACCTGGAAAGGCGGAGAGTTCGAGGCTTCCAACCGCGTGGTGGCCGCCATGTGCTCGTCGATGCTCACAGAGGGCGCGGGCGGCATGAGCGGTGCGGAGATAGCCGAGAGGCTCGACTTCAGGGGCGCTATTCTGCGCGCGGAGGCCAACAGCCATCATTCGCTGCTCTCGCTCACATGCGTCAATTCTCTCGCCGGGGGGCTGGCCCCCACGCTCAGTGCCATAGTCGAGCGTCCTGATTTCCCTGCCGACGCGATGGCCATGCATCTTGAGATCAAGGCCAAGCAGCATCTGCAGAGCCTTTCGAAGGTGGCCACTCTCTCTCGCAACGCGCTCGCGCCGCTGATCATGGGCGCCGACCATCCGATGGCCAGGGAGATATCGACTGAGGATTTCGAGAGTGTCACCCGGGCTTCGCTTGTCGATTTCCATGAAAAGGTCTATACAGGGGCCGCCTGCAAGGCGTTTTTGAGCGGGCGCCTGACTGAGTCAGTGCGGGCGGATGTCAAGGCCTTTCTCGGGCAGATGTCGTGCCGGCGACCTGCATGCGAGGTGGAGGTTGTGCCGTTCGAGGCTATGCCTCCGCAGACTGTAAAGGTCAATCAGCCCGGCGCGTTGCAGAGCGCCGTGAGCATAGCCATTCCGGCTGTGCTCCGCTCTCACCCTGACTATATACCGCTGCGCTTTGCGGTGATGGCTCTTGGGGGGTACTTCGGAAGCCGTCTGATGCGCAACATACGCGAGGAGAAAGGATACACCTACGGCATACACGCGGCTCTTTACGGCACTCCCGAGGGCAGCTATGTCATAATCAAGGCCCAGTGCGCCAACGAATATGTAGAGCCTGTGATCCGCGAGACTGCCGTGGAGATGGAGCGCTTGGCAGGCGAGCGCATGCCTGACGCCGAGTTGCAGAGGCTGAGGCTGCACATACAGGCATCGCTGATGGAGACTGTCGACAGTCCGTTCTCGATCATGGACTATTACCGCACCCGCGAACTCGTGGGCCTGCCGGCTGATTACTTCGCCAAGCAGGTGCGCTTTGCCAGGGAGATTGACGCTGACACCATAATGGCCATGGCGCGCCGATATCTCGACCCCTCGCAGATGCGCATAGCCGTGGCGGGGCAGGTGGAATGCTGAATGCGGAATGCGGAAATTTAACTTTTTTAACGCGCCGGCGCCCAACCTTTCGGGCGTCGGCGCGTTTTATCTTAAAACACTAAAAACTATTTATTAAACACACACAAATCAAAAAACCTTTATTATGAAAAAGTGGTACTACCTCCTCATCCTGGCCATCCTCCCGGTGATGGCCGTGGCGTTCGCTTCGTGTAACGACGATGACGATCTTCCTGATGTGAATATTTCGCTCACCGTAGACAAGGGCACGGTGGTGGATGGTGTCATCTACGTGGCTCAGGGCGATACCCTGCAAGTGGCTTCGATCAACGTCGAGAACAATGAGAGCGGCAAGGGCGCCGGAATCACCAACGTCAACTACTATTGGGACGGATATTACTATGCCCCCGCAGTCTTCTCGCCTTTCAGCATGACCTTCCCCACCTCTGACCAGACTCCCGTGGGTGATCACAGCATCGACATCACCTGCACAGTGCTTGCCGTCGACAAGTCGATCGCCTCAGCTGTGCTGTCATATCCCGTGAAAGTTGTGGCATCGGCCGATGAGATTCCGTCAAATCCTGATTCGCCCACTATCACAAAACTGACTCACCTCGATCGATAACCCCCACAGCAACCCGCCGCCAAGAAGCGGCCCGACATAAACCACACAAGGCGATGCTCCAAAATCGGTGCATCGCCTTGCGTCTATCAAAAAATTGTTATGCTAAAATACAAATGTCAAATTATTTTTGTAATTTTGTAATCAATAACTAACATCACTGAAATATGGCAAGACCTATTAAAGAAACACCTATTCTCTTTGGTTCGGATGCCAAGCGATTTGAGAAACGTATGCAGAATCCTCCCAAGGTATCCTCTGAAAAACGTGCTCAAATCCGGAAGTCTTACGAAACTGTCATGAAGATGATGGTAAATTAAGATAAATGACCAGAGAAGAATTTCAGGAAAAATGTAGAGTGCGTCGGCTTAATATTGGGGATAGGGTCAGTGCATTCGACTGTCATGATGACGATTTAAACGACTTCATATTAAATGAAGCTTGTCTTTATCGTGATGCGTTGTTGTCTGTGACCTATGTGGTCGAAGATAAAGATTCTGCTGAAGTATTGGCATACTTCAGCCTGTCTAATGATAAAATATCCATATCTGATTTTGAAAGCAAGACTGAATTCAACCGATTCAGAAAGCATAAATTTGTCAACGAAAAAAGGTTTAGGAGTTATCCGGCCATAAAGATAGGTCGTTTGGCAATTACTAAGTCTGCTCAACACCAATCTATTGGAACATATTTATTGGAATTTATTGAAGATTACTTCATTGTCGATAATAAATCCGGTTGCCGTTTTGTTACGGTAGACGCTTATGTTGAAGCAATACCTTTTTACATTAAGAATAATTATCAGTTTCTCAACAATGATGATGAGGATAAGCGTACAAGGGTTATGTACTTTGACCTTGCATCACTGCTTTTGCCTGATTAGAAACTCTTGACAAAGAACCGATACAGTGGGTTTGACTCACTGTATCGGTTCAATATTATAGTTCAGGGTAGGGAGGTCAGTCGAGGTTTTTGCGCACTTCGGCCAGGTAGGCTTGCATGGCTTCGGAATCATGGGCCTCGACTATCTGCTGCAGGCGCGCCAGCTTCTCTTGTATCAGGGCAAGTTGCTTAGGCGTATTGGGATTGAAGAGGATTTCGCTCAGCAGGTAGTCGTCTTCGCCCATCAGGCCTTTGGCTATGGCCATGTGGCGCTTGAATGTGGTGCCGGGGGCGTCTTGCTTCTTCATGACTCCTGCAAACGCGAGGGTGGCCGCGAAGGGAATCGACAGGGAGTAGGCTATCGTCTCGTCGTGGCGGGCGAAGGTGTACTCCTCTATGTGCAGGCCGAGACGGCTGTAGAGATCGCGGAAGAAGATGCGACCCAGATGGTCGCCCTCGGAGATGATGATGGCGTTTTCGTTGGCCAGATTGCTCAAGGAGGCGAATGTGGGGCCGAACATCGGATGGGTCGATGCGAAAGGATGCCCGCAAGCGGCGTAGAATTCGGGCAATCCGGTCTTGACCGACGCGATGTCGCTGAGTATGCAGCCCGGGGGCACGAGAGGGAGCACCCAGCGGAAGGCCGAAAGCGTGTATTTGACAGTGGCGGCATTGATTACGAGCTCGGGAGCGAATTCCTTGACCTCTTCTTCCGTTGAGAATCTCCGGCAGCCGAATGTGAATTTCAGTTTTTCCGGGTTTATGTCGTAGATGGCCACTTCGTGGTCTGATGAGAGCACGTCGCAGAAGAATGACCCCATCTTCCCGGCCCCAAGTATGAGTATTTTCATATCCGTGAATTGAAGATTTCGATTTGCTGGCGCACTGACTCCTCGTGGATGGCCGAGAAGACGGTGCGCATGAATTCGCCGCTCATGTCCATCTGCTGGCCTTGCTTCACACGCGAGCTGAGGATTGTGTCATATCGCTGCGCCTGCAGGATGGGCATGCGGTGCTCCTTCTTGTATTGGCCGATGTCGCGCGACACCTCCATGCGCTTTGCCAGCAGCTCCACAAGGTCGTTGTCGATGCGGTCGATCTCATGGCGCAGCAGGGCGAGATTTTCGGTCGACGCGGTGGTGTCGCGCACCACGATGGTGTCGAGCAGATAATTGAGCACTTCGGGCGTGACCTGCTGGCTTTTGTCGCTCAGGGCGCAGTCGGGGTTGCAGTGGCTCTCGATGATGAGGCCGTCAAATCCCATGTCGAGCGCCTGCTGCGACAGCGGACCCACGAGCTCACGCTTTCCGCCTATGTGGCTTGGGTCGCAGATGATGGGCAGGTCGGGATAGCGGCGACGCAATTCTATAGGTATGCGCCATTGCGGCACATTTCGGTAGAGGTGCTTTCCATAGGCGCTGAAGCCGCGGTGTATGGCTCCGAGGCGTCGCACTCCGGCATTGTATATGCGCTGCAGGGCGCCGATCCAAAGCTCAAGGTCGGGATTCACGGGATTCTTCACCAGCACAGCCACGTCTTTGCCGCTTTCGGCTATGGCATCGGCCACCTCTTGCATGGCAAACGGATTGGCCGAGGTGCGGGCGCCGATCCAAAGCAGGTCCATTCCGGCTTCGATGGCCGAGAGCACATGGGCGCGAGTGGCCACCTCGGTGGCTATGCGCATGCCGGTCTCATCCTTCACGCGGGTGAGCCAGGGGAGGCCGGCTTCGCCCACGCCCTCAAAGCCGCCGGGCTTGGTGCGGGGTTTCCAGATGCCGGCGCGGAATATCTTTATGCCGTTGGCGGCGAGCCCGCGGGCGGTTTCCATCACTTGTTCTTCGGTCTCGGCGCTGCATGGGCCGGCTATGATCACGGGCTTGTCGAGGGGAAATATGGGTTGGAGGTCAGTCATCGTTGTTGTTTGTTAGCGTGTGTGTTTGTGATTTGTTGATTCTCTCAAGGGCGGCCTTAAGCCTTTCGGCGGGAGCGCAAAGCGAAATGCGCACATAGCGGTCGCCGTTGCTGCCGAATATGAATCCCGGCGTGATGAACACCCTTGCCTCGCGGAGCATGCGGTCGCAAAGGGCCTCGGCGCTCTCTTCATGGTCGGGTATCCGTCCCCAAAGGAATAGCCCTCGCTGGGCGGGGTCGAATTCGCATCCCAAAGCGAGCATTATTTCTTCGGCCACTTTGCGGCGCCCGGCGTATAGGGCGTTGATGCCCTCATACCATGAGTCGGGCGCCGACAGGGCTTTTGCGGCGGCCAGCATCATAGGCTTGAACTGGCCTGAATCGACATTGCTCTTCACCTTTATCAGCCATGATATAAATTGCGGGTTTGAGGCCACCATGCCCATGCGCCATCCTGCCATGTTATGGCTCTTGCTCAGGGAATTGAGCTCCATGGCCACGTCGATTGCCCCGGGCACTTGCAGCAGCGAGGCAGGCGTGTCGTTGAGGATGAAGCTGTAGGGATTGTCGTTGACCAGCACTATGCCGTGCTTCCGGGCGAAGGCCACGGCTCGCTCAAATGTCTCCATGCGCGCCGGTGCGCCGGTGGGCATGTGCGGATAGTTGATCCACATCAGTTTTATCTTGTCGAGCGGCAGGCTCTCAAGCGCATCGAAATCAGGCTGCCAGTCATTTTCGGGCTTAAGATCGTAGGTGAATATCTCGGCCATGGCCAGCTTTGAAGCAGAGGTGTAGGTGATGTATCCGGGGTTGGGCACAAGCACTCCGTCGCCCGGATTGAGAAAAGTTAGGGAGATGTGCAGTATGGCTTCTTTTGAGCCTATGAGCGGCTGCAGCTCGGTGGCGGGGTTGAGGCTTACGTGGTATTTCCGGGCGTACCAGTCGGCGTATGCCCTGCGCAGTTCGGGCAGGCCGGTGAATGGCTGGTAGCTGTGGGCATCGGGCTTGCGTGCTTCGGAGCAAAGCGTCTCTATCGCGTCGGGCGCAGGCGGCAGGTCGGGGCCTCCTATTCCGAGCGATATGATGTCGGCTCCGGCAGCGTTGAGGGCCGCCACCTCCTTGAGTTTTCTCGAAAAATAGTATTCTTGTATTTCTCCCACTCTTGCGGCGGGCAGTATCTTTTTGTCCATATCGAAATATTAACAATTAAAAAACGGTTTTTCTCAGTGGGGTGGCTAATCCCCGGTCTCCTGCCATCGGTATTCGCCCATGATCTTGAGGTCATTGATCAGAGGGCGTATAGCATCGATCGACTGATGGTAGCGCACTATCGAAGAGAATGTCAGATCTACGTAGAAGCGATATTCCCATTCGCGGCCTATGATAGGCAGGGATTGAATCTTGGATAGGTTGATGTCGTAGAATGACAATATGGTGAGCACTTTCGACAGCGCTCCCTGGGTGTGCGGCAGAGTGAAAACGATCGATGACTTGTTGACCTCGGTTTCCTTGGGCCCGATTTCCGCAGCGAGCAGGGGATCGGCCAGGAGCAGGAATCGGGTGAAATTGCGTTTGTTGGTCTCGATTCCCTCCGCCAGCACTTCGAGCCCGTACCGCTCAGCCGCGTACTTGCCGCAAACGGCTGCGTGCCCCATGATTCCCTTCTCGGCTATCTCTCTGGCAGCTCCGGCGGTGTCGAACTTCTCCACCATGCGCAGATTGGGGTGATGCCTCAGGTATTGCTCGCATTGCATGAGCGCCATCGGGTGGGAGTTTGCCTCGCAGAGGCTGTCGATTGTCTGGCCCGGCAGGGCGCATAGCGTGTGGGAGATGCGCATGCGATGCTCGCCTATTATCCGCAGCGAGCTCTGCCTCAGCAATTCATGGTTCTGCAGCAGGCTTCCGGCTATGGTGTTTTCGATGGCCATTATGCCTATGAGCGATGCGTCTGACTGCAGAGTGTCAAACATATCCTGAAATGTCTCGCAGGGGATGGTGTCTACATCGCGTGAAGCGAAGTATTCCCTTGCTGCGGCATCGTGGAAGCATCCTTCCACACCTTGTATCGTAACGCGTATCATACAGAAATCTTTTGAAAGTCAGAAAAAAACGAATCCCGCCACCTATGCAGGAGACGGGATTCAGTATCATTGAAGTCTAATAATGCTTAGTCGGCGCAACGCATGCCCAATCCCATCTTTATCTGCTGATAAAAATAAAAGTAATAGGGATATGAGCTAAATCGTGTCATATTGTTTCGTTTGATATGGCAAAAGTAACGACTATTTCAAAAACCACCAAATAATTAACATTTTTTTATTATCATTTGTTCGGTGCAGGCGTGTCATTTGTCATTTCACCATGATTTTTGATGCCGAGGATTGACCCCTCACGATGTATGCTCCGGGCGATAACGAGGTGGCATCTCCGGCGGCGATTGAGGCTACCGCACGCCCTGAAAGGTCGTAAACCGTCACGGGGCTTATGGCCGAGACCACATTTCCATTTACCGTGTATTCCGCTTCCTTGTCTGCTCCGACGCTTCCGATTGACGCCTCTACCTTAAGGGCCGTGCCCTCAAAGGTGATGTCTGTCTCGGCATAAATGTAGTATGCTACGAACAGGTATTTGCCAGGCTCGGTGATCGACTTGTCTTTCATGCCGAAGTATCTATTGGTATAATCGGAGTTCCACCAAGTGGTGGCATAGGCCATATAATTGCCGGTATTGTAATCATTGTCGTCATTAGCCTTGTAGAAGTAGAATGAGACAGAGGTTGGAGCTGAAATGGTGAGTTGGCCGGCTTGCAGATCGATGGCATACCACTTTCCTGAAGTGCGGCCTGAAGATATGACTGGGAGCTTGTAGACAAATGGATCGCTGTCGTAGGCGATGTCAATGGCCACTGCCGGCGTCTCGCCCGGGTCGAGATCGTCTAACTTTAGAGTTACGGTGCGGCCAGATTGCTCGCTGACAGAGGTCGCCTTTATGAGATATGTTTTTCCTTCGTCGACATTTTGCTTTGCAGGCAAGAATATCTCATTAGTGTAGTCTATGCCAAGCGATGTGAGGGGATATTGTCCGTCAGAGGCGAAAAGCTGCACGCAGTTTTCCCTTGTCGGAGAGCTTACTACATCGAATTTGAAATCCGTGGAAATGTTGAGTTTTCCGTTGCGGGCCGGTACATAGCTCCACCAGTAGGTGCCCGGAGCCGATGGCACGGTGAATGAGTCGCCGTCGATGGGGTAGGGGTTGTCGCGTGTCTCGCCTTGCGCGTAGTCAGGCACGGCAAAGTCAAACGATGTGGCTTCCTTCACCTTTGTGAAGCGGATGAGATAGCTGTATCCGGCTTCGGCCTCGAATCGGTGGCCGTCGTTGTGCCGCAGTATCGTAGTTGTCTGCTCTGGCGCGCTTTCCTTTTTTAGGCGTTTCACCACGGGAGCGTTAATTGAGTTGTCTTTAGGCGTTATCACTACCCACGAGCTTTTCTCTGCCTCGTAGAGGTAATATTTCGAGTCGCCGGCAGGGAGGCTGTTCTCACCTATTTTCACGATAAACGGATCGGAGGCGCCGTCGCCATGCTCAAGTTCACTGACTGAAGCAGTGACAGAGTTGCGCTTGTCGGCTTCTGAAATCACCACTTCCAATATATAGTCAGTGGCTGCTTCCACTTCGCAAATGATGTCGGGATCTCCGATATATTTAGCGTTTGAGAAGTTTGATGCGGCGAAAAGTTTGATCGATGAGTTGGCGTCGGTGAAGGGAATGGCCGGTGCCGCTGTCAGCATATAAGCGCCTTCTGCCGGTGTCGATATTCTGTAATAATAGGTGTTGGGATAAGGTGGCAGCGTTGTGGGCTCGCCCAGTGTGAGCGGAGCCCCCTTGGTGTAGTCGTCGTAGGGCTGGGTAAGTTCAAACTTCACATTGAATTTCTGAGGCTCGCTTGAATCGGTCTTTTTGTCGACCACGATGGTGTAGTGCGCGCCCTTTGTGCTTTTCTGCCTGATGTCGAATGTGCCGTCGCTCACGGTGGTTGAGTTTGACGACGATATGGTCTGGCTCAGCGTCACGCTGCCGTCGAGATCCTTTACATCGCTGCCCACCACGGCGTATCCTGTCTCGGTGCCGGTCACTTCATAATAATATTTCCCGGCCTTTGCGGGCACTATGGCTTCGGTGCCTGTGATGATTATCGGATAGTCGGGCGATTCGCCGTAGGTGGGGTGGGTCAGCTCGGCTATGAGCATTTTTGCGGAGCTTGACGCTAATCTCACGTAATAGTCTACGCCGGGCTTTACGGGGATGTAGGTGCGGTAGTCTCCGCTTTGCGATTTGCACGTGATGCCAATCGATTGCCCGTCGGGGCCTTCATAGTAGTATGCATCATGCACATATCCTTTGAATGTGAGGTCGAGGGCGCCCTCTTCGGTTGCGGCATATTTCAGATAGACCGGCACTTCTTTGTAATTGACTTCCCTGAATGGAACGAATATCGCTTCCGCTCCGGTCTTGATTTCTATGGCATCATCAGTCGATGTGCCAAGGCGATAGGGATAAGCCGAAGCCGACGCATCCAAGATTACGGGCGAGGCAGTGGCGGTCACGTTGAGATAGAGCGGAACATCTTTCTGTGCGATGAAGAGATATTCCGAATTGTACTTAACGCTTGGGGCAAGGTTGGTGGAATACGCGTTTCCGTCATATGTCACCTTTATCGTGGTTCCTGTGGAGTTGGGACGCACGCTCACGAGTTGGTCTTCCGGAGCGGTGTAGATCCATACCGGCGTGGTGTAACCGCCACCGTATTCATACTTGTTTTCTCCGCCGATCACAAGTTTAAGCGGGTCCTTGGCCGTCTGCGCCTGCATGGTCAAGGCCATCAAGGCGATGAGGAGTAGAGATTTTCTCATAAGTTTAAAAATTGTATTATTTGGTCTGGAACAGTTAAACTTTGGCTCTGATTGGCGAATCAGCATTAAGATTCGTAAAGTTATGGCTTTTGTTTCAATTGACCAAAAATAATCAGAAATTTTGATGAAAAAATGTCATATCCTGTCTGATCAGACATGAAATCGGCCTCGGGGATATAAAGTTGCGGCCATGCCTGATTATGGAGGCATGGCCGCAATGCTCTTTATATTCTATTTGATTCGGCGTGGATGGGCCGCTGATATGGCGTCAGGCTTTGTCGCGGGAGTCGAGCAGGAATTTTTCGGCTCGGGCCAGGTCGTCGGGTGTGTCGATGCCTATGGTGGAGATTTCGCTGACGGCGGTCTTGATTTTGTATCCGGCCTGGAGCCAACGCAGCTGCTCGAGCGATTCGGCTGTTTCGAGCGATGATTGTGGCAGGCGTGTGATCTGGCGCAGCACGTCGGCGCGGTAGGCGTATATGCCGATGTGAGTGTAATACTGATGCTTTTCGGGCCATTCGAGCGGGTCGACGCCACGCAGGTAGGGAATCACCGAGCGGGAGAAGTACATGGCGAATCCGTCATTGTCTACCACCACCTTGGGGCTGTTGGGGTTTTGCAGGGCTGAGATGTCGGAGGTGCGCGGAAAGGGACGTATGAGAGTGGCTATCTGGGTGCGCGGGTCGTCGAAGCATCGCATCAGGGCCTGTATCTGCGATGGGTCGATAAAAGGCTCGTCGCCCTGGATGTTGATAACGACGTCAGCCTTTGAGCCGAGGTTGTCGTAGGCTTCGCGCACGCGGTCTGTGCCGCTGCGGTGGGCGTCCGAGGTCATCACGGCGCTCGAGCCGAAAGCCTTCACGGCCTCCATGATGCGGGCGTCGTCGGTGGCCACGGCCACTTTGTCGCCGAGTGCTTTGCGCGCCTGGCGGCATACTCTCTCTATCACTGTCATGCCTCCGAGCTTGGCGAGCGGCTTTCCCGGGAAACGCGTCGAGGCGTAGCGCGCCGGTATCAATGCTATGAAATCCATAATGGTAAATAATTGTCACATGGTGGGAAATGTCTTGCTGACAGCGAGCACCCTGTACATGCCGAGAATCGAACGCTTGGGTATGCGCATGGCGGGGTATTTAGGGTTGTCGCTTTCGGCTTTTATGTATGCGTCATCGCTGTCTGGCATCACATTCTTGATGAATACGCCGTTTTCGGTGTCGATCACCATGGGGTGGCCCCATGGAATGAATGCAGCCTCGTTGATGCGTGCTATGTAGAGGATGCCTCCGTCGGGAAATTTAGGCTCCATCGAGTCTCCGCTTATGGGCACGGCTATTTCGGCCATGGCGTGGGGCGAGGGGATGCGCTCGTTGTCGGAATAGTCTTCTCCGCTTTGGTAGAATGATTTTATCGGGCCGGCGAGGGCGGAAATGTGCAGCATCGGCACCATCTTCACGTCCTCCTCGCATTCCTTGCCCTGCTTGGCGTCGGGGTCTGGCAGGAGCATGTCGCCTTCGCCGGTGAGCAGCCAGATGCGGTTGACTCGCGGGAAGATAGATGTGATCTTCTCGCACATTGTTGCCGAGATGTTGCGTGTCTTTCCTTTCTGTATGTCATAAAAGGCCTGCGGACGCTCGTATCCGCAAAGTTCTGACAGCGCCTTGATGTTGGTGTGCGTGTGTCGCACAAGGGCTTCTATGCGTTGGGCGGCATTCATAATATTGCTGTATCCATTAAAGATTAATTCTTTGTCTGTGCAGGCAAATTTACGGATAATCCTTTAATCCAACAACATTTGTTGTGATTATTTTTAAGATGGGTATGCGTCAGCTTATGGCGCGCTCTACCCTGTGGGTGTCGCTCACTACGTATCTCCTGATGATGGCGTATGCGAGTGTCTGCATGGGCGTGAGGTGGTCGGTGGCCCGGTCGCCGAGGATCAGCTCGCCGGTGATGGCGCTTGCCACGGCTATGCGGTCGTTTTCGGGAAGGGCGTTGAGCGTGTTGATCACTCTTGGCGAGAGGTAAATGGCGGAGTTCATAGCTTTGAGATTTAATTGTGACTTATATCGCAAAGTTACGAGGTCGGTGGGGCCGCAAATACGCCCTCCAATGCAAATAACAGTTAAAAAAAAACGCTTACTTTGCCGCAGGCTGGTCAAAGTGGACGTCGAGCTGCGGGAACGGGAAGTTGATGCCGGCCTTGGGAAGCTCGTTGTATATTCGCTCGTTTATGGCGAAGTATACTGCCCAGTAAAATTCATTTCTTGTCCATGCGCGCACAGAGAGATTCACGCTGCTGTCGGCCAAAGTGTGGAGGTACACCGCCGGAGAGCGGTCTACTTTCTGCTCGAAGCGGATAACATCGTTGTTCTTGATCAATTTCGGGAGGATGCGGTAGCGGTTGGTCTTTTTCCGGCGGTGGAGCAGCCTGTGCATCCAGCCGTGCTCTTCGTAGGGCAGCTCCACGAGGCTGTCGTGGAGCAATTGGTCCTGAGCCTTGGTCCTGAGCTTGCGGTCGTCTTCGATGTATTGTTTCACTATGCGGTCATCGCTGTCGATGATGCCGAGTATAGCCTTGCGGGCCTCGTCGACGCTGTCTCCGTAGGAAATGCCCACGGTCCAGTCCACGCGGCGGTATTCTTCTCGGCTATAGTTGTTTATGGACCCTGTCGAAAGGACGCCGTTGGGTATGATGATCTGCTTATTGTCGGCTGTGGTGATGACTGTGTGGAAAATCTGTATTTCCTTTACCGATCCGGCGAATCCCTGGGCCTCGATGTAGTCGCCCACTTTGTAAGGCTTGAGAAACAGTATGAGCACGCCTCCGGCGAAATTCTGCAGAGTGCCGCTCAAAGCCATGCCTATGGCCACGCCCGCCGATGCGAACAATGCTATGAATGACGATGTCTCGATGCCGAGAATGCCGATGACGGTCACTATCAGCAGGAAATAGAGCGTCATGCGTATGAGCGAGAGGATGAACGTGGTGAGCGACTTGTCGACGTTGCGCCTCAGCATTATCCTGGCCACGACATTGTGTATCTTGCCGATTATGAATTTTCCGGCATAGAAGACCACGATGGCGATCGTGAGGTTTATGGCGAAGGTCACGAGCGAATTGGTGGCTTTCTCCACCAATTCGTCAAAAGGCATTGATTTCAGCATCTCGAGCTCCTCCTTCGGTGTGGGGATAGAGTCGGTGATGACCATGGGGGCGTCAGGTATCTGGCAGCGTATCATTTCTGTAGGTTGATTTTAGAGAGGCAGTGAAGACACTACGTCGTCATACCATCTGAGAGTGTTGTAGTTTTTATGGGCGGTGTCGGCCGGCTTTCTGACAATGAAGGTGGATATGCCGCAGAAATGCTCAATAGGTCGGATATCCCAGATGAAGTCAGACGAAGCCTTGTAGCCGACTACATCGTCAAGGGTCGCGCGCCAATTGGCGTAGAGCGCCTCATTGTCTCCGGCCATCGCCTTTATGTAATGGTCAAAGTCATAATAATCAGTGTTGATGTAAAGCAGCTGCCCGGTATATCCCGGCGGGCATGCGTATTGCGCCTGCGAGTAGATCTCTTTGGTGGCGGCGGCAAGGGCGGGGATTTTGCCGGTAGTGATCACGGCGGTGCTCACGGGGCACCCGCCGGCTGCCATAGGATCGGAGTTGTAGTAGTTGAAATACGCTTTCGAGGCGCCTTCAAGGTCAGCGTTGCCATCGGCAAACAGGCTCGGGAGCGTAAGATGGTAGGGCATGCCGAATCCGGGCACCTCTGTAGCGCTGGCCACCATCTTCGGGGCCGCATTCTGCAATTCATACAGAGTCTCGATTGAAGCCATCAGGCAGCAGTCGAAGTAGATGAAGCTGAAGCCTCGGTTTTCGAGGGTGCGCGCCAAGGTGGAGGTGTTCATCCAATTTTTCCTGTCGTGGTCGTATCCGTAAGAGTAGAATTGGGCGTTGCGGCGGTCGATAGGGTCGTCAATGCCGTCTTGCAGCCATCCCGTTGCATGGCCCCAGAGGATGAGGCCGTAATCGTCGGCCGGAGCAAGGGATTTCATGTCATTTATAACATCTGACATGCGGTTTGACGAGACCGAAAGCTGGCCGTCGGTGTATGCTGTCTCTTATACACATCTGACGCTGCCGACGACTCCTTACGTG
>CANNVE010000008.1 GCA_947525975.1 uncultured Muribaculaceae bacterium | reverse complement strand
GGATAAAATAATCGGGGGATGTTTGCGTTATTTGTATATTCGCGCGTGGATGGGCGGCTCGCCCCGCGCGCCTGCCGTTTATGCATCATCTTTTTGCCAAATATATACGTAGACCGCGCCCGTTGAGGCTTTTGCTGCTGACATTGGGATTGCTGTGCGCCTTCGTGGTAGCGCAGACGCAGTATTATACGCCTACCGTTACGCCTCCGCCGCCGGTGACGCCGCCGGCTTCAGAGGCGCGCGCCGACTCGGTCGACCTACCCATCCCCATCAGGCAGACTGTGCCGAGGGATTATGACGAACTTGTGGCCGATGAGCTGGCCTACGACCTGGCCACGCCGTCGAACATCAAGACCACCACGGAGTTTGACCCGGAGACGGGATATTACATCATGCGCACCATGGTGGGCGACAATGAGATCACCACGCCTTTCCTGCTCAACGAGCAGCAATTCAACGACTGGCAGCTGCGCCGCTCGCTGCAGGACTATTACCGCCAGCGCAACATGGAGCTGGCCGAGGGCAAGGACAAGGAGCCTTTCAACGTGCTCGACATGAATTTCTCGCTCGGCCCGCTCGAGAAGATTTTCGGCCCGGGCGGCGTGCAGCTCAAGACGCAAGGCTCTGTGCAGGTGTCGATGGGCGTGAAGAGCAACAAGACCGACAATCCGGCCCTGTCGCTCAACGCCCGCCGCAAGACCTACTTCGACTTCGAGCAGAAGATACAGGCCACGATCAACGCCTCGGTTGGCAACCGCATGAAATTCAACATGACCTACAACACCGACGCCACCTTTGACTTCGACTCCAAGAATCTTAAGCTCTCATACGAGGGAGAGGAGGACGACATCGTGAAGGTGATCGAGGCCGGCAACGTGTCGATGACCACGGGGTCGTCGCTCATGCGAGGCAGCACGGCGCTTTTCGGCATCAAGACGCAGCTGCAGTTTGGCAAGCTCACCGCCACCGCCCTGGTGTCGCAGCAGAATTCCGAATCGCAGAGCGTGAGCTCGAAGGGAGGCGCGCAGACCACTAAATTCAGCGTCAAGGCCGACGAATATGACCAGAACCGCCACTTCTTCCTGAGCCATTATTTCCGCGACAATTATGACCGGTTCGCCTCGCGGCTGCCTTTCGTGTCATCGGGCGTGAAAATCACGCGCATAGAGGTGTGGGTGACCAACAAGAACAATAAATTCGACGAATCGCGCAATCTTGTGTCGTTCATAGACCTTGGCGAGGACCGCGTGCTCGCCAATGACTATTGGGTCACCAACCCGTCGGTCCCGGTGCCGAGCAACAGCTCCAACAATCTGCTCTCAGTGATTAAGGAGCAATATCCCGGCGCCCGAAACATCAACGAGGTCACCCAAGCCCTCGCTCCGCTCGCCGCCTACGGCATAGAGGGCGGCAAGGACTACGAGAAGGTGGAGAGCGCCAGATTGCTGACATCAAACGAATACACGCTCAATTCCACCCTCGGATACATCTCGCTGAAGTCGGCCCTCAACACCGACGAGGTGCTGGCCGTGGCCTACGAATACACCTACAACGGCCAGGTCTACCAGGTGGGCGAATTCTCGAGCGACATCACCACCACCTCGCAGTCGCTCTACGTGAAGATGCTGCGCGGCACCACCGTGTCGACATCCCTCCCCACATGGAAGCTGATGATGAAGAACGTCTACAGCATCGGCGGATACCAGATACAGCCGGCCAAATTCAAGCTCAACATCAAATACCTGAGCGACACCACCGGCATCGAGATCAACTATCTACCCATTCCCGGCCTCAACGACCGCCCCCTGCTGAGCGTGATGAATCTCGACCGCCTCGACAGCAACCAGGAGACGAATCCCGACGGATTCTTCGACTTCATCGACGGATACACCATATATCCGTCGCAGGGCAAGGTGATCTTCCCTGTGGTGGAGCCCTTCGGCTCGCATCTGGCTCAGGCCATCGGCAATCCGGCCATCGCCGAGCAATACGTATACCAGGAGCTGTATGACTCCACGCTGATCGTGGCGCGCCAATTCGCCGACAAAAATAAATTCACCATCTCGGGCGAGTATCAGGCATCATCAGGCTCGCAGATACGCCTCAACGCCATGAATGTGCCCCGCGGCTCGGTGGTGGTCACCGCCGGGGGCCGGCAGCTCATGGAGAATTCCGACTACACCGTGGACTACGCCATGGGCATAGTCACAATCACCAACCAGAGCATCATCGACTCAGGCCAGAGCATCAACGTCACCCTTGAGAACCAGTCGCTATTCTCGATGCAGCGAAAGACGCTGCTCGGCCTTGACCTGCAATATAAATTCAGCCGCGACCTCAACATCGGAGCCACCTTGCTCCACTTCTCGGAGAAAGCCCTGACCGAAAAGGTCAACATCGGCGATGAAGTCATCAACAATTCGATGATAGGCTTCAACCTCAACTACAACAAGGAATTCATGTGGCTCACCAACCTGCTCAACAAGGTGCCCACCGTCAACGCCACAGCCCCCTCGCGAATCAATTTCACGGGCGAATTCGCCAAACTCCTGCCCCACGCCCAGAAATCCGGATCAAACAAGGGATCGTCATTCCTCGACGATTTTGAATACACGCAGGTGGGCATCGACCTGCGCTCGCCCTACGCATGGTTCCTGGCCTCCACGCCCTACGACCCCGCCAGCGACGCCCTCTTCCCCGAGGCGGCTCTGAGCAACAACGTGGCCTACGGCAAGAACCGCGCCCTGCTCAACTGGTACTACATCGACCGCCTCTTCACCAGCCGCAATTCAAGCCTGGCCCCGGGATACCTGCGCAGCGACCTCGACCAGCTCTCCAACCCCTACGTGCGCGAAGTCACCATCCACGAGCTGTTCCCGGGCCGCAACCTCACCTACGGCGAGTCATCGACCATACAGACCCTCAACCTCACCTTCTACCCCACCGAGCGAGGCCCATACAACCTCGACGCCGAAAACGTCGACGACCGCGGGCGCCTCCTCTCTCCCGAGAAGCGATGGGGCGGCATCATGCGCCGCATGGACAACGCCAATTTCGAGCAGAACAACATCGAATATCTGCAATTCTGGCTCATGAGCCCCTTCCTCGACCCGGCCCAGCCCAACATCGAGGGCGGAGACCTATACATCAACTTCGGCGAGATATCGGAGGACATACTCAAAGACGGGCTCAAGAGCTACGAGAACGGCATACCATACGACGGCAACGACCGATACCTCACAGAGACCGAATGGGGACGCGTCTCCACGCAGAACTCGCTCACATACTCATTCGACAACGCCTCCGGCTCGCGCCTGACGCAGGACGTGGGCCTCGACGGCCTGCCCAACGACGACGAATTCCTGTTCCCGTCATACTCCAACTTTGTCGACCGCCTGCGCTCGCGCCTGTCGCCCGCGGCCCTCGACAGCATGCTCAACGACCAATTCTCGCCCCTCAACGACCCGGCCTCTGACAATTACCACTTCTATCGCGGATATGACTACGACGAGCAGCGCCTCGGCGTCCTGGCCCGATACAAGCGATACAACGGAGTGGAGGGCAACTCGCTCTCGCCCGAGGATTCGCCCGAGCCGCTCTACCAAAGCTCGCGCAACACCCCCGACGTCGAGGACATCAACCAGGACAACACGCTCAACGAATATGAGCGATACTATCAATACCGCGTATCCATACGCCCCGAAGACTTCGTCGTGGGCAAGAACTACATCACCGACAAGCAGGTGTCGATCGTCACCCCGCGCAACGGCGAGCCGCAGCAGGTGGAGTGGTACCAATTCAAGATACCATTGTCTGACTGGGAGAAGAAGGTGGGCTCGATACAGGATTTCTCCACCATACGCTTCGCCCGCATGTTCCTCACCGGATTCAAGAATGTCACCCACCTGCGCTTCGCCACCCTCGAGCTCGTGCGCGGCGAATGGCGCCAATATGACTTCAACCTCAACAACCGAGGCGACGCACCGGCACAGGGCACACTCGACATATCGGTGGTAAACATCGAAGAGAACTCCCAGCGCGAGCCCGTGAACTACGTGCTGCCCCCCGGCGTGTCGAGGGTGTCCGACCCCGGCCAGGCCCAGATTGTGCAGCTCAACGAGCAGTCGATGTCGCTCACTGTCAAGGGTCTACAGCCCGGCGACGGACGCGGCGTATACAAAAACACGATGCTCGACCTGCGCAATTACAGCCGCATGCAGATGTGGGTCCACGCCGAAGAGCTGATCGACGACCCCACCAACCTGCAGAATGGCCAGATATCCCTCTTCGTGCGCCTTGGCTCTGACATGAAGGCCAACTACTATGAATACGACATCCCGCTCGAGCTCACGCCTCACGGCCAATACAACGAGCTCCTGCCCGACCGCCAGATCGTATGGCCCGAAAGCAACCGCCTCGACCTCAACCTGCAGGCCCTCGTCGACCTCAAGGTCAGGCGCAACGCCGCCAAGCGCAATGAGGAGGCCGGCGTGGGATACGGCACCGTATATTTCGACCGCGACCCCGACAACGAGCGCAACACCATAGCCGTGCTCGGCAATCCCTCGCTCAGCGACGTCAGGGTGATGCTCATAGGCATCCGCAACAACGCCGCATCGGTAAAGGACGCTTGCGTATGGGTCAACGAGCTCAAGGTCACTGACTTCAACGAGAGCGGAGGCTGGGCCATGAAAGCCAACCTCAACCTGCAGATGTCTGACGTGCTCACCTTCACAGCCGGCGCTCACATAGAGACAGCCGGATTCGGAGGCGTGGACCAGAGCCTCAACAACCGCCGCATGGACGACTACCACCAGTACAACTTCGCCGTGCAGACCGACCTGGGCCGCTTCGTGCCCGAAAAAGCCAAGCTTAGGGCCCCCATCTACTACTCCTACTCAAAGGAGACCACCACCCCGAAATACAACCCCCTCGACCAGGACGTGGAGCTGAAGGACGCCCTCGACGCCGCCGGCTCCAAGCATGAGCGGGACTCAATCATGAACTACGCCGTGGAGCACTCCACGATGCAGAATTTCTCGATCTCCGGATTCAAATTCGACATCAAGAGCAAAAATCCCATGCCATGGGACCCGGCCAACTTCACCGTCAATTTCTCATTCAGCAAGCAGCAGCGGCAAGACCCCACCATCGAATACGAATGCACCAACGACTACCGGGGCTCGCTCGCCTACAACTATTCGCCCTACGTCAAGGGCCTGAAGCCATTCTCATTCATCAAGTCGAAGAATAAGAACGCCAAATTCGTGCGCGAATGGGAAATCAACTATCTGCCGTCGAGCATATCGTTCCTCACATCGATGTCGCGCTACTACTATGAGCAGCAGACGCGCTCGGAGGTAGACGTGATGTTCCGCCTGCCGGTGTCGGTGAGCAAGAACTTCCTTTGGGACCGCCAATTCGCCATCAACTGGAATCTCACCAAATCGCTCACATTCAACCTCAGCACCAACACCTCGGCCCGCATCGAAGAACCGGTGGGGGCGGTCAACCGCAAGCTGTTCCCCGACAAATACAAGGAATGGCAAGATACCGTGTGGCAGTCGATCCTCCACCTTGGCACCCCCTGGGCCTACAACCAGACATTCACCGGCTCATACAAGGCTCCGTTCTCGCGCATTCCCGTGCTCGACTTCCTCACCGGAAGCGTCACATACAACGCCACCTACCGCTGGGACCGCGGCGCCACCATCGACGGCACATCCATGGGCAACAGCATCGCCAACCAAGGCGCTTGGAACTGGGACGGACGCATCAACTTCGAGTCGGTCTACAAGAAAGTGCCATACCTGAAGCGCGTAGACGAGCGATTCGCCAACCGCCGCCGCCAGGCCACGAAGCGCAAGCCAAAGGCCTTCGAGCGCACGATGCCCCTGCTCCCCGACACCACCCTCACCATTAAGCACAATCTGCGCACACGCAAGGTGAAGGTATCCGCCACCACGCTCGAAGACAAGCGCTTCCCCGTGAAATACACCGTGGTCGACGCCAACAACATACGCGTGGAGAACCGAGGATCGGAAAACATCAAATTCCGCATCGAGGAGGTCACCAAAGACGAAAAGAAACTGTGGCAGAATGTGGCCGAATACTCAGTGCGCCTGCTCATGTCGCCGCGCAACGTGTCGGTGCGCTACCGCAATTCCCACCAGCTCTCGCTCCCGCTCTTCTCGCCCAACATCGGCGACGCATTCGGCCAGAGCCTCAGCTACGGCCCCATGGCCCCCGGCCTCGACTTCGCATTCGGATTCACCGACGAGAGCTACGTCGACAAGGCCCTCTCGCGCGGCTGGCTCCTCACCGACGACGGGCAGACATCGCCCGCCATCTGGTCGAAGACCAACGAGCTCAACATCGAGGTCGGCCTCGAGCCATTCAAGGGCTTCAAGGTGCAGCTCACATTCAACCGCACCGACAATTCGTCGAAATCCATGCAGTTCATGTATGCCGGCATGCCCACCACCCTATCCGGCACATACACCAAGACCCACTGCATCATCGGCACAGCCTTCCGCTCATCAAAAGCCAATGACGGATACGCATCGAAAGCCTTCGACGACATGCTGGCCAACATCCCCGTGATCCGCGACCGCGTGGAGGCCATGTACGCCGGAGCCACGTATCCCGACGCCGGCTTCATCTCCGGCACATCCCACGCCGGCAAGCCATTCGACCCCGCCGTGGGAGGCGTGAGCCCGACTTCGAGCGACGTCCTGATCCCGGCGTTCGTCGCCGCCTACACCGGCACCAACCCGCGCACCACATGGCTCAACCCGTTCCCCTCATTCTCGGCCGTGCTGCCCAACTGGCGAGTGACCTACGACGGCCTCATCAACCTCGGCAACCTCCGCTCCATCTTCAAGACCCTCACCCTGAGCCATGCCTACCAATGCACCTACCAGGTGGGCTCCTACTCATCATTCCTCAATTGGGTAAGCATCGACGGAGGCACACGCGGATTCACGCTCGACGCCATCACAGGCGAGCCCATCCCGTCATCGCCCTACAACATCTCATCAGTCACCCTCACCGAGCGCTTCGCCCCCCTTTTCGGAGTGGCAGCCACTTTGCAGAACAATATCCAGGTCAACGCTGAATACCGCGACCAGCGCACCCTCACCCTCAACACCAGCGCAGGGCAGGTGGTCGAGGCATCAAACAGAGCTTTGACCATCGGCGCAGGATACAAGATAGTCGGATTCAACACTTTCCTCAAGATGAAAGGCTCGCAGAAAGGCGTGAGCAACGACCTCACCCTCAATCTCGACTTCTCGCTGCAAAACAACCAGGCCCTCATACGCCGCATCGAAGAAAACTACACCCAGCCCACATCAGGCACCCGCACCCTCGGCATAAACTTCACAGCCAACTACATCCTATCAAAGAAAGTCACCGTCTCGGCCTATTTCTCGCATCAGGTCAATACCCCCATCGTCACCACAAGCTCCTACCCCACCACCAACTCAGCCTACGGCCTGACCTTCAACCTCAACCTGAGCCGCTGATCACCCCAATAAGCCATAATGCCCATGCGCACGATCATACTCCTCATCCTATTCGCCCTGATCCTATCCGCCTGCTCGGCGCCCCACTCCGATGCGCGCCTCGACAAGATAGCCGCATCAATCGACTCCATTCCCGAGAGCGCCCTCAAGGCCCTTGCCGAAATCAACCGCGATTCACTGCCTGAGGCCGACCGCCACTACCTCGACCTACTCACAATAAAGGCTGCCGACAAGGCCTACGTCGACCACGAATCAGACAGCCTGATACTTGACGTGATCAATTATTATTCATCTCACGAAAAAGACCTGTACCCCGAAGCCCTGTACTACGCCGGACGCGTATACAGCGACCTCGGCGACTTCCCCACCGCCCTCAAGCACTTCCACGACGCCCTCGACCGCCTCCACGACACCGATGACCAACTCGACATGAGACGAAGAGTCAACAGTCAGATCGGCAGGCTTCTCAACACCCTATCCTTATTCGATGAAGCAATTCCATACATAGAAGAATCGATATCCATAGGCAAACAAACAAAGGACACCATCAGCACCATACACAACCTACAATTGTTGGCAAACACATACTTCAGGAATAGAGAATATCAGAAGTCTGAAGCATATTATAAAGACGCGATATCTTTTGGAAATAATGCCGCATACCATCACATAGCCAAATCAAGGCTTTATATCGCCATTAACAAATTATATTTGAATGAAATTGATTCAGCCTTGTATTACATTCAAAATACAATTGACTCGGTAGATCCTACTGTAAGAAACAATGCGCTTTTATTCGCCTCAACCATATACCTTAAAGCAGGAATATTAGACTCTGCCTATATGTATGCACAAGAAATCATACAGAGCAAAAAATTACTAAACAAAGATTTCGCCTATAAGATAATTCTGTCTCCTGAACTAAAACATTATTCTGATTTAAACACAAGAGAACAATATTTTGACGAATACAGGTCGCTTTTGGACTCTTATTACAACAGCAACCAGATGCAGTTGGCCTTAAACCAACAAAATCTATATAACTATCAGCAGCATGTCAAGGCAAAGGACGAAGCAGAAGCATCTCGGGACAGATTCAAAAATGTCCTTGCCGTGTCTTTTCTCCTTATCGTCATTCTAATCTTCTTAGCCCTAGTTTTCAGAAACCGCAATCAAAAACGCATAATAGAGCTTCATGAAGCGCTTGACAATATAAAGGATTTAAAAATGAAGTTAAATTCTCAGAAGACAAATGAGCACCTCGAAAAAGAACAACATAATACTAAGGAATCAATAGAATCTGAATCACAGACTTTAGAATCAAAAGAGCATGATCTGCGTGAACAAATCAAAAAAGAACTACTGTCGCTTTATACCAATGTTGACATAGACAAAAGTGTAAGCATGACAATTCTTCAATCAAATGCTTACCAAAAACTACAAAACCGAATAAATGAAAATGGGGAACTTAAAGAAGAAGACACACTGTGGGCTGAAATAGAAGAAACTATTTTGAAGAGTTCGCCTGACTTCAATAAGCGTATTATGATTTTGTCTTTAGGCAAACTCTCAAACACAGAACTTCGTACAGCCATGCTCATCAAATTCGGAATAAAGCCGACACAGATTGCCAATCTCATGGGCAGAAGCCCGGCCACAATTGGATCAAGAAGAGAAGTCTTATGCCAAAAGTTTTTGGATGAAAAACTTGGGCCCAAAGTCATTGATGCGGTGATCCGAATACTTTAAACCACCTACCCCCCCCCCTAAGAATTACGGAAATGTTACGGAAATATACCAAAATGTGTATTCCCGTAATATTTCCGTAATTTTATATTAACACCCTTACATTTATTTTACCTAATTTTGCATCAATCATTCACAATTAAATAAAATGAAAAAATCTTTATTCTTCCACCTACTGGCAACATGCTTGCTGTTTCTAATGCCAATATATGCATTGGCTGATGAGCAAATCATAGTCCGAGCTAAAATTGCGGATGAACCACCCATTAATCACCCCAAAATAGATCCAGAAGGAGACCGAGCTCCAGCTCGCCCTATCTTCATAAGCATATCTGCGGAATATGGAGTTTCCATCCCCGCAGTCGACAAAGATGATGTGCTGTCATATTCAATATATGACGAAGACGGAATGATGCTGGCAAGCTTCACCGACGATATAGAGTTCGCTTCCACCCTCCTGTCATCAAACGGCACACTGGAAATCCGCATACACCTTGACGATTACACCCTCTGCGGCTGGTTAGAACTTTAGGTATACCTCAAAATAATCAACAAAATGTTTCACTAAAAAGAAATGCTTATGGAAAATAAACTCCAGAAAGTGCAGGCTTTCCTCTCCAAAATAGAGGGAGAGGGGCTGATGACCGAACAACAAGCCTTCGTCATCCAGGCCGAACAAGAAATGTTCGGCGGAGTCAACAGAAAATGCACAAACTCCTCCACAGCTTGTGAGGACACCAATTTCGGCTGCAAGAACGGGAATAGTTGGTGCAACAAACAATCTGACAATGAAGAATGTGTAAACCTGCCCGAATTGAACAAAAATGGACTAATAGGGTGTGAAGTCAATTCCGGATGTACGAACTCCGTGTGCTAAAACAAGCACATGCACCTGATCTCCAATCTGCAATCGACTAACTATCTATAGACCTTCATAGAGATATTGATTGTCAGAATCTACACGACTTCTTGCGTCAATAACTTTCCTTAATTAAGGCAAAGTTATTGACGAAGAAGTTGACGAAGAAGTTACATATAGAAGGATTTATACACCATTAAAATTCAGTGTTTAAATATGAAACCCAGCATTTACAATACATCACTTAAAATACAAGAAAATAAATGGCTGATATACAATAGTCTGACCAATCGGTTCGTGTACATAATAAACAACGAGGACCCATTATTGACAACATCCTTTGAATCAACCGACTGCCCATTCAAATCTACTCTCTTTGAGAATGGCTTTTTAGTTGAAGATGGCATGGATGAGACCAAATCACTCATAGACAAATTAGATGAGCTTATGAACGATGAATCTATGTTTGAACTTCATATAAATCCCACGTTGGACTGCAATCTCAATTGTTGGTATTGCTACGAAAACCATATTAAAGGCTCTACAATGTCTGCAGAAAACATTGAGAGGATTACTCAATTGATTAAACGAATCTGTGATAAGCCAAACCTTAAACACTTGTTCATATCATTCTTTGGCGGTGAACCGTTATTAAGATTCGACTATACAGTCAAAAAAGTCATCCTGGCGGCGGAGAAGGTTTGTCAAAACAAGAACATATCACTTCATTATCACTTCACATCAAACGGATACTTAATCTCTGATAAAATTACTGATTTCTTCAAAACTCGAGATACAAGATTTCAGATAACGCTTGATGGCGACAAAGATAACCATAACGAAGTAAGACATTTAAAAAACGGTGACGGAACATACGACAAAATCATCATTGGCATTGAAAAACTTTCACAAGCGGGATGCCATGTAACAGTCCGAATAAATTACACAACACTAAACATACACAGCATAGACAACGTGCTTCGACAAATCATTAGTCTGAAGAATTTAAACAAAAGTCGCATAAACATAGATCTGCAGAGAGTATGGCAAGACTCTAAGAACATATTTGATGACACTTCGATAATAAAAAAATACGAAAGTTTCCTAAAAGAAAACGGAATACACTATTCCTGTCCAAACAAGAGAGACCAGTCGTTGCACATTTGCTATGGAGATAAACATAACTACATGTTAATCAATTATAATGGCGATATATATAAATGCACTGCAAGAGACTTCACAGAAGGTAATAGAATAGGAGTCCTTTCCGACGGAGGCAATATTTCATGGGACCAAGAGAAAATAAGCCGGTGGATGAAAGCAAAACTGAGCCGCAAGGAATGTCTTGAATGTCCTATCGCACCAATATGTGGCGGAGGTTGCCGACAAAAGAATATTGAAACGAAAAAAGCCGGCGGATGCCTGCTCGGCTTTGACGAAGATAAGATAAAAAACATCGTCTTTGATAAGTTTTTGGCGTTGGCCGAGAATAATTATCACAATTTATTTTGATTATCCATGGTTTATCTTTAAATTTGCGACATTATTCTGACCAAAATCATTATTTTATCACTTCAATGGGAAAAACTATGATGCGAACACTTTTTTTTGCGATTATCCTGGCGATGGCCGGAATATCGGCATCGGCCCAAGGCCGAATCATCCTGAGCGGAGAAGTGCGCGACCGTGCCACCAACATATATTTGCCTGACGCCAAATGCAAGGTATATGACGCCAATGGAGCGCCTCTTGATTCTGTGAGGGCATCCGGATCGAAAAACACAGGCGCGGGTAGAATACTTTTGAGTTCATTCGCCCTTCGGGTGCCCAAGCAGGAAGGGACTTACACGCTCGAATTCATTTTTCCCGACTTTGACACCACTCGCCTCGACTATGAACTGAAAGGAATAGGCAAACGCGAAACCGTCAGGAATGTCGGCACCATCTACCTCAACCGACATCAGGAGCATACCCTCAACGAATTGACAGTGACCGCCACCAAGGTGATGTTTTATCACAAGGGCGACACTATCGTGTACAATGCCGATGCTTTCAACCTTTCGGAGGGAAGCATGCTCGACGCCCTGGTGGGCGCACTCCCAGGAGTGGAGATCAAAGACGGAGGACGGATATTCGTCAACGGCCGATATGTGGAAAGCCTGCTGCTCGACGGCAAAGAATTTTTCAAAGGCAACAACCAAATCATGCTCAACAACCTCGGGGCCTACACGGTCAAGGACATACGCGTCTATGAGAAAATGACCGACATGAACAAATTCGTGAGCAATGACCTTGCCGACGGAAAGCAGCTGGTGATGGACGTGAAGCTGAAGCAGGAATTCAAGGCAGGATCCATCATCAACATAGAGGCCGGAGGAGGCACATCGGATAGATACTTGGGGCGCCTGTTCACCATGCATTTCGTTGGCGACAACCGGTTCACCCTGCTCGGAAATTTCAATAACCTCAACAAGACATCACGCGCCTCTAAAAATTCTCACTTTTTCACATCCGCATCGCCAACCATGGGCGAAAAGACGGTGTACGACGGCGGATTTGACTACAACGCAGTATTCGGCGGAGGACAGCTCGAGGGCGATCTCTTTGTCACAGGCACAAAAGCAACCCTCAACTCCACTACATCGGCGGCAAACTACCTACAGGACGCTGTCAATTACTCTTACTCACGCTCTCACAGCGTAACTAAGGATCTTAAGGTGAGCACTCAGCACAAATATACCCGCCAGACCGCCCATCATATACTGCAGATGCAAGGCTCATACCAATTCATGAGGTCAGATGCCGAGATGGGCACTGCCTCGATGCTGACATCGCAGGAGACTGCCACCGAGCGGTGGAGCGCACTGCTCGACCGCATCAGCCAAGGCGACATGACTGTGGAGATGCGCGATTCGCTCATCAATAAGTCGCTGACGCTTATGAGCGCCAAGACCTACAGCTCTAAATACTCGTTGAGCGCCGCTGGCAACATAAAGTTTGACCGAAACCCTGACTGGATCAGTTGGAGCGTGACGGGCGGATACGACAATTGGCATTCACAATCATTGACTGAGCGGCTCATAGATTACGCCGACCCGCAGATGCCCGGCCTCGGCGAGAAGCAGAGGCAGAGCAATCGCCCCAATTCGTCGTTCAAAGTCGATGTTTTCGCGGGATATAATTACCGCGCATCATCAAAAATGCTCCTCACTCTCGGATACGGCTTCCAAGCCACGCACAAGGAGCAGACTTCAGACCTCTACTCCGCGTCAATTCTGGCTGATGCCACCGGTCGATTTGACCTGGCCGCCCTAAGGCAAATGAAAGAGGTATTAGAGCCATCAAATTCATATAGAAGCACGGGCAATGACTTCGACCATCGCATAGTGCCCTCTCTGACCTATGCCCCATCAAATTTCGTTAGCTTCAGGGCTATCGTTCCTTTGCATTTCTATTATGACCGCCTCAACTACAACCGTGGCGACATCCACGCCACGCCCTCGCGCAAATCCGCGGGACTCTCAGGCACCAAGGCATCTCTGCAATGGATCACACGATATGACTATGACAAGGGCACAATGAATATGTTAAATTTCGATTATGACATCTCCACGCAGAGGCCTGACCTTGTGAAAACCATCGACATCGTGGATGACATCGACCCGCTCAATGTCTTCCTCGGCAATCCGGACCTTAAAAACAGCTGGAAGCATTCTTTTTCAGCCAGATATTTAATTGGCCTCCGCCCCGACCAAACCATCCAGATCAACACTAATTTTAGCTTGACCGACAATGCTCTCGTATCAGGATATTGGCTCGATCCGGCTTCAGGGCAACGCCTCTTCAAGACCTACAACGTTGATGGCAACTACAATTTTGAAGTATACCTCGATTATTGGAAAAAGCTCTCATCAAGATTCACCTACCGAGGCATCCTTGTTGAAGAGGGATACTGCTACAGCGGCATGTACGGCGAAGGAGAGCAGCCCGTGGCAAAGCAAAAATCGCATGCCTACCACACAAGGCTGCAGCAGGGCATTAAATTCTCTCCGTCAGACCATGAATTCGGCCTCACTTTCCATGGCCTGTGGCGCAGAGAGATCACTCCAAACCAAGGCACATACAACATGGGCGAAATTTCAGCCGACATAGAGGCCTTGATTTCTCTGCCCTTCGGCCTGGAACTCGAATCAAACTTCTTCGCCACGAAGCGCATGGGCTACGCCAACAAATCGCTCAATAAATTCTACCCCCTGTGGAATGCCTCGATCACATACAGCCTGGGCAAGGGCCGATGGCTCTTGGGCGTGCACGCCTACGACATCCTCCGCAAGATGGATAACGTAGAAGCCACCATGAACGCCAATGGCCGCATCGAGACATACTACAACTACATACCGCGCTACGTGATGGCCACCGTGCAATTCCGCTTCAACCACACCCCCGCAAAGACCGCGCCCGAAATCATATACTGACCGAATGCGCCGCATCCACCCTTACCAACAGCTTGAAGCCACCGACTGTGGCATCACCTGCATACGCATCCTTGCCAAATATTATGGCAAGGATGTGCCTATGCAGACGTTGAGGGAGACGTGTGACACCAACCGCCTTGGCATATCCATCAAGAATCTCATCGCAGGCATGACCGAACTCGGCATGCTCGCCAAATGCGTAAAGATCAGTGACGCCGAACTGATGGAAATGCCCCTTCCCGCGATACTATTCTGGAGACAGAATCATTTCGTCGTCCTCTACAAAATAAAAGGCGGCGAATACTGCATTGCCGATCCCGCGCTTGGCAAAGTCAAGCTCGACGCCTCTGATTTCATGCGCTATTGGCGTGGCGATTCAGACAAAGGCATCGCCATTGTTGCCGCGCCAAAAACGGAATTCTACAGCCGGGAATATCCTGCGGAAGCCAAGAGCCGCTCTTTGGCCCGACTGTTCATGCGCACATTCATCAGGCACCGCAACCGATTCGGCATTGTGTTGGGATTTACCTGCCTCTCGCTCCTCACCGAAATGACATTGCCTCTGCTGTTCCAGCACACAATCGACGATGGCATCAACGGCAGAGACATTAACCTCGTATGGCTCCTGGTCATAGGGCAATTTTTCGTATTCCTTGGGAATTACGTCGCAAACAATCTGGTAGAATTGATATTGGCCAAACTCGGCATCAGCATCAGCATATCGATGTTGACAGATTATCTGCGAAAACTTGCCTATCTGCCAATCTCTTTTTTCGACAGGAAGGTCAGTTCTGACCTTGTGCAGAAAATCAATGACCATAACCGCATCAAGAGTTTTCTTGTGCAGTTTCCGCAGAATATGTTCATCACAAGCCTCAGCCTGCTCGTGTTTTCAGGCCTATTGATATATGAAAGTCCCACTATCTTCCTCATATTCTTAATATTCACAGCATTGTCTATCGGATGGACTATGATGTTCATGCGTGCGCGAAATTCGATAGATTACTCTTACACCACCTATGCCGCCCAAAACCGCAACAACCTGCACGAACTGGTCTATGGCATGGCCGAGGTAAAGGCAAACAATGCCCAGCTTACGCGCATATCAGCGTGGTCAAAAATTCAGGATAAGGTCAATTCCCTATCCTACCGATTGCTGTATATATCCATGATACAAGGCGGAGGCAATGTTTTCTTCTCTCGCATCAAGGAAATAGCCATCACGGGAATTTGCGCGTCGTATGTGATAGACGGATCAATGACAATAGGGGCAATGATGACAGTGTCATACATAATCGGCAGACTGACAACACCATTCTCCAACATAATATCTTCAATTATCGGACTTCAGGAGACATCTGTGTCGTACAGCCGCATTGAAGAAATCGAAAGGCACAGGAGCGTGGCTCCCGCCAAAGCAGCCAATGGCATCCGGCTTGATGACATCGTCCTCGACAATATAGCCTTCAAATATCCGGGATGCGACTCCTATGTCATCGAAAACGCAAAAGCGATCATTCCTATCGGCAAGACTACAGCGATCGTGGGCGAAAGCGGATGCGGAAAATCATCGTTAGTGAAATTATTGCTTAAGTTCTACGACCCCTCACAAGGAAGAATCAGCATTGGCGGCTCTGACATTTCTGACATCAATGAAAATGATTGGCTTTCATGCTGCGGAGCGGTTATGCAGAACGGATATATATTCAGTGGCTCAATAGCGGAGAATATCGCCATCAACTCCCATAAGCCGGACATGAAAAGGATAGAGGAAGCAGCCCGAATGGCTTGCCTAAGTGACTTCGTTTCAACCCTGCCAATGGGATACAACACATCCATAGGCGCCACAGGCATAGAATTGAGCGGAGGGCAGAAGCAGCGGTTGATGATAGCCCGGGCCATATACAAGAATCCTGAAATACTCATCCTTGACGAAGCGACATCTTCGCTCGACGCCAACAACGAGGCTCGAATCCTCGACAACATAAAAAAAAGTTGGAAGGGACGCACAATGATAATTATCGCTCACCGTCTCAGCACTATTATGGACGCAGACCAAATCTTATTCATGGAAAACGGCACAATAACGGAAAGCGGCGACCACATGACATTGCTTTCCTCGAAAGGAGGTTATCATAGCCTCGTGAAAAAACAGATGCCTGCATTGACATTGCATTGCCAATAATAGCAGATCCATAGTCGGAAAATGAGTGTGGAGGTGCGTTTCTCCGAAACGCACAGGCCAGCCACCGCCTATTCACACAATGCCACTTCTTGACATGGGAACACGGATTCACACGGATTCACACGGATTACACGGATTAATCTATGGCTTTCCACATAAATAAAGTCCGTGAAATCAGTGTCTTTCTGTAAAATCCGTGTTATTTGCCCACGGGGTTGGCATTTTCGGTCAAAGCGGGAGGCAGGCCTGGAGGTATTCGCGGGCTGTGGACCAGGGGATGTATATTTCGGCGGAGTTGGGGATCAGGGCTATGGGCTTCTCATTGAGGTCAAAGCGGACGTAGTATCTGCCCGTATCGCTCTTGAAGAGTATCATCTGCAGATTGGCTGCCATGGGCACCACATAGAAATCCTTCCAGTGCAGCCCAACGGTGTCGAAATAATTGGTCATGTAGTAGCAGCCCGGAGCGCGCATCAGCGACAGCAGGGGCATTAGCGTCTCGGCGTGGCCAAAGCGCAGGAGCACGGAGGCAGAGCCCTTGCCGGCAATGAAATCGTCGGTGGTGGAGATGAAGTTTTCGAGCAGGTCGGAGGCGATGTCGGCCGGCACGGCTGAAAGAGTGGTGGCCGTGCGCTGCAGATATTGGCGCATGTTGAAGCATGACCATAGGGCGTTGATCTCCTCACGGGTGAAGAATTCCGACAGATCGCACTCCACGCTGATGGCCGACAGGCCTGCGAGCACGTAATACTCAGTGATGGCCAGATCGCGCTTATGGGCATCGCTGCCGTAGGGATAATCCTTGCCAAGCGCCCTCTCCACGGCTGTCACAGGGCAGGCCGAGGCGAAATAGGCATCGTAGGCGTCCTTCACAGCCGGGCCCTTGCGGAAATCGATGTAGTCGCGGTCAATGTCGAAGGGACGCATCATCGGGTCGTTGACACGCCCGGTGGTGGTGATGAACTCCATGTGATTGTTGAGCCTGTCGAGCTGATGGGTGAACGCATACATGCTCATCATGCAGCGCGGCGAATATGACGATATGGCGGCTACGTTGGCGTCGACAAACACCTCGGGAAAATTCATGTACATGCGCGAGGCTATGCCCCTGTGCTCTGCCTCGCCGAGCGAATCGAGCGCGCCCCAGCGGCCATCGCTCAAGGCTATCTCATGCTCTACCACGGCGAGAAGGCTGCGTCCGAGCGGAGTGATGGTGCGCAGAGAGTCGGCCTCGCGCAAGGCCTTGCGCATCTTGACGCAATTCGATGCCGAAGCCGGATAGCGGGCGCCGTGGCGGCCTACATGGTTGATCATCACGGGGCGGAGCGAATCGGGCCGCTCCACCGGCCTCACATCCTCCGGATATGGCATCAGCGAGCCTTGGCACTCGGCGAAAGTGAAATCTGTGGCCATCGGGTCGGCCGCGAAAATCGACGACACCGCCGCCATTATCGCTATGGAAACTGAAAAAACTCTGCGTAACATAGTTGACGTATTGATATTTTTGTTAAATTTGTAACAAATTAACTATCGATATGGTTGACTCACAGACAATAGAAAACATGATTTCGCAGGGATCGGCAGCCGAGGCCATACGGCTGCTCGACGATATGATCGGAGCCGAGCCGCAAAAGGCGCAGTGGCGGTTCCTGCGCGGCAAAGCCTACTGGAGGCTCGGAGAGAAAGGCAAAGCCATCAGCGACTACGAGCACGCGTCGCAGCTCGATCCCTCATCCCCCGCCACCCAGGCGCTTGAAATGGCGCGTCAGATCATGGATTTCTTCAATCCCGACATATTCAATCCCTGATCTCCCTGCCTCACGAATCGAGGCCGAGGCTTTCGATGTATTCGTTGAACTGCTGGCGATAGCTGTCGCTCACGGGCACTGCATGGTCGGCTATGATGATATGGTTGCGCTCAATCACGCTTATGCGCCTCTTGTTGACGATGTATGACCGGTGCACCCTGATGAAATCTTCCGTCGGAAGCGCCTGCTCCACGCTGCGCAGAGACATCAGCGTGAGCACCGGCTTGGGCATCCCGGCCACGTGGATCTTGACATAGTCCTTCAGCCCCTCTACGATGCTGATGTCGGATATGCGTATCTGTATGAGGCGGTATTCGCTCTTCACAAGCAGAAATTCGCGCTTCTTCGCTGTCTGCGCGGAGGCATCAGGCACCGCCGCCGGCCCGGCTGCAACGGCCTTGCGGCGCACGCGCGCCACCGCATCGAGAAATTCGCTGTAGCTGACGGGCTTCAGCAGATAGTCTACGGCATCGACCTTGAAGCCCTGCACAGCGTAGCGCTCATAGGCTGTGGTGAAGACCACGCTGCATGAGGGGGGCACGAGCTTGGCGAATTCAAGCCCGTTGATCTGCGGCATTTCGATGTCGAGGAATATGGTGTCGATCGAGCCGTCGAGTATGTACTTGATGGCCTCGGATGCTGACTGGAACACACCACAGAGCTCCAGGTCCGGAGTGCGTTCGATGTATGATGCTATCAGCTTTCCGGCAAGGGGTTCGTCGTCTATGACACAGCAACGCATGGGCGGATGATTGTTATCGGGTTTTAATTTTGAGGATGGCGCGGTAAGTGTTTCCGTCGGCCTTGGTCGAGAGCGACGCGTCTTCGCCGTATATCAGGTGAAGCCGGCGCTTGAGATTGGATATGCCTATGCCTCCGGGCGCCTTGTCGGCCTTTGGCAGATAGGAGTTTGTGATGGAGCACGTGATGACACCGTCAGGATCTGACATTATGGCCACCTCTATGGGGCGAGACGCGTCGAGCGCGTTTCCGTGCTTGAAGGCGTTCTCCACCAGCGGCACAAACAGCATCGGTGCCACCTCGGGATCTCCCTTCACATCGCAGGTAAGCCTCACGGTGCCCTCGCCCATGCGGGCCTCCATCAGCGAGGCATAGCTCTTAAGGAAAGCGATCTCTCGGCTGAGCCTCACCTTCTCCGGATTTTCGTAGAGCACATAGCGCAGCAGAGTCGACAGCTCATGCACCGCATCCTGAGCCTTTTCGGGGCTGATGGCAATCAGGGCGTATATGGTGTTGAGGGTGTTGAAGAGAAAGTGCGGATTGAGCTGATTCTTCAGATTCTGCAATTCGTCAGCCTTTTGCGATGCGAGCAGCTGCTCATGCCTTTTTTCAATGCGTGCCCAATTCTCGCTCAGCTTGAGCGCCACGCTAAGCCCTATCACCAGCACCATCAGGCCAAGGTCCCTGAGCATGAACGACGCCTGGCGCAAGATCATGTTGAACGTGGATATCTCATGCTTCGGCGGACGCGGGGGCATCAGATAGTTCTGCCCCACGCACATCACCGTCAGGGCCACGAGCGCGAGCAGCAGACTTATGCCGACGAAGGTCCAGATGCGCTTTGACAGCAGCGTGCGCCCTATGATGAAATAATACTCCGTATAGAAGACCACCATCATCACCATAGCCTTGAAGTATATCGACATGGCCCATACGCCTGTCGAATTCCAATGGCGCCGGCTCACGCCGAAAAGCAGATCAGGGAGCACAAGAAGTATGCTTATTGTGAGCAGATGGATGAGGAATGTCACCCATTTCCGCCGTTTGTGAGTATTATCCATTGCGCTTGTCATAATGATTGACCACAAAGTTAGCTCCTGAAAGCCTATATGTCAAAATAAAATATACAAACGGGCCGTTTTTGTCTGCAAGCTGATGCGAATTTATGCGCATCAGCCGGCTTCACCCGGCTGATGCCTCCCATTTTCCGCTCCCGGGGCTATTTCACGCGGCGGCGTAGATACTCGATGATGATGTCGGCGATGTCTTCGAGCGACATCACCGAAGAGCTGAACGTAAGGTCGTAGGTGGCGGCGTCGCCCCATCGCTTGTCGGTGTAGAAGTTATAGTAGTTGGCCCTGAGCTTGTTGATGCGCTCATGCATGCGCAGGGCCTTGGCGTAGTCGCGTCCCTCGCCACGCTCCACTATGCGGCGCGCGCAATCCTCGGGCTTGGCGTGCACGAATACGCTGATCACATTTTTCGTGTCGCGCAGCACATAGTCGGCGCTGCGTCCCACTATGATGCACGGCCCGCGCCCGGCTATCTGGTGTATGAAGTCGCTCTGCGCCCTGTATAGGCTGTCATCGCTGATCGATGTGCTCCCTGAATACCAAGGCATAGGGTTGACCCCCATGCTGAAGGGGATTATGCCGTTGAGGAATGTGGGCACACGCTCGTCATTGTGCACAAAGAAGTCAGGATTGATGCCGTTTTCCTCGGCGGCCTGCAGCAGCAGCTCTTTGTCATAGAACGGAATGCCCAGTTTTTTTGACAAAATGCTTCCGAGAGAGCGTCCGCCGCTGCCAAACTGCCGCCCTATGGTGATCACGTAATTCTCCATAATGATATTCGTTTTAACGGAATCCCCACCACCGGGGCTTCACCTTCGCTATATAAATATATTAACAATCGTCCTGCCGGAAATTCCCGCAAAGTCAATAGGCGTTTTCCTCGCCGGAAATGGCATTGATCAAGGTGCGCACTATGATTTTCATGTCGAGGAGAAACGACCAATTCTCCACATACCATACGTCGCACTCCACGCGCTTCTCCATCTTCCAAAGCCTGTCGGTGGCGCCTCTGAAGCCGTTGACCTGAGCCCAGCCCGTGATGCCGGGCTTCACAGAGTGACGCACCATGTAGAGGTCGATCAGGCGGGCATACTCCTCTGTGTGCTTGAGCATGTGGGGGCGAGGCCCCACCACCGACATCTGCCCGAGCCATACGTTGACAAACTGCGGGAGCTCATCGATGCTCGTGTGGCGCAGGAATTGCCCCACGCGCGTGGTGCGCGGGTCATCGCTGCTGGCCTGCTGCGAATCAGCCCCTGCGTTGAGGCGCATGGTGCGGAATTTCCAGCAGCGGAAAGTCTCGCCCCTGTACCCGGTGCGCTCCTGCTTGAAGAAAATGGGGCCGGGCGACGACAGCTTTATGGCTATGCCCACCGGCAACAGCACCAGGGGCGAGAACAAAAGCGCCGTCGACGAGAACGCAATGTCAAACGCCCGCTTGAGCCACTGGTTGATGATGCTCTCAAGGGGATTGCGGCGTATCGACAGCACCGGCACCACGCCTATGTTGCGCAGGCTGAACGATCGGGAAAGTCTCCTCGGAATCTGCGGCACATAGTAGAACTGCATCATATTCTTGTCGGCGATCTTCACCACCTTGCCAAGCTTATCCTCCTGCGAGCCGCTGAGCGTGAAGTACACCTCATCTATCTCGTAGGCCTGGGCCAAGCGGTCCAGATCGTCGATGCTGCCCAGAAGAGGGCCGGCGGCGTCAGCGCAGGGCTCGTCGCTGAAGAATCCGAGCACCTTGTATCCGAATCCGGCGTCGCTCTGCAGTTCGTTGAAAAGGCGCATGGCCGTGGGGCCCGTGCCCACGATCGCCACGCGGAGGAAGTTATATCCCCGCCGCCGTATCGATTTCACTATGCTGCGCGACGCCACCCACCACAGGGGGATGGCGATGAACATCATGCCATAGTACACGGCGTAGGTGCGCAAAGGCAAGTCGGCGTTCAGGAAAAGCGAAAGCGCGCAGAAGAAAAGGGCGTGGATGGCCACCATGCCGCATGAATTGCGCACCACGTGGTCCATCAGCAGGGTCCGGTGCATGTCAGGCTTTCCGCTCAGCCATAGCATCACGGGCAAGTAGCTGGTGTTGACCAGCACCCACAGCATCTTATTGTCGGGCACGCCTCCGCATAGCAGTGTCGCAAGGGCAAAAAGACTGTTCGCGATGACCAGATCGGCCATCGAGAACAGTCCCGGTAAGTATTTTCCAAATCTGCCTCTCCTGTTTTTTTTCATGCGGAAAGGTTTGTGCATTGAGCCGGAGGAGCCGGCTCAATGACGTGGTTATAGCGTTATGAGAGGTGTTGTTATCACTTGAGTTTGCCGTCGATCAGGCGCATGCGCTCTTCGATCTGGGCGATGTCCTCCTTCAGCCTCTCTATCTTGCGGCGGAATTCGTTGACCATGCTTTCGCCCGATTTCGACTTAGAGGTCAGGAAACCGAGATTATTTTCGTATGTGCGAATCTCAATGCGGCGGCTTTCGAGGGTGCGGGCCATGCGCTCGCGCTCCCTGGCCAGTTTGGCCTTGTCTCCCTCCACCTGAGACAGATTGGCCTCGAAGCGGTCCATGCGGGCGCGGTTCTCGCTGACATTGAGCGAGCGGCGCAGCTCATTGACCACGGCGCGGTAAGCGTCGTTCACCTTGTCCTTATCCTTGAAGGGGACGTGGCCGGTCTGCTGCCACTTGTCCTGCAGCTCGCGCAGCGTGTCGACAGCGCCTTCGGCCTGAATGTCGAGAGCCTTCAGGGCCTCGATTATCTCTTTCTTCGCCACGAGATTGGCGTGCTCGGCATTGCGCTGGCCCGATGTGGCCTCCTTCTTCTTGTCGAAGAAATGGTCGCAGGCGGCGAGGAATCGCTTCCACACTGCGTCGCTGTTCTTCTTGGGTACGGCGCCTATGGTCTTCCACTCCTTCTGCATGGCCACCAGCTCGTCAGTGGTCTTGCGCCATTCGGTGCTGTCTTTCAGAGCCTCGGCTCGCTCTGCCAGCGCGGTCTTCTTGGCGAGGTTTGAGGCGTACTCCTCCTTCACCTGCTTGAAGTAAGCGCCCTTTGCACTGAAGAATTTGTCGCAGGCCTCGCGGAAACGGGCGAAGAGGGCATTATTAGCCTTCCTCGACGCGAAGCCGATGGTGCGCCATTCATTCTGCAGCTCGAGTATCTGCTTGGTGGCCTCATCCCACGCCACAAATGAGCCTATCGAGGCGATGTCGATGGCTTCAGCCTTCTCGCAGAGAGCGGTCTTGGCAGCCTCATTGGCTGCTTCGCGGGCTTTGCGCTCCTCAAAGAATGCCTGATACTTCTTGTTGATGGCGGCAGATGCATCCTTGAATTTCTGCCATATCTCTTCGCGCAGCTCCTTGGCCACCGGGCCGATCTGGCGCCATTTGTCATGGAGCTCCTGAAGGCGGCGGAACGCGCCTATCACGTCTTCCTCCGCGCTCAGGGCGGCGGCCTGCTCTATAAGCAGTATCTTGCTGTCGAGGTTTTTCTTGAAATCATAGTCGCGGAGCTCCTTGTTGATCTTCAGATTGTCTGAATAGTGCTCGCGCGCCTCCTGGAATTTCTTCCAGATGGCCGTCTCCTCGGTGGGGGGCACCTCGCCGATGCTGTTGAATCGCTCCTGCAGGTCGAGATAGAGGGGGAATGTGCGGTTGACATTGTCAGTGTCTTCGGCCAGAGCGTTGATCTGGTCCACGATATCAGCCTTGGCCTTAAGATTATCGCGGCGAGCCTGCTCCTGCTCTTCGGCCCAGGCATTTTTCTTCTCGCGTATCTGCGCCACAAGGCCGTTGAATATCTTCTCTTGCTCGCTTTCGGGCACGGCGAAATCCTCCGGGGCATTGCCTGCTTCGGCCCATGCCGTGCGGGCATCATCAATTTCGATCTTACGGAGCGATGCGAATTGCTGGCGCAGGCGCGACAGGCGGTCGCGCTGTATGTCGGCGGCGTCTTTGGCGAGGATGTCAGTGGCTGCTTCTATCAGCTGCTCTGCAGTCACAGCCTCGGCTGCCTCTGCGTCGGCGGCGCTTTCTTCAGCGGCGAGCGCCATTTCGTCCTCAGCCTCCATCAAAGGAGCGTCAGATGCCGTCATGGGGTTTTCATTGGTTGTAGATTGCGCCGTTTCGGCCTGAGCCTGCGGCACCTGCTGGTTGAGAGTTTGCTCTTCAGCCTTGGGGGTAGCACCCTCGATCGAAGAGAGGTCACGCATTTCCATATTGATCGGTTAAATGAATGTAAATAAATACGCTTTTCTAAATAAGCTGTCAAATTTAAGCATAATTTTTTAAACTATCGCAATTTTTATCGGAAAATGTGATGAAAACAACATTTACATCTGTTTTATTAGTCAAAGATACGAGAATTATAGCTAATTTTGCAGTCAGAAACCAACATCAAACTCGATAATCATGGAAAAGAACATCGCGCTTGACATCAAGAATGTCATGCAGTTTACTCCTGCGGCCGACATCGCCGCTCTCGAGCCCGAAGCCGCCGAGGCTTTGGCCCATGTATACAACGCCGACGCCCCCGGCAATGACTTCCTTGGCTGGGTAGATCTCCCCTCGCGCACCGACGAGGCCCTGATCAACGACATCAACGCCACTGCCGAAATCATGCGCCTGAGCTGCGACTACGTGGTCAGCATCGGCATCGGCGGCAGCTATCTCGGCGCAAAGGCCGTGATCGAGGCCCTCAGCGACACATTCTCGGCCTACGGCCATCGCCGTCAAGGCCCCGCCATGCTCTTCGCCGGCCAGAACATCGGCGAAGACTACCTCTACGAAATGCTTGACTTCCTCAAGGACAAGAAATTCGGCATCATCGTAATCTCTAAATCAGGCACCACCACCGAGCCCGCCATCGCTTTCCGCCTGCTCAAAGAGCTGCTCGAAAAGCAGATCGGACGCGCTGAGGCAGCAAAGCGCATCGTGGCCATAACCGACGCCAAGCGCGGCGCCCTGCGCAAGCTCGCCGACGAAGAGGGCTACAAGACCTTCGTGATCGAGGACTCTGTGGGCGGCCGATTCTCAGTGCTCAGCCCCGTAGGCCTCCTGCCCATCGCAGTGGCCGGATTCGACATCGACTCCCTCATCGAAGGCGCTTGCGACATGGAGCGCAACCTCAAGGTAGCCGGCCCCGAAAACATAGCCATGCTCTACGCCGCCACCCGCAACGCCCTCTACCGCAGCGGCAAAAAGACCGAAATCCTCGTGAACTACAACCCCAAGCTCCACTACTTCGCCGAGTGGTGGAAGCAGCTCTACGGCGAGAGCGAGGGCAAAGACCACAAGGGCATATTCCCCGCAGCCGTAGACTTCACCACTGACCTCCACTCTATGGGCCAATGGATACAAGACGGCGAGCGCACCATCTTTGAGACAGTGCTTTCGGTAGAAAAGTCGGAGTTCGAGACCATCATCCCCTCTGACGAAGCCAACCTCGACGGCCTCAACTATATCGCAGGACTGCGTGTAGACTACGTCAACAAGATGGCCGAGACCGGAACACGCCTGGCTCACGTAGACGGCGGCGTGCCCAACATGCGCATCGTAATCCCCGCCCTCGAAGAGGGATACCTCGGCCAGCTCATCTACTTCTTCGAGCTCGCATGCGGCATCAGCGGATACATGCTCGGCGTGAACCCCTTCAACCAGCCCGGCGTCGAAGCCTACAAGCGCAATATGTTCGCCCTCCTGGCAAAGCCCGGATACGAAGCCGACACCGAGGCCATCCGCAAGCGCCTCTAAAGCATAACTGACTTGGAAAAAAAACGTGATTGCGTCATGACGCGATCACGTTTTTTTGTCTACAGCTGTATCCGGCGCGCCTCCACCGGGCGGCGCATGAATATCGAGCCCAAAGCGCCGAATTTATCAGGAGCCTCAGTGGTGAGGTAATCGATGCTTCCGCCCCGGCTCAGCCTCGTCTCCATCTCAGGATGCCGGCGCAGATAGTCGGCGAGGCTGTCGGCCACGATGCGCCCCTGCTCCACCAGGCTGATGCCCTGGGGCACAGACGCGCGTATCTGGTCGTAGAGCAGAGGATAATGAGTGCAGCCCAGAATTATCGTGTCGATCTTCCCGCTCTTCTCCAGCAGCCTGCCGACCTCCCTGTCGACGAAGTATTTAGCGCCCGGAGTCTCCATCTCAAGATTCTCCACGATGGGCACCCACATAGGGCAAGCCTGGCCATAGACCTCAAAGCCCGGATTGAGCTTCTTGATCTCAATGTCGTATGACTCAGAGGCTATCGTGCCCGGAGTGGCGAAAATGCCCACATGGCCCGTGCGCGAAAGGGCGCCTACAGCCTCAGCCGTAGGGCGTATCACGCCAAGCACCCTGCGGTCCGGGGCTATGCGCGGCAGATCTCGCTGCTGTATCGAGCGCAGCGCCTTGGCCGAGGCCGTGTTGCAGGCGAGAATCACCAAAGGGCATCCTTGGGCAAACAGATACTCCACCGCCTGAAGCGTGAACTCATACACCCGCTCAAACGAGCGCGTGCCATAAGGCGCACGTGCATTGTCGCCCAGATAAAGATAATCATACTGAGGCAGCCGCTCCACAATGTCGCGAAGCACCGACAGCCCCCCATACCCCGAATCAAAAACACCGATTGGAGATCGCATACTCAATTCATTTTTTGAGCCTCACGCCATTCACGGTACATCTTGAGCCCTTCCCGGTAATAACCTATGTTTTTGAATATCGAAGGGAAACTCGGATGCTTGATGGTGTAGAGGAAATAATATGTGAAGCTATAGGCATTCACGCAGAAGCGCTGATGCCACGGAAAATACTTATTCATGAAGTAAGCGCGATTGCGGGTATTCATATAGAATGTGAATGCGCTCGCCTTGCTTCCGCTCGCCGTCCCGGCCTTATGGTGCACCACAGAAGCCGGCTCATAGTATAGTTTGAAGCCCTGCTCCTTCACGGCCCTCCAGATGAAATCAGTATCGTCGAAATACACAAAATACTTCTCGTCCATCATGCCCGTGCGCTCGAACACCTCACGTTTTATGAGCATAAAGCATGTGGGAGCGAAAACCGTAGGCCCCGCAACATTATAGCGGGGAGCATCGTCTTTGCGCGCGCCGTCGGCATAAGTAGGCCTGGTGAAACCGTAACCTCCGGTAGTGCACCACAACTTTCCCGTGAAGTAATTGAAAGTTTTCGGCACTATCATGTCACAGCTGTATTTGTCGAGGCCATCCACAAGCAAACTGATCGCATCAGGGGCAAATTCAATGTCATTGTTGGCCAGAAGAACAAGATCGCAGCCATCGGCCAACGCTCGCTCTATGCCGATATTATTGCCCTTGGCTATGCCGCCGTTCTCTCCGGCCTCTATTATGACTGTGGGGAACGTGGCCTTTGACGCCAGCGATCTTGAGATCTCCAAGCTCGCATCGGGCGATTTGTTGTCAATCACATAAAGCACGACATCTTCATAATCCTGCTTCGTGAGCGAATCGAAAAATCCCTCAAGCACCGCCGCGCTGTTGTAAAGCACGGTCACTATCCCTATTTTCTTTCCGCTCATGATCACTTGAATAGATTCTTATCTTTCATCTCCTTAAGGGATTGCTCGTATCTGTCTTCGCACACCTGCTGCGAGTCAACCCATCTGCAGAAATTGGCGATGCCATCGCTGAAATTCCATTTCGGTTCGAATCCGAGTATGTCTCTCGCCTTTGATATGTCGGCGTAATTATGGCGTATGTCTCCGATGCGGAAATTGCCCGAAACATGAAGCTCCACTTCCTTCCCGTATTTCTCCATCAGTGTGCGGGCCACTGTGAGCACATCGGTGGGCACGCCCGTGCCTACGTTGAAAACATGGCCGTTTGCCCCGGGCACTTCTATGCCGCGTATAGTGGCATCCACCACATCGTCGATATATACGAAATCGCGTGTCTCCTTTCCGTCCTCAAATATATTGATATCCTTGCCATTCTTGATGCGCGTGGAGAATATAGACAATATGCCGGTATATGGATTGGAAAGCGACTGCCCGGGACCGTAGACATTCTGATACCTGAATGACACAGACTCAATGCCGATAGATTGGCATACAAGGTGCACGAGCTGCCCCTGCACCTGCTTTGTGATGCCGTAGACAGACGTGGGATGCACCATCGAATCCTCAGTGGTGCCCACAAGCCGCAAAGGCTCTGAGCAACCATCATATTTCACCTCGAAGTCACCATGCTCCATGGCGTCGGCATCACGCATCGTCGGATATACGTATCGGCCAAGCTCATCGCTGTAGTATCTGCCTTCGCCATAGATGGCACGCGATTCAGCCACAACCACCCTCTTGACCTGCGTTTTTGAGTTGGCGAGGATATCGAGCAGCAAGGCTGTGCCGCCTATGTTGGTGCCCACGTATTTCTCCACTTCGTACATCGATTGGCCTGTGCCGGTCTCCGCAGCCAGATGCACCACGCATTCCACGCCATCAAGCGCGGCAGTGAGGTCGGCCCTTGATGTCACAGATCCCTTGATGAATCTCACCTTTCCCTTTATGGAATTATAGAGCGGAGAGGTCACTTCAGGGTCGTCGCCGTGTATCTGCGGCGACAGACTGTCAAGCACCACCACATCATAGCCTTTCTCAAGCAATTTTATCGCCAGATTGGAGCCAATGAATCCGGCACCGCCGGTCACAAGTATCTTTTTTGCCATGATAATATTTCTTATATGAATTTTCCCTCGGGGTCAGTCTTTTGCCAAACACCCGCCTGTTGGTTATAACGCTTTATTATTTTAGCCGGATTGCCGGCTATCACACAAAAATCAGGATAATGCCCGCTCACCACAGAGTTCGCTCCCACCACGCAGTGACGTCCTATGTGTGTGCCTTTGGTTATGACCGCCCCATTGTAGATTTTGCAGTCAGGGCCTATCGCCACCCCGCTCACCACAAGATCCTGATTCTCAATGGGCTGGTCAACATCGACATACGGATGGTCAATGTCAGTGATGGTCACGAAAGCGGCTATCGCCGTATTTGCGCCTATCTCCACCCTCGAAGCGCAGGTCAGATAAAAATCCTGCTGCACCGATACATTGTCAGCCAATACAATGCTCGGGCTGAATCGGGCGTGGTTATACCGCTCTATGCCCTGTATGCGGCATCTGGGCCCTATATATACATTTTCACCGAGCGAAACGCATCTGCAAGTGATGGCTCTGGCACCATTGACGCGGTCTGACCAGGCATACTTCGCGAAACGCGGTTTATAAATGACATATCGCCAAGCCTTTACCGCGGACCTTAATGGATGCCTCAACATTGATTTCAGTTTCTTTAGAGGATTCATAGCCCGGTCAGTTTTCCTGTGTCACAATCATATCGAACGCCCACGCTCTCCGGGGCTTTCCCTGCCATAGGCGAAACGGCAACGTAATAGTCTTCGTACAATTTCTCTATCTCCGCGATCGAAAGTCTTTCAGATTCCGGATAAAGAGCCTTTTCGTGCCTTAACACATCTTCTTTCGAAAATTTCACGCCTATTATTCTCGCGGGATTGCCGGCCACCACCGCATATGGAGGCACAGCCTTGGTGACGACGCTCCCCGCTGCCACGACAGCCCCCCTGCCGATGCGCGATTTCATAAGCAAAATGCTTCCGGCCCCTATCCAGCAGTCTTCTTCTATTGTGATAGTGGCATGGTCATCGCCTATGTGCTCCATAGTCTGGAAGTAGAATGGCATGCCGGCCACAGGCGTGTGCGTACCCGGGATGATTATGCACTGCGATGAAATCACTGAATGCCTTTTCACAACAAGACGTCCTTCCGACGATATGAAATTCACTCGATTTTGGATCACCACATAGTCATCAAGATACATATTTTCAGGCACAAGCGCGCACTCGTCGCCTATGCGGCAGTGAGGCCCTATCGCTCCGAATTGTCTGCGCGAATACTTCGGCCTGTGGAAAAACTTGCGCGTCAAGCGCTTTGAAGCTGCTATTACATCCATGGTCACTTATTCCATATGCCACGGGCCGTGCCCATGATCAGCTTATCGGTTTGTATATAGAAAATCACGCCGTAGATCATATTGACCGCCACAAGCACCGCCAATATGCCATACTGCCCCAAATACTTTGAGGCGTACAAGGCTAAAGGAATATAGGCCACAGCGCCCACCGACACCACGATTGTCTCCAGGAGCACCTTGCCTGTGCCGATGGTGAATGTGCCGTTTAGAGTCATAAAGCAATATGAAACTACATAAGCCGCCACGCACCAGGTCATTGCCTGAGGCACCACGGCCTTATCGCCGATCCACAATGAATACACAGGCTGCGCCACAGCCGCGAAGACAACGCAAAGCATTGAGCACATGAGCAAAAGCCTGTTCATCTTCCGGCGCATATTGTCCATCCAGGGTATGTCGCCTTTAGCATAGGCGTCGGTATAGGCTGTCCAGAGCGAAAGTGTCACGTTGGTATAGACCAATATGGTCAGAGACAGATATTTATAGGCTATGTTATAGGCGGTGACCATCTCGGGAGATGAAACGTGCGAAATCAGAAGATTTGTTGACTGATACACCACCACGGCCTGCACATTTATGACGAAAAATTTTGATCCGAGCGACAGCAGCTCCTTTGTCATTGACACATCGACATGTCTGAAGCCGGGCCTGACAGCCTTGCAAGCACCGCAATACAGTGCTATCGACCCTATCAGAGTCACCACTATCGGAGAGCCTGCAAGCACAAGGGCAAGCAGAGACAATGATGCCGGCACTGTCTTTGAAAGCACCAATATCAATATGTAGGCGAGTATATTGCCTATGACCAGAAATGACTGAGACAAAGCCACACGCTGATACGCCGCAAGCACCGACACTATCACATTGGCCACCATCTGCACACATATCATCACTGAAAGCATGCGCAAGGCCTCTACAATGCCCGGCCCATACGAAACCGACACATTGAGCAGGGAGCACCAGTCAACAACAGGCACCAGAAAATACAGCGCCACTGACAAAGGCGCGAAAATGGCGGCTGTAGCCGCATACGTGGTCGACACCAGAGCGCAGGCGCGCCCGTAGTCACTGACGGCAAGTGCCTCAGTCAGCTTATTCTTCAGCCCGGGCGCGAGGCCTATGTCAAGAATCTGAAACCAAAGCAGCACAGCGGCTATCGTGAGCCACACGCCGTAGACCTCTGCATCGACATAGCCGATGGTGGCAGGCACGAGCATGAATGTCACGGCCACGCTCAGCCCCTTCAGCAGAATCGACAATATTATATTGCTTTTCAGCCTCTTGGTGCGAGCATCCCCTCTTTTCAGCAAAGTAGTGATTCTGTCTATGCAAGGGATTGCCATGGTCTATTTGACTATAATTAGTGTTGCACTAAAATGTTAACGAAAGTTTAATTGAAAAATTGTGGAGAGACGAGGCAAAAAACGCGGATTGAGCCGAGATGCGTCGTTGCCATGCTGCCATAGGCCTTGTTTACGGAAAGCGGCGGCCTCGTCTCTCGATGAGGCCGCCGCAAGGGGGATGTTGTAGTAAGTTTATGAAATCTTAATCTTCATATTTCTTGAGGATCAGGGTGGCGTTGTGGCCTCCGAATCCGAACGAGTTGCTCAGAGCGGAGCGCACTTCGCGGTGCTGCGCCTTGTTGAAAGTGAAGTTAAGGTTGTAGTCAATTGCTTCGTCCTCGTCGCCATCTTCGTGATTGATGGTGGGGGGGATGATGCCGTCGTTGATAGCCTTGATGCTGAAGAGGGCCTCGATAGCGGCTGTGGCGCCGAGAAGGTGGCCTGTCATCGATTTTGTCGATGAGATATTGAGCTTGTAGGCGTGGTCGCCGAAGACCTTAACGATGGCCTTGACTTCACCGACGTCACCGACGGGGGTAGATGTGCCGTGGGTATTGATGTAGTCGATATCCTCGGGCTTCATGCCTGCGTCTTCGAGGGCTGCCTCCATCGCGAGGATGGCGCCAAGGCCTTCGGGGTGAGTGGCGGTGATGTGGTATGCGTCGGCTGAAAGGCCGCCGCCTGCCACTTCGGCGTAGATTTTCGCGCCGCGTGCCTTGGCGTGCTCAAGCTCCTCAAGGATGAGGATGGCAGAGCCTTCGCCCATCACAAATCCGTCGCGGCTCTTGCTGAAGGGCCTTGACGCCTTTGTGGGCTCGTCGTTGCGGGTTGAGATTGCGTGCATCGAGTTGAAACCGCCCACGCCTGCGGGGAAGATTGCGGCTTCGGCGCCGCCGGTGATGATGGCGTCAGCCTTTCCGAGGCGAATGAGGTTGAAAGCGTCGATGATAGCGTTGTTTGAAGATGCGCATGCCGAGACTACGCCATAGTTGGGGCCGTGGAAGCCATACTCCATCGAGATGTGGCCGCTGGCGATGTCAGCGATCATCTTGGGAATGAAGAATGGGCTGTAGCGCGGGCCCTTGTCGGCATTGAGCGCGTAGTATCCAGCCTCTTCCTCAAAGGTATGGAGTCCGCCGATGCCTGCGGCGACTATCACACCTACGCGATTTTTGTCAACGTTTTCGCCATCGAGGGCAGCGTCCTTGACGGCCTGACGGGCGGCAACGAGTGCGTACTGGGCGTAGAGGTCGAGCTGGCGAGCCTTCTTGCGGTCAAAGTGCTCATCTGCGTTGAAGTTTTTGACTTCGCAGGCGAATTGCGTCTTGAACTGAGAGGCGTCGAAGTGCGTAATAGGAGCGGCTCCGCTTTCGCCGCGCACGGCGGCGGCCCATGTGTCGTCAACGTTGTTGCCAAGAGGGGAAACGGTGCCGAGGCCTGTTACTACTACTCTTTTTAATTCCATATTCTTTATTCTGTGGTTGAAAGAGGGCGGAGAGGAGATTCCGGGTCTTATTATTTCTTGGCAACTTCTGCCTCAACGAAAGCGATAGCGTCGCCTACGGTAGCAATCTTGTCGCTCTGCTCCTCGGGGATCTTGATATCGAATTCCTTTTCGAAGGCCATGATGATATCAACGGTGTCGAGAGAATCTGCGCCGAGGTCGGCGAATGTTGCGCTGTCAGTAACAGCAGCCTGGTCGACGCTGAGGTTGTCGACGATGATCTGCTTTACGCGATCTGCAATTTCAGACATAGTAATTAAGTTTTTTAATTAATAATCAAATTAGCACTGCAAAGTAAGCGATTTTTTTTCTTTCCACGAAATTTTCAGTAAAATATCTTAACTTCGTTATGCTTTTTTAAACATTTATGCTGATTAAACGTTAATTTTCCTTGGGCTTGGCCGATTTTTTAGCCTTTACTCCTCATTTTCGCCGCCCTGGGCCTCCATGAGGTAGGCTTTGATGAAGCCGTCGATGTCGCCGTCCATCACGCCGCCCACGTCTGATGTCTGCCAGCCGGTGCGGTGGTCTTTCACGCGGCGGTCGTCAAACACGTATGAGCGTATCTGCGAGCCCCACTCTATCTTCATCTTTCCGGCCTCCACCTTGGCCTGCTCGGCCATGCGGTGCTGCAGCTCCTTCTCGTAGAGTATCGATTTGAGGTGGCGCAGGGCGTTCTCGCGGTTCTTGGGCTGGTCGCGGGTCTCGGTGTTCTCAATCAGGATCTCTTCTTTCTCGCCGGTGTATGGGTCGGTGAACTGATAGCGCAGGCGCACGCCCGACTCCACCTTGTTCACGTTCTGGCCGCCGGCGCCGCCCGAGCGGAAAGTGTCCCACGACATCAGGGCCGGCTCGATCTTCACCTCGATGGTGTCGTCGATCAGCGGGGTCACGAACACCGAAGCGAACGACGTCATTCGCTTGCCCTGGGCGTTGTAGGGCGAGACACGCACCAGGCGGTGCACGCCGTTCTCGCTCTTGAGGTATCCGTAGGCGAACGCGCCCTCGATGTTGATGGTGCATGACTTGATGCCGGCCTCGTCGCCTTCGAGTATGTTGGCTATCGAGGTCTTGTATCCGTGCTTCTCGCAGTATCGCAGATACATGCGCATCAGCATCGAGGCCCAGTCCTGGCTCTCGGTGCCTCCGGCGCCGGAGTTGATCTTCAGCACGGCGTCCATCTTGTCCTCTTCGTGGCGGAGCATATTCTTCAGCTCGAGCGCCTCGATCTTTTCGATGGCGCCGGCGTGCAGGGCGTCGAGCTCGGCCTCCTCTATCACCTCTTCCTTGTAGAAGTCCCAGCCCACGGCGAGCTCATCGACGGCGCTCTCCACATCGGCGTAGTCGTCGAGCCATTGCTGCAGGTCCTTCACCTTCTTCATCTGGCGGCGCGCCTCCTCGGGATGCTCCCAGAAGTCGGGCACGTGGGTGCGGAGCTCTTCCTCCTCCACCTGTATTTTTTTAGTGTCTATGTCAAGATACTTTTTCAGGGCGTCCTTGCGCTCCTGAGCCTCCTTGAGCTGATCGAGTGTGATCATTATAATATGGTATGAATTTTTTTCCGCGCAAATTTACGAAAAAATTCCGACATCCCCATCGTTTTTTCACCCCTTTGTCGATTTTGCCCGCCGATAATGTTTGGTGCATCGGATTATATTTTGTAACTTCGCTTTATAACTTGCATTGATTATGGAGATAAAGCCGGAGAAGATGATTGGGATCTCAAGACACCGCCTCGCCACCGACGGAGACGGCGTAACCACGCTTGTGGCTTTTCATGGCTGCCCGCTCCGGTGCCGACACTGCCTCAATCCGCACTGCCTTGGCGATGGCGCCCGATTCCCCGCTTTCTCCCCGGAGGGACTTTACGACATGGTCCGCGTAGACGAGCTCTACTTTATCGCCACCGGCGGAGGCGTGACATTCGGCGGCGGCGAGCCTTGCGAGCATCCGCAATACATATGCGAGTTCAGGCGACTGTGCGGCTCGGCATGGCGGATAAATCTGGAGACATCGCTCAATGTGCCGTCGGCCCACATAACCGCGCTCCTCCCGGCAGTCAACGCCCTGATCATCGACATCAAGGATATGAACCCGGATATATACCGAAAATACACCGGATGCGGAAACGACCGGGTGATCGCCAACCTGCGCCTCATAGCCGAGGCCAACAGACAAAGCGACTGCATCATACGCATTCCGCTCATCCCCGACTTCAACACCGATGCCGACCGGCAGGCGAGCCGCGACGCGCTTATGGCCATGGGATACGGCAATTTTGATTTATTCACCTACAAAACAGACAAACACCGACCATGAAACGAGGCAAACAGACATGCAAGATCCTTAAGGAGATACGCCGTCAGATAGCAGAGGCCAACGGCATAGAGCTGGCCACTTCGGAATGCCGATTCAAAGGCGAATGCCTCGGCACATGTCCCAAATGCGAGGCCGAGGTGCGCTTCCTGGAGCAGCAATAACCAAGCCCACCTCAAAATAATACGTCTCGTCGTTTTGGAGAAGTGTTTATACAATAATGATTGGATTTTGTGGCGGATTGGATTTTTCTTTGTAAGTTTGCGCTGTTTTTTCACAAATAACACCGTTTATGATTACTATGCGCGTTTACGCCATCTGCCTGACCGCAGTATTAGCCTCATTTATTTCTTCCTGTTCACATTCTGACTCTCAGCCTGCGGGCGACGCCAAAATTGCGGCTGCGCTCGATTCGCTTTTTGACTGCCGGTATCCAGAAGGCGACAAGGCTCCGGGGGCCGCGGTGCTGATAGCCAAGGGCGACAGCGTGATTTATGAGCGATATTTCGGTCTGGCCGATATGCCGGGAGGTCGTCGCGTGGATGAGAATACGCTTTTCAACATAGCCTCGATATCAAAGCAATTCACCGTGGCGGCTTTGCTGCAGCAGGATGTCGACATAAATCGCCCCTGCTCCGATTTCTTCCCCGAATATCCGCAGGCTTTCTGGCGCGAGATCACTCCGGCCCACCTCGCATCCCAATCTTCGGGATTGCCCGACAGCCGCGACCGGTCTGACCGCCGGGCATGCGTCTACGCCGACGAGGAGCAGTCATTGCTGTATCTTCCGGAGGTAAAGGAGCTGAAATTCGCCCCCGGATCGGCCTACGACTATCTGAATCCGTCATTCATACTTTTGGCCAAGATCGTGGAGCAGGCTTCAGGCGAGGATTTCTATGAATATCAGCGCTACCACATATTCAAACCTCTTGGCATGGACGCCACTGTCTATTTCAGTCCCGATTCAATGCCCGCTGAGGCTGCCCACGGATACATACCCGATGCCGATGGTGGCTGGCGCGAATATGACTACGGAGAGGAGACTTTCTTCGCCACCCGCCCCGACGGCGGCATCTACTCCACTGCTCGCGATATGCTCAATTGGGAGAAAGGCCTCGCCCACGGCGACGTCCTCACAGACAGCCTCCTGCGCATGGCCTACGCCCCGCGCACAAACGTGAGCGACAGCCCTTGGTGCGACTATCAGCGACGCCCCCACACCCACTACGGCCTCGGATGGTTTGTAGACACCACGCCGGGCAGGCCGACAAAAGTGTACCACACCGGCGACAACGGCGGATTCCAGGCCTACGTGGCGAAATATCCCGAGACCGGCGAAAAGATCATCGTGCTCGAAAACCGAAATGACAAAGACCGCTGGAGCATGGCCCTCGCCATCGACTCTATATTGACCTCCAATCAATGAAAGCCCTCAAATACATCATAATCCTGGCCATCGCCGCCGCGATGGCCGCCTGCGGCTCCGACCCGGCCCCAATGAAGGTGAGCCGCCTCGACCGGGCGATGCAGGCCTACAAAGACGCGCCCGACTCGTCGAGGCAAATCATATCCGACACGCTTTCGGCCGAGATAAGCGCTCTGTTCAAAGTGCTCGGGCACACCCCGGCCGGAGAGGCCGAGCTCGAATGGTGGAGCGGCAGTGACGAGGTGGCAGTGTTCCAGCCTGACGCCGACAAGGTTTTTCCCGACCTCGCTGAGCTCGAAGCCACGTTAGGCCGCATATACCGCAATGCCGCCAGGGAAGGCCTGCGGCTCGACACACTGCGCTTCGCATCGGTGGTCTACGGCCTGCCCCAGCCATTGCTGAGGGTCGACTCGGTGATGCTGATAGCCCTCAACCACTACCTCGGCTCTGACTATCCCGGGTATTCGCACTGGGAGGCCTACAAGCGAGCCGGGAAGACGCCCGGCGCCTTGCCATACGACCTGGCCGCCGCCATCGTGGCCACATCGCACCCGATGGCCTGCGGTGCGGAGGCGCCTACCCTGCTGAGCAACATGCTCTACGAAGGCGCTCTGGCCGAAACGCGCATGAGGCTTCTGCCAGATCCCGACGAGGCAGCTGCCCTCGGGCTGCTGCCTGAAGAGATGAAATTCATGCAGGCCCACCTGCCACAGATGTGGATGGAGATGGCCGAGAAAAAGATGATCTACGACACCAATCAGGTCACTTCCGACCGCATGCTGTCAGCCGCGCCCTCATCTCCCCTGCTCGGGTCAACCGCACCGTCGCGCGCAGGCCGATACATCGGCCACCAGATAGTGAGAGCATACATGAAGTCGCATCCCGGCACGTCGCTTGCATTCCTGCTCTCGCCTGAATTCTACTCAAGATCCGCCACCTTGGCCCAATCAGGATTCAACCCCGCCAAACCCATATGAAACGCATAGATTACTACAAGTCAATCGTCCGCCTCGGGCTTCCCATACTCGTGGGGCAGGCCGGCATGATAATCGTAGGCTTCGCCGACAACATGATGGTGGGCCGATACTCCACCGACGCCCTGGCATCGGCATCGTTCGTCAACGGCATGTTCAACTGGGTGATATTCTGCTGCATCGGCTTCACCTACGGCGTGCTCCCCCTGGCCGGAGCCATCTTCGGAAGGCTCACCGGAAACGCCGAGCGCGGCATAGGAGAGCTATTGCGCAATGCCGTGACACTCAACACCATCTTCACATTCGCCCTTATGGTGGTCATGGGAGTCATGTATTTCAATCTACACCGGCTCGGACAGCCCTCATACCTGATGCCGATGATCAGGCCCTACTACCTGCTGGCGCTGTGCGGCATGATTCCGGTGTCGCTCTTCAATGTATTCGCCCAATGGAGCTATTCGATCAAGAACACCACGATGCCCATGTGGATCATTCTCGGCTCCAACGCTCTCAACATTGCCGGCAACTACCTGCTGATCTACGGCCATTGCGGCCTGCCCGAGCTCGGCCTCACCGGCGCTGGCATCAGCACTCTGATAGCCCGCACCGCATGCCCGCTGGCCATCATGTCGGCATTCTTCATTTTCAAGAAATACAGGCTATACCGCGAAGGCTTTTTCCAGGCCAGAGTCAGCCGCCCGTATTTCAGGAAGATATGGGTCACTTCGCTTCCGATAGCCATGCAGATGGCCTTCGAGAGCGGGTCATTCGCCGTGGCGGCTGTAATGGCCGGATGGCTCGGCGCCATATCGCTCGCTGCATACCAGATCATAGTGATCGTGGGCACCCTCGGCTTCGTGCTGTACTACGCCATCGGGTCGGCCATAGCCGTGCTCGTCAGCAACGAGGCAGGCAAGCACGACAGCCGGGCCATGCGCCAAGCCGGATGGTGCGGCTATCACGTGATGCTGCTTATGACCACCGTCAGCACCTTGATATTCATATTCTTCGCGAGAGGCCTCATCGGGTGGTTCACCGACGACGCCGATGTGCTTGCGGCCACCATAGCGCTGATATTCCCGCTTGTGATGTACCAGCTCGGCGATGCCACCCAGATCACATTCGCCAACGCTCTTCGCGGCACATCGAAGGTGATGCCTATGCTTTGGATAGCCTTTGTCAGCTACATAGTGGTGGGCATACCCGCCACCTACGCGCTCGCGTTTACCGCAGGGATGGGCCTCTACGGCATTATCCTCAGCTTCTCGGTCAGTCTGTTTCTGGCGGGAGCCCTGTTTCTGTATTTCTTCCTCAGGGCCACGCGATGATGGGCAGCCTCAGGTGCGTCGGTAGGTGTTGCCGCCTATGTGCTCCCACTCGTCGCCGTATTGGTCTGTGAAATAGGATCCCCATTTGTGCCGGAGCCTGATATCCTTTGAGTCTGAGCCTATCATCGATAGCACGATCCACAGGCAGAAGAGGCACACAAGCACCACTATCACCAAAGCCACCAGCAGCGTGGCCATGACCAGCGTGCCAAGCATGCCGAAAAGATAGCCGGTGGCTGACACCGCCGCAAGAGCTGCGCCTTGGTATTGGCTCACGGTGCGGAATATGACAAACGCCTGCCAGAGCTGAGCCAGGCCGAAAACGGCAAGCGCTATCCACAGATATTCGGGAGCGGTGTAGTTGAGTATGATGCCGCCCACCACACACACCGGCACCGACCATATGCCCACCGCGGCGTTGTCTTCGCTATAAGTCTTGGCGAAGCCCACCATCGAGCCGGTCTGATAGAAAGCGCCGATGGCGAAAACCACCACGGCAATGAGTATGGCCAGCCAGCCCAAGTCGGCTCCCGTCCAGAATGGGTCTTTACACAGGAATATATATGTCAGTTGCGACAGGCCGAGCAGAAACCACATCACAGGCGTGACCCAGATGCTCACCTCACCGTCGAGATCGCATTTCTGCATGATAAACACCGCCGCCATCAAGGCGAGTATCAGCCACACCATCCAGTGCAGATCAAGCGAGCCGCCCTTCCACGCCACAGGCCCCGACTCCTTTGCGGGCACCTTCACCTCGGGCACCTTCTCGATATAGCGGGCATTGACATACCCAACCGCCCCGTCGGCAGTGACCACCTTTCCCCAGCCGCCGGCGACCTCAGTCACCTCAAAAATGTCGCCTTTGCTGATGCGGCCTATCTCCGAGGCCGACGCCTTGGCCTCGGAGCGGATGGTGATGTGGCTTTTCACCTGCCCGTTGGGGCGGTATGCGGCTCCGAACGCGACGAGAGCTACGAGAACGGCCACGATGATGGCCGCCAGACGAAATCGGATCTGTGACGAAATTAGCATAGGCTTAAAGTAAAAAATTGCAAAAACAGTATCTTTCGCAAATTTAGTGATTTTGCCTTGACTGACAAAAAATCGTTGTCAATAAATCGCCCAACGCAGACAAATTTGTCCTTATCGTCTACAAAACTGTCCCCGATGGCTTGCAATCCGTCACTTTTGCACAAGCCCGTGTTTGTCTTTTGACCAAAAATGTATATCTTTGCAAAAAATATAAACACAAATCATGTCAGAAATAAAGATAGCCGGCATCATGCGAGCAGGGGCATATTCATGCAACCACATCGGCAGCGATGCCTCAATTTTCAATATGGTGGCCGACCAGCTGCGCAAGCGCGGCTGCACCGTCAATGTTTATTCCGAAGAGCAATTCACCAAATCGGGCGTGAAGGAAGACATCATCGTCAACATGTGCCGCGACTGGCGCTCATACGAAATGCTGCAGCGCCTTGAAAACGAAGGCAAACTCGTGATCAACTCTGGCTACGCCATCGAAAACTGCACCCGTGAGCGAGTGATGCTCCTGCTCAACAGCAATGGCATCCCCTACCCGCCAAGCATGCTCGTAAACACCAATGAAAATGTGCGCAAACAGCTCGAGGCCCAGGGATTCGAGAAAAGCTGGGTGAAGCAGGGCCACCACCATTCAAAGCACCGCGAGGACGTGACATTCGTGCGCCACGCCGAGGAGGCCCAGGAGATACTGCAGGAATACTTCCTGCGCGGCATCACCAGAGCCGTGATCAACAAGCACATCATCGGCGAGGTGGTGAAATTCTACGGCGTGCTCGGCACAGATTTCTTCCATTGGTTCGTGCCCGCCCCCTCTGGCCTCTTCGAAGTGAACCACGATGAGATGGACGCCCGCATACGCGAAATCTGCAACAAAGCGGCCGAGACGCTCGACGTCGTGGTCTACGGCGGCGACTGCATCATCACCAAGGAAGGCGACATCTACATCATCGACTTCAACGACTGGCCAAGCTATGCCCCCTGCCGCGCCCAGGCAAGCTCAGTGATAGCAAAGCGCATAATGCAGATAATCAAAAACAAGGCATAAGGGCCTCCGCCCTTATGCGGGCGGTTCATGACCGTAAAAAAAGAATGGGAAAATTACGCTCTGTCGGGGCCAAAGTGCTCAAAAGCGACCGTGTGGAATTCGCGTTTCTTCGCTCGGCGGTCTCGTCCCAGACAGCATCGTGGGTCGACCTTTTTCTCGGATTCGCCCTTTTCGCGTGGGTCGGCCTCGCGCCGTGGCTCTCCACGGCTGTAGGAGCCGTGGCCGGAGGCGTGGTCAACTGCATCATCAACTATAAATTCACGTTTCACGCCAACGATTGCCCCTGGCGCGCTGTTATAATAAAGTACGCCATGGTATGGGTCGGAAGCCTGTCGCTCAATTCATTCGGCACTCAGGCGCTGTATCTGGCCTTCAGTTCGTGGGACTACCTGCAGGATATGGGCTTCAACGACGAGGGCACCTACGCCGCAGCCCGCCTGGTGGTGTCGCTTCTGGTGTCGTGGTTCTGGAATTTCCTGCTTCAGCACCGCTTCGTCTACAGGGTGACTAAATTCGACCCCAAAGCGATAGCCATATTCCGCGCTCTGTTTCCATGGGCAAAAAGCAATAAGTGAGACTCCGCAATCGGCATCCTAACACCGGATGATTATGGACAAAGAAGACTACAAAAAACTATATGAGCAATACGATGTGCACCCCGACGTCCTCAACTACGACGACGTGGCGAGGCTCATACCCAAGCTCAAAGGGCACAAGAAGTTTGTCGATTGGCTGCTTCGCTTCCTGTCGGTCGACAAAGTGAACTACGTGCACAGCGCTTGCTGCGACACTCCCGGGCCCGAATTCGTGAAGCGCCTGCTCTTCGAGCAATTCAAGGTGAAACTCCGCGTAGACGGGCAGGATGTGCTCGACCACCTGCCGCAGGGAGCTTTCATCACCGTAAGCAACCATCCCTTCGGAGCCCTCGACGGCATCATGCTCATATACCTGATCACACGCCACAGACCCGAATACCGAGTGATGGTCAACATGATTCTAAACAACATCTCGGCCATGCGCCCCAACTTCATAGCAGTCGACCCATCGGCCTCGACCGACCCTGAAAAGCGCAAGGTGTCAGTGGCAGGCATACGCCAGACCCTCGAGATGCTGCGCGACGGCAAGCCCGTGGGCTTTTTCCCGGCCGGCGCCATGTCGAAGATCAACCTCAAGGGCCAGCTCGACGACCTTCCTTGGCAGCCTTCGGTGCTGTCGATCATAAAAAAGGCGAAGGTGCCGGTGATACCGATATTCTTCCATGGCGGCAACTCTTTCTGGTTTAACTTTCTTGGCATAGTGTGCTGGCAGGCCCGCACCTTGGCTCTCCCTGCAGAGGTATTCAAAAAGGTGGGCAAGGAAATGCACATATCAGTGGGCGAGCCCATCACGGTTGAGAAGCAGAAAGAATTCGCCACAGCCGAAGAGCTCGGAGCCTACCTGCGCCAACAGACCTTCGCCCTGCGCCAACGCGATTAGCCCACTCCCATAATCACCTAACCCCAAAAACAGATTGACAGAAATGGCAATTAAAGACCAATCATATCTCGCATCTCTTAAATCGCTCGACACCGAAGAGCACATCGACCTTTGGTTCTACCGCCCGATCGGCTACGGATGGGCCTGCCTGGCCAAAAAGCTCGGCGTCACCCCCAACGCCATCACCATAGCCTCGATATTCCTCGGCGTGGGCGCAGGCATCGCTTTCTACTACACCAACATCTGGATCAACATCCTCGGAATGCTGCTGCTCATCTGGGCAAACTCTTTCGACAGCGCCGACGGCCAGCTCGCCCGCATGACCAAGCAATATTCGCGCATCGGCCGCATTCTCGACGGCCTCAGCGGCGACTTCTGGTTCTTCACCATCTACGTCAGCATCTGCCTTCGCACCAACGCCACCATCCCCTTCTTCGCCGAGCGCCCCTGGCTCATATGGGTAATAGCCGTCGTCACAGGCCTCTGCCATGCCAAGCAGGCGGCCATGGCCGACTACTACCGCCAATTCCATCTCTACTTCCTCAAAGGCGAGGAGGGCAGCGAGCTCGACTCGTCGGCATCGCTGCAGAAAGCCTACGACGAAGTGAGCTGGAAAGGCAATTTCTGGAAGAAGCTCACAATGTCGAGCTATCTGAGCTACACGCGCAACCAGGAGGCTTGGACCCCCAAGATGCAGGCCCTCAGAGCCGAGCTGCGCAAGAGATTTCCTGACGGAAAGGTGCCGCAGAGCTTCCGCGACGATTTCCGCAAGGCAAGCCTGCCGCTGATGAAATTCACCAACATCCTGTCGTTCAACTGGCGCACCATCACCCTCTTCGCCGCCCTCTTCATCGGCATTCCATGTCTTTACTTTGGCGTGGAGTTAGTGGTGTTCAACGCCCTGCTCATCTACATGGTGTGCCGCCACGAACGCATCTGCGCCCGATTCGCCACCGAGCTCAAGGCAGGCAAGTATTAACTCCGACAATCTACCACCGATCATGGATTTCACAAAAGTAAAAGCCATAATATTTGACTACGGCGGCACCATCGACAGCCGCGCCGAGCATTGGAGCGAAGTGATCTACAGAGGCTGGAAGGAAGCCGGCCTCGACATAGACAAGGAGACATTCCGCGACTGCTATGTGCATGGAGAGAGATTCCTCGAGGCTCACCCCGACGTCATCCTCCCCTCGCACACTTATTATGACACCATGCTGCGGAAGATAACAGCCGAGCTCCTGCGTCTCGAAGACATCACCGGCACGAAACTTCCCGAGATAGAGGCCACAGCCGACAAAGCAGCGCGGTATTGCGACCGCTTCGCCGCCGCCTGCGTCGAGGAGGCCATGCCCACTCTCCAAGAACTCGCCACGAAATATCCGCTGGCGCTCGTCAGCAATTTCTACGGCAATGTTGAATCGGTGATCACAGCCTACGGCATACGCCCCTTGTTCCAATTCGTGATCGACAGCACCAACGTGAAGGTGCGTAAGCCCGATCCGGGCATCTTCGCCATAGCCATCGAGCGGTTCGGCCTGAAGCCGGAAGAAGTGATGATTGTGGGCGATTCGCTCAAAAACGACATCCTCCCCGCCGACAAACTCGGCTGCCCCGGAGTCTGGATCAAAGGCAAAGGCTGGACCGACAAGGACGACGCCGTCATCCACGACCCCATGATCAAAACCCTCCCCCAACTTCTCGATCTCCTACCATTGAAATAATCGAAAAAAATGTCGTAAGAGGCTGTCTAAATCTTGTTAGACAGCCTCTTGCCATTACCGGATGGTGGAGGTTCGCTTCTCCGAAGCGAACGGGCAGACTTGAGCGAAGCATGACCATAGGTGACTCCATAAGGGAAAGGGATGCAGGGCATCCGGCCGGATGCAGAATTATAGCAACCACTTATGACTTCGCTGCGCTACGTCATAAGTGGTTTTTGCCAAGAGGCTTGAGGCTTTGGTCAGAAAGCCGAAAGAGCCAAGCCCGGCATCCAGCCGGACGCCCACAAATTGCCACCTTTGAAAAAACACCTCCCATGAAACGTCACATCCATTTAACAATACTGAAAATTTAAACTCGGCGTGTTAATATATGTTAATAGTGAATATTGCCTACTTCCTGCCTCTATAACTAAAATCGTGTGTGAATGGCAGTCGACACCCTGTTAATTTGATAAAAATCTGGATTTGTATCAAAATTGAGCCGTTTATATTGGATTTGCGTTTTGCATAATTTAATACTTTATGATGTTTATTATCTGTTTTTAAATATTTTTATGTATTAAGGCTATATTTTGACACATATTCGCCTTAATTAAGATATTTTACACAAAAGATTTTTTCACAATTGAGATTCTTGTTGTAATTTTGCCCCGTCATAACACAATCGCCCTTAAAGCGAGCCTCAAGCCACGCAGCCTCCGCCTGCTTCAAGGGAGACATATAAGAAATTACAAATCTGAATATTAACAAAACTAAAATTCATAACAAGCAATTTCAATTATGAAGACAACAAACGTAAAGCCCGCTACGGGCAAACTCGGCGTAATGGTTGTCGGCCTCGGCGCCGTAACCTCAACCTTCATGACCGGCGTGCTTATGGCCCGCAAAGGTCTGGCCAAGCCCGTGGGCTCAATGACTCAATACGACAAAATTCGCGTAGGCGAAGGAAGCGAAAAGAAATATCTGAAATATAACGAGATCGTGCCCATCGCAGACCTCAACGACATCGTATTCGCCGCATGGGATGTTTATCCCGCCAACGCCTACGAGTCAGCTATCAACGCAGAGGTGCTGAAGGAGAAGGACATCAACCCCGTGAAGGAAGAGCTCGAAGCCATCAAGCCCCTTAAGGCCGCCTTCGACCACAACTACGCAAAGCGCCTCGACGGTGACAACGTGAAGCAGGTGAAAGACCGCTGGGACATGACCGAGCAGCTGCGCGAAGACATCCGCAACTTCAAGAAGGAAAACGGCATCGACCGCGTGGTAGTGCTCTGGGCAGCATCTACCGAGGTCTACGTGCCCGTCGACGAAAAGGTACACGGATCGCTCGCCGCTCTCGAAGCCGCAATGAAGGCCGATGACAAGGAGCACATCGCTCCCTCTATGTGCTACGCCTACGCCGCGCTTGCCGAAGGCGCTCCCTTCATCATGGGCGCACCCAACACCACCGTAGACATTCCCGCTATGTGGGAGCTCTCCGAAAAGACCGGAATGCCCATTGCCGGCAAGGACTTCAAGACCGGACAGACCCTGGTGAAGTCAGGCTTCGCACCCATCATCGGCACACGCTGCCTCGGCCTGAGCGGATGGTTCTCAACCAACATCCTCGGCAACCGCGACGGCCTCGTGCTTGACGAACCCGCCAACTTCCGCACCAAGGAAGTCAGCAAGCTCTCCACGCTGGAGTCAATCCTCGTGCCCGAAGAGCAGCCCGACCTCTACACCGACTACTACCACAAGGTGCGCATCAACTACTATCCTCCGCGCAACGACAACAAGGAAGGCTGGGACAACATCGACATCTTCGGATGGATGGGATACCCCATGCAGATCAAGATCAACTTCCTCTGCCGCGACTCGATCCTCGCCGCTCCCCTCTGCCTCGACCTCGTGCTGCTCAGCGACCTCGCAGCACGCGCCGGACGCCATGGCATACAACGCTTCCTGAGCTTCTTCCTCAAGAGCCCGATGCATGACTACACAAAGGGCGAGGTGCCCGTCAACCACCTCTTCCAGCAGTACGTGATGCTTAAGAACGCCATCCGCGAAATGGGCGGCTATCCCGCTGACGAGCCCATCGATTAAGCGCGCCTCCCCCCTTATGACCATATTATCGAACTAAGAATATAATGGTAAAATAAACCTAAGGTTTAGATTCTCTTAAGAAATCGTATAGATTCTCTTAATTGTGGGCCTTGTGCGACGTGAGCCGCGCAAGGCCTTTTTTTTACGTGCGTCACTTCACTCGGAATTGACTTTGTTCGTTATTTTTCGTACCTTTGCATTAATGAAAACTTAAAAGAAAACCTACCAGCCATGAATAAATCAATCTCAGCATTGTGCTGCGGCCTGATCGCCTGCAGCGCGATAGCCCAGCGCGATGCAAAAATAGATGCAGGGTGGATGTTCAGCCGCGACAGCGTTGACTGGAAGTCTGTCGACCTGCCCCACGACTGGAGCATAGCCGGCCCCTATGACCGACAGACTCCCGCCGACAACGACGGCGCGTACCTGCCCACAGGCAAAGGCTATTACACCAAGACCATCAACCTCCCCGAGGTCTCTGACGGCTCTCTCTACCGCCTCTATTTCGAGGGCGCCTACATGCACACAGACGTCAGGGTCAACGGCAAATACGCCGGCGGCCATCCCTACGGATACTCTTCATTCTACGTCGACATCACGCCAATGGTGAAATCAGGCGATAACGTCATAGAGGTGAGCGTAGACAATTCGCGCCAGCGCAACAGCCGATGGTACTCCGGATCAGGCATATACCGCCATGTATGGCTAATAGAGACCGGAAAGATGCACCTTGAGCCGTGGGCCCTTTCCATCACCTCGCCCAAAGTGAGCCGGGAGGAGGCCTCTGTCGATATCAACGCAGGCCTGATCAATGCCGGCGCCAAGAGGCAGAAGGCAAACGTGAAAATAGAAATTCTTTCACCCGAAGGCGCCCACATAGCCTCAAAGACATACACGCTCAATCCGCAGGCCGGCGACACGCTGTCGACCCACTCCACATTCACTATCGAAAAGCCTATGCTGTGGTCGCCCGATTCGCCCGCGCTCTATACGGCTGTCATCACAGCCACCGACCTTGACGGCAATTTCATAGATGAGATCAGCGAGGATTTCGGCATACGCAAATTTGACTTCAACGCCAACCGGGGTCTGAGGCTCAACGGCAACCCCATCATACTCAACGGCGGATGCGTGCACCACGACAACGGCATCCTCGGAGCCGCAAGCCCCGATGCCGCCGAAGCCCGCAAAGTGAGACTGATGAAGGAAGCCGGATTCAACGCCGTGCGCACGAGCCATAATCCCCCCTCGCCGGCATTCCTCGACGAATGCGACCGTCAAGGCCTGATAGTGATCGACGAAGCATTCGACGGATGGAGAGACAAGAAGACCGAGCATGACTACGCCGAGCTTATCGACCAATGGTGGGCCGACGATCTGGGACGAATGTTGCTCCGCGACCGCAACCATCCATCGATCATGTGCTGGAGCATCGGCAACGAAATCATCGAGCGCAAGAAGATCGAAGCGGTGAAGACCGCGCATAACATGGCATCACTGTGCCGCACCATCGATCCGTCGCGCCCTGTCACCTCGGCTCTCGCTGCATGGGACCCCGAATGGGACATCTATGACCCGCTCGCAGCCGAGCATGACATCGTAGGATACAACTATATGATACACATGGCCGAATCAGACCATGCCCGTGTGCCTGGGCGCGTGATGTGGCAGACCGAGTCATACCCGCGTGACGCATACAGCAACTGGCTCACCACCACCGAGCACCCCTACATCATCGGCGACTTCGTATGGACCGCCATCGACTATGTGGGAGAGTCGGGCATAGGGCGCCACTACTACGCCGGACAGACCGAAGGCGAGCACTTCAACCGCCAGCAATGGCCCTGGCACGGATCATACTGCGGCGACATCGACCTTACAGGCGCCCGCAAGCCCATATCGCTCTACCGCGACTTCCTCTACAACCACGCTAAAGCCGATGGTCCCGAAGGATACATAGCCGTCAGAGAGCCAAACGGATACAAAGGCGAGATAAAGGAGACGATGTGGGGAACGTATCCCACCGTACAGTCATGGACATGGCCCGGATGGGAGGGCAAGGAAATAGCCGTTGAAGCCGTAACCCGATATCCCGAAGCCAGGCTTTATGTCAACGGAAAGGCCGTAGGACAAGCGCCCTGCAACAAGGCCAACGGCTTCATGGCCGTATTCAATACGCCCTACACTCCCGGCGAAATAAGGCTCACCGGCATTGACGCCGAAGGCAAAGAGCACGAAATCGGGTCGATCGCAACAGCCGGCGCGCCCAAGGCCATCAGGCTCTCAGCAGACAGCGACGTTTACGCGGCCGACGGCGAAGACATAGCCTTCGTAGTGGCGGAGATAGTAGACGAAAAAGGAAATGTAGTGCCTGTGGCCGACAACGAGATTGAATTCTCTATCAGCGGCCCCGGCACCCTGCTGGCCACCGGCAGCGCCGACATGACCGACATGATTCCCTACCCCGAAGCCAAGCGCAAAGCCTTCCAGGGCCGTGTGCTCGGAGCCGTGCGCCTCGACAAAAAAGGCCGCGTCACCGTCACAGCCAAAGCCAAGAGCCTGAAATCAGGCAAGAAATCTATCAGCGCTTCTTTGTGAAAGGATAGGAAAAGAAATTCTTGAACAGAAAGTAATCGCGCTTTGACTTGTCAAGGCGGAAATTAAAGGCAAGACTCATGCGCCGCAGCAGATATTGACATTTGTCAAACTGCCTGCGGCGCTTGTGGTTTGGCGGCAAACCAAGTATCGCGTCCATGCTCCCGCGCCATGCCTCCAGGCTCAGCCGCTCGCGGGCATCAGACATGGCCCTACATGCCATCGCCGCATATTTGCCGGGGGATGTGATGATGTCGATGATGGCATTGGTATAGCCCTCTACGTCTGACTGCTCCACTACTATGCCCGAGACGCCATTCTCAACGAGGTCAAAGCTGCCGTGACGCGCATCTGAAATAATGGGAATGCATCTGTGCGACAATGCCTCGCTCAAGGCTATCGGGAAGCCTTCGGCCCTCGACGGCAACAGAAACACGTCGGCGTCGCCTATGATTTCTTTGGCTTCGTCACGCTCCACTCTGCCCACACGCCTGATGCGCCGATCGGCCGGAAGGGCGTCGGCTATGTCTGTGATGAATCCCTTCACATGTCGGCGCCCGGCCAGATAGGTGTTTCCTATCCAATAAAACTCAAAATCCAGATCTGTGCGCAACAGCCTCATCAGCACCTTATAGACAATATCGGCGGCCTTGAAGCGGTTGCTGCCGCCCGGAAACACTATCTTGATTGGGCATGAGGGAAACGGCCTGTCGCTCGGCGTCACGCTGTCTGCAAGCCGATTGTAGACAACATGCGTCTTGTCAGCCAACGCCTTTCTGTATCTTATGCGGTTACGCTCTGAAAGAGTGATGACGGCATCGGCATACGCGGCATTAAGCCCGGCGGCGTAAGCATATCTGCCGCTGACGAAGTGGCTGACGTTGATCACCTTAATGCTGTCAGACAGATATGGCGTCACCAATGAAAGGAGGCCGAAAGCACTGTTGATCACTATGTCAGCTCCGCTCGAATTTATGAAATCTATGAGCCTGAAGGCATTCCCCACAGAATAGTCGTCACCGTCAAAATGCACCGCGTTCAGGTCGGCATCATCACAGAAGTCAGCCCCCACATACTCGACGTCGCAACCTTGATAGGCGTAGGCGAAATCATGCGCGTATGACGCTATGCCCCCGTGCCCCTGGCACAATGTTTCAGAGAAAAAAAGTATCTTATGATTGCCGTCCATTTCCTACGCTTTTTTTGATGCGGCAAATATACAGAAAATATTGATAAATAATCGTAACTTTGCCAAAAAGAACCCCTCATCATAATGAAGATACTCTTTCTTGGCGATTCAAGCAATTACCACCGCTGCGTGGCTGGTGCCCTGGCTCGTATGGGACATGACGTGACGGTGGCGTCCGACGGCTCAGGCTGGATGCAGACAGGGCGCGACATAGACTTGTCGCGCACAGAAGGGCTTTGGGGCGGACTAAAGCTATGCTGCCGCCTCCACAGGCTTTGCATGAGCGACTTCAAGGGATATGACGTGGTGCAGCTGCATGACCCCGTGTTTGCGAGGCTGAAGCCCCACAGGCTGCGCCCGATATTCGAAAAGATCAGAAAAGCCAACGGAAAGGTATTCCTCACTTCTCTCGCCAACGACACTCCCTACGTGGGCATGTGCCTCGATCCCAACGGCCCGCTCCGCTACAACGAATACCGTGTGGACGGAGCGCCCACGCCCGGAGCCATCGAGCGTCCGCAGATAGAATGGGCCTGGACTCACCCGCCGCTGAGCGATTTAACCCGATACATACATGAGCGCGTCGACGGCTGCCTCACCGCCCTCTACGAATACCATATAGCGATGGAGACGGCTTTCGACAGCCAAAGCCTCGCATACGCAGGCATACCGATTGAAATGCCTGCCTCCTCGGCCGGCATCGAGCACATCGAAGGCCCGGTGCGCATCATGGCGGCCTGCCACAAAGGCCGCGAGAAAGAGAAAGGATTTGACGTGCTTCTCGAGGCCATCAACCGCGTGGTCGCGGCCAATCCGGGCAAAGCCACTGTAGATCTGGTGCAAAATGCGCCGTTTGACGCATTTCAGCGCACTTTGGAGAGCGCCCACATCGTAGTTGACCAGCTATATTCCTACTCCCCTGCCACAACTGCCCTTATGGCCATGGCCAAAGGCAAGGCCGTGGTATCGGGTGGAGAGGAAGACTTCTACCGATTTATCGGAGAGAGCGAACTGCGCCCCATCATCAATCCCGATCCGAGGGACATCAGCGCGTTTGAGCGCCAACTCGACTTCCTGATCAACCATACTGACGCCCTCATGTCACTGATGAAGCAAGGCCCCGAATTCGTGTCCCGCCACAACAGCGCCGAGCTCGTAGCCCACCGCATGCTCGCCCTGTGGGAAAAATGTTAAGACATAGAAGACAGGTGGAGGTGCGTTTCTCCGAAACGCACGGGCATGCCAGCGCCAACCTTGATACGATAGCACGGATTGCACGGATTATCACGGATTAAAATAAATCTGTGGTAATCCGTGTGAATCCGTGACATCCGTGTTCTTGGGACAATGGAGGTCAGCCCGTGCGTTTCGGAGAAACGCACCTCCACTAACAGATGCACCTCCGCTAAGAAATGTATCTCCGCTAAGAAATGTATCTCCGCTAACAAACAAATCCGGGGCTGCGGTGAGTCGCAGCCCCGGATTTGTTTACGCTTGCGGGATTCAGAATTTCACGTTGTGCACGGTGCCGTCGGCCATGGTTACTTTCACCCCGGATTTGTCGGCGCTGACGTCGACTGACTTCACCTGCGACAGCTCTGATTTGGTGAATGGCTTGCCGCCCTTTTTCCAGAGATGAAGGGTGACGAACACTTGCTCGCCTGCGGGTGCGGCCTCAGACACCACCACGGCGCACTTGTCGGAGACAGGGTGCAGACCATAGGGGAAGATGGCCTCGGTGGCATCCCATCCGCTCACAGGCACCACAGCGAGGCTGTATTCGCCATTGGTCACCGTAGTGGCTTTCCTGCCGCTCGCATCAGCAGACGCGCCCTTCGAGAGCTTGTCGCCGCCGAGCGAATAGCTGCCGAGACGCACCTTGGTCTTTGCGGGCAGCGACACCTTGTCTACCCTCAGCACCCCTCCGGCCAGAGGGATGTCGGTGAGCTGATACTTCACGTCGGGATTGGTCTCAAGGACAGCGTCGCGGCGATATTGGCCCTCGTCGAAGCTCTTGAAATCATAGAGGCGGAGCACCTCCCAGTCACCGTTGGCGTTGAGAGTGGCGTAGTTCATCGACACCTCGCCGTCGCGGCCATCGGCCATCCACGGAAATTCGGTGTGGTAGGCGAGCTTATTGTAGTTTTCGCTGCTGCGGAATTTCTGCCAGTCGCGGGCCACCGACTCCTTGCACCACGAACGCATCTCGGCGCCTCCCACCGACGGATAGTCGGTGATCATCAGGTTGGTGGCAGGCTGGAATTTATTATAGACCTTTCCGGGTTTGAATTCAGACTCCCACGGGCCGTTGTTCTCCACGGCGCTCCAGAATTTAGAATCCTCGGGCAGAAGCAGCGCGAAGAATGCCTTGCTCAGCCAGTAGACGCTGCCACGGCAGCTGTAGATCTGCACACAGGGCGCGAATTCGCCGTAATATCCCATCACGGGCACACCGTCAGCGTCAAGGAAGTCGGGATGCTGCATGAATTGCAGCAGCGTGGACGAGGCTATGCGGCGCAGCCATCCGTAATTGATGTCGGAAGAGCCCTTCGACAGGTATTCGTCGCCGTATTCCACAAGGGGCAGCGGAGTGACGCAGGCGAAGCGGTAAGGCAGGCTTCGGCCCCACATATTCATTTTGCCGTCGCGGCTGAACATATATGGGTAGTTGTCGACCATGTCGGCCTGGTTGGCGAAGAACTTGGCTGCCGCCTCGGGATATTGGTCGCCCCAAAGCTGAGCCCACAGCGGGCCGTAGCTCTGGAATGCCCACATGCTGTAATAGTCATAGGCGGGAGAATCGTTGTACCAGCCTTCGCCCCTGTATCGCTCAAGCAGTTTGTCGAGGTTGAATCGCAGATATTCGTCATTGATCTCATACCCCTGGTCCTTGCAGAAACTCATGTTGAAAACGTTGAAGAATCGCCAGTTGCTGTCTATGGTCGGCCCCTGCCCATAGTTGAGCATTAGTGTGGCCAGCGCGTCTTTCTGCTCTTTGGTGAATGTATCCCACACCACAGGCTGGCATATCTTGAGGCAGAGGGCGATCGAGCCGAGCTCGAGCAGCGTCTGGCTCGGGCCGCCGGGCTTCTGCGGCTGATAGTCGGGGCTGTTGGGGTCGACAAGGCCAAGGATGTGCTTGCGGTAGTAGTCGGCCACCTTTATGCCATTGATCTCAAGGTCAGGATTCTCCATCAGCAGAGGGGCAGCGAGGAAGAACGTGCGTGCGAGGCCCTCGAGCTTCGCCACGCCTATGCCGCCGTCATTGCGGGGATACGTCTTGTCGAGCTGGCGCTGGAAATACATAGGATCGTCGATTGACTTCAGCTGGCCGAAAGCGCCGGCCAGAATCTTTTGCCCTGCCTCTACCCAATGCTTGCGCGTCATGCCCGTGTAGGGGCTGAGTTTCTTATCGGGGCTGTTCACCTTGAACACATCAGCCACCACTCGCGACGGAGCCAGACGCACCTTCTGGTCGAGCATGCCGTTGATATAGGTCGACAGCACCCCGTCGGTATAATCGAGGGTGAGGTCGAATTCGGTCATCTTCGCCGGCGTGTACCAGCGCCCGTTGGTGCCGCGCGGATGCTTGGTCCAGTTGTCTGACGTGGCCAGGCGGTTGGTGCTCTTGTAGGCCTTCTTCTTATAGCGTATCTCTGGTTTCATTGTCACAGGATCGAGCCAATAGGACGGGCCTGAAGGTATAGAGAAGAGCAAGCCGCCGTATGATGCGGTGTCGGGCTTTATGGTCTGGGCGAAGAGGAAATCTTCGTTGATGTCAAATTTCTCAGGCATGCCTGTGGGCTGCTTGGCGCCCTTGTGTGTGCCGTAGGGGAGAGATTCGAACCCGTCGAAATCCACAATCACATCTGTGCAATAGCCCTTGGGCCTTTGCGCGCTGACGATCCAATCATAGTAGTCGCCGTTGAGCCATCCCATCTTCAGGGCTGACTCTCCGGTGCCGGCTATGTAGAAGGGGCGAGAATTGTTGAGCTCCGAATTGGAAGTCACGGCCTCCTTCTCCTTTATCTCGCCGTTGGCGTCAAGCCTGTATCTCACTATCTCATATTTGCGGCCATGCTTGCCGTTGACCGGCACAGAGCAATACACCTCGTAGGGGTTGTCAGGATTGATGGCCATGCCGCCGCTATAGCAATGCTCGATGTCGGGCGACTGATGGAAATGGCCGCCGCCGTGAGCCACGAAGTGCTTCATCCACTTGCCGCCTCGGCGGGTGGCCAGATAATAATTGTGGCTTTTCTTGTCTTTGCTTATGCGGGTCATGGCTATGACCGGATTGCCTGCTTTGTCGATCACCACCTGCGAGAGCCAATCGCGATAGGGAGTGGCGTCGACCACCATGTCGGCGTTGGCAGCCACAAACTCATCAGTCTTGTTGACCTTGAAGGGGCCGTCGCCTATCTTTGAGAGTTCTTTGCCCTCGATGTCGCGCAGGGTGAGGTCAGGCACGGAAATTTCGTTGAAATAAAGATAGTTTGGATCCTCGTTGTCAGGGTGCCCGGTGGTGTATGCCACATAAATCTTATCCCTGCCATTTGAGGCATATTTGGCGTAGGGCCTGGCCCCGGTGCTCTGCACTATCTGATAGGGGCCGCCAACGAACTCCACATTGTCTGAGGCGTCGGGCATAGACAGGCGCGCGATGGTGGGATGCCAGTTGATGCCTCGCCAGCACAGATATATGTGGTCGGGGTCAGAGGATAGAATGAATGGCGAGGGATAGGTGGTGTTTGCGTCGGTCTTGAGCACCTTTTCCTCACCAAGGGTGGTGATGTCGCCCGGAAGCTGCGACACCCGATAGTAGAAGCATGGCTCATCGGTATGCCGCGAATAGAATATCATGATCCTTCCGTCGGGAAGCGCCAGGAATGTGGGGTTGTTGTGGTCGTCGGGCTGGAAGTATGAGCGCACAAGCACCTCGGTCTGCTCCTCCTTGTTGAAGTCATACTGCATGGCGCGCACATTTCCGTGCGTGTCGATGTATCCGATGTAGGTGGAGTTGATGCGGCCATCGGGAGTCTCGAAATGCAAAGCGCGCGGATCGGCAAACCAGCACCACGCACTCTCCCCTGCCACTTTCATCGCCAGGGCGCAACTCGCGCACGCCACGGCGGTCAACAGTGTGAGAATTATTTTTTTCATGGATATATTATGTAATTTATTTGCAAATATACGGCTTATCCGCCGAACTCACAATAGATAGCGCGCAAATTAGGCGCGGCCAAGACATAAAAAAACCGCTATCGCTCCAGGCAGAAAAGATTATGGATTGGCGGAGCGATAGCGGTTTATGCTGACAGGACGTGTATCAGCCTATGGATTGAAGCTCGGCGATCTTGCGCCACTGGTCTTCGTAGATGAGGCCTCGCGTAGAGTAGCTGCTGAGCTTGAAGCCGGTGCGCGGACTGATGGCAAGGTTGGCGGCGTCGACAAACCGCTCTGCCTTGGCCAGCGTGGCCTCAATAGCCACATGGCTGTCACCGAAGGGCGAGTGGGCGTCAATCAGGCCAAGCACGAGCTTCTTGCCTTGAGGTATGTGACGAAGCACCTCCAGCGGATACTCCTCTCCATTTTCAAAAGGCAGGAAGAATTTGTCGACGTCAAGCGTAGACAAGGCCCTCGGCATTATGTTGTCGGGATAGTTGATGTATTCCCATTCAGGCACGATCTTGTCACCCCCGGAGATATAGATCGACTTCTCCATATCGGCGGGCAGACCTGCGAGCGAAGCGTTGATCACCTCGATGATCTGGCCGTGAAGCCTGATGAGGTCAACTCCGCCCTGCAGCAGGCGCTTGGTGTATATGTCGTCGCACATAAGCCCAAGAGCCGTGTCGTCATACTGCAGAGATAGGCAGCCCATTTCATAGAGTTTCATGGCAGTGGCCCTGTAGGCCTCGGCTATGTCAGAAATGAGCGAATCCGGAGCCGGATAGATCTTTTCGGGCTGTCCGCCGGAGAGAGCGTAGACCTCAAGCAGCAGGTTGGCCGGCGACGGCAGGGTCTGCCTGCACACGGCGCGGCCGCCGACCGTTTCATGCAGAAACTTGAAGTCGGCGAAGAACGGATGCTCGGGATTGAAGGCAATGCGGCCTCCGATGCGCATCAGGTCGGTGCCCGCCTCCACGGGCTGATAGACATAGCCCGTGTCGATGCGCTCGCACGATATGCCGTCGAGCCCGAACCAAAAGTCCTTGGCCCAATGCTTGAGGCGGAGCTCACCGGAAGTGATGTACTTAAGCCCGCATGAAAGCTGACGCTCTACGATGTCGCGCACAGATGCGTCCTCGATCTCAGTCAGGCGGTCTTTGCTGATATGGCCATGCTTGAAGTCTTCACGGCCGGCCAGCAGCTGTTCGTCGGGCAGAAAGCTGCCCACAGTCTCTACTGTCATAATCACACCTGTATTAGAATATACCGTAAACTCCGCAGAAAATCAGCACGAGATAGCCCAGCAGCAGGCCCACGAAGCCCATGATGAGGCCCGTCTTGACCATGTATTTCTGCTGTATGAATCCGGTGGCGTCGGCAAGGGCGTTCGGCGGAGTAGAAATCGGGAGCACCATTGCCACCGATGAGCAGATGGCCACGCCGATAAGAAGAGTTGATACGCCTCCGAAGGGAGCGAGCTGATCGGCCATAGAGCTGCCGGCGATGGCCAGGATAGGCACGAAGAGAGCGGCAGTGGCGGTGTGGCTGATGAAGTTGGCCATAAGGTAGCAAAGCAGACCCGAGCCGATGATGACAACAAGAGGCGACCATGAATCGAAAGGCACAGCCTCGATCAGGTGTGCGGCGAGACCCGACTGCTTCATGGCCACGCCCACGGCGAAGGCGCCGGCGATCATCCAGAGGATGCTCCATGACAGCTGCTCGAGGTCGCGCTTGGTGATCACGCCGGCCATGCAGAGCACGCCCACGGGGAGCATGGCCACCACATTGGCGTTGACGCCGGTCACCGAGTCGGTGAGCCAGAGCAGGATGGTGATGGCGAAAGTCACATACACCACCTTATCTTTCCACGACGATTCGTGGGTCGACTCGATCTGCAGCTGTATCTGCTTCTGCTTGAAGGGGAAAAGGCGCTTGAGCACCACCCAGGCTATGAAAAGGAGCACAAGGGTCAGGGGCACCATCACCATCATCCACTGGCCGAAACCTATGCCAAGGTCCATGCCGTTGGGGTCGTTGAGGAATTTAAGCGCGATGGCGTTAGGCGGGGTGCCGATGGGAGTGCCCATGCCGCCGATGTTGGCGCCCACGGGGATGGCGAGCGCAAGGCCGATCTTGCCCTTGCCGTCGGCCGGGAGGGCGCTGAGCACGGGCGAGAGGAAGGTAAGCATCATTGCGGCTGTTGCCGTGTTGCTGATAAACATCGAGAATATCGCAGTGACGAGGATGAAGCCGAGCAGCACATTCTCTGACTTTGTGCCGAAAGGCATGAGCATCACCTTGGCCAGCTTCACGTCGAGGCCCGACTTTGTGGCGGCGATGGCTATGATGAAGCCGCCGATGAAGAGCATGATTGTGGGGTCGGCGAAGCAGTGGAGCAAATCAGTGTTGTTCACCAGATTGGCCATCTTTTCGCCATCAGCCCCGGTCTGGAAAAACCAGAGGGCGCTGTTTGATGTGCAGAAGAGCAGGAGCACCACCACCACGAGCGAAGTGGTCCAGGCCGGCACTGCGTCGAACAGCCACATCAGAGCCGCGAAAGCGAATATTGCCAGCACCCTGTGCTCTACGGGAGTGAGCCCGGGCAGGCCGTAGAGGGCCGACGGAGCAATCCAGAGAAACAGTGGGATCACGATAGCGAAGAATAGTTTGAGAGCCTTCACACCGAAGGGATTCTTGTTGCTCCGGTGCTGCTTTTTCCACTGATGGTATTCCTCCACCAGATGAAATCCATGAAAGATTGTAAACATAACTTTTACTTATCGTTTATACTACATTATTGTTTTCCAAACAATTGATGCCGCCCCATACAGAGCGGCCCTTATTAGCATCGACATCTGAAACCCGGCTCCGGCGCCACGCCGCAGCCACTGCCGCGAAGCCCGGCAGACGACTACCGCAAAGGCCCGCACGGCGCACTTTGAAATTGCAACCTTTTTCCATTCACTTCAAAATCTAATCCACGAGACTGTTGAAATATTGACATTCGCCTCGGCAGGTCTCCTGACTTATCCCCCTTATCAACGGCGCCTTCCCATCGGATTTCAACCCGACAGTGGCGTGATGCCATTGCATGACAAGGATTTACAGTAGCGGGTCTGTCCCGGATTCTCACCGGATTCCCTTTTGATCGCGATTAAGCGAACCGAAACTCGGCACAAATTTACTGCTTTTTTCTTAATCTGTGCTAAAAAACGTGTATTGTTTTGTAACTTTTTTTTTGCAATGGGCCTTCGTCATTCACAATTGTAATGATTGTGAAATATATTTAAATAGACTGGAATCAAAAACTTTGAGGCTGGCAATGACGTTGTAATATCAAACGACAAAGCATGGTACTATCTTTGAAAAACACACATATTTGACCACCGCGAAAAGGGGCGATTGAAATCGCGAAGCCTCTCTGACAGGCGGATTGCGTATGAAAGCGACGCATCCCTCAAGCACAGATGTATTGGTCCGTTTAATTAACCGAAAGCGGAGACGCGCACCCCCACCAGAGCGCGCCTCCGCTTTTTTTGACGGCAAAAGACTCATCACACGGCATTTTGCGGCTCGGGGGGTTGTCAGTTAGCGAAATATTCATTATTTTTGCGCCCATAAAGACCCTATGTGCCCCTCACATCCAACACCATGAAAAAACCTATACTCAAGATTCTTCTCCCCATTGCCTTAGCATGCTGCTGCCATTCAGCCCACGCCCAGCTCATCATCAACGAAATCATGCAGTCAAACATCGATTGCATCATTGACGACCTCAACGAATTTCCCGACTCATGGGTAGAACTATACAATTCCGGACCCCAGACCGCGAATCTCGAGGAATACGCCATAGCCATCGCCAACAACCCCGCCAAAGCCTATGCACTGCCCCGGACCGCAGTGGCTCCCGGCGAGCACATAGTCATATACTGCGACAAGGCTAAAACCGGGCTCCACTCCAATTTCAGGCTCGACTCGGGCAAGGGCGGCGCTGTATACCTGTTTCATAGCGGAGCTTTGGCCGACAAACTCGAAAATCTGAAAAAGCAGCCGGCCCCCAACATAGCATATGGCCGCGTCACCGACGGAGCCGACTCATGGGGCTACCAGGCCGAGCCTACGCCTGCCCGGGCCAACTGCGGCATCGTTTGCAAAGAGATACTCGGCGAGCCGGCTTTCAGCGAGAAAGGCCGAGTGGCCGACAAAGCTTTCAGCCTCGAGCTGGGCCTTCCGTCAGACGCTCCCGCCGACGCTGTGATCAGGTACACGCTCAATGGAGACGAACCCTCGGAGCAAAGCGCTATTTATCAAGGGCCCATCGCCATCGACAAGACCACGGTGGTGCGGGCCAAGGCATTTTGCCAAGGATACCTCTCGCCGCGCTCCACCACGCATTCCTACATCTTCCATCCGCGCGCGCTGACATTGCCGCTGGTGTCAATCGTGGCCGAAGACGACTATTTCTACGGAGAGAAAGAAGGAATCCTCGTCAAAGGCTCATACACCCCCGACAAACCCAATTTCGAATATGATTGGCGGCGCCCCATCAATATTGAATATTTCGTTGGCGAGGACGCCGAGAGCAGCATCAACCAGCTATGCGAGACGAGGGTGAAGGGAGGGGCCACACGAGCCGTCAACGCTCTTAAATCTCTTGCCGTATACGCCAACAAGCGATTCGGAACCAAGCGATTCGCCTATGAATTCTTCAGCGAGCAGACTCCGGGCATAGACGAGTTCAAGTCATTCGAGCTGCGCAATTCGGGCAACGATTTCGATTACCTCTATATGCGCGACGCCATTATACAGCAATGCATGGGCATGAATGCCGACCTCGACTGGCAGCCCTCGCAGCCGGCCATCATATACATCAACGGCACATACAAAGGCCTGCTCAACCTGCGCCCGCGCAGCAACGAAGACAACATATACAGCTACCACGACGGGCTTGAGGACATCGACATGATAGAGAATTGGTGGGAACTCAAAGAGGGCGACATCGACAGTTTCAATGACTTCAAGGATTTCTATGCGGCCAAGGGCCATACATTCTCCGAATTTGAAAGCCGCATGGATGTGGGCGAATACTGCAACTACATGATCATGAACCTATTTTTCGACAACAAGGATTTCCCCGGAAACAACATGGTGATGTGGCGCCCGCAGGCCGACGGCGGCCGATGGCGCTGGGTGGCGAAGGACACGGATTTCGGCCTTGGCCTATTCGGCGGCCGATACAAATACCCCACCCTCAACTGGATCACCACTGCCGGATATGACAACAATCTAAATTCCTGGGCAAACCAGCCTGACCACACGCGCCTGTTCCGCCGCCTTCTTGACACCGACGAATTCAAAGACATGCTTATAGACCGCTCGGCCATATATCTCGGAGATTTCCTCAGGCCAGAGAAAATCACGGAGCGAATCGACAAGCGATACGATGAAATCAAGGATGAATACGCGCATCACAGGGCACTGATCAACCCCGACTGGCCCAACCATGCCCAAGAAGTGCAGTGGGCCAAGACCTGGGCCGCTAACCGCTGGGGATTCTTCTATGACCACATACAGTCTTTTTTCAGGCTTAACCGCCCTGCCCTGCTCACCGTCGACAAAGGCGCCGGACGCGAACGCACGATAGAAATCAACGGCATCGCCCTGCGTTCAGGGCAATTCGACGGGAAATATTTCCCCGGACGCAAGCTCACCGTGAAGTCAACATCAGACACCGACGGCAAATACGTCAGCGGATGGGAAGTGAAAGTGACCGACGGGCAATCATCCTCGACGCAGACTTACCACACCGAGACCCTCGACATCACCATGCCTGCGGGCACAAGCGTCGAAATAAAGTCGATATTGGCCGATTCGCCCCTTTCGGTCACCGATATCACTGACGACATCGACAGGGATATGCCATGCGAGGTATACGACATTTCCGGGCGCCGCCTTGGACAAATGACCGCCGCGGAGATGACCTCGGCCCTATCTCCGGGCATCTATGTGCTGCGCCAGGGAGCATCAGCCGCCAAAATCACCATCAGATAGCATCCGCCCCTGCGGAAAGCCCAAAAACGGCCCGCAACGGGGGCGAAAAACAAAAAAAGCACGTCAAAAACAAGATTTTTGGCCGAATTATTGTTTTGTTTGAAAAATAATTACGATATTTGCAGTCGAAAATGGAAATTAGGCTTCCCCCGGAGCCGCCTATGCCATTTTCCATGACAACGAACTATAACTCTAAACGAATTATATATCATGACAAAAGCCGACATCGTCAGCGAGATTTCCCGCTCCACCGGCATAGATCGGGCAAGCGTCCTCGTGACCGTGGAGAAATTCATGGCCATCGTAAAGGACTCGCTCGCCAATGATGAGAATGTATACCTACGCGGTTTCGGAAGCTTCATCGTGAAGACCCGCAAGGAAAAGACCGCGCGCAACATCTCAAAAAACACATCTATCGTCATCCCGGAGCACAAAATCCCGTCATTCAAGCCCGCAAAGGTGTTTATGGACGAAGTGCGCTGATTGTCGACACAAGCCAAGAGAGAATCATAATAAACAACATATCGTCTAACCCTTACTTAACTCAAGCAAACAATGCCAAGCGGAAAGAAAAGAAAAGGCCACAAGATGGCTACGCACAAGCGCAAGAAGCGCCTGAGAAAGAATCGTCACAAGAAGAAGTAAGCCGGGGCCGGCTATGCCGGTCACGATTGCTCCGTCTGATTCAATCTCGACAAGCGAAAGAAATCATCGAACAGACTGCTTCCGGGGGCTTAATTTCAGCTTTACGGGCATAGTCTGTTCTTTTTTTGTTTTAAACAACACCAACTGACCATTAAATGAAAAGCGAACTAATCGTCGACGTGCAGCCAAACGAGGTGTCAATAGCATTGACCGAAGACACCAGGCTCGTCTCCTTGCAGAAGGAGGCGCGCAACATCGCATACGCTGTCGGAGACATCTACCTGGCTAAGGTGAAAAAACTGATGCCCGGGCTCAACGCCGCGTTTGTCAACGTCGGCTATGACAAGGACGCTTTTCTTCACTACCTCAACCTCGGCCCGCGATTCGCTTCGTACAAGGCGTTTCTGGGCCAGCTCCTCGATGGCGAACGCACTGCCGCCATCACTCCACTCTCGAAGATGAAATTTCTGCCCGACATCGACAAGCACGGCGCCATAAGCGACGTCATACAGCCGGGGCAGCAATTGCTGGTGCAGATAGTCAAGGAGCCAATTTCGTCAAAGGGCCCGCGACTCACCACCGAAATATCATTCACAGGCCGATACATGGTGCTGATACCCTTCTCTGACAAGATCTCTATATCGCAGAAGATCAAAAGCACAGAGGAGAAGGTGCGCCTGCGCCAGCTCATAGCCTCGATCAAGCCCAAGAATTTCGGCGTGATCGTGCGCACATCGGCCGAAGGCAAAGGAGCAGCCGACCTTAACAGCGAAATGCTGACCCTGCGCTCTTGCTGGGAAGAGACCATAGAAAAAGCACGCGCATCGCAGGCCCCGGCCCTGATATTCGAAGAAGAAAGCCGCATCGTGGGCATGCTGCGCGACGTATTCAGCCCGTCATTCGAGAGCATACACGTCAACGACCCTGAAATCCACTCACAGATATTGAAGTACGTGTCGCTCATTGCCCCCGAGAGGGCCGACATCGTGAAGCTTTACAAAGATGACATCCCCGTCTTTGACCACTTCAATATCACCAAGCAGATCAAAGCCTCTTTCGGCAAGACCGTATCGTTCAAGTCAGGCGCCTACCTGATCATCGAGAGCACCGAGGCCCTGCATGTGATCGACGTCAACTCAGGCAACAGATCAAAAGCCGCTCCCGACCAGGAGAGCAACGCCCTTGAAGTCAACCTGCGGGCCGCCGACGAGATCGCGCGGCAGCTTAGGCTGCGCGACATGGGCGGCATCATCGTCATCGACTTCATCGACATGAACAAGCCTGAGCACAGGCAGCAGCTCTATGAGCACATGCGCGAAGTGATGGCAAATGACCGCGCCCGACACAACATATTGCCCCTGAGCAAATTCGGCCTGATGCAGATCACTCGCCAGCGCGTGCGTCCGGCTCTCGACATCACCACCACAGAGACTTGCCCCTCATGCTTCGGCAAGGGCGAGGTGCAGCCATCGCTGCTATTCACCGACACACTCTTCGAAAAGCTTAAATACGTCACTGTGGGCATGGGGCTCGAAGGCGTGAAAATGTATGTGCACCCTTACGTCGACGCTTACATCAAAAAGGGATTCTTCTTTTCGTCGCTCCTGTTCAAGTGGAAGCGCACACTGGGCACGGCTTTCAAAATCTTGCCTGACCAGTCGCTGGCCATGCTGCAATACAGAGTGCTCGACAAGGACAACAATGAAATAGACCTCAAAGAGGAGAAAGACGCTGACAAGCCTACAGCGGAGAAAACTAAAAACAAAGCGAAGAATCGCGGTAGTGAAGAAGGCGAATAGGCCTTTACTGACAAAATAAATAGTGGATAGACGCGGCAGATGCCCGGCTGTTCACTATTTTTTTGTACCTTTGCAGACACAAAACTATATCCATGGAAAAACAGACTACACCACCAACCCGACGCCATGCCCGCATCGACGTGGCCGATGTGCTGCGAGGCCTTTCAGTGCTTGCGATCGTGCTGATACACTCTATCGAGCACTTCAACTTCTACAGATTCCCTGACACCGCCGGTCAGCCGGCGTGGCTCAATTTCCTTGACAGCGCCATCTGGGACAGCACATTTTTCATGATAAGCGGCAAGGCCTACGCCGTCTTCGCCCTGCTATTCGGCTTCAGCTTCTTCATACAAGACGACAATCAGCGCCTTAAGGGCAATGACTTCCGCCTCCGCTTCTGCTGGCGCCTGCTGCTGCTCTTCGCCATAGGCAACATCAATGCCATGTTCTTCACCGGTGAGATACTCGTGATGTACTCGCTTGTGGGCTTCGTGCTGGTGCTCACCTGCCGGTTCTCCACCAAGACACTGCTCTGGCTCGCCGCTATCCTTGTGGCCCAGCCGGTCAGCATATACCACGCTGTGATGTCGATGATCGACCCTTCATACACCGTGCCCATGATACAGGAAGGCCCCCTTTGGGCAGCCACCTATGCCGAGCAGGGCGGAGGCACCTTCCTGAGCACAGCCAAAGTCAACATCTGGGAGGGCCAGCTGGTGAGCCTGGCCTGGGCCTGGAATCACGGACGCATATTCCAGACAGCCGGACTCTTCATCCTCGGCATGCTCATAGGCCGCCAGGGATGGTTCAAGGCTGAGTATGTGGGCGGATGGGCCAAAGTGGCAGGCGTCTCTATCCTCGCCTTCTTCGCGCTTGACGGCCTTGCCCCGATGCTTCCGCAATACATCGAGCACAAAGGCATGCTCTTCTCTCTCAACATCATAGTGACATCGCTCGCGCGCCTGGCATTCATGCTCGTGCTCGTGTCGATGGTGATCTACGCATACTACCGCACTAACCTCACATCCCTGCTCAACAAAATCATCCCATACGGACGCATGAGCATGACCTGCTATGTGACCCAAAGCATCATAGGCTCATTCCTTTTCTACAACTGGGGGCTCGGCCTCTACCGCCACCTCGGCATCACAGCCAGCATCCTGGTGGGAGTCGTCATATTCCTGGCCCAATACCAATTCTGCCGCTGGTGGCTGCGCAGCCGCAGCCACGGCCCGATGGAGGCCCTGTGGCGGCGCCTCACATGGCTGCGCTTCGGCCCCGCCGCATGATCGCAGACCTGCGCGTCTGCGAGAAGCGCACCTTCCATGCCTCCTTCACATCCCACATAAAAAATCAGCGCGGACCGCAAAGTCCGCGCTGATTTTTATGTCGAGGGGGAGATTTTACTTATCGAGGTAGCGGGCCATCTCGCAGGCGGCGAGCAGGAATGCGCCCACGCCGAAGTTGGCCGTAGAGGCGGCATCAACCACCTGGCCGGGAATGGCTTTCTCGCCGATGGGCTGCACATAGCCCACTGCGCCGTCGGGCTGGAGAGCCTTGTTGGCGAGATAATCCCATGACTTGATCACAACGGGCTCGTAAGTCTCCTTGTCGAGGTATCCGTTGTTGAGCCCCCAGAGCAGACCGTAGGTGAAGAAAGCAGTGCCCGAAGTCTCGGGGCCCGGAGCATGCTCAGGGTCGAGAAGGCTGCGGGTCCAGTATCCCTCGGGCTGCTGGCAAGCGGCCACGGCTGCGGCCTGGCGCTTGTAGTAGTCCTCGTATTCAGCACGATGAGGGTCATTTGCGGGGAGATCCTGCAGCACCTTTGCGAAAGCCGCGAGCACCCAGCCGTCGCCGCGAGCCCAGAAATCCTTAAGGCCGTTGGCGCTCTTGTGCTTGGGATAGACATATTTTCCATCGCGGAAATATAGGCCCGTCTCCGGATCGTACATGATAGAGTTGGCCACGGTCCAGTATTCGTGGAGCTTTTCGAGATAGAGCGGATTGCTGGTGACCTTATAGAGCTTCGTCATCACGGGCATCACCATGTAGAGGCCGTCGGCCCACCACCAATAGTCGGTGGTGTCAGTCGCCATCTCATACTCCATCACCTGGCGGGCGCGGGCTATCTTCTGCTCATCGGGCTTCACGTTGTAGAGGTCAACGTATGTCTGGAAGCAGATCTGATAGTCGCCGAAGAGCACGAAGTCGTCGCTCTCGCCATAGCTGTATCTCCACTTTGCGGGGTCTTCGCCCTTTGCGCCCTTCCACTCATTGTGCTTGGCCCAAGCCTTGGAGTAGTCATAATAGTCCTGCTCGCCGGTGAGGAAATAAGCCTCCATGTTACCGGTGTGGTATGCGGCGTTGTCCCAGAATGAGCGTCCGTGCTGGGGATGAGTGGCCTGCCAGTGGCGGTTCACTTTGTGCAGGGCGTCGATCACGTCGGCGCGCTTGGGAAGCTCAGCGGCGAGGCAGCCCAATCCTGCGGCGGCGCAGAGCGCCAATGTTAGAAATTTTTTCATGGATTGTTGGTGTTAGTATTTATGTTAGTGAAAAATGTGATTTGTCGATTACTCTACGCTGCGCGCCACCGACCTCCTGATGGCGATGAAATTGACTGCGGTGATGACGATGATCACAGCTACGCCGGCGACAATAGGCATAAGGGGAGAAGCGCTGTCTATGCCCACCTTCTGCAGCAATCCGCCCCAGGCATCGGATGCCAGCAGCATAGCGCATATAGCGATGGCGAGCACAGCCACATTGATTAGGGCCACAAGCCTGAAATAGACCATCGACACCTGTGCCGGTGAATATCCGAGCAGTATGAGGCCGGCATTCTTCTCGCGGTTTTTCTGCAGAAGCAGGCTCACGCTGAGCATCAATATGAATAGGGCCAGCACACTGATGACCGCTCCTATGCCCACCACCACACCGGTGACGAGCCGCAGCGCGAAAGCCGCCTTGCCTTGATCCATGCGCTCACCGGCCACTTCATATCCATGCTTCGACAGATATTTGTCGATGGCGGGGTCGCCAGGCTCAGCCACCCTCACTATCAGGCGCGAAGGCCTCGACTGCTCCGAGGCCGCATATCGGCCATTGGCCCAATCCATGAAATCCTGCGGCACGGCAATTGTGTTGAGACGCGAGGAGAAGCCCACTATGCGGGCGCGGAAAGCATCGGCGTGGCCTTTGCCGGTGAGATACAACGTGATGGGTATTTGAGACACCAATGACTCGGAAAGCTGGGGCATGCCGCGCGATGGCGCGAAGCCATAGTTGTAGAGCGACAGATAGTCTTTCGACACGATCACCGGGATCTCCGCGCCCGTGCCCGCAGACTCATCGAAATGCCAGCCCTCGGGCACAATGTCGAGGTATTCGTCGGGCACCGACTCAAGGAATATGTATGACCTGAGGCCACGGCCCTGAAGCTCTACCGCTCCCACTATGCCGAAATTGGCCGAGGTGAACTCCCCCACTCCGTCGGCCCACGGCTGGGCCTTGATGTCATCGACTTCATCCTGCGAGATGCCGTCGGCGGCATTTCCGAAGCCGAATGTGTCGAACATCGACACCGGCTTAGAGATCACCATGTATGAGCCGGCGCCTTCACGCCCCTGATGGTCAGAGGCTCCGCGGAGCAAGCCAGAGGCGTCGGCATAGAATTTAAGCGCTGTCAGCACGATGGCGAGCCCCACGAGGTTGGCCAGGGCATAGCCAGCTATCTGACCGACGCTTATGTTTTTCCTGAGTAATTTCCAGATCATAGCGACAACGAATTGATTTCTCCGTCGAGAATAATGTTATTGCCCACAGAGGTAGCCACGATGGCCGCACCCTGCATCAATGCGCGCTCTTGCATGAGGCTGCCCACAATGCGGTTGTTGCGCTCGTCGAGGTGGCTCACCGGCTCGTCAAGAAACAGGAAAGAAAAAGGCTGGCACATGGCTCTGACGATTGCCACCCTCTGCTGCTGGCCCACCGAAAGCCGGGCTGCCTTGACTCCGGCTTTGTCGGCGATTTCAAGCCTGTCGAGCATATCCATTATCTCCCGGCGGGAACAGTGCGACGTGAGGCGATTCTTTATCTCTATATTTTCGTAGGCGGTGAGTTCGGGAAAGAGCCTCAGTTCCTGAGGCAGAATGGATATCGCCGTGCGGCGCACATCGCACCATTCGGCCATCGAAAGCGTGCGTATGTCCCTGCCGTCGAAGCATATGCAGCCGCGATAGTCCTTGCGGTTGCCATAAATGAAACTGCACATCGACGACTTGCCGGTGCCTGACTCAGCGGCCACCAGATAGCGGCCACCGCGCACGAAAGCCACGTCATCAAGCCATATCTGCGACGCAGCGACACGCTCGGCCCGGTCGGCGAAAACCTCGGGCAGAACATCCTTTAGCCTTATCTCCTCTATCGTGAACATAAGCATTTCTTTACCGCAAAGTAACGAAAAAAAAACGTCCCACACAAATATTTACCCCGATATAGAGATTATCTGTATTTTTTCCGTATTTTTGCAAACGCATGAAAACGACTCAAAAATTTTAATCCGCATGAATAAAACCCTTTTGGCATCGACGCTGGCCCTGTGTTCGGCCGGCGCCCTGTACGCCCAGAAAAATATGCTGCACTTTGACAAGCCGGCCTCTTTCTTTGAGGAGGCGATCGTCATCGGCAACGGCAACTTGGGCGCGATCATCTACGGAGGCCCCGGCCAAGACCGCATATCGCTCAACGACATCACCCTTTGGACCGGAGAGCCCGAGACGGGCGCATTCAATCCCGAAGCGCACAAACACATACCCGACATACGCAAAGCCCTCTTCGACGAAGACTATGCCCTGGCCGACCGCCTGCAGCAGAAGGTGCAGGGACACTATACACAGAATTATCAGCCCCTGGGAAACCTGCGAATCACCTACGACCGCCAACCCGGCTTCAAGGCTGATGATTACGAGCGGAGCCTCGACCTAAACGTGGCTGTGGCCCGCACAAGCTATTCGGTCAACGACAATAAGCACATCACCTCTTATCTCGCCTCAGCTCCCGATTCGGTGATACTGATACACATCAACACGCGCAAGCCCGTCAGCGCCACGCTATCCCTTGAATCCCTGCTTCCAAGCCAAGTCAAGGCAAGCGGCGACGAAATGCAGATGACCGGATACGCCGCCTACGACTCAAAGCCCAATTATGTCGACTCAAAGGCTCACGTGTATGACCCTGCACGCGCCACACGCTTCTGCACCCTGGTCAAAGCCGTTAACAACGGCAATGGCTCATGCGCCGCTAACGCCGACGGCTCGCTCAGGCTCAACGGCGTCACTGACGTCACTATCTACGTGACAAACGTCACAAGCTTCAACGGTTTTGACAAGAACCCCGCCACTGAAGGGCGCGACTACATGGCGCTCGCCCGCAAACGCATCGACCGAGCCGCAGCCAAACCCGAAAGCGAGATACAGCTTGGACACGTTGCCGACTATCAGGCGCTTTTCGGCAACGTCGACATCGAGCTTGGCACCACTCCCTCCGAAATAGCCTCTCTGCCCACCGACGTGCAATTGCTGAGATACACAGACTTGGGCGAAGCTAACCCCGACCTCGAAGAGACATACTTCCAATACGGCCGCTACCTGCTCATATCAAGCTCACGCACACAGGGCGTCCCCGCCAATCTGCAGGGGCTTTGGAACGAAAGCCTCTGCCCGCCATGGAGCAGCAACTACACAGTCAACATAAATGTAGAAGAAAACTACTGGCCGTCAGAAATCACTGGCCTCGGCGACCTCCACGCCACAGCCATGCTGCCATGGATCAACAATGTGGCCCGCAACGGCGCCACAGCCGCTAAAGAATACTACGGCGTGGAGCGCGGTTGGTGCGCAGGGCACAACTCCGACATCTGGGCCATGGCATGCCCCGTGGGTCTCGGCGGAGGCCAGCCTGTCTGGGCCAACTGGAATATGGGCGGAGCCTGGCTGGCCTCACATATCTGGGAGCACTACCTATTCAGCCGCGACATCGACCGCCTGCGCGCCGACTATCCCACCCTTAAGGGCGCAGCCCTCTTCTGCATCGACTGGCTCGTGGAGCATGACGGAGCGCTCATCACAGCCCCGGGCACATCGCCCGAGAATCTGTATGTGACCGACTCGGGATACACCGGAGCCACCCTCTACGGAGCCACCGCCGACCTGGCCATGATACGCGAATGCCTAACCGGCGCATCGCTCGCTTCAGCCACACTCGGCGTCGACGCTGACTTCCGGGCCGAGGCCGACGCTGCCCTCGCCAAGCTGGCTCCCTACAAGACCGGCGCTGACGGAAGCCTGCAGGAATGGTACCACGACTGGAAAGACCAAGACCCGCAGCACAGGCATCAATCGCACCTCTACGGCCTCTACCCGGGCCACCACATATCGGTGGAGAAGACTCCCGACCTCGCCGCCGCCGCCGCGCGCGCACTTGAAATCAAGGGCGACAACTCCACCGGTTGGAGCACCGGCTGGCGCATCAACCTGCTGGCACGCCTGCGCGACAAGCAAGGCGCATACCATATGTATCGCACACTGCTGAAATATATCAGCCCTGACGGATACAACGGCCCCGACAAGCGCAAGGGAGGAGGCACATACCCCAACCTGCTCGACGCTCACGCGCCATTCCAGATTGACGGCAATTTCGGCGGCACAGCTGGCGTGGCCGAGATGCTGATGCAATCCACGCCCGAAGAAATACGCCTGCTGCCTGCCGCCCCGGAGCAGTGGGCCGACGGCAGCTTCACCGGCCTCAGGGCCCGTGGCGGATTCATCGTGGACGCAAAGTGGAAAAACGGCAAAGTGATAGCCGCCAGCGTCAAATCGATCGATGGAGGAAAGACAACGCTCATACTCCCCGACGGCTCACGCCATGAAGTAGACGGCCAGTTTGAACTTTAAAGAAAGATACCGCGCGCCTACGGCATAGCCCGGCGCCACTCCTCGATATAACGGAGCACCGCATCGTCATTATTGCCGCCGATCACCAGATCGGCGGCTTTTTTCACATCAGGATGCGCATTGGCCACGGCCACGGCCTTGTCGGCCACGCGAAACATAGGTATGTCGTTGAGATTGTCGCCAAACACCACCACCTTGTCAGCGCCGAGCATAGCCTTTAGCCGGCGCAGGCCGTTGGCCTTCGACACTCCCGGCGCAAACACCTCAAGAAGCATTACCCCGGGATTGTACGTGTCAGGGTAGCAGGATGCCTCGCACGCGGTGTCACGGCGTATGGCATCGGCCACAGCCTGCACGCGGGCCGGATCGCCCATTCCGAAAAAGAGAAGGGTGCAGCCGGCTGTGTCATCCGGAGCCTGCCGGCTGAGATTGAAGGATTTCAAGTCATTCAGAGTACGGTCGGTGACAAACCGGCTCTCAAGCGGCGTAAGCACGGGCGCGCTGTGGTAGACATCAATATGGTTTGAGCCGCGCCTCATGGTATACACGAAAGGAGAGAAGCCGATTTCACTGCAGATGCCTATTATGCGCCTGACGTCATCGGCGCTGTGATAGATCACATCCTCATACAGGCGCGTCGACGGATTCCAGATGGCGCATCCGGTCATAGCCACTCCCGGCAAAGATGCCCCCGCCGGCGCCAAGATAGGCTCGATGGTGGCGGGCGAGCGCGCAGTGATGAATGTCAGCATCACTCCGGCGTCAATAAGGCTGCGGTAGAGCCGGGCGCCGAAGCCCGAGAGCTTAGCGTCCGGGCCAAGCAGGGTGCCGTCGAGGTCAGTGGCGAACAGCGTTTTAGAGAGATTGTCGCACATGATTGTTAATCTGTCGGAATTGAATGATTACGAGTACTGCTGTGCACACGAGCGCCATACCGTCGGATATGGGGAATGCTGCCCACACACCGTCGAGATGATAACGCAATGGCAATATCAGCAGCAGCGGGCACAGAAACAATATCTGGCGCACAAGACTGAGGAATATCGACTTGCCCGCCTTCCCGATGCTCTGGAAGAAACTGGTGGAGACAATCTGGAAACCTACGCCCCAGAATGCGACCATAGCTATGCGTATGCCATTGGCAGTGACATCGATCAGATGGGCGTCGCTGGTGAAGACCGAGGCTATGACTCCCGGAAACGTGAGACCTACGAAGCAGCCGAGCGAGCACACCACCGTTGCCACGACCACAGCGAGGGTGTAGACCCTGCGCAGACGCCCTAATTGCCCCGCGCCGAAATTGTATCCGACTATGGGCTGCATGCCGAGGCCCAGGCCCACCACAAATGTGACCAAAAGCGACGAATATGTGATGAAAATGCCTGCGGCGCCCACGTCGAGATCGCCGCCATATCGCAGCAGCGACTGATTGAGCTGCATCGTGATGAAGCACGAGGCGGCGTTGACCAGCGACGGAGCCGCGCCAATCGAGACTATGGCCCAGACCACCCGCGCCCTTATGCGGTAGATGCCACGGCGGAACCGCACGGTAGAATCCTTGCGGAAGAAATGCCGCATCACGAACACAGCCGATATGGCCATGGATATGTCGGTGGCGATAGCGGCGCCTTTTATGCCGAGATCAAGCCAAAAGATAAATATCGGCGCGAGAATCACATTGCACACAGCGCCGATGAGCATAGTCACCATAGCCTTGACCGGATAGCCCGATGCGCGCATAATGTTGTTGAAGCTGAATGTGATGTTGATCACGATCATGCCGGGGATGATCCACAGCATGAAATCTCGGGCATAGGGCAGTGTCACAGCCGTGGCGCCGAAAGCCAGGAGGATGTCATCGACAAAAATTCCGAAAAGCGAGGTATAGAGCGTGCCGATGACCAATGTGAGCAGCAATGAATTGCCAAGCACCCTCTCGGCCCCCTCGTGGTCCTTGGCTCCGAGCAATATCGAAGTGCGGGCTGCAGCGCCGCCGCCTATGAGCACGCCGAATGCCGCCGAGAGATTCATCACCGGAAATGTCACCGCAAGGCCGGATATAGCCTCGGGGCCCACGCCCTGGCCAATGAATATGCGGTCGATGCAGTTATAAAGCGCCATCACCATCATGCCGATGATGGCCGGCAGGCTGTATCGCCACAGCAGCCTGCCTACGGGCATCGTGGCCAAGTCCTTGATATTGCTTTGCATACGGTCTTAAATCAGATTTTCAAAAAATGGATGAGAGGCATCTGACACCCCTCTTTAACCCAAAAGAGCGGAACCAACGGCTCCGCTCTCTGTGTGTATTTACCGCTTCAGTTTTATTTAGCGGCGGCCTTGGCGCGCTCTGCGCGGGGGTAGATCTGAGGATGAGACTGCAGATACTGCGGGTAGTTGGCGATGATGTTGTTGTAGCATTCGCTCTCCTGCTTGAAATTCTTCTGCTCGCGGTAGATATTGGCCTCCTTCACAAGCACGAAGGGCACTACCTCGGGATTATTGTCGGCGGAGCTCACAGCCTTCTTATAGCAATTGAGAGCCTTGTCGAGCTCATTCTTGTTGACATAGCAGTCGCCCATCAGAGAGTAGCGTCCGGCCTCAACGATGCCGCTGCTCACGCTTGCGCCGTCGAGATACTCGATGGCCTTGTCGTAGTCGCCCTTCTGATAATAGCGGATAGCTGCCTTGAGAGCCGCGCGGTCGCCGGCTTTGCTTCCGGCCTTGGCTGCTTGCTCATAGAGAGCGAGCTGCACAGAGTCAGGCTGCATCTCATAGGCCGCGATATCGGCCTTGGCTATGACATTGTTGGCCTTTTTGGCATTGCCGGCAGCAACGAAGTACCATACAAGAGCGATGATGGCGACAACGGCCACGATGCCTGCCACCCACATGATCACCTTCTTCACTTTTGCCGCCTTCTCGGCTGCCTCGGCCTCGGCTGCGAGAGCCTGGTTATTGATTTCAGTAGTTTTCTTATCCATTATGATAATGAGTAGTTGATTACGATTATGCTATCGGAGTGCAAAGTTAATGGAAATATTCCGTATCGCGAAATTTTTTCCACACAAAATCACAGCGTCTTAAAAAAATATGCGCGCAAAATCACAGTCGGGCCTCGCCTCACTTTTCCACGATGCCCGGATTGATTTCTTTAAGGCGCCTGATGAATCCGTCAGAGTCTTTTGGCGAGATGTCGACGGGCATGGCGCTCCTCAGGATGCTGCGGTCTGACAGCCTGAGCCTGACGCGGCTGAGCGACAGCGTGGCCGAAACAGCCCCCTGCACATAAACGCCATGCATCCTCTCCACCTCGCTTATCTTATCGATCGGTATCCACGTCCACCGGTAGAATTTGCGTATGCCCAGTTGGCCTCCGCGTATCTCATACATCACACCGAGCACCGCGAAAAGCCATAGGCCGAGCATGGAGAGCGAAAGGATGACAGCTGCCGCAAATGCGCCTTCGGAAAGCGGCCCGAAGAAGCAGCCGCCCACCATTATGGCGAGCACAAGGTATATCCACCAATCTATCTTCGGTCTGAAGGTCTCTTTCATGATTTTGCCTATTGATGATTCAATATCTGATGTCCCAGAGATACAGGGCATGGCCCGGCATCGAAGTGCCTGCGCTGCAGCGGTCTTTCTTCTCGATGATTTCTCTGACGGCCTCAGGCGGAATCTTGCCACGGCCCACATCGACAAGCGTGCCCACCACGGCGCGCACCATATTGCGCAGGAATCTGTCGGCCGTGATCTCAAAATACCACAGATTGCCTTCCGAGCCGAGCGGCGTGGGGCTATCATCCACACGCACCCAGCGCGCCAGCCTCACATCGCAGATATTGGTCTTGACCTGGGTGTGCAGCTTTGAGAATGACGTGAAATCCTGACGCCCGATCAGACATTCAGCCCCTCGGTTCATGGCATCGAAATCAAGATCATTGACCACAAGCCATGTCAGAGGCCAGCCAAAAGGCGTCTTGCCCATCGAGGCGAAATAGCGGTAGGTGCGCTCTTTGGCATCAAACCGGGCGTGTGCGTCATCAGCCACCGGCCAAATCTCCTGCACGGCAATGCCCTTGCCCACCATGGCGTTGAGGCGGTAGGTCAGATCCGGCGGTAGCTCGCCGTCAGCGTCGAAATGCGCTATCATCATGCGGGCATTCACGTCGGTGTCGGTGCGTCCGGCCCCTGTGACGGTGACAGGCTGGCGCAGCAGCCGGCTCAAAGCCTGCTGCAGCGCGCCTTGCACCGTGAGCCCCTGGGGCTGTATCTGCCAGCCAAGGTATCCGGCTCCGCAATATGCCAATCGCATGAAATAACGCATAAGCGTGGATTGTCAGTTATTCCAGATAAGTGTATCCGAAGAGTCCCGAACGGTAGGTGCTAAGGAAGTCGCGGCCTTCCTCGGGCGAGATCTTGCCGTCCTTCATGCTCTTTGTCACCCAAGTCTCCACGTTGCGCACGAGCTTCTTGGGATTGAACTGCACATATTCGAGCACCTCGGCCACGGTCTCTCCCTCTACGATCTGGTCGATCTCGTATCCGTCCTTGCGCACGCGGATGTGCACGGCGTTGGTGTCGCCGAAGAGATTGTGCATGTCGCCGAGAATCTCTTGGTATGCGCCCACAAGGAACACGCCCAGATAGTAAGGCTCGCCGGGCTTCACCTGATGCACGGCCAGTGAGTTGGATATTTCGTTCTGCGCTATGAAATTGCCTATTTTACCGTCGCTGTCGCAGGTGATATCCTGTATTGTGCAGTTATGCGTCGGCTTCTCGTCGAGCCTGTATATTGGCATGATCGGGAATATCTGGTCGATGGCCCATGAATCGGGCAGCGACTGGAACACAGAAAAGTTGCAGAAGTACTTGTCAGGTATCATCTTGGCTATTTTCCGCAGCTCCTCCGGGGCATGCTTCATGCTTGAGGCTATCTCGCCCACCTCGCGAGCTATTGACCAGAAGAGCTTTTCGATCTGCGCGCGGGTGCCGAGGTCGAGCATGCCGAGCGAGAATAGATCAAGAGCCTCTTCGCGTATCTGCAGGGCATCGTGCCAGCCCTCAAACATACGGGTCTGGTTGAGCTTATCCCATATCTCATACAATTCCTTGGCGAGCTCATGGGCGTCAGCCGGCAGTTCCTCATTGTCTTTCCAGATGGGGAGCGACGCAGTCTCCAGCGCCTGGAAGACGAGGATAGTATGGTGAGCGGAGAGAGAGCGCCCGCTCTCATTGATTATATTTGGCTGCTTAAGGCCGTTTTTTTCGCAAGCGTCGACCATCTGCGACACGGCATCGTTGGCATATTCCTGTATGGAATAGTTCATCGAGCTCTCGCTCGAGCTGCTGCGCGTGCCGTCATAGTCCACGCCCAGGCCGCCGCCGATATCCACAAAATCGATGTTGAAGCCCAGCTTGCTCAACTGCACATAGAATTGGGCGGCTTCGCGCAGGGCATTCTTTATCAGCCTGATCTTTGTGATCTGGCTGCCGATGTGGAAGTGTATCAGCCGCAGGCAGTCCTGCAGGCCATGGCGCTTCATCACCTCGATGGCTTCGAGCAGCTCCGACGAGTTGAGGCCGAATTTCGACTGGTCGCCGCCCGATTCGGCCCACTTGCCCGATCCGGAGCTTGAGAGCTTGATGCGGATGCCGATGTTGGGCCTGATATTGAGTTTTTTCGATATCTGCGCTATCAGGTGCAGCTCGTTGAGCTTTTCCACCACAAGGAATATGCTGCGACCCATCTTCTGGGCCAGAAGCGCGAGCTCGATGTAGCTGGCATCCTTGTATCCGTTGCAGATGATCAGCGCGTTCTCGGCTATATTGGTAGCCAACACGGCGTGGAGCTCGGGCTTTGATCCAGCCTCCAGGCCGATATTGTATTTCTTGCCATAAGTGACAATCTCCTCCACAATCGGACGCATCTGATTGACCTTTATGGGGTATATCAGATAGTTCTTGCCCTCATAGGCATATTGCTTGGCCGCCTCGGCAAAGCAATTTGAGATTTTCTCGATTCGGTTGTCAAGGATGTCAGGAAACCTCAAAAGCACCGGGGCTGTGATGTCACGCACTTGCAGTTCGTCCATCACATCTTTGAGATCAACAGAGGCAAATCCCTGGCGAGGGGTAACCACTACATGGCCTTTTTCGTTGATTGAGAAATAATTGCGTCCCCAACCAATGATGTTGTACAATTCGGCGCTGTCTTCAACACGCCACTTTCTTACTGGCAATTCTACAAAAGTATTTAAGGTGGTGAATAATATTTGACGATATGCCGGTTGGCGTTCGCGACCGTCCGGCATACCGCCAATGCGTCAATCGCTATGTCACAGTCCCGTGTAGGTCTTGGGGGTGAGCGCGTGCATCTCGCGGCGCACGGCGTCAGAGACCTCGAGGCTATCGATGAAATCAGCTATGCTTTGCTCGGTGATGGCCTTGTTGGTGCGGGTGAGTGCTTTAAGAGTCTCGTAGGCGTTGGGATATCCCTCTCGGCGCAATATCGTCTGTATGCCTTCGGCCACCACGCTCCACATCTTGTCGAGATCGGCGTCGATGGCCTCCTGGTTGAGCAGGAGCTTGCCAAGGCCTTTCAGAGTGCTGGCTATCGCTATCAGGCCGTGAGCCAAGGGCACGCCGGTGTTCCTGATCACCGTGCTGTCGGTGAGGTCGCGCTGCAGGCGCGACACTGGGAGCTTCTGGGCAAGATGCGCGAGCAGGGCATTGGCGATGCCGATGTTTCCCTCCGAATTCTCAAAGTCAATGGGGTTGACCTTGTGGGGCATGGCCGACGATCCTACCTCACCGGCCTTGATCTGCTGCTTGAAGTACTCCATAGATATGTACATCCACATATCGCGGTCGAGGTCGAGTATGATGGTGTTGATGCGGCGGATGGCGTCATAAAGAGCCGCGAGATTGTCGTAGTTCGAGATCTGGGTGGTGTATTGCTCGCGGTCGATGCCCAGATTGTTTATGAGAAATTCGTTGGCGAATTTCTTCCAGTCGACATCGGGGAAAGCCACATGATGGGCGTTGAAATTGCCGGTGGCGCCACCGAATTTGCCGCTGACCTTTACAGAGTCGAGGATGGCGAGCTGCTCCTCAAGGCGATAGACAAACACCATCACTTCCTTGCCGAGGCGCGTGGGCGAAGCAGGCTGGCCATGGGTCTTGGCGAGCATGGCCACGTCTTTCCACTCCTCGGCGCGGGCGCGCAGAGCATCGATGAGGCTGACGATCGCAGGGCGGTATACCTCGGCCATGGCGTCGCGTATCGAGAGGGGGAGGGCCGTGTTGTTGATATCCTGCGAAGTGAGGCCGAAATGCACAAATTCCTTGTACATGTTGATGTCGATCGAGAGGTGGAGGGCGTCAAACTGCTCCTTTATGAAATATTCCACAGCCTTAACGTCATGGTTTGTGACCGCCTCGATGTCTTTGACTCGCCGTGCCTGCTCGGGAGTGAACTCACGGTATATGTCACGAAGCACCTCCTCGTCGATGTGGCCCAGGGCCGGCAGCTGAGGGAGCCCGAGATGGGTCAATGCGATGAAATATTCGATTTCCACCCTGATGCGGTATTTTATCAGGGCGTATTCTGAGAAGTACCTGTCGAGGCTCTCACACTTGCCGCGGTAGCGGCCGTCGATGGCGCTGATGGCCGTCAGTGACGTTAATTCCATATTTGTTGCTATCATTAATCTTGGCGCAAAAATACGAATAAAAAATCACATAGCTTTTATTTACGGGTATTTTTTTGGCATAAAGCCCACGAGTTCATCCCTTGCGGCCTCTACATTGGGCCGTGACCGCCCCTATCGCCGAATTTTGGATAGGGTAAGGGCGTCGGATATGGCCGCCGGCAGGATGTATGAGGCCGGGCCATGGATCGTGAGCACGGCTGTAGCCTCCGAGTCAGAGGCGTAGAAATCGAGAGTGTAGCCGTTTTTGAGCCTGAAAGCCCTCATGGCCTGGTGATTATAGGGGATAGAGGCGTAGACCACGGCTTTGGGAGATCCGTAGATGTCGCCCTGGCTCGTGATCTCGTAAGCGTCGAGGTCGTATCCGGCCACTTCAAGATATACGCTGTCGGCCCGGCTATGAAGCTTCCCGGCGCTGAGGATGCTTATAAGCTCGGCAGCGTCATAGCCCTTGTCGGGGTCTACGGGCATCACTCCTTTCACAAGCCAGCTGTCGAGGCTGAGGCGCCTGATCGACTCGGCGCTTCCGCCGGGAGCCACTCCTATGGCCATTGTGCCGCCATCGGTGTGCATCACGTCGGTCACCGCCCCCACGCCGATGCGGGTGGCCAGCGGCCATGATCCGCTCATCTGCTTTATGGCACGCGGCAGGATATCGTTTACGCCAACCGCCGCGTATGCGATCATGCCCGGGGGCATCTCGGAGAGCGCCACCGGGTCTATGGCCGGCAGCGCGGCAAGGGGGGCCACCTTTTCACCATCGCGCAGCCCCCAGAATGCCATGTTGAGGCTTCGGTCGGCCAGGCGAAGCTCGGCGTACACGGCGTCGAACGGATCTCCGAGCGGATTGCGCGGCACATCGCACTTCAATATCGCTTTGGCCTGGGCAGAGCGCTGCAGAAACGATGACATCTCGGCATGGGCCGACACCGGGTCGCGGTCGGCCTCGCCCACCACATAGTCCACCACGTGGCCAAGGGGCATGGCGCAATCCTTCACCCACCAGACCTGGGCTGAGGAGCGTGCCATGCACACTCCGCCGGGCTGGCTGACCACCTCTATGTCGCCAACCAGCCCGCTCAGGTATGTCGGAGCGCTCCTGACGTCAAGGTCTTTCTCGGGCAGTTTGCGCAGCTCGGGGCGAAGCGGAGCAGTGACTATCACGCCCATCGTGTCGCCTACGATGATCACCTGCCTGAGATCGGCGAAATTGCCGCTCGACGCCACCGCCTCAATCATGGGCAGCGACGCCGAGTCGGTGTATTCGATGAGCCGCTTAATGTCTTTGGTGAGAGAGATGCTGCCGTCATGGCTGCGGCAGGCCGCCGACTTGAGCAGGGCGTCAAGGTCGAGACAAACGATTACGCTCGCCTGAGCCGGCACAGTCTCCAGCAGTTCCCTTTCATGAAGCGGATCCGCCTTCGGGCGGCATCCGGCCATTGAGAGCATCAGCCCGAAGGCTGACAAAAGCAATGCTATTCTGGTCAATTTCTATGAAATCGGGTTGCACATATTGCGCGCCCGGCATCAATTGAATGCCTCGGCGATGTATCCAAACAGGGTGTCGAGCAGATATTGGCCTTCGCCCACCAGCTCCACGTCAAATGACAGGGTCTCGCCGTCAGACGCAAGAGCCAAGATCGGCTGGAAAGGAAGCTTGGCTACGCCCGGCAGCTGAGTGCCGTCGGCCAGTGTGGCCTCGAAAGCGGCAGCCTGCCCCTTGAAATAGTTCTGCCTGAGGATAGAGCCTCCGTCTGCGGTGATGGGCTGGGTAGATAGCACAAACATGCCGTCGATGTCCTTGAGATAGAACGTGAATGGAGCAAGAGATATCACTGTGGAGCCTTCGCGCGACGACGGAGTCATGCCATAGGCGGAGGCCAAAGCGCTGATTTCCTTGATATATCCGGCGGCGGCGCCTTTTTTCATCTCCACGCCTATGGTGCCGTCCCAATATTGCGGGCCGGAGGCCATGAGCATGAGATTCTTGGGATGGGCGGAGACAAACACAGTGCCATCGACATTGCCGAGCACCTCGACGATTTTGTCTACAACCGCCTTGTTGGAGCCAAGCGACAGCTGGCCTCCTGACTGCGCTTCGATCTGCGCCAGCACCTCTCTCCAGTCGAGGTTGCCCGGAAGGTTTAGGGCCAGAGCCATGTTGTCTTCCTTGTTGATGTATTTAAATATGGAGAGGTTGATAGGCTTGACTCCTGCCTTAGCCTTGATCACCTCGCCGTCGGCTCCGTGGAATCGGGCGGCGATATTGAATTTCATGCCCTTGAGGTCAGCGGTGATCTCGGCATATCCCTTCTTGATAGCCTCGATGTCGTAGTATTGATTGCCGGCCATGGTGAAATTCTCCTCGCCTATCGCCTCGATGAATTTGCGGGCGCTGACGAGCATGACGCAAGTCTTGCCCTGCGCCAGGGTCTCGGCCTGCCATGACTGCAGGGGGGCGGCATTCGCGCTCTCGCGAAGCTGATTGAAGAATGACAGTGAGCATTCGCCTGTGTTGCGGTACACGACATAGGCTGATGCGCCATTGGCGAATATCTTTGTGTGAGAGTCAAGGTCGTATACGTCATATCCCTCTTCGGGCTCGGGCTCGTCATTGCCCATGTCATCGACCATCCACGCGCGGAAAGCATCGGCGTCGGTCAGGCCGAAAGCGAATACGAGATCGCGGGCATCAGTCAGCTTAAGGAAGCAATTGTCAAAGTCGACGCCGCGCACCTTAAGGGCGCGGGCTATCTGGTCCTTCTCCCTCGGAGAGGCGCCCTTGTCGATGAGCTTCTCAAGGGCGGGGGAAAGCGTGATGCCCTGGTCGCCGGCCACACAGGCGGCATTGCGTATGATTTCAGACGCATGGCCCGATACCACGACTATGTCATCGGCCGAACCGATCGATGACAACTCCTCGTATGACCCTTCCTTGGAGCCGCAGGCGGCAACGACGAAGGCAAGCCCTACGCAGATGGCGGCGTACAGGGCACTGAAGCAATTCTTTTTCATTTATCTAAACGTTTTGTTTGATTCTAAGCGACAAGATAGTTAGTATCCGCAAAATTATGAAAAAAAACTGATTTCCAACCATCATTTAGCCATAAAATGCCAAAAGATGCGATTGCTTTGATTTTTTTCGTAATTTTGCAGTCTGAAAAGACAGGTAAATCGCACTTTACGTCAACACAAAGCCCCATAAGCATGCTCAACTCACAATATTTCAGATCAATACCGCCGGTCACCAAAAACCTGCTGATGATCAACGTCTTGATTTTCGTTTTCATGGCCATTGTAGGGCGCGACAACGTCATAAACCAGTATTGCGCGCTGCACTATTTCACGTCGCCGTATTTCAATCCGGCCCAGCTCATCACCTACATGTTCCTGCACGGCGGCTTCCCTCACCTGCTCTTCAACATGTTTGCCCTATACATGTTCGGCCCCTCGATCGAGTGGGCATTCGGCTCGAAGAGATTCCTATTCTACTACATATCAGTAGGCATCGGGGCGGCCCTGGTGCAAGAAGGCGTATACGCCATCATGCTACAGAAGTACAGTTCGATGTTCTCAGCCTATGAGATGCGCGAGATCATAGAGCAAGGAGCCATCCTGCTCAAAAGCGGGCGCACATTCGCCGACCCGGCGCTCGGCGAAATCAACATGCTCGTCAACGGCGCCACCATCGGCGCATCAGGCGCGATCTATGGCATCCTGCTCGCCTACGGCATGCTTTGGCCCAACCGCGAGCTCATGCTGCTGATACCCCCGATGCCGATAAAGGCAAAATGGATGGTGATCGGCTACGGCGCCCTCGAGCTCCTCTTCGGCGTGACAGGCGCATCGGCGGGCGTGGCGCATTTCTGCCACCTCGGAGGCATGCTCTTCGGCTTCCTCATCATACTCTACTGGAAGCACCAGAGCCGCCGCTATTAACCACGTTTCAGTATCACAACAAACTATCACATACAAATTGCGCGAATATTGGAATACATGGCTGTGGAGCTCGATGCCACGCCGTCTCATCACTGTTAACTTCTGCGTGTGGCTGGTGATCGCGGCCGGCCTGGCCTTTATCCCGCCGAGCCATGACAATTGGTGGATAGGCATCTTCGGGGTGCCATCGTCGATATTCATGCTCCCGGCACGCATCTGGACCGTGGGCACCTACATGGTGTCGCACTATGATTTCATGCACCTGCTTGTCAATATGCTCTGGCTTCTGCTGTTCGGTACTCTGCTCGAAATGAGGCTCGACAGGGCCAAGCTGCTTGCGGCCTATGTCATCTCCGGGCTTTCAGGCGCGGCAGCGTTCGTCATAGCCAATATAATATCGCCCAATGGCGCGCCCATGATCGGGGCATCATGCGCTGTGATAGGCGTGGTTGGAGCCTGCATGGCGCTGACGCCTGATCTTCATGTCAATCTCCTGCTGTTCGGTCGCGTAAAGGTGCTTTGGGTGGCACTGGCGGCGATAGTGCTGTTTGTCATCATCGCCCCAGACATCTATATGAGCGTATCTCACGCTGCCGGCCTTTGCGCCGGATACGTCTACGGCCTGATTGAAAAGAGGGGCGGCATCAGTCTGTCGCAGCCGCGCCGGTCAGCCCCGAGGGCGAAGCCCGGCTTTGACACCTCGCTCTCGAAGGCCGAAGCCGAGGATAAGCTTGACGAACTCCTCGCCAAGGTGAGCCGCTCTGGCTACGCATCACTGTCGGCAAGCGAGCGCCAGCAACTTTTCGAACTGTCACAACGCCTTAAATGAAACCCTTCAAAGAGATCGACATAGACGCCACACCCCAAAAGAAAAGCGCCCCCGAGAGAGCGTGGGTGCGAGCCCTGCGCTTAGTGGTCAACGGCATAGTGCTGATCATAAACGCAGCCGTATGCGCCGGATTGCTGGCTTCGGGCTACGCCCACAAAATACCGCCATCGTCATGGCCCATGTCATCGGCCGTGGCAATGACTTTCGGCTGGTGGTTCGCCGCATGCGTCATCATCTTCGTTGCCGACCTGCTGTGGTGGAGGCGCACGGCATGGATCGCAGGCGCCACTATGCTTCTTTGCCTGGGACCGATACATGATTTCTGCCCGCTCAATCTGCCGAATCTGCGCATGAGCGACAGCGAAAGGGAGCGGTCGTTCATTCTTATGACCTACAACGCATACCACTTCTGGGACTATCGCAAAAAGGGCGCCGCCGAAAACCGCCAGCTCGACTACATACTGCGCATGCAGCCTGACATCGTGTGCATACAGGAGGCCGAATACCTCGCCCCCACGGGCGGAAACGCCATTTCACAGCGCCAGATCGACTCGCTCCACATCATATACCCCTACGTGCTGACCCAAGGCTCTGACTTCGCCCTCTTCTCAAAATACGAGGCAAAGCCTGTCAACATCAATTTTCCGCGTGATTCTTTCCCGAGCGGCGACATGGCCGCGTGGAGGCTCCACATCGACGACAGGGTGCTGAATGTGTTCTCGGTGCATCTGCGCTCTTTCTCGCTCACCGACGCCGACAAAGACAGGTACCGTGACCTCGTTAGGCTCGACAGCGTGGGCCGCAAGGAACTGCACGAGGTGCGCGCCGACATATTGCCAAAAATCAAGAGCGCGGCGGTGGACCGCGAGGGGCAGATACTCTATCTCGAGAAATACCTGGCCAAATACGGCGGAGCCAACGCCATAGTGTGCGGAGATTTCAACGACCCGGTAGGATGCTATGGCCTCCACTCACTTGAGCAGACGGGCAAATTGCGCCAGGTCTATCCCGAAGTCGGCTTCGGCCCGGCCATAACCTACAACGCCAACTATCTATTTTTCCGCATCGACCACATACTCTACCGTGGGAATATGCGCCCATGGAAAATAAAGCGGTGCGGCATCGACGCGAGCGACCACTATCCGCTGCTCGCCACCTTCGTTTTCGACTATTAAGAGAAAGCCGTCACTGCATCCAGCCAAGGAAGAGGCGCGAGATCCACACATAGATTATGATGCCGAAGATATCGTTTGATATCTGTATGAACGGGCCTGTGGCAAGCGCGGGATTGATCTTAAGCTTCTCAAGCGTCAACGGCACGAGAGTGCCGAGCACAGTGGCGAACATAGACACCAGAAACAGACTGACGCTCACCGAAATAGTGACAGCGAAGTCATCGGGTATGAATATTAGGTTGTAGACAAACATCACCAACGCTATTATCGACGAATTGACAAGCCCTATGAGGAACTCCTTGGAGAGCTGCTTGAGGGTGTCTTTTGCGTCGATCGTGCCGTTGGCAAGGCTCTGCACCACAATGGCCGAAGCCTGCACGCCGATATTGCCGCCCGTGCCTCCGATGATCGGGATGAATAGGGCCAATACGGTCACAGCCTGCAGCTCGGCCTCAAAGCCCGACAATATCAAAGATGCGAGAATGCCTGACGCCACGCCTATCAGCAGCCATGGGATGCGGGCCTTGGTCTGCGCCAGCACGGTGTCGTCGGCGTCGACATCGCTCGAGATACCGGAAGCCAGCTGGAAGTCTCGCTCGCTCGATTCGCGCACCTGGTCCATGATGTCGTCGACCGTGATGCGGCCCAGAAGGCGGCCTATGCTGTCGACCACGGGCATCGACACAAGGTCATATTTCTCAAAGTCGAGAGCCACGTCATCGACCGGGGTGTCCGCCTTCACGCTCACCGGGTCAGCCTCCATCACATGCTTTATCTTTGACACTGACGGGTGGGTGATGAGCTCCTTAAGCGGCAGCACTCCCTTTAGCTTATTGTCATCATCGACTACGTAGACGTTGTAGATCTCGTCCATGTCCTCAGCCTGCAGGCGCATCTGCTTGATACACTCAGGCATCGACCAGTTCTCATTGACCACGATCATTTCCGTGCCCATGAGACCGCCGGCAGTGTCTTCGTCATATTTCAGAAGATCGATGATATCGCCGGCCTGCTCCACGTCTTCGATCTGCGACAGCACCTCGTCGCGCTCCTCGGCGTCGAGCTGCTGTATGAGGTCGACAGCGTCGTCGGTGTCGAGGTGGTCGATCTGCTTCGCGATCTCCTCTGCCGGCATGTGCTCGATGAGCTTGAGACGGTCATCCTCGTCAAGCTCCATCAGCACATCGGCGGCCTTCTCCTCGTCGAGAAGCCTATAGAGATATTCGGCTTCCTCTATGTTGAGATCCTGGTATAGCTCGGCGATGTCGGCGGGGTGGAGCTCGGCCACCTCCTTGCGCGCAGCCTCTTCGTCATTCCGGCTGATCACATCGCGCAGATGCTGCAGATAATCTTCGTAATTCTCCTTCATGATCGCAATGATGAGATAAGGTTAGTCAATTCGTAGAATTGGTCTTGCGTGAGTTGCTCCGGACGCAGCTTCAGCAGCTCAATGTCGGGCAGCGACGCACCGGGAGGCAACAGCGGGCGCACCGAATTGCGCAGCGTCTTCCTGCGCTGGCCGAACGTAGCCTTCACCACCGTGCGGAACAGCGCTGCGTCGCAAGGCAGCTCCGTCACATTGTTGCGCACAAGCCTTATCACGCCCGACTTAACCTTTGGGGGCGGATTGAACACATTTTCACTGACAGTGAAGAGATACTCCACATCGTACCATGCCTGCAGCAGCACGCTGAGGATGCCACGCGCCTTGGTGCCCGGGCCTGCGGCCAGACGCTCGGCCACTTCGCGCTGCAGCATGCCGCTGCAGCATGGCACCCGGTCCTTATAATCGAGCACCTTAAAGAAGATCTGAGACGATATATTGTAGGGGTAATTGCCTATGACGCAGAATTTCCCATCGCCAAACACAGTCTGCAGGTCAAGCCTCAGGAAGTCGGCCTCTATGACCCGGCCATCAAGCTGAGGGAAATTGCGGGCCAGATAGTCCACGCTCTCGGTGTCGATTTCCACCACCTTCAGATCATGGCCCTTGTCGAGAAGCCATCGGGTGAGGATGCCCATTCCGGGGCCTATCTCAAGCACCGGCATGCCTTTGTAATCGTCAAGGGTGGATGCAATGCGTTCTGCCACATGCTGATCCGTAAGGAAATGCTGGCCAAGGGCCTTCTTCGCGCGTACTTCAGGCATAACTCTTCTTCTAATTGAAAAAAAAACGTGATACTATTGAGACGCAGCCCAATCAACGCTAACGTCACACAAAATTACTAATTATTCTCGAAAAAAACGGCCTCAGCGCCGATTTTTCCGATTTTTGCCACAATAAATAGGCTTGTCGGCAACGCTACACTCTCCATGCCAGTGGCGATATTGAGGTCACAGCAGAGGCCTGAGGAGGTCAGAGGGGACACGGGCTGAAAGGCGGCACACGGCCTTCCGCCAGGCCGTGCCGGAGATGCGCGCCAGCGCTTTCGCGGCCATGTCGGGGCGCCCCTCTTTGCGGCACACCCTCGCCAGTTGGCCGCGCTTAAGATTGGCCACCCACTCCATGCCGGTGGGCAACAGCCCCTCGATCAAGTCTATGTCGCGGAGCAGATCATCGGCCTTGCCTGCCCAAGACTCGCCTGTGATGGAGTCTGCAGTGAAATATACTCGCACAGTAGGGCGTCCGTTGACACGGTATATCACCGGGAGCGGGGATAGGGTGAGGAGCCGCACACCGAGCTCGATGTCGTCCCACACTCTCACCTCTGTGTTCCAGCCTCCGGCCCGGCGGAATATCTCTGTGCGGGCCATATAGCGCAGGGTGGCGAAGCCTCCGTGCAAGACATTGTTGTAGATCATGTCGGCACTGAAAAATGGGCAAGTTTTCGACACTCCGCCTCGCAACTCCACATTCACGTCCCAGCCGATGATGCCGGCCTCGGGATGCTTGAGTGCGCATTTCATGGCTCGCTCTACATGATCGGGAAGCATGATGTCGTCAGAGTCGAAAAACATGGTCCAATCCGTCTCCACGGCCTTAAGGCCGGCGTTGCGGGCGCGCGCTGCTCCGGGTTCCGGCTCACTGATCACCTTCACGCTGAAATCCGGAGCCTGCACCGATTCAGCCCACCTCTCAAGCACGCCGAGTGTGCCGTCGGAAGAGCCATTGTCGACCAGCACCACCGTAAGCGGCCTGAAGGTCTGGCTCTCTACGCTGCGCAGCGTGCGGCCCACGATCGAAGCGCGGTTCCTAACAGGTATGACAATCGTCAGCTCCATCACTCAAATCTGTTTCGGCGCTTGCGGTGCAGCACGCGCTTCTTAAACGCTATGGCCGACTTCCACGCTCCCTTGACATGGAGCCACAATGGGGAGGGCGCGCCGCCGATGTCCACTGCCATCGGGTCGGCAAACGACATGACGTCATGGTCGGCCTCTCCGAATTGCTCGGGATAGATGACCAGAAGATTATTTCGCGAGAAGTATTTCTGCAGGAATTGAGGCATCTCGAGCATAGCGTCGCTGTATGAGACCGAATTGACTCGGGAGCCTATCACTACGAAAAGGTCGTCGTCGAGCACCCGGTTGCTCATCAGGATGAAGTCATCCCACGACTCAATGGTGCGGAACTCACAGCGCACGCCAAAATTATCATGATAGAGTATGCCGCGGATGAGCGGCTGCGCATCGTCGGGGCAGCAGAATATGATGCGGCATCCCACCTGGCGCGTGAGGGTGGCCATGGTGCGCACCCATTGGGTGAAGCCGGTCTCGTACTGGGCGTTTTTAGGCGCCCACACCACTATGCGCGTGAATGCGTTGGCGGGGATGAACGTGCGCGTGATGATCACCATCTTGTTGGTGGCCCTCAGCAGCTGGTTGGTGTTCGTGCCGAAGAATGAGTCAACCACCGTGCTGCGCCTGTGCATGCCGAGGATTATCTCGGTGACATCACGCTCGTTGATGGTGTTGATCAGGCCCGTGACCACATTGAGGTCAAAACGCTCGATCGGCGAAATGACCATGTCGGCTGCCGCTGCGGCTTTGCGGGCCTCCTCGATCGTGGCCCTGGAGACAGCCTTGGCCGAGTTGCTGTTGTCGGTGCGCACGTGCAGCCCGTAGATCGAATATTTTCCTTGCGACGACCGCAGCAGAGCGGCAAGGTCCACAAGCTGCTGCGCAATGATGGGATTGCCGAGCGAGACAAGGATATTGTGACGCCGTATGCGGCGCGAAAGATTATCGCCCGAGCCGTCTTCGCTCTCCACCATCTCCACTTTCAGCACAGCGGCCGAGCTCGATGTAAAAATCGGGGCCAAGGCGCAAGATACGAGAATCACCACCATGGTGCTGTTGAAGACGCGGTCGTCCATCATGCCCATATCCATGCCCAAAGTGACCACGGCGAGAGCCACAGCGGTGTGGGCCGTTGTGAGGCCGAACATCACTCCGCGGCTTGCCGATGAGAAGCCATTTATCTTCTGCACTATGAATGCCGGAATCCACTTGCTGGCCAAAGCCACCGCCAGCATGACGCCCGCCACCGACAGGGTGGATACATTGAAGATGACCCGCAGATTGATCATCATGCCCACGCTGATCAGGAAATACGGTATGAAGAGCGCGTTGCCTACAAACTCGATGCTCGACATCAGCGACGAGCCTGCGGGCACGTACCGGTTGAGCACAAGACCGGCGAGAAAGGCGCCGAGCACCGGCTCGAGATGTATGGCCTGCGCCCCCCAGGCAGCGAGAAACACGAGGGCAAGGACGAAGACATACTGATTCACCTTGTCGCTGACAAGCTTGAAGAAAAAGCGCGTGATGCGCGGATATGAGTAGAGTATCAGCAGGCAATATCCCGCGAGCGACCCCAAAAGCCTGATGAAAGCCATCAGGTCAAGCGCCCCCTCACGCTTTACGCTCACCGTGGCGGCAAGAGCCAGAAGGGCACCTATGACGGCGATGATGGTGCCTACGATGGCTATCAGCACAGCCGGCGAGCGCGTGATGCCGAATCGCGTGGCCACCGGATAGGCGATGAGCGTGTGAGAGGCATACATCGTGCCCAGAAGCAGCGACGTGAGCATGTCGAGATGCAGCAGGTAGTGGCTTGAGGCCACGCCAAGCAGCAAAGGCACGAAGAGTGTGAGAAAACCGAATAGAAGCCCACGCCTAAGATTGAGCTTGAGATGGAACATATCGATCTCAAGGCCGGCCAGGAACATGAGGTAAAGCAGGCCGACCTGCCCGAATATGGCGAACGATGAATCGTTGGCGAGAATCTTGAAGCCATAGGGACCGACAGCCACTCCGGCCACGATCATGCCGATGATGTGGGGAATGCGCAGGCGATTGAGCAGCAATGGAGCGGACAGAATGATGATGAGGACGATAAGAAATATCGCCACCGGCTGTGTCACCATCGCTAATGCAATCATCTCTGTCGGTTATGTGGGCTTAACGGATATATGCAAAGGTGCGGGCATCCCCACCCTGTCAGACTTTGAATACGTATCGGGCTATCTGCACCGCGTTGAGGGCTGCCCCCTTCTTGATCTGGTCAGAAACGGTCCAGAACGCAAGGCCTTTGGGATTGGCGAGATCTTTGCGCACCCTGCCCACATACACCGGGTCGAGACCCGCGCATCGCAATGGCATAGGGTATCCGAGCGGCTCTATGCGGTCTTCGAGCACAAGGCCTTCGCCCTCGGCAAATGCCTTGCGGGCCATCTCCACAGAGATCTCATCCTCAGTCTCGACCCAGATGGCCTCGCTGTGAGCTCGCAGCACAGGCACGCGCACGCATGTGGCGCTGACCTCGAGATTCGGCGCATGCATTATCTTCTTTGTCTCGAAGTGCATCTTCATCTCCTCGCGTGTGTAGCCGTTATCCTGAAATGTGTCGATGTGGGGAATCACGTTGTAGGCCAGCTGGTCGACAAATTTCTCCACCTTCGCCTCCTCGCCGGCGGCTATCTGCCTGTGCTGCTCCTGCAGCTCAAACATGGCCGTGGCTCCGGCGCCGCTGGCTGCCTGGTATGTGGCCACGTGCACCCTGCGAATGGGGCTGATGTCATTGATGGCCTTCAGAGCCACCACCATCTGTATGGTGGTGCAGTTGGGGTTGGCAATTATGCGGCGCGGTGTATTGAACGCGTCTTCGCCGTTGACCTCCGGCACCACCAGTGGCACGTCATCATCCATGCGGAAAGCGCTTGAATTGTCGATCATAAGAGCGCCGTGGCGCGTGATGATGTCAGCGTACTGCTTCGAAACACCGGCTCCGGCCGACACGAAAGCCACATCCACGCCCTCAAACAAGTCGGGGTCAGGAGTGAGCTCTTCAATGACATATGTCATGCCGCACCACTCGACAGAGCGTCCGGCACTGCGGCTCGAACCGAAAAGACGAAGCTTGTCAACCGGGAAGTTGCCTTCCTCAAGCACACGCAGGAATTCCTGCCCTACGGCACCACTAGCGCCGACAATAGCCACATTCATCCTATATGATTTATTTTTATTGAAATTAGACAATATTAAGTTGATAATCAGTTATCGGGCATGAGCTTACGCATGTTTGCCCGGCCATGGCCGGAAGGCTGCGGCCAATTATTTCGCGAAATTACTAAAAAATAGTGAATTAATGTGAGTTTTACCCTCAAAAAATGTGGAAAAAACCAATTTTACCGTACGCATTGGATGCCGGCCTCTACACAAAAAGCGTCAAAGCTGCAGGGGGCGCTCTACCGCGGCGCCCGGCTTGGCCGGGAAAGTGAATGCGACGAAAAGACCTGTAGAGGCACTGTTGTATGCCACATGGTAGCGGTCGAGCCTGATGAACGGAAACACGCATGAGGCGGTCAGAGACGGCGCGCGTAGCCCCCTGCCGGGAGTCAGACGCTCCTCGATGCGGATGTCAAGGCCCTTTATCTCAACGGCGAGCGATACGGCTCCGTCTCCGCAGAGATCGGAGACGCCTGTGCGCGTGAGCATGATGCGGCCATTGTCAAGGCACTCCATGCGCACAGCCGGGGGCAATCCCGAAGCGTCGTCCTCCAGGGCGCAAGCAAGCAATATCTGCTCGGCACTGCCTGCGGAGGATGGCCTCGACGCAAGAGCCAGAATAGCGGCGGCCACAACGGCCAATATGACATAAATCTCTACCGACACGGCAATGTTAGCGTTAGTGCATTCAGATGGGAAAAATGATTGACAAAGGGCCGCCCGGCTAATGCGTCGGACGGCCCTCGTCTATCTTACTTAAGAGAAGGGGTCACTCTTCGTCCTGACCGCCAACCACGTTGAGAGTCTGGTTCTTGTATTCGCGGTTTCCGATGAGCATGTTGAGCAGAGTGGTCTGGTCGATAGTGCCAGTCTGGCGGCTTACGGGGAAACCGAATGAGTTAAGGTAGTCCATGGCGTCAGCGCCGAAGTTGTAGGGACGTGCCTCAGCCTCGACAGGGCTAACCGTGAATACGACTACCTGGTTGATGCCCTGCACAGGGCCTACGAGGGTGTTGGGGGCAGCGGCGGCTATCTGGCCGGCGATGACGGGATCCTGGCGCATTGTGGCTGTGAATACAGCAGCGCTGTCGGTAGACACGGTTGTATTCATGAGCTCGGCGTATTCTGCCACGCTCTTAGCCTTGCCTGCGTACTGGTCGACGAGCGCCTTTGCGGCCTTGTCGGCGCGCACCATCGATTCGAGGTCGGCGCGTGTGAGATCGGAGTTGTAAGGCACATAGTTGCCATCAAGCACATCGGTGAGAGCAGCCACCATATATACGTCGCGTGTGGCCACATTGGGCATGCCGGGATTTTTGAGCGTGCGCACGTCGAAGATGGGAGAAACCTGGCCGGTCTTGGCGTCCATGGCCCACTTCACCACCTTGCGGGTGTTGTCAAAATAATTGTAGCCCGAGCCGATGTAGGGAGTGCCAGCGCTCACGAAAGCGCGAAGGGCGGCGAACTGAGGCATAGTATCCGCGGCTGCGACAAATGCCTTAGCGTTGTTGTTGCTGGCCACAAAGCTTGCGAGGCCGTTGCGGAGTTCAGAGCGTGTCTCTGCCGAGGGATCTACGTTGTAGGTGAATACCTGCATCTCCACATAGTCTTTGGGCTGGTTGCGCTCCTGCACGGTGTAGAGGAGGTTAAGGCCGCTGACGGTGTCGGTGTATGCGATGGCCTTGCCCACGGGGTTGGCGTACAGGCCCGAATTTACGTCATCGATGTTGAGCAGCTGCATCAGCACAGCCTCGTTCTGGCTCGGCTGACGGTCAGACTGAGGCAGATAGAGGTATTCGTCCACTACCTGGCCGGGATTAGTCTGCGAGAGCTGGGCGTAGGTGGTGCCGCCATTGATGAGGCCCATGACAGAGTCGTTTTCGGCAGCGTCCTTGGCTATGAACAGAGATACCTTCACGCTGTCGACCTTGGCGTTGATGCCGGTGACCTTGGCGATGGTGAATGTATTGCTCATGCTGTTGAAGGGCGACATGTATGTGCCGTCGAGCTTGAGAGCCGAGTCGGGCATGGCTGCGATGCCGGCGCGGGCGCGGACAGTGGCGCGGGGAGCCGAGACAGCGTTGCGGATGAAGCCGGGAGCATCAACCACGCCTGCAATGCCTTCTTGCGCCTTGAGGTCTTGGTAGGCCTGGCCTACGATCTCGCGGGCAGCCTGGATGTCAGCCGACGATGGGTTGACCACCACTGTGATGTATTCGATGGCGCGCACAGGCTCCTTTACGTTTGAGCCGGCGAGGCCGAAGGTAGAGAAGTTATCCTTATGCTCCTCCCACATGGCCTTGAGCTCAGCGTCAGATACGGCCTCCTCGGGGTTGCCGCCGGGGATTGACACAGCGGCGTACTGGAGGTTCATGCGGTCGTTGTTGTCAGCGTAGCGTGACTTGGCGTCAAGCTCATTGGCGGTGAAGAGACCAGAAACGAGTCCCAGATAAGCCTGGGTCTTTATGGCGCTTTCGGCCTGGTTCTCGAGGTTTGCCCATATTTGGGTGAGTTGTTCCTGAGCGGCTGCGGGGAGGTTGTACTTAGCGGGGTTGCACACCATGTCGTAGATGGCGCGGGGGTCGCTTACGCCAAGGTTGGCTGCCAGGGGCTGCATCATATAGGCGGAAGCGGGCGACATCATGATGGCCGAGATTTCCTCGTCAGTGACCTGGATGCCGAGTTTGTCATATTCCTCCTCGAGGAGCTCTTGCATCAGGAGCTGCTGCACTACCTGCTGCTCAACGACAGCCTCGTTGTACTGCTGGCCCTGGCTGCGGACATCCTCGTAAGTCTTACGGTAGTTATCATAATCTACCTTTACAGAGCCAACCTTGGCCATGTCTCGGGCGCTCGCGCTGAAGAAGATCGAGCGGCGAGAGTCAAGAAGGTCTCCAAGTATGAAGGCCAAAAGGGCAAGGGTGATAATGACGAACAGAAGCCAAGACTTGTTTCTGATTTTCTGAAGTGTTGCCATTTCGTGTTTTAAGAGTTATTTTTTTGATTGATTTATTTTCAGTTAATGTACAAAACGACACCGCGACGCCGGCCTTTAGCCGGAGCCATGGCACAAAATTTCGCACAAAGTTATGAATTTTTTGGTATTACACCAAAAATGAACGGCTATTTTTTGAAAAAACTTAACTTTAATATATAATAGGAACACCGGCTCCTCAGAAGCGCGCCACAACGGGCGTCGGCACACTATTTTGCATGCCCGTGATTGACATAACGCCGAATTAATTGTTAGATATATAGCGGACGGCGCCTTGCATCGCCCGCAACAGACTTATAGATAACAAAAAGGATCAACTCAAACTATTTTTATTATGAAGGGACGCACACTCACTTTTCTGGGCATTCTGGCCGCAGTCATAGCGGCTGCCCTGATCATCGCCCGCAATCACATCACTCCAGAAGGCGTGGTGCTGACAGGCGGCATTCTTTTCATCATCGCCGGCATATCAAACACCATAGCCATATCCCGCAACCGCGCATCGCAGATGGGCCGCATGTTCGGATACATGGCCAACGCCGCCTCGATAGTGCTTGGCATCTGCATGATCGTGTTCCAGGAATCGTTTGTGCCGCTCGTGTCGTTCATCTTCGGGCTGCTCGTGGCCATGTTCGCCGTATGGCAATTCTATGTGCTTGCCGCCGGGTGCCGGCCCTACAGGCTCGCCGCGTGGCTCTACGTGTTCCCTATCGCGCTCACGGCTATCGCGGCCTACATATTGCTCACCAAGGCCAGCCTGCAGGAGATGCCCATAATGCTCTCTACGGGCATAGCCGTGGCCGTAGTGGCTCTCGGCTGCATCGTCGAAGGGGGCATGCTGGGAGCGGCGCGCCATCTGGCGGTGAAGGAAGGCAAGCGCCGGCAGGAGGCTGAAGCCGACGTGGCCGAAACGCGCCCGCGGGCGGAGACGCCACAATCCGAGACCGCCGCAGCCCCCACCGAGAACAAGCCCGCACAAACCTCCGGAAGCGAGGAGCGCGCATCATCGGAAGAGAAAGAAGAAAAGGCCCGGCAAATGTTACAATAATGTTGCAATCGTCTGTTTGTATCAATTGATACGGTATTTGTAACAATTGTACAACATTGATTTTCAGTTTATTGCATGATTTTTGAAAAAGTTTTGGATTTGGTTGCCATTTTGTGATTCAAAAATTTGACTTAGCCGGAAAAAGGACCTTATCTTTGCAATGTCAAGAGACAAAAACAACAAATCAACTAAACAAAAAACATTAAAAATCCTACAACGATGAAAACTGAAACTTTCCAATCAAACCTGATGAATCTGCAAAGCAACATGCTCAACTTCGCGATGATGCTCACCTCAAACCGCGACGACGCATACGACCTGCTTCAAGACACCACTCTGAAGGCTATTGACAATCAAGACAAATATACAGACAACACTAACTTCAAGGGCTGGGTGTTCACGATCATGCGCAATATTTTCATCAACAACTACCGCCGCATAGCCCGCACGGCCACGATCGTAGACACCACCGACAATCTCTACCACCTCAATCTCAGCCAAGATTCAGGACTGGCACAGCCCGAAGATTCGATCTCTGCATCTGAGATAACCGACGCGATCAACTCATTCAGCGACGAATACCGCAAGCCTTTCTCGATGCACGTGGCAGGCTACAAATACGCCGAAATCGCCGAGGAACTCGGCCTCCCCATCGGCACAGTCAAGAGCCGCATCTTCGCAGCCCGCAAGCGCCTGCAGGAGCGTTTCGCCGACTACCGCAACTGACAGGCAGCGGCAAGGATTAAGGACATTAAGGCATACGAGTTCTCCGATAAATGAGATTTTAAGGCAAAAAAAGATATATTTTAGTCATTATGATTTGGGAATGAAATCGTATTATTAATAAGACATTTGGTTTAGGTATTGTTATTTAGGTAAAAAAACAGGGGAAACAACAACGCATGCGTGCCTTGAGTCGGCACGCATGCGTTGTTGTTTCCGGTTCAAAATCAGTGGATTGCTACTAAATCCTATCCGCGATGCTTCGCCCTGCCTGTGATCACGATGCCGATCACGGCACACAGAGTCAGAGCCATGGGATAATAGAGATAGCCTATGATGGCCAGCGGCGACACCGAGGCGAGGCTTGAGGCCATGAGCAACTGGGCGCCATAAGGCAAAAACGACTGCACTATGCACGAAAACGTGTCGAGAATGCTCGCGCTGCGCTTCCCATCGATGCCATATCGCGATGCGATGCCCTTTGCGAGATCGCCGACGGTGATTATGGCTATGGTGTTGTTGGCTGTGCAGATATTCGACATGCTGACCAGAGCGGCTATGGAAAATTGGGCTCCGATGCGGCTGCTGACTCTGCGCGTAAGGGCCTGCAGGATGAAGTCTATGCCGCCGTTATGCCTGATCAGGGCGAGAAGGCCACCGGCAAGCAATGTGACGGTGATGAGGCCGCCCATGCCGGAGATGCCTTCACCCATGGCTATGGCCCAGTCCATAGCTCCGCCCGCATCGCCCAGGACTCCGACCAGGCCGGTGGCCAGGACACCAAGCAAGAGCACCAGCGCCACATTGACGCCGGCGAGAGCCGTGGCCAGAACCACCAGATAAGGAAGAATCCTGACATAATCGACGTCGGCGCCCACCGCGTCGATGCCACGGGCGCCGAAGCCGCAGCAAATATAGCACGCAAGCACCACGGCGGCGGCCGGAATCACAATGCGGGCGTTGGCCCTGAACTTATCGGTCATGCGGCATCCCTGAGTGCGTGTGGCCGCGATGGTGGTATCAGAGATAAACGACAGATTATCGCCAAAAAACGCGCCGCCTACGACGATGGCCACAAGAAACGGCAGATTGGCGTCTCCGGCCTCGGCAATGCCGGCTGTGACGGGCACAAGGGCCACTACCGTGCCCACCGAAGTGCCCACCGAGATCGATATGAAGCAGGCGGCCACGAAAAGACCCGCCGGAATCAGGTCGCCGGGCATCAGACGAAGCGAGGCGTTGACCACGGCATCGATGCATCCCACTTCAGACGCGCCTCCCGCGAAAGCCCCCGCCAACACAAATATCCATATCATCTGCAGTATGTTGCGATCAGCGGCGCCGGCGCTGACAATGTCAATCTTCTGCTGCAGCTTCAAGCCCGGGGTGACGCAAATGGCGTAGACCACCGAGGCCACGAAAGCCACGGATATCGGCATTTTGTAGAAATCACCTATAGCGAGCGAAACGCCAAGATAGACCAGCAGGAAGACAATAAGCGGGCTCAGGGCCATCCAGCCCTTGCGGGCGTCGATGCCTGCCCGCAGGCCGCCTGCCATGAATGCGCATTGTGGTGAATTATCTGTCATAGATCGAAAAGGATGTCAATTGATGATTTTCCTGCTGACTAACGCAAGCATGGGCGTCAATCGTATATCCGCCACCTGATTTTTTGTGTAAAATTATGAAACGTTTAAGCATTCTTCGCCAAAAAAGAATGGAAAAATGGGAAAATAATTGTAATTTTGCATTTGCGAGTTTAATGCGCGGAACTTCAACAGACATATCACCAACATGGCAGACACAGACCAGATCATACAGCCCACCGGACACGAAGAGCCTCGATACGACGAAAATGACATAAAGACCCTCAACTGGCGCGAGCACTTGCGCGAGCGCCCCGGCATGTATATCGGAGCCGTAGGTGATGGATCAAGCGCCGACAATGGCATCTACACCCTGCTGAAGGAAGTGATCGACAACTCGATCGACGAATACGCCATGGGCCACGGAAAGCAGATCATAGTCGAGATCTCTGCCGAGGGCAGCGTCTCTGTGCGCGATTACGGGCGCGGCATACCGCTGGGCAGCCTCGTCAAGGCCGTGTCGACAATGAACACCTCAGGAAAGTTTGACTCAAAGGCTTTCCAGAAGTCAGTGGGCCTCAACGGCGTGGGCGTGAAAGCCGTCAACGCTTTGTCTACGTCATTCGAGATAACATCAAGCCGCGACGGCCTCACCAAGAGCGCATCATTCCGCAAGGGTGAACTTGTGTCGGAAACCGACATCGAAGCCACAGACCAGCCCAACGGCACTTGGGTGCGCTTCACCCCCGACCCCACGATTTTCCGTAATTACGCCTACCGCGAGGACTTCGTGGTGACGATGATGAAGAACTATTCATTCCTCAACATCGGCCTCACCATGGTCTACAACGGCAAAAAATACCTCTCGCGCCATGGCCTGCTCGACCTGCTGACCGAAAACCTCGACAAAGACCCAATGTACCCGGTGATACATCTCCAAGGCGAGGACATAGAGATAGCCATCACCCACGTGAAGCAATACGGCGAGGAATTCTACTCATTCGTCAACGGGCAGCACACCACCCAGGGAGGCACCCACCTGGCCGCATTCAAGAAATATGTGGCACAGACCATAAAGGACTACTACGGCAAGAACTTCGAGCCGCAGGATGTGCGCTCGGGCATGGTTGCGGCCATCGCCATAAGGGCGCAGGACCCTGTGTTCGAATCGCAGACAAAGGTGAAATTCACCTCGACCGAGATGGAGGCCGACGGAGTGTCGGTCGACAAATTTATCGGCGACTTCGTGAAAAACGAACTCGACAACTATATGCGCCGCAACCTCGACGTGGCCGACATAATCCTGAAAAAGGTGCAGGACAGCGAGAAAGCGCGCAAGGCCATAGCCGGCCTCGCCAAGCAGACCCGCGCCAACGAGAAGAAGGTGAGCCTGCACAACAAGAAACTGCTCGACTGCACCGTGCACCTCAACGACCCCCGAGGCGGCGAGGACATGCGCGAGGCTTCCTCGATATTCATCACCGAGGGTGACTCGGCAGCCGGATCGATCACCAAGATACGCGACGTGCGCACCCAAGCCGTATTCTCGCTCCGCGGCAAGCCTCTCAACTCTTACGGCCTCGGCGAGAAAGAGCTCGTGCTCAACGAGGAATTCAGCCTGCTGCGCGCGGCCCTCAACCTCAAAGACGGCATAGAAGGCCTGAGATACAACAAGGTGATCATCGCCACCGACGCCGATGTCGACGGCATGCACATACGCATGCTGCTCACCACATTCTTCCTGCAATTCTTCCCCGACCTGATCAAGATGGGCCACGTCTACGTGCTGCAGACGCCCCTTTTCCGCGTCAGGAGCAAAAAGGCGCAGAGCAAGCGCAAAAAGACCAATGAGGAGGTGTACTACTGCTACAACGACGCCGAGCGCGTCGCCGCCATCGAACGCTTCGGCGAGAAAGACGCCGAGATCACACGATTCAAGGGCCTCGGCGAAATCTCGCCTTCGGAATTCCGCGAATTCATCGGCCCTGACATGCGCCTCGACCAGGTTACGCTCCGCAAGGAAGACCACGTGATGGCTCTGCTCGAATTCTACATGGGAAAGAACACTATGGAAAGGCAGAATTTCATCATCGACAACCTTATTGTCGACGATGACTCGCAAGTGTCATGATTAGCAACAGTTAGAAATGAAGATAGCCGTATTCGCCGGGTCGTTTGACCCTTTCACTATAGGGCATGCCCACATCGTGAGGCGGGCGCTTGAGATATTCGACCGCGTAGACATCGTGCTCGGGGTCAATGTCAACAAGCCTGATGCCGCCGCCCGGGCTTCGGAGCGCGCCGCCCACATAGCCGCCATCTACGGCTCGCAGCCAAAGGTGAAGGTGGCCACATGGAGCGGCCTCACGGCTGACTACGCCAAGGCTGAAGGCGCCCGATTCCTGCTGCGCGGCGTGCGCTCGGTCAAAGACTACGAATATGAGCTCTCAATGGCCGACGCCAACGCCACGTTCGGACTCGAGACCGTAGTGCTCCTCACCTCTCCCACCCTATCGTTTGTGTCATCGTCGCTTGTGAGAGAGCTGAAAGCCTTCGGCAAGGACGTGTCAGAATACCTACCCACAAAAACATACATCGACAATTTATAAGCATTATGAAAAACCCCACGCTTAAGCCTTTGGCCCTCCTGGCGCTGCTTTTCGCTTTACTGGCGCAGGCCAAGGACAACAACGGCTCGATAGAAAACGACTTCTATACCAATGCCCAGAAACTGGCCACCGCACAGAAGATAATCGAAAACTTCTATGTGGAGGACGTAAATTCCGACTCTATCACCGAGGAGGCCATTATAGCCATGCTCAAAACCCTCGACCCTCACTCATCATACGCCTCACCCGAAGAGACCAAGGAACTGAACGAACCTCTCGAAGGAAAATTCTCGGGCATCGGCGTCTCATTCAACTTCACCACTGACACCGTATATGTGATACAGACCGTCACCGGCGGCCCGTCGGAAAAGGTGGGCATACTGCCCGGCGACCGCATCATCACCGCCGACGACTCGATCATAGCCGGAAAGAAAATCCCGGCCAACGACATAAAGAAGATACTCCGCGGGCCCAAAGGCTCTAAAATCAGGCTGGGCGTGATGCGCGGCGGCAACCCCGAGCTGATAGACTTCCTGGTGACACGCGACGACATCCCCATCAACAGCGTCGATGCCGTGTACATGGCCACTCCTGAAATAGGATACCTGCGACTGACGCGCTTTGCCGAGTCATCGGCCGAAGAAGTGGCTGATGCGGTGAAAAAGCTGCAGAAGCAAGGCATGAAAAAGCTCATCATCGACTTGCAGGGCAATGGCGGCGGATACCTGGCTCCGGCTGTGGACATCGCTTCGCTATTCCTGCAGAAGGGCGACAAGGTGGTGTCGATGCGAGGCCGTGCCGTGCCCGACCGCGACTACACGGTGGAGAAAGGCAAGCCCCTATTTTCGGGCCCGATAGCCGTGCTCGTAGACCAGCTCTCGGCTTCAGCGTCAGAAATCCTGAGCGGCGCGCTCCAGGACAACGACCGCGCCACCATCATTGGCCGCCGCACATTTGGCAAAGGCTTGGTGCAGAGGCCGTTCCCCTTCCCCGACGGATCTATGGTGCGCCTGACCATAGCCCGATATTACACACCCGTGGGGCGCTGCATACAGAAGCACTACGACAAAGGCCACGGAGAGGAATACCAGCTCGACCTGCTCAACCGCTATGACAACGGCGAACTTTGGTGCGCCGACAGCATCCACTTTGACGAGAGCCAGGTGTTCAAGACGCTCAAGGAGGGCCGCACCGTCTACGGCGGAGGAGGCATCATGCCCGACCGCTTTGTGCCGGTCGACACATCGTATTATTCGCCTCTCTACCGCAATCTGCTCAGCAAAGGCACCCTATCGCAATATTGCCTGCAATACGTAGATCAGAACCGCGACAAACTGCTCAAACAATACAAGACTCCCGAAAAATTCTTCAGTAAATTCAAGGTTACGCCCGAGCTGACAGAAGGGCTCCTGGCCAAGGCCGAAGCCGACAGCATCGAGATCGTGCCGGAGCAGATGGAGAAATCAAGGCCCATGATCGAGGCCATCATGGTAGGATACATCGGCAACGACCTTTATGAGGAGGCCACATTCCTGCAGAGCATCAATCCGCTCAACCCTGTCTTTGCCGAGGGATTGAGAGTGCTGAAAGAGAAAAAATGACAAACCTGACCCCGAAATTGTTATAATCTCATGGAGCGCGATGATGACGAAATAACACTGGAAGAAGCGCAGCAAGCCGTTGACCGATGGATCAACACCATCGGAGTGCGGTACTTCTCGCCACTGACCAACATGGCAATCCTCGCAGAGGAGACCGGCGAGGTAGCGCGGGTCATGGCCCGGCTCTACGGCGACCAGAAAGCGAAAGAGAGCGACAAGCTTGACCTCGCCGACGAACTCGCCGATGTGCTGTGGGTGACGATGGCCATAGCCAACCAGACCGGAATTGACCTGACCAAAGCCTTCAAGGCCAATCTGTTCAAGAAGACCGAGCGCGACAAAGACAGATTCAGGAAATAAGGCGCTCCTTACAATCAGAAATAGAAAATTCAAAATATATAAAGACATGTCAGACAAGTATCATGAAACAGTGGCCAAGAGCCAAGTGACCAACGATGACGCAGCCGTGAAGGCCGCCGTAGAGAAAATCCTCGCGGAGCATCTGCAGGAGAACATGAATCAGGACGTATACCGCCTCTGCTTCAACTGCATCGACCTGACAACTCTCAAGACCACCGATTCGCCCCAGTCGGTTTCAAACTTCGTGGAGAGGGTCAACGCCTTTGACGAAGAATATCCCGAACTCCCCAACGTGGCAGCCATATGCGTATACCCCAACTTCGCGCAAGTGGTGCGCACCGTGCTCGACGTGTCGAAGGTGGACATCGCCTGCGTGTCGGGAGCATTCCCCACGGCGCAATCGTTCATCGAGACAAAGATAGCCGAGACCAGCCTCGCCGTTGATGGCGGAGCCGACGAAATAGACATAGTATTCAACGTAGGCAATTATCTTGACGGCGACTGGGAAGAAGTCTGCGACGAAATCTCCGAGCAGAAGACCGCCTGCCGCGAAGCGCGCCTGAAAGTGATCATCGAGAGCGGAGCGCTGAAGACCGCCGAGAACATCAAGGCAGCCTCTATCCTGTCGCTCTATTCAGGAGCCGACTTCCTCAAGACATCTACCGGCAAGGAATATCCCGGAGCCTCGCTCGAGGCCGCATACGTGATGGCGCAGTGCATCAAGGAGTATTACGAGCAGACCGGCAACAAGGTGGGCTTCAAGGCAGCCGGAGGCGTCTCGACCACCGAGGACGCGGTGAAATACTACACCATCATCAAGGAGGTACTCGGCGAGGAATGGCTCACCAACGAATATTTCCGCATCGGGGCAAGCCGGCTCGCCAACAATCTGCTCGGCGACATCCTGGGCCAGGAAATCAAATTTTTCTAAGCGATAGCCGATGAAAGTCTGGATACACATCAACGGCATACAGGAAGGCCCGTTCATGATCGACAATCTGCCGCTTGACCGCATGGACGCCGACACGCCCGTGTGGTACAACGGCCTCCCTGACTGGATGCCTGCCGGGCAGGCGCCTGAAGTGGCCCGGAGGCTTTTGCCACAGGCTCCCGCGCCTGAAGCCGGCGGCAATGAGCCTCAAGATCAGGTGGATACCACAGCCGAAGACAATGCCTCGGCCCAAGCCGCTGATGACAACGGGCAGCGATGCCCGGGCCAGCCCGACGGCCCGCGCGACGAAGGCATGCGCCAGCCCGGGCAAAACGGATGGCAGCAGCCGCAGGGCGGATACCAGCAGCCACGGCAACAGCCCTGGCAGCCGCAGCAGCCCTACGGCCAGCCCATGCAGCCCGGATGGACGCCCCGGCAGCCGTATCAGCAGCCGCAGCAAGCCTACGGCGGCTATCAGCCATGGAGAGTGCCCGTCGGCCCCGACGGCGCGCCCTTGCCTTGCCCGCCCAACTATCTTGTATGGTCGATACTGCTGACTGTGATTTGCTGCAATCCTGTCGGCATCGTGGCCATAATCTATGGCTGGAGCGTCAGGTCTAAATTCTACTCGGGCGATGTAGAGGGCGCACGCCGCGCATCTGAAACTACCGAATGGTGGGTGGCCATATCACTGGTCACCGGGCTGATCATGACCTGCTGCGCAGGCCTGATAATCTGAAGTTGAGATGGAGGCCGGGAAGAAGAAAACTACGCTGACAGGAGCGCTGATGAAGTACGGCCTGCCGCTTGTGGTGACCGTGGGGCTGTGCTGGCTGATGTTTCGCGACATCGACTTCGCCGAGATGATGCGCATCATACGCCGGCAATGCGATTTCCGCTGGATAGCCCTCGCTTTGGCCCTCAGCGTGGTGTCGCATGTGATCAGGGCCTTCCGCTGGGATATCCAGCTCAAGGCCCTCGGCATCCGCGCCCCCAAGCATGTGCTCATATACAGCATCTTCGGCACATACGCCGTCAACCTTGTGTTCCCCCGTCTTGGCGAGGTGTGGCGCACAGGCTATGTGGCGCAGCGCCAGCAGGCAGCGTTCTCCACAGTGTTCGGCTCTATGGTCGGCGACCGACTCGCCGACACCGTCACCGTGGCTCTGCTGCTTCTGCTCACATTCGGCCTCGCATCGGGGCAGCTCATGAGCTATCTGTCGCAGAACGCAGACCTATACGCCAGGCTCATGGGCCTGCTGACGTCGCCTTGGCTGTGGATAGCCATTGCGGTAACTGCGGGTGCCGCATGGTGGTTCATGCGCATGAAAGCGTCCCCCACCTCTGCGGCAGGCAGGCTGCAGGGCTTTGTCAAAGGGCTATGGCGCGGATTTGCCGTGCTGGCCACGATGAAAGGCAAAGGCGCGTGGCTATTGCTCACGGTGAGCCTTTGGGGCTGCTACTTCCTGCAGTTTTATGTGGCCATGTACGCCTTCCCCTTCACGGCCGACGCCTTAAGCCGCTACGGAGTGATATGCCCGCTGGTGGCCTGGGTGTTCTCGAGCATAGCCATGGGGGTGCCCAGCAATGGCGGCATCGGGCCTTGGCAGTGGGCCGTGATCTTCGGCCTCGGACTCTACGGCGTGGGGCAGACTGACGCCGCCGCTTTCGCCAATCTTGTGCTCGGCACGCAGACGCTGCTGCTCATAGCCCTGGGCATCATCACATTCGCCGGCATCATGCTCGACAAGAAAAAACTGACACCTAAAACAAAAAACTAAAAATCTAAATAACGAATAAAAATGCATAAGGTAATCATCATCGGATGCGGAGGCGTAGGCACCGTAGTGGCGCACAAGTGCGCGCAGAATCCCGACGTGTTTGGCGAAATCGTGATCGCCTCGCGCAACAAGGCTAAGTGCGACGCCGTGGCAAAGGCCATCGGCAGCCCAAACATCACCACTGACCAAGTCGACGCCGACAGCGTGCCCGAGCTGGTGGAGCTTTTCCGCAAACACAAGCCCGAGCTCGTGATCAATGTGGCTCTCCCCTATCAGGACCTCACCATCATGGACGCCTGCCTGGAATGCGGCGTGAACTACCTCGACACGGCCAACTACGAGCCCAAGGACGTGGCCCACTTCGAGTATTCTTGGCAATGGGCCTACCGCAAGAGATTCGAGGACGCTGGCCTGACCGCCATCCTCGGATGCGGATTTGACCCGGGCGTATCGGGCGTATTCACCGCCTACGCCGCCAAGCACTATTTCAAGGAGATGGAGTATCTTGACATCGTAGACTGCAACGCCGGAAATCACGGAAAGGCATTCGCCACCAACTTCAATCCGGAAATCAACATCCGCGAGATCACCCAGAATGGCAGATACTATCAGGACGGCAAGTGGGTGACCACAGGCCCCCTCGAGATCCACACCGAGCTCACATACCCCAACATCGGTCCGCGCGACTCCTACTTGCTCTATCACGAAGAGCTCGAGAGCCTCGTGCTCAACTATCCCAGCATCAAGCGCGCCCGCTTCTGGATGACATTCGGCCAGGAATACCTCACGCACCTGCGCGTGATCCAGGACATCGGCATGGCCCGCATCGACGAGATCGAATACAACGGTCAGAAGATCGTGCCCCTTCAGTTCCTCAAAGCAGTGCTTCCCAACCCGCAGGACCTGGGAGCGAACTACCACGGAGAGACATCAATCGGCTGCCGCATTTCGGGCACAGGCAAAGACGGAAAGCCCCTCACATACTATATCTACAACAACTGCTCTCACGAAGAGGCGTACAAGGAGACCGGAATGCAGGCCGTGAGCTACACCACCGGCGTGCCGGCAATGACAGGCGCCATGATGTTCCTGACCGGAAAGTGGCAGATGCCCGGCGTGCACAATGTAGAGGAGTTTGATCCCGATCCATTCCTGGCCGAGCTGGCCAAGCAAGGCCTCCCCTGGCACGAAATCATCAACGAGCCCCTCGAAGTTGACAAGATCTGATGCCTCACCGGCAAACAATCCATCACAAAGCCGCGAAAAATCACAGATTTTTCGCGGCTTTGCATATTTTTGCGCAATTTGAGTAATAAATTCATCGGCTCACCTGTCAAGATAATAAACAATACGCCAATCAATGTCATTCACTGCTGACGAATACGAAATCATCTACAGGCGATGCCATCCGCGGGCCCTTGGCCTCACGATCTCCATGCTCGGAAATGAGGAGGAGGCCCGCGACATGGTGCAGCAAGTCTTCGTCAGCCTCTGGGAGACACGCATAGCGGTGGACAATCCGGATGCATTCATCTACCGGGCGGTCAGAAACAAATGCCTCAACCGCCTTGAGCAGATGGACGCCCGCCAGAGAATACGCCGGCAATGCGCCATCCTGGCCGACACGGCTGACCCTGACCCGGACTCCCGCATCGAGGATGTCTACGAAGCAATGGACCTGCTGCTCTCGGAGCGTGAAAGACAAGTGGTGGATGAGATTTTCGACAAAGGCAACAACTACAGGACTGCGGCCTCAAACCTCAACCTCTCGACATCATCAATCAACAAATACATTACAAGCGCGCTGAAAACCCTGCGCCTGCACTTCAAAAAATCAAAGAAATGACAAAGCAAGAACGTGAACTGCTGACCGAGAAGATGCTCACCGACGCATCGGCCCTCGACGACCGCGATATCGACGAAATCATCGCCGACGACGAGCTTCGCCTGCTCTATGATGCCGCGTTGCAGGTGAGGGCGGCCACCGCGCTGAAAGACTATGACAGCGACAAGGAATGGAAGACATTCGCCGCCAAGACTATCAGGCGCCCCCGGCTTAGGCTCGCGCGGTGGGCGGCATCAGCCGCAGCAATCCTGGCGCTCGCGGCGCTCGCCGTTTCATATTGGCGCGCCGCCGACACCGGCAATGCGGCATCTGAGTCTCCGCTGACCGCTTATGTCGACTCCATCTCGATGGAGGCCGACAGCGAATTGATCCCTGCCGAGCCTTCGGCTCCGGAAGTTGCCCCGGATCTGATAGCGCAGGCACCGCCGAGGCTGCCCGAAGCTCCGAAAATCTCCACCCACAAGAAATCCACCCTGAAAAAGACCGGAGATGACGACTTGAGGGAAAGGATGATCATAGAGCAGGCCCGCATAGAAAACGAAGTGGCCTTGGCCATGGCGCAGACCTACATCACGCAGTCATACGTAGACTATCTTTATGAATCAGACGGATACTGCGATGACTTCACCATGACCGACGAACTAATCTCAATCACCGCGCAATGAACAATCAACCAATAAAAACAAACAATCATGAGACATTTTCTTTTTTCTCTGCTCTGCTTGGCCTTGATCGCGCCAGCATCGGCCATAGCGCAAACCAACGTGAAAAAGGCTTTCGACAAGCTGATCGAAAGCAAGTACGCGGAAATATCAGAAAGCCACAAAAGGGAGAATGACCCGCAGACAGGCGAGATGGAGTCGATGGCCGACATCTACAACTTCACCATTCCGGCCGACAAGAAGGATCTGATAAAGGGAATCGAGAAGGCCTTCAAGCAAGACTCGGAGAAGGCCTACGGATACTACAGCGGCATAAAGGCCAAGAAAGGCGATGTGTCGGTGGCGTCCGGCCCGAATTCAAGCGTTGAAATAGTCAACCGCCATAATTCGGACTACACCTACGCCCTTTTCATCGACATGAAGAAGCCTGACCACAACTACCGATACGCCTACGGCCTGAGCTACTACAGAGACGGGCGCAACATCAGCGGTCGCCTGGTGGTCACATACGCCACCACGCTTAAATATAGGCAAAATACAAATAGCTACTCTTACAGCAACTCTAACAACAACTCCGTCACCATACGCACTAACCACAGACAAAACCACAAAAGCAAATGGTTTGACCAGTTTATGAGCAAAGTCACAGGACTTGAATTCATTGAGAATGAAGGCGGATCTTCAGCCATGGTATTGCCCTTGGTCAAAGACATTTACACCATAAGCGAAAATTGCGACTCAAAGGTGACCGCCAGGGAGAGGGAAATGGCTGTCAGCATACTCACCGATAAGCTCAGCCATAAGAGCTACAAGAGCACCACTGTGCAGAAACTGCTGAAAGCGAGCATCGACAACATCAAGAAATAGAAAACAGCTTTTGATACATACTTCCACTATCAGCCCGCGACCGGAGATGGCCGCGGGCTGACTTTTTTCAGCAATATTTTCCGTTTTCATTTGTAAATTTCACGGGTATGGAGTAATTTTGCAATACCGTTAACCAAAATAACTGAAATGAAGAAACTCCAGCTATACATAACGATGTCGAAAGGCGACTTCCGCAACGTCGTTGACATAAACGCCGAGCCGGAAGTGAAAGCCCTCGTGGGCGACTTGCGCAGCGCCGTTTGCCAGGTCGACTACCAGGCTTCGGCCAAAAACATCTTTTATATGATGAAATACACCGAAACCGGCGTTTTCATCATAGTGCTGCGCACTATCCCCGACATCGCGGGCAACTACCTGGCCGCATGGATATTCTCCCCCTACTCTTGCCTGATTCCTGACAAGGATCTCTACTCGGCTGTGCAATTCGTAGCCGACAAAGTGGCGGGCCATTCGCTAACAAACCAGATCTTCGGCGAAATCCGTGAAATCTTCAGCCACGAATACGAGGAAAGCCCTCTCGCGCCCATATTCGCCCCCACCGAAGGCAAAGCATTCGCCTACAGGTACTACAACGGAAACACAGGCACCACACTGGCCGACCTGTTGGGCCGATTCCGCTACCAGGCCTGCTACCTGCCATTTGCCGGAGTGCTGCTCGTGGACTCAGCCATATCCGACAATGTCTCGGGCACAAACCTCACCTCCGCCCCCAACGAGACAATGGCTACCCTCCTGCCCCCCGACTCCGTCGGCGCCGACGGATATTCGCCCACGCTCTACGCTCGCCCCTTCGACGTGCCTTACC